>CAZYDF010000054.1:5592-27984 GCA_964645855.1 uncultured Occallatibacter sp.
GCCAGCCGGATTGAGCCTGAACGCTTCGACGGGCGCGGTCACGGGCACGGCGACTGCTTCTGGCACGTTCAGCGTCCAGGTCAAGGACGCGAACGGGGCCACCAGCACGGCCTGCGCGATCACTATCAACACGGTTCTTTCAGCCACTTGTGCAGCAACGACGGTGGGTGAAGTGGGTGTGGCGTTCAATTCGGGTCCGATGACGGTCTCGGGCGGCACGGCGCCTTACACGTACTCCATCGTGGGCTCATTGCCAGCCGGATTGAGCCTGAACGCTTCGACGGGCGCGATCACGGGCACGGCGACTGCTTCTGGCACGTTCAGCGTCCAGGTCAAGGACGCGAACGGGGCCACCAGCACGGCCTGCGCGATCACTATCAACACGGTTCTTTCAGCCACTTGTGCAGCAACGACGGTGGGTGAAGTGGGTGTGGCGTTCAATTCGGGTCCGATGACGGTCTCGGGCGGCACGGCGCCTTACACGTACTCCATCGTGGGCTCATTGCCAGCCGGATTGAGCCTGAACGCTTCGACGGGCGCGGTCACGGGCACGGCGACTTCTGCGGGCACGTTCTCTGTCCAGGTCAAGGACGCGAACGGGGCCACCAGCACGGCTTGCGCGATCACCATCGTTCAGCCGAGTGAAAACAGCAGCTGTGCGTTTGGTGTAGCCAGCGCCTATAACATGGTGGCCCTGAATGGAGACATTAACGACGGGGTTGACATCACCGGAAGAATCGCAGCGCAAGGCCGAGTGCTACAAGCCACAACCATTGGCTCCGGCTTGCGTAGCGGCGATCCCTACATTGCCTTGGCCGCGGAGAACGGCGGCCCTTACGCCATCGTTGCGGGAGGCGGAATTCCAACCAGCAATCAGTTCTGGGTGAACGCGGGCGGCAACGTCTATTCGTCCACGGCAACCAGCGCGAACTTCGGTTTTGCGAACGAGAACTATTCGGGGAGCCTGTATACGGGATCAAAGCTCGTGACGGGTGGAATATCGCCCATCGATTTCGCAACACTCGGATCGGAGATGAATTCCCTGAGCGCGAAGCTGGCTGCCTTGTCGGCGACTGGAGTTATTTGTACGGTGAATAATTCCGGATCGATCGTGCCCGGAGGCGGATGCCCATCCAGTTCGCAGCATTACAACCCCTCGTGGCTTCTGCTCTATGGTCCAAACGCAACGACCAACGTGTTCAACCTCACGCAGGCTCAGTTCCAAGGCAACCAGAATCTCGATCTTGAAGTTCCGACCGGCTCAACGGCAATCATCAATGTCGCCGGCACAAGCGACACATTGCCGTATAACATTCTCTTCCAAGGATCGACGGTAACGGATGCTAACGCGGGGAACATCTTGTTCAATTTCCCCAATGCAAACGCGGTGACAATCAACGCCCAGTTCGATGGAGTTTTCCTTGCTCCGAACGCATCCTTGAGCAGTACCAACCAGATGGGCGGTATCCTCATCGCGGCAAGTATTGCGACGACCGGCGAGACGCATTACGATCCATTCGTGGGAACACTCCCGGTTGCCGGCCAGTGTTCGAGCAGTTCGGTTGCGCTCTCGGTCACCTGCGCGGCAACGACGACCGGCGAAGCAGGCGTGGCGTTCAACTCCGGCCCGATAGCGGTGACCGGCGGCACGGCGCCTTACACCTACTCCATCGTGGGCACGCTTCCCGTGGGTCTTACGTTGAACACCTCGACGGGCGCGATTACCGGTACGCCGACTGCTGGCGGTACCTTCAGCGTGAAGGTGACCGACGCGAACGGCGCTGCGGATACGGCTTGCCCCATCACCATTAGCTCCGCGCTTTCGGTCACTTGGGGTTCAAACTCGGCAGGAACGGTGGGCGCGGCGTTTAACTCCGGCGCGCTGACGGTTTCAGGGGGAACGACGCCTTACACATACTCGATTGTGGGCACGCTGCCTGCTGGCCTGGCGCTGAACACAGCGACGGGTGCTGTTACTGGTACTCCGACTTGCTCTGGATCGTTCAGCGTGAAGGTGGCGGACGCTGATGGTGTTACCAGCACGAGTTCCGACCTCAACATCAGCCCCTCGGCAAGCGCTGGCTACACCATGACCGTGAATCCGTCGAGCCTTACCGTGGAGGCGGGAAAATCGGCAACCACGACCTTCACCTTCACTCCGACGGGCGGATACGTGGGGACGGTGGCCTTCTCCTGCTCGGGCCTGCCGGCCGGCGTCACCTGCACCTTTGTGCCGCCCAGCGTCACTGCGGACGGATCGAATACGGTTCAGACCTCGACGCTCACGGTTACCACAACCGGCAGCGGCACGGCTAAGATCGCCATGAACGAAACCACCTCAGGGGTGACACTGGCTGGAGTTTTCTTCCTCCCTGGCCTGATGCTGGGCGGACTGGTTGCATGGCGGCGTCGGTCGTTCACAGCTCGGATGCGCGGTATGCTGCTTCTGCTGGTGATGGGTGTCATGATGACTGGTGGTGTGATCGGCTGCGGTGGCAGCATCATTCAAACCGTCACTCCATTGGGCACGCATGTGGTAACGGTGGAGGCAAAAACCACAGTTTCCGCCAACTCGTCCAATGGCGCCAGTCCCACCCAAACCGCATCCTTCACGTTGACAGTAACTGAGTAGTCTCTTTGGTCCCGGCCGCTCCCACCAGCGGCCGGGACTTTTTGCTTGAAGCAGACATCCCCACCAGGAGTTTGTCGGTCCTGGCGTCTTTGTCAAGGTAGATCAAGCGGTTTGCAGGGGTGGTTGCGGAACAGGGGGCGCGCAGGCAGTGATTCGGTGGGTGACTTAGAGTGAGCTTCCAACTCACATCGCATATCTTTCGAGTAGAGGGTCATCCGGACGAAGGAGAAAACGCCGCTCCCCTGCCAACCAGCCATAGAAGGTTCCGGTGCTGGAATAGACTGCGTCGGAGATTTTGTAAAAATTATAGCTGCAGGATTCTGAATCATAGCTCCCGCAGTTCACCGTGCCCTGAGCAGAGGAGGTCAAAGTACAGGCCACTGATGCGTTGTAGGAGCCCGATACGTAGTTGTAATCCTTGCATTGCAGGTCGACCGAGCTGGGTTGGATGACCGTAGTTGAATACACGGTGAAAGCCTGAGCGCCGCAAGGGCGAGACTCAACCGAAAAGCACAAGATGAGTAAGGAGATGAAAAGGAAGACGCTCTTCTTCATTTTCCCTCTCCACTTGGCATCCCTTGCCTCCAGGCGGGCAGTTGTTTGCGCTGCTCGTCGTATCCCGGATCGCTGGGAAGGAGTCTCTTGGACGGCATCATTGTCGTGGCTGAGGAGCGCGTGAAGGAGTTCACCCAGCTATCCAGCTTCTGAAACGAAGTTTCGCCCAATTGAGACTTGAGTTGGTGCACATGGTCGAGAATCACTCTCTCGCGGTCCTTATTCAATGCTTGTATCTGGTCCCTCAGCGCGGCTTCTTCCTGAGAGGGCGGGAGAACCTTGTACTTCTCGCTCTTGATCCCAGCATTGACTTCCTCGTCGGTGGGCTTGATCTTCGGTTTGCAATCCCCATCCGGGTTGTGGCAGTGGGTGGCAGCCTCCGCACGAGCCTTCTGTGCATCGGCCTCGAACTGCTGACGCCTGGCAATCTGAAGGGTATTCTCCTGAGCATCTATGGCCTTGAGCGCCCTATCGGCATCTTCGACAACCTGTCTCAGAGTCTCGCCCTCGGATTCCGACAGGCCTGCGGCGCGCTGGTGGTGTGTGCGATACCCCTTCGAATCGACAGGCAAGCCCTGTTCTTCAGCCCATTGCGCCGCGCTCTCAAGATGGACATAGTGTCCGAAGAACATCCTATAGAGCATCCAGGTCGGGGTAGCCTGATTGCCAGGGGTCAGATTAAGATTGCGCGGTGAAGTTCCTGTTGTCACTGGCCTACTCTGCGAGTCTTGCCCATCGGCGCTGGCTGAAAGGGCGATTGCCAGACCGAACCCGGCGAGCAACCCAAACGAGAGATACCAAATAGAAGCCTTTATAGAATTCCTCCAAGGCGAATGCGGCTAGGCGTTCGCCAGTAATCGTTGTCGACAGACCAAAAGCTCGCGCCTCCGTTACTGCAGCGCAACCAGCACCAGGATGGTGCCCGAGCCGGAGTCGAGCGCGCCGAGGGTTTTGCCGATGACTGCGCCGAGCATCTGGGTGGCTGGTGGCCCAGTCATGAGAATGGCGGAGAGCCGAAAACTCTGTGCCCCGTTCATCGCGTACTTTGCGATGAGCGGGCGGGTGGGGATCGTGGTCTCCCACTCAAAACGCAAAGAGCGCGTTTTAAATGGGGCACAGTCCATTGAGGGAGAATCCAGTGTGAAAAGACATGACCGGGCCACCTGCCTTCTTCATCATTTGACTCCATCTGCCGTCGGCGTTTGTCCCTGCTGTTCAGATGTCTGCAATCCATTTTCATGGGCGAGAATCTTCGCGTTGCCGGAGTTCACCCGGCGCTCTATCACCTCGGCTCAAATTCGAACTTCGTCTTCCACTCGGTGGCCTCGCTGCAAACCAGAAAAGCGTTGAAAGGCTTGCCCAGCTTGCTGGTGAAGCCCTTGAGCAGGGCGGTCTTGCCTTTGGTGCATAGGGTCTCGATCTGCTTGTCCGTGAGCTTTTTCTTGGCGACCACGACGCTGACGATAAATGTGCACCCCTGACGGAACTGGTCGCAACCGTAGAAGTCTTTGCCGGTGGGACGGCGCAGACGGCCTGCCTTGCACTTGGGGCAGGGGATGCCGGCTTCGGGGCCTGATGGTGCTGCCTCCCCCGCAGGCCTGGGTGCCGCGATCACGGTCTGGCGCTCGATGTGGAGTTGGCTGAGTTCGATATTGAGCAGGCCGTCGAGCGCCGACACCACGCTGAGGTATTGCGCCTTGCCACTGGCAATGTCGTCCAGTTCCTCCTCCAGTCCGCGGGTGTAGTCGTACTCGACAAAGCGAAATTTTCCGGTGAGCGAGTCGATCAGCAGCTTGGCCAGGTCGGAGGCGGTGAGGATCTTCTTGCCCTCGATCAGGTAGTTGCGAGTGATGATGTTCTTGAGAATGGCCGGGTAGGTGGAGGGCCGTCCAATGCCTTCGCTCTCCAGTTTCTTGATGAGGCTGGCCTGGGTGTACCCGTTCGGGGGTTTGGTCTGCTTGTTGAGGAGCCGGGTGCTGGTGGATTCCAGAGCGGCGCCGGCACGAACCACCGGGACAGCTCCATTGTTGTCCTCTTGCCCCTCGGCATTGTCCTCGGCCTCTTCCGCGGCGTCCTGGGCCGTCAGAGCGCGCCAGCCGGGGACGGTGAGCGTTCGCCCCGTGGCTTTGAACACAAACGTCTGTGCGCCCTGCTGCGCCTCCATCGTGATGGTGTTCACGCTGTACTCGGCGTCGGCAAGCTGGGAGGCTACGGCGCGCTGCCAGATGAGGGTATAGAGTCTTCGTTGGTAGTCGTCCTCGCCGGCGTTGCGATCCTGCAGGTGAGTTGGCCGGATCGCCTCGTGAGCCTCCTGCGCGCCCTTCTTCGACTTCCACGTCCGGGGTTTGGGCGGGATGGGAAGATGGTTCTCCTGGGCAAACGCACGAATCTCCGCCAGAGCCTCGGCAGAGAAGTTCTGGCTGTCGGTGCGGTGGTAGGTAATCAAGCCCTGCTCAAAGAGTTTTTGGGCGAGCATGGCGGTCTGGTCAGGTTTGTAGCCAAGGGTGACGCTGGCCGCCTGCAAGAGGGTCGCGGTGGTGAAGGGTGCGGGCGGTGCCTTGCGGGCCGGCTTGGTGGCCGCTGCGGTTACCAGGAAAGCGCGGCACAGAGCAGCTTGTTCCGCCAGGGCAGAGTCGAGGATGTACTTTTCATCCTCCTTGAGGAAGGGCGCGGTATCCCACTGCGCCGTCCATCTCCCATCCTCCCATTCTGGACCGTCAAAGATGGCCTCAGCTCCAAAGTGCTTGGTGGTTTTGAAGTTCTCGATCTCGCGCTGGCGCTCCACAACCAGGCGCACGGCCACGGTTTGCACGCGGCCCGCGCTCAAACCAGCGATGCCGGTCTGCCGGGAGAGCGCCGGTGAGACTTTGTAGCCTACCAGCCGATCCGCGCCGCGCCTTGCCTCTTGCGCATGGACAAGGTTCATGTCCAGCTGGCGAGGCTGCTTGAGCGCCTTCTGAATCACATCCTCGGTGATGGCATCGAAGGTCACACGCTGGTATTTCTTGAGCTGCAACGTCTCCTTGAGGTGCCACGCAATCGCTTCACCCTCGCGGTCGGGATCGGTGGCCAGATAGACTTGATCGGCGCGCTCGGCACGGGGCTTCAGGCCCTCTATAACGCCCTTGCCGCGCTCCGTGAACTCATATTGAAGCTGGTAGTCGGGCGTGGTCACTCCGAGCGATTTCACGGGCAAGTCGCGCACGTGGCCAACACTGGCGGCAACGTCCCACCCCGGGCCCAGAAAGGTCTTGATCTTCTTCACCTTGTTCGGGCTTTCGACAATCATCAGATTCATGCGTTCTCCGTGCTGATAGTATGCCGGTCTGCCATTCAAAAGACCAATACGCCTACTATCGTTGCAGCAAGCGTCGAGATGGCGCGGTTTTGGTCAATAAGACAGCTTGGTGGTGGGGGGAGTTGATTTTGAGATCGAAAGCAGCAATGGGCGACGCCGAAGCGTCGCCCATTGCTGTCAGAACAAGTAGAAAAACTACTTCTTGGCGGCGCGGTACTCTTCGAAGACCTTGAGGTAGGCCTTGGCCTGCTCGGTGATGATCTCCGGTTTGCCGTCTTCGATGGCCTTCAGGTTGACGAGGTCAGAGCCAACGCCGAGGGCGCGTGCGCCGGCATCCAGGAAGCTCTTGGCCGTGGAGACGCTGACGCCGCCCGTCGGGATGAGCTGCAGGAACGGGAAGGGAGCCAGCAGAGCCTTCAGGTAGCTTGCGCCGCCCATGGCCGAGCAGGGAAAGATCTTGACCACGTCCGCGCCCGCATTCCAGGCGGTGATGACCTCAGTCGGGGTGAGCGCGCCGGGGCAGCTGAGCTTGCCGTTGGCCTTGGTGCAGCGGATCACGTCCAGGTTGAGGCAGGGGCTGATGACGAACTCAGCGCCGGCGTCGATGGTGGCCTGCGCCTGCTCGGCGGTGGTTACGGTGCCGGAGCCGAGCAGCAGGTCGTTGCCGTACTCGGCCTTGAGGGCCTTGAGCACGTCAACCGCGCCGGGGACGGTCATGGTGACTTCCACGGTGTTGACGCCGCCGGCCAGCATGGCCTTGACGACGGCCAGAGCCTGCACCTTGTTCTTGGCGCGGAGCACGGGGATCAGACCTACGCGCTCAATTGCTTCCTTGATAGTTTCTGCCATTTTTTTATTCCTCTCGTCAGAGGGCCCGACGGTTGTCGGGCCTTCTGGTTGGTTTAGCGGTCCACGCGAGCCGTGCCGGCCTTCATCACCTTCTTCACTTCAGAGAGCGAAGCGGTGGAGGTGTCGCCGGGGGTGGTCATGGCAAGCGCGCCGTGGGCCACGCCGTACTCGATGGCCGTCTGTGCGCCGGCATTGGTCAGGAAGCCGTAGGCCAGGCCTGAAGCAAAGCTGTCGCCGCCGCCTACGCGATCGAGAATATCGATTTCGCGCTGGGGAACGTGGACGATCTCGCCTTCCACCAGAGCGATGGCGCCCCAGGCGTTGCGGCTGGCCGTGTGGGCCGTGCGCAGCGTGCTGGCAATCACCTTCAGATTGGGGTAGAGCGAGGCCACTTCGCGCAGCATCTCACTGTAGCCCTCAATGGGCAGCTCGTTGAAGTCGTCGCTCACGCCCTTGATCTCAACACCTAGCATGACCGAGAAGTCCTCTTCGTTGCCGAGCAGGACGTCGACCTTCTTGACGATCTCCTGGTTCACTTCCTGAGCCTTCTTCTCGCCGCCAATCGACTTCCATAGAGACGGGCGATAGTTCAGGTCGTAGCTCACCGGGGTGCCGTACTTGTTGGCCGCGTCCATGGCCTCGGCGCAGACTTCAGCCGTGGAGTCAGAGAGAGCCGCAAAGATGCCGCCCGTGTGTAGCCAGCGCGAACCATTGTCAGGTCCAAAGATAGACTCGAAGTCGAAGTCGCCTTTCTTTACCTGGCTGATGGCGGTGTTGCCGCGATCGCTGCAGCCCACTGCGGCGCGTACGCCGTAGCCACGCTCGGTGAAGTTGAGGCCGTTGCGCACGGTGCGGCCAATGCCGTCGTACGGGAACCACTTGATGAGGCTTGAATCGACGCCACCCTGGAGGATGAAGTCCTCCACCAGACGGCCAACCGGGTTGTCGGCCAGCGCGGTGACGATGGCAGACTTCATGCCGAAGCAGCGGCGAAGGCCGCGAGCTACGTTGTATTCGCCGCCACCCTCCCACGCCTGAAAGGTGCGGGTAGTGTGAACGCGGCCCTCGCCGGGATCGAGACGAAGCATGACTTCGCCCAAGCTGACGCAGTCCCAACGGCGCGGATGAGTGGGAATCAAAAGTTTTTCCATACCTCACATAAAATAAACCATAGAGGTCAGACCTGTATGTAACGAGACCACCAATCGGGACGCCGTGGTTTGCGCACTGGGACGGTTGGCCAAGTGCTAAATTGAAGACAACGTTTTCCTGGCGCGCGGCGGAGTTGATCCGGGGTCGAAGTGCCAACCGCGGGCACCGATTAGGATGGGCAGATGAGCTTGCAACTGTTTGATTTGAGTGGACGTGTGGCCGTGGTCACGGGTGGAAACCAGGGCCTGGGCCTGGAGATTGCCCTGGGGCTGGCCCGCGCCGGAGCCGATGTGGTTCCCACCAGCCGGAATCTGGCCAAAGTGGAAGAAGCCGCCGCCGCTATCGAAGCATTGGGACGCCGGACCCTCCGCTGCGCCTCCGATGTGCTGGACCGCGCCTCCCTGGTACGGCTGCACGACGCGGTTCTGGCCGAGTTCGGCAAGGTGGACATTCTGGTCAATGCTGCCGGCATTACCCACAAGCTGCCCACGTTGGAGGTTCCGGAGGCAGAGTGGGCGCGGGTGATGGAGACCAACCTGACCGGCACCTTGCGCGCCTGCCAGGTCTTTGGCGTCACCATGGCCAAGGCCGGCTATGGGCGGATCATCAACATTGCCTCCATTACCTCGTTCGCGGGTTATTTCCAGGTGGCGGCCTACTCGGCCAGCAAGAGCGCCGTGGTTTCTCTCACGCAAACTCTGGCGGTGGAGATGGCCGGGCAGGGCGTGAACGTGAACGCCATTGCGCCAGGCGTGATTCCCACGCCGCTCAACACCAAGCTCATCAATGGCACGCCGCGCGGGGCGGAGATCCTGATGCGCACGCCGATGCATCGCTTTGGCCGACCGGAAGAGCTTGTGGGACCAGCGATCTTTCTGGCTTCAGAGGCCGCCTCGTTTGTAACCGGCACCGTGGTGGCTGTGGATGGCGGTTTTATGGGCAGCGGCGTGAACTGCTAGCGTAGTGTCTCAAGCAGATGATCGTTTATCGGTTTTGAAGGGTACGGGCTTTAGCCCCCGAGGGAATGCTGACCAATCCGTTTGGCTCATTGTGGGACGAGAATAAAAGACGCTATGACTGACGCACTACACTAGCGTAGTGTTTCGTTATTAGAGTCATTTTATGGTGAAGAGACCCTTTATGCGTGTTGCTCGGCTTATGGCTCGGGAAGCCGCCTGGCTGACCGTTGCGCAGAGCTTCCGATCCGCGCTCTTTGACTGCGTAGTTCAGAGGACATTTGTAAGCTGCATGCAAAACCGGGCGACGGGGATGTCGCCCGGAGACAGCAGCCCAGGAGGGCCGCGCTACATTGCAGTTGCGGCTTAGTGGGTGACGGTTGAAAGCGTAGCACCTGCGCCGTAGTGGCTCTCAACGTACTTATCGAGAATTTCTTTGAACTCCGCAACGATTCCATCCCCGCGCAGAGTCGTGTAGAGCTTGCCGTCCACGTAGACCGGCGCTTTGGGCTCCTCAAAAGTGCCGGGGAGGCTGATGCCGAGGTTGGCGTGCTTGGATTCGCCGGGGCCATTGACCACGCAGCCCATCACGGCCAGCTTCAACTCCTCAACGCCGGGGTACTGCTTGCGCCACTCCGGCATGGAGGTGCGGAGGTAGGTCTGGATCTGCTCGGCCAGTTCCTGGAAGTAGGTGCTGGTCGTCCGGCCGCAGCCGGGGCAGCTGGTAACCTGCGGCATGAAGCTGCGGATCTGGAGGGATTGCAGAATCTGCTGCGCGGCCTGCACCTCTTCGGTGCGGTCGCCGTTGGGCTTGGGGGTGAGCGAGACGCGGATGGTGTCGCCAATGCCCGCGAGCAGGAGCGGAGCCAGCGCCGCCGTGGACGCGATCAGGCCCTTGGCGCCCATGCCGGCTTCGGTCAGTCCCAGGTGCAGGACATAGTCGCAGCGGGAGCCCAGCCGGGTGTAGAGGTCGATGAGATCGCGGACGCCGGAGACTTTGGCGGACAAAATGATCTGGTCGTGGCGGAGGCCGTACTGCTCGGCGGCTTGCGCGGACTCGAGCGCGCTGGCGATCATGGCTTCCAGCATCACCTCGCGCAGGGGCTGGGGCGCGGCGAGCTTCTGGTTTTCGTCCATCATGCGCGCCAGCAGGGACTGGTCCAGCGAGCCCCAGTTGACGCCGATGCGGACCGGCTTCTGGTTCTTCACCGCGCACTCAATCATGATGCGGTAGTTGTCGTCGTTCTTGCGACCGACCGAAACGTTGCCGGGATTGATGCGGTACTTGGCCAGGGCGCGGGCGGTCTCCGGGAACTGCTTGAGCAGGAGATGGCCGTTGTAGTGGAAGTCGCCCACGATGGGCACGCGCAGACCACGCTTCTCCAGGCCTTCAACAATGGAGGGAACGGCGGCGGCGGCCAGCTCGTTGTTCACCGTGACGCGGACAATCTCAGATCCGGCCAGGGCGAGGGCGGCCACCTGTTCGAGGGTGGAGGCGACGTCAGCCGTGTCGGTGTTGGTCATGGACTGCACCACGACGGGCACTTCCCAACCAACGCGAACGTGGCCGATTTGGACGGTGGGGGTCTTTCTGCGCTGAATCTCTGCCATGGGTCTAGTTTACGCGCTGGGAGGGGAGTTTTGGAGGGGCTGGGGGAGGGAAAGGCGTCCCAGGAACACAGGGTTGGCTACAAGGGCTCAAAGTGGCTGTAAGTTGCTGTAAATGGACAGGTTGGAGTTTGTCGAGCCTGGCGTTGCGGACAGAAGACGATCTTCCGGGCACGAGGGATGCCATCCGGCCCATTACGAGCCTTTGATGCGTGGCTATCGACCGAAGTCTGAGTTCCTTCGATCCCAGGTCTCAAAATCGAGACCCTTCGACTTCGCTCAGGGCAGGCTCTGGGGCACCCCATCATCTTGGAATGATCGGAACCGGGCTTTCCGCCGTTGGAGCATTTTGTGGAATGGTGTAGACTTGGTTTTCTTAGGTTTCCCACCCATTTCCGCAAAGAACGCGGAAATGGATGTGGCACGGAAGTCTAGCCCAAAAGGAAAAATGCTCTAGTACCGTGAACGCATAGATTTGTGCCCTCCCAGGTCTCAGAATCGAGACCTGGGGCACCCACAGTCCATACTCTTGATTACTTCACCATGCGGTCACGGTACTAGTTCAAGAACATCGTCCGGTAGAGCGTATCTCGCTGCACCGGTTTGAAACCGGCGTCGCGGATGATTCTCCTTAGTTCTTCTTCCGTGGTGCAGTTGGAGGTGCCGGCGGCCTTCACCACGTTCTCTTCGAGCATGACCGATCCCACGTCGTTGCCGCCAAAGTGGAGGCCGAGTTCGAGCACCTTCAGCCCCTGCGTCACCCAGCTGGCCTGCACGTTCTCAATATTGTCGAGATAGAGCCGCGAAATGGCCAGGGTTTTGAGGTATTCCACGCTGGTCACCTCGTCCCAGCCACGGCCGCCGAGCGCGGTGTGCTTGGGCTGGAAGCTCCAGGGGATGAAGGCTGTAAAGCCCCCGGTCTCGTCCTGCAGGCGGCGAATCACCTCAAAATGGTTGATGCGCTGTTCAAAGGTTTCGCCCATACCGAACATCATGGTGGCGGTGGTGCGCATGCCCATCTGGTGGGCCAGGCGGTGCACGCTGAGCCAGTCTTCGGTGGAGCACTTGATGCGGGCCACGCGCTTGCGGACGTCATCGTCCAGAATTTCAGCGCCGCCGCCGGGGATGGAGTCCAGGCCCGCGGCGCGCAGGCGGATCAAGGTCTCCTCGAGCGTGAGGTCGGAATAACGGGCGATGGCCAGAATCTCGCTGGAGGTGAGGCAGTGCAGCCAGATCTTGGGAAAGCGCTGTTTAATGCCGCTGAAGAGCTTCTCAAACCATTCGATCTTCAGGTCGGGATGCACGCCACCCTGCATCAGCACACCGGTGCCGCCCATCTCCTCGGTCTCCGCAATCTTCTCGTAGATGGTGTCGAAGTCGAGGATGTAGCCCTCTTCGGAGCGCGCGCCCTTCAATGGCCGGTAGAAGGCGCAGAAGCTGCAGAACTCGGTGCAGAAGTTGGTGTAGTTGATGTTGCGATCGATGATGTAGGTGACCACGCCCTCCGGGTGCAGACGGCGGCGCACGGCATCGGCCTCAAAACCAAGGCCAAGCAGATCGGGAGAGCGGAAGAAATCCAGGGCCTGTTCGCGGGTGATCGGCATACATTCTCGATTCTAATTTGAAAAACTACTGCTGCTGGTTGGGATTGTGGGGCTTGGCAGGCTGCGGCTTGGGCTGGCGGAAGAGGAAGACCCCGCGCGTAAGCAGGGCACGGCCCTGGGTGCGCGCCAGGTTGGACGCGGTGGAGATGCCGCTGAACAGAATCAGATAGTCCATGAAGGCCCGCAAGGAGCCTTTCTTGGCGATGGCCACAGGGGAATACCTCGCGCGGGGAAACACGCACTCCCAGTGTACTTGGAAACGGAAGGAGGTGGACAAGCCTGTTTTTTTGACTACGTAGGCTGCAGGCGCGCGTCTACAAATCGGACGAGCCCGAACTGGGCGGTCGCGGCGGTGCAAACGAGGAGCCTTTCATGGTGCGCTGGGGGCCGTAGTAGCCCTCTACCGTATGGCTGCGGAAGATGTCGAAGATCTCTTTGTGGAGGCGCTCAAACTCAGCCAGCACCTCAGCCTGGTGCGGACGCTGGAGCCAGGAGATCTCCCGCCCAAAGCGGTTGCGGCTTATCTCCTCAATAGCTTCCAAGCCCAGCCGGTAGGTCTCGCGATGGGCGCGAAGGCGCTGGGACAACTGGTGGTCAATGAAATTCAAGACTCCGGCCTGCGAGGCGCTGGGGAAGTCGTCTTCGGGGATGATGCGGTCGCAGATGGTGCGCAGGGTGCGAGCCTGCTCGTTGCTCAGGAACTCCCAGCTGTCGTTGTTCTTGGCTGGGTTTGCGGGGGCAGCGAGGGGGCTGCTCAAAGTGGTAACAACGACAGGGTTTCGATCATCCTCAGAAGTCTTCCGGGCACTATTTGGCATTGCTTCTTTCCCCTTCATGCGCGCTCTGCTTGGCGCATTCTGATACAAATCTGGCCCGTAGAACTCCACAACTAGGAAGATCGTAAAGGAGGGCTTGGAGGGGTGTCAGTCCAACGAAAAGGTTAGAGAGTTCTAACCCAAAGGTGGCAAAAACAAAGGCCACCCCTTGTGGGATGGCCTTTGGAAGTTCAGAGTTTCCAGTACAGGTTACGGGATCTGGCGGCAACCAGCCAGGGTGAGGGGAGAGGGCAGACCGGCGCTGCCCGGAGGCAGCGAACAGGGCTGTCCATAGCCCGGGGTACGGCTGGAGTAGAGAGTGTTGCCGCTGTTGCCGTTCTGGGTGGTTACGCGGACGTCCACAATATTTCCTTCCACCAGGATGGCGGTGTCAATCGAGTCGGACGCGGTACCGGAGTCCTTGATGATGGTCAGGTAAGGGCTATCGGGCGCGGCAGCGTAGATCTTGGCAATGGTGGAGTTCTGCGTGGAAACCACGGTGCGCGGATGACCAACAACCGCCAGAGTCTTCTCCACCTGATAGCTGGTCAGGTTCACCACCGAGACAGTGCCGTTTCCGGTGCCGCTGTCGTCGCCCTGGTTGGCCGTGTAAGCACGACTGCCGTCGTAAAGCACGGTGACGCTGGCCGGATAGGGGTTGGTGGTGTTACCCACCTTGATAGTGTGGATGGTGCCGAAGCCGCTGGTGATCAGGTAGGTTGCACCGTTGATGCTCACGCAGGTTATACCATCGGGAACGCAGTTGCTGGTGGCATAGGTGTTGGCGTCGTTGCCGTACTCGTCCACGGGCACATCAATGACGCTGATGGTACCGCCAGTGTAGTTAGCCACGACCAGTTGCTGCTTTGCGGAGTTGTATTCAGCAGAAACCGGACCGGAGCCAGCAGGCAACTTGATGGTGGGATGGCCTGTAATCCAGGCACCGACCTGGCTCTGGAAGGGAACGCAGGCCTTTCCAGTTGGATCCCCATTGCAGTCCAGCGCATTGTTGACCGTGTTGACCACGGTGATGGTGTCATCGCCGCGGTTCACCACGAACAGACGGCGCTGATCGTTGGACTGTACGGCCCAGACCGGGCATACGCCGACGTTGATCGGGGTGTCGGGCGTATAGGACGAGATCTCAACCGGTACCACCACACCATTGCCCATCGCGGTAGGCGTAGTGTTGCAGGCCAAGCCGGTTGGATCCGAGAAGTTCTGCGCCACCACGTATTCGCGCTGGCCCTGCAGCGTGGGGCTGCCTGCCACCATCACCGGCGTTGTGGCCGCGGGAATGGAGAGCTTGTAGGACTCCGGAGAGCCGGTAAAGAGGTCGACATAGCTGCCCGTCAAATCGGTGGCCCACATGCCGGAGCTGGGAGTCATCATGTTGACCACGTTCGCCGTCGACGAAAGGGTCGAATAGGTGACGCTCTTGGCCTGCAGCGAGGTGGTGATCGGGAAGTTGGTCAGGGTGCCATCACGGTTAACCGTGTAGCCTTCTGAACCAAGCTCGTCGAGAGTGAAACTCAACGGACCGGGTCCAACTGGCGCATACGCCAAGATGGAGTCACCCGACCAGTCGATGATGGTTGCGATGCCTGTCGAATTGGAAGGCGCCGACACGACAACGGCATACGAAGTGGCCTCAGCAGCTGGACCACTGTTGCCGATCGGCGTGACGACCGGTCTGTAGGAGTTGCCACAACCGACAACCAACATGGCAGCCGTAAAGGCTGCGCCCACTACAACCAAACGCACAAGCGCCCGGCCTGATCTCATCGAAAAAAGCCTCATTCAGAACTTTCCTGCTTACTCCGTGATTGTAAATCAGAGAACCGGGTGCGGAGCAGCCGCTCGGACGGCTCCCATGCAACTCTCCTACATTGGACGCAGCAAAGGACGTATTGGTGTGGGTTGAGGTTACTTTTCCCCTCTCACGAACTCGACGACCGCGCTGTCGGGCCCCGACCAGGCCTGGGCCCCAGTATGAACGAGCTGCCTTTTGGCGTTATCCCAGTGGATCTGGGTGACGGCCCCCGCCCCATGCTCGTAAGCGTAAGTCGTTCCGTCGTCGCTGAACAGGGAAAAGTTGCCGTCCGCGCCGTGGTAAACCCGAATTCTGGCAATCTTCTGCTGCTCGTGGGTGCTGAGCACCAGGGTTCCCATGGGCACTATGGAGCCGGCCCGGACAAACAAGGGCAGGGTATCGATGGGGGCCTCGGCCACGATCGTCTGGCCGCCGTGGAGCCGTTCGCCGGTCCAGAAGTTGTACCAGTCGGTTCCGGCCGGCAGGTATACCTCCCGGGTGGTGGCCCCTTGCTCGGTGACCGGAGCCACCAGGAAGGCCGGGCCGAACATATATTCGTCGCGCAGGTCGGTCACCTTGGGGTCCGCCGGGAAGTCCAGCGGCAGCGCCCGCAGGAAGGGCGCGCCGGTGAGCCAGGTCTGGTAGCCAAGCGAGTAGATGTAGGGCATCAGCTCGTAGCGCAGGCGCAGGTACTTTTCCAGAATCGGCTCCGCCTCCTTGCCGTAGGACCAGACCTCGTTCTCTGGGCGGCTGCCGTGGGTGCGGAAGATGGGCAGGAAGCTGGCGTACTCAAACCAGCGGGTATAAAGCTCCGGGTAGTCGTCGTAGCCGCCCACTTCCTGACGAGCGTCGGAGGGGTCGAGCAGCGGCTTGTGGGCCGGATGGTGCTCGGCGGGCAGATACTGCCAGCCCCCAGTGTCATTGGACCAATAGGTGATGCCGCTGGCGGCCACGTCCAGGCCGGTGGGAATCTGGCGGCGTAGCGTGTCCCAGGTGGGATAGATGTCAGAGGACCAGAAGAAGGCCCCATTGCGCTGCGCGCCGGTAAAGGCGTCGCGGCTGAGGATGAGCGCCCGCCGGTTGGGCTCGTCCTTGCGGAAGCCGTCGTAGAGCGCGGCGGTGTGGAAGAGCGGGTAAACATTGAAGAACTCAGTGCCCGGCCCGATGTGCAGGTAAGCACCGTTGGGCGGCAGGTCGGGCTCGGTTTCGTCGGCCCAGAGCGAATCGAAGCCCTTGGACATGATGTTCTCGTGGATCGTCTTCCAGTACCAGGCGGCAGCCTCGGGGTTGGTGGTGTCAATATCGGAGCCGGCCTTGTCGTAGGGCAGCCCGTCGATGGGCTTGCCGTCGGCGTAGCTGAGGAGCCAGCCCTTCTTCAGGATTTCGTCATAGTAGCGGTCTGCGGGTACAAAGCGGGGCCAGACGCTGATCATGGTCTCAAAGCCCATGGCGTGGAGCTTGTCGTTCATGGCCTTGGGATCGGGCCAGGACTTGGGGTCCAGGTCCATCTGGCCCATTTTTGTGTAGTAGAACCAGTCCAGCACCAGCACGTCGGCGGGCAGATGGCGGTCGCGGTATCCCTTGGCCACGGCCAGCATCTCATCTTGGTTCAGGTAGCGCTGCTTGCACTGGATGTAGCCGTAGGCGGCCTTGGGCAACAGCGGCGTGGGGCCGGTCAGCAGCCGGTAGCCCTGGTAGATCTCGTCGGCCGTGTCGCCGGCGATCACATAGAAGGAGACGCGCGTGCCCACCTCGGAGGTCCAGCGGGTCTGCTCGTTGAAGCCGGGCTCGATGGTGGTCTTCGAGGGGTTATCCCACAAGATGCCGTAGCCCTTGTTGGTGACCATGAAGGGCACGCAGAAGCTGGGGCCGGCCGTGGCCAGATAGTCGTTCCAGCAGCGCACCGGGTGGCCGCGATGGTCGAGAAAGCCCTCGTGGTTCTGGCCCAGTCCGTAGTAGTGCTCGTCGTCGGGCGAAGCAAAGGATGCGCCCACGGTGTAGAAGGCATCGTCCGTAGGGCGGCGGTCGCGCAGCACCTGATCGGAGGCGTTCTTGTGGTTGGGCGTGTCCTGCATCCAGCCGGTCATCTCCAGCAGCTTTTCGCCTTTGGCGCCGCGGAAGACGATGTGCGCGCCGGGTGTGGAGCCGGTGAAGTACTTTGAAATGTCCACCTGGGTCTGCTCGGGCGGCTTGGTGGAGCGATGCGGGCGGTCAATGGAGACGCTCATCCGGCCAGAAGCAAAAACGTCCGCCGCATCGGTGGAGCTGGCCTTCCAGCCCTGGGCGGCGGGCTTGGCAATTACGCCGTACCCCGGTGCCGCCAAAGCAGGCTGCTGCTGCAGGCTCAGGGTGACGCGCACAATATTGGGTGCGTAAGCCTCCACGGCAATGGTCTCGCCCTTGCGGTCGAGCAGGAATTGCGCGGGGGCGGGTTGCGCCGCAAGCGTGGCGGCCGTTATCAGGCAGGAGAGGCAAGGCAGAAAGAGTGGAGCAAAAGGTTTCATGGGGCGTCCTGGGGTGGTCGGCAAGGTGAAAGTGCGTGCGCACACCAGTGTAAACCGAATTACCCGTGGTCTGGCTCCGGGGCAAGAAGACCGACCCAAGGCGCGGGGCAAAACGGAGGCATGGGCGAGAGTTTGCCCTTTTCCTTCCGCTTTGCCCTACAATCAGAGTCTGCCCATGATTGAGACCCCACGGAATATCCGCCGCACTGTTTTGCCCAATGGCCTGACCATTCTCACCGAGCGGATGGACTATCTGCGTTCTGTCGCCATGGGGGTGTGGATCAGGTCCGGCTCCCGCTCCGAGGGGGCGGATGTTACCGGCATCTCGCACTTTGTGGAGCACATGCTCTTCAAGGGCACCGGTTCGCGCTCCGCGCGTGACCTTGCCCGGGAGATGGATTCCATTGGCGGCAATCTGGACGCGTTTACGGGCAAAGAGACCATCTGCTTCAACGTCAAGTCGCTGGCGGAGCACGTGCCCATTGCGCTGGACGTGCTCTCGGACTTGGTGTTGAATCCGGTGTTTGCGCTGGAGGACATTGAGCGCGAGCGCGGCGTGATTCTTGAAGAGCTCAAGATCGACGAGGACAATCCAGACGTACTGGTGCATGAGCTGTTCACGCAGAGCTTTTGGAAGGGCCATCCGCTGGGGATGTCGATTCTGGGTACCAATGATTCGGTACGCTCGCTGGACCGGGCGCAGCTGGCCGGGTATCACCGCGACTGCTTCCATGGCGGCAACATGGTCTTCTCGGCTGCCGGGTTGCTGGAACACGACCAGTTTGTGGAGGCGGTGGCGGCTCGGTTCTCCTCGCTGGCTGCCGGCTCCACGGTGAGCGAACTGGCCGCACCGGAGGCGATTGCGCGCATCCAGTTGCGCAACAAGAAGTCGCTGGAGCAGGTGCAGATCTGCATGGGCGTGCAGGCTCCGCGCATCACCTCCGAGCAGCGCTACGCGGCGCTGATCCTGAACACGGCGCTGGGCGGCGGCATGAGCTCGCGGCTCTTCCAGACCATTCGCGAAGAGCGTGGCATGGCCTACTCCATCTACTCCGATATGAGCCCTTTTCGCGACACCGGAGTCTTGTGCATCTACGCCGGCACCAGCTCCGCCAAGGCGGTGGAGGTGGTGGACCTGATCATGGCCGAACTCTGCCAGATCAAGTCCACGCCGCTGGGCGACGAGGAGTTGACGCGGACCAAGGACCAGGTGAAGGGCAACGTCCTGCTCGGCCTGGAAAGTTCGAATGCACGGATGGCCAATTTGGCGCGCCAGGAGATGTACTTTGATCGCTTCATCACCGCGGAAGAGGTGATTGAGCGCATCGTGCAGGTATCCGCGGCGGAGGTGCAGGAGTTGGCGGCTTCGCTGTTTGATCCGGAGCGGATGGCGGTCACGCTGCTGGGCCGTCTGGATGGCGTCAAGTTGACCCGTGCCCGGCTGGCCTTCCAGGGCTGAGGCAGAGCGCTGCGGCTGCTCAAGGAAACGACCGGAATCTTCTGAAAGAACTTTCAGCCAGCTTGGGCGGGGAAGGAAAAGTGCGTCCCTTTTGGTTTGGAAGAGTTGCTTGAGAGGCCAGTTTTCAGCAGCACACGTGAAACGTTTACTAAAGCCTTAAGTTTGATTTAAGTCCTTTATTTGTAATGATCGGTCGGACCACATGAATAGTATCCATCAGGTGGGACATATCGCAATGAGGTAAATATCCCGTAAATCTAATATTGACAACGATTCAAAGACTCTGACAAGATGCTTACATTTTGATTGTGGTCAGACCACAAGTCCGCAACGCAAATTGACTCGACTTTACAGACAAATTCGGAGGCACAATGCATTTTGCAGCTTTACCAACCAGAACGGTTGCCCGCTGGGCGACTGTCTGTTGTTTCCTCGTTCTGTTCCTGTTCTCCATGCGGAGCCAGGCGCAGATTGCCGGAACGGCCAACATCAAAGGAACGGTCACGGACGCGAGCGGTGCGCTGATTCCTGGTGCCGACGTTAAACTGACCGAACAGAACACCGGCGTCAGCCACGCGGCCAAGTCCGGATCCGACGGCGTGTTTATCTTCACGTCCATGCCCGTGGGCACTTACTCGGTGACCATCACCTCCCAGGGCTTCAAGACCTACGTCCAGAAGGGCATCGTCCTCGAGGTAGGCAGTGCCGCCTCCATCAATGCCGCGCTTACAGTTGGCGCCAAGGGCGAAGAGGTGGAAGTGCAGGCCGAAGGCCTGGCCCTGCAGACCGAAGACCCATCCTTCAAGCAGACGGTTGACGAGCGCGACATCACCGAAATGCCGCTCAACTCCTCTTCCCGTCAGATCACCGGCCTGCTGTCGATCTCCGGCGGCGCGAATATTGCTCCGAACGGTGACTTCACCGGCTCCAAGTACTCCTACCAAACCATCTCGATTTCGATTGCCGGCGGCGCGGGCAACACCACCATCTGGCGTCTGGATGGCGGCGACAACCAGGACTACATGGCCAACGGTAACCTGCCCTTCCCCTTCCCCGACGCACTCAGCCAGTTCAGCGTTGAGTCCACGGCTTTGGGCGCGCAGGAAGGCTCCCATCCCGGTGGCTACGTGAATGCCGTCACTCGCTCGGGAACCAACAGCTTCCACGGTTCGGCGTTTGAGTTCATTCGCAACAACTACATCGATTCCACCAATTTTTACTCGCAGACTCCTGATTTTCTGCATCAGAACGAATACGGCGGCACCTTCGGCGGGCCTATCAAGAAGGACAAGCTGTTTGCTTTTGCCGGCTATCAGCGCCTGCAGTACTCCAAGAAGCAGTCCAACACCACGGCCTATGTGCCCACGGCGGCCAACCTGCAAGGCGACTTCTCCGTCACCGAGAGCGCGGTTTGCAACAACAATAAGACCTACAACCTGGTTGATCCGCTGACCGGCGTCGCGCTGCCCGGCAACAAGTACGCCACCACCCCCACCTACAACGCCGCGGCCCTGGCGTTGCAGAAGTATTTTCCGGTTATCGATCCGACCGTTGACACCAATAACTGCGGCAAGGTTTCCTATCCAATACCGCTGCAGCAGACGGACAACGAGTTCGTAACCAGGGTCGATTACACCATGAATTCAAACCACAGCATGTATGGCCGTTACTTTATCGACGGCTACCAGGCGCCGGCATTCTATTCGCCCACCAACATCCTGATCACCACCCAGTCCGGCAACCTGCAGCGCACGCAGTCGTTCACCATGACCGAGAACTGGACTGTGAACCAGAGCCTGGTCAACTCGGCACACATCACGGTGCTGCGTCGTCGCAACAACCGTGGTTACAATACCGGCGACATCAACGCTACCAACCTGGGGATCACCGATTATCAGGGTGAGCCGGTCGGCCTGCAGATCTCCGCGACCAAGTGGACGATCGGGGGCGGCACCAACTCCGTGGCCCACTTCAACGACAACACCCTCACCGTCGACGACGACATCACCTGGCTCAAGGGCAAGCATCAGATTGCTGTGGGCGGCGAGTGGGTGCAGAACCAGCTCAACATTCTCAACGCCTACGAGTCCAACGGTACGTTTACGTTCAACGGTGCCTACAGCCAGAATGGTCCTAACGGCGGTTCGTCCACCGCGGACCCGAATCTGGACTTCCTGATGGGCACGCTCAGCGCCTTCCAGCAGAGCAAGTACCAGCAGAACGCGCTGCGCGGGCCGATTCCAAGCCTCTACGCCCAGGACACCTACCACGCCACCAAGCGCCTTACCGTGGTTGCCGGCCTTCGCTGGGGCCCGAACTTCATGCCCCACGACTACTTCAACCGTGGCAGCATCTTCAATTACAGCAACTTCATGTCCAATACCGTCAGCACTGTGTATCCCAATGCTCCGGCGGGCGTGATGTTCTATGGCGATAATGGCGTTCCGCAGGGATTCACGCAGAACTCGCCCTGGCAGTTCTCGCCCAACGTCGGCGGATCGTTCGATCCATTCGGCAACGGCAAGTGGGTGATCCGCGCCGGCGCCGAGCTGATGTACGACAAGCCGAACTTCTTTACCGGCCAACGTACCCAGCAGAATCCGCCCTTCGCCACCGCCATCAGCAACACCCAGACCTCTTCCAGCGGTCCGGTGATGTTCAATGCGCCCTGGTCGCAAGGGTCCATCACGGCTGATCCTTTTCCGCAGCCTTCAGTACCTACGCCTTCGCAGGCCAAGTTCTATGCCCAGTCACAGTACATCTTCATGACCAAGCAGTTCCATGCGCCGTACACGATTCAATGGACGATGAGTGTGCAGCATGAGTTTGGCAAGGGCTGGCAGGCACAGTTGGACTACATCGGCAACACCACCCGCCACGACCCGCTGGGTATTCCGATGAGCCAGGCTGTGTTCATCCCCGGCGTCTGGGGCGCTAACAACACGGGTTGCACCGGCATCGTCACCAGCGGTCCGGCAGCAATCGCAGCGGGGCAGACAGCGAATGCCAACTGCTCCACAACGAAGAACCAAACGTCTCGCTTTGCCCTAACCATTGCCAATCCCGCCCAGGGTAACCAGATTCTCGGTGGCGGTTCAGGCTCCATCTGGGTCGGTGATAGCGGCACGGCCAACTACAATGGCCTAG
>CAZYDF010000055.1:0-27685 GCA_964645855.1 uncultured Occallatibacter sp.
TAATCCAATTGAGAGTATGAAGACAATTCCCAATACCCGCTTCATAGTAGCCTCCAAAATCGAAACGGTATAGTCACGCAAACCCTCATCGACCTACGCGAGCAGATTTACGATTACTTCGATCGGATGATTTTGTGCTTTCCCACCCTTTTCGCGGAGAAACTGCGAAAAGGATGGGGCACCCACACTGGTACAATTCATCCGGTCCGAGACCGAGGTGCCTCAAGGCCTCGGTTCTGAAACCTCGAACCTAGCAACTAGGACCTCGCGACTACGTGTACTGCACGCGCTTGGCGCCCTTGACGATGCGGCCGATGACGAAGAACTTCTCTTCGGCGCGGTCGAGCAAATTCTTGGCGCGCTTGAACTTCTCAGCCGGGATGGCGGCGATCAGGCCGATGCCCATGTTGAAGGTGCGCATCATCTCGTCCTGCTCCACCTGGCCAAGCTGGCGAAGGTGCTCAAAGATGGGCAGCACGGGCCAGGAGCCGAGCTCGATCTGGGCCGCGGTGTTCTTGGGCAGGATGCGGGGCAGGTTCTCGGTGATGCCGCCGCCGGTGATGTGGGCCATGCCGGTGGTCATGCCGCTCGCCACCAGCTTCTGGATCACATGCAGGTAGCTGCGGTGGGTCTTCATCAGGGCCGCGCCGGCCTTGTCCTTGATGGCGGAGACGTACTGCGAGGGCTTGTAGCCGGCCACGTCGAAGAAGAGCTTGCGGGCCAAAGAATAGCCATTGGTATGCAGGCCGGTGGAGGGCAGGCCGATCAGCACGTCGCCGGGCTTGATGCCCGCGCCGGTGACCATCTTCTCGCGGTCCACGGCACCGACGATGAAGCCGGCCAGATCGTATTCGCCGTCGGTGTAGAAGCCGGGCATCTGCGCGGTTTCGCCGCCGATCAGGGCGCAACCGTTGGCCTTGCAGCCTACGGCCAGACCGCTGATCACGTCTTCGGTGATGGCGGGATCGAGGCGTCCGCTGGCAAAGTAATCCAGAAAGAACAAGGGCGTGGCGCCCTGCACCGCGATGTCGTTCACGCAGTGGTTCACCAGATCCTGGCCGACGGTGGTGTGCTGGCCAAGCTCAAAGGCGAGCTTCAGCTTGGTGCCCACGCCATCGGCGGAGCTGACCAGGATGGGGTTCTTCCAGCGCTGCAGATCCAGCCGGAATAGCGCGCCAAAGCCTCCAATGCCGCATAGAACGTTGCGGTTGAAGGTCTTCTGCGCCATGAACTTGATCTTGTCCTTGGTGCGGTCTCCCTGGCTGATGTCGACGCCGGCATCGGCGTAGGTCACGGGCTTCGGCTTGGATTCTAGAGGCACGGCAGGCGCTTTCTTGGGGTTGGATTCAGGGTCGGGGCAAAGAACCCCGGAAAGCTTGATTTTATCAGGGTTCCAGGAGACGGCACGTGAGACGTGCACTGAACTTGTCGAGGTCAGTTTCGCCCGCAACGGATCGAATCGTCCGCGAAAATCGCCCAAACCTTACAAATGATTAGAGAAACCGGGCGCGGTCTGGAGGCGCGGGCAGCGGGCAGGCGTTGAGTCGGCCCCAGATGCGGTAACGGGTCTGCGCCACCAGGCGATAAACGAGATTGCGCAAAGGACGAGGGACAATCCTGGCCAGGGAAGCGCACGCGGGCCAGGGCGCGGGCAGCACCTGCAGAATGGCCAAAACCGCGTCGGATTGGGCCAGAACCCGTTGGCCGGTCCGGCCTGGATGCGCGACCACCACAATGCTGTCGGCTGTAATACCGCTCTGTTGGCGCCAAGCGGCTCCTGCCGCGGACTCCTGCGGCGCAAAAACGAGCCGGGTTGCGCGATCCCGCCGCAGCAGCCAGCGCACCGCCCCGTTGCACAGGCCGCACTCTCCATCGAAGAGGACCAACAAATTTTCGGGATGGAAGAGATCAGGGGGCGCCATACCTGAAGAGATGCCGGCGCCCCCACTTCTGATGCACGGACGCGGCCTTCTATACTGAGCGAGTATGAATACTCCTTCCCATCCCCAAGACCACAGCAAATCCCGCTCGATGCAAGCCCGGGCGGAACGGTTTTTCCCTGGAGGCGTCAACTCGCCAGTCCGTGCTTTCCGTGCCGTGGGTGGCGCGCCCCCGTTTGTGGAGCGCGGCGAGGGCGCGTACCTGGTGGACGCCGATGGCAACCGCTATGTGGATTACTTTGGCAGCTGGGGCCCGATGATCCTGGGCCACGCCTTCCCGCCGGTTGTGGAGGCCATTCAGCGCGCCGCCCGCAACTCCGCCAGCTTTGGTGCGTCCACGGCTGCGGAAGCTGATCTGGCCGAGCGCGTGGTTGCCTGCTATCCAGCCATCGAGAAGCTGCGCTTTGTAAGCTCCGGGACGGAGGCCACCATGAGCGCCATCCGTTTGGCGCGCGCGGCCACGGGGCGCAAGATCATCATCAAATTTGAAGGCTGCTACCACGGGCACGCCGACGGGCTGCTGGTGAAGGCCGGCTCGGGCGTGGCGACCTTGGGGATTCCCGGCTCGGCCGGCGTGCCGGAAGAGATTGCCCAGCTCACCCTGGCCCTGCCCTACAACGACGTGGCTGCGGTTGAAGCCGCCTTTGCCGCGCACCAGGACCAGATTGCCGCCGTGATTCTGGAGCCGGTGGTGGGCAACGCCGGTTGCATTGCGCCAGCTGCGGGCTATCACGAAGCGCTGCGCAGGATCACCGTCGCGCACGGCGCGCTGCTCATTGTGGACGAGGTGATGACCGGTTTCCGCGTGGCGCTGGGCGGCGCGACGGAGCTTTTTTCCTTGGACCCGGATCTGATTACGCTGGGGAAGATTGTCGGCGGCGGGCTGCCGGTGGGCGTCTTTGGCGGAAAACAGCGCTTCGTGGATTTGCTGGCGCCTCTGGGGCCTGTGTATCAGGCAGGAACGCTCAGCGGCAACCCTCTGGCCATGGCGGCGGGTCTGGCCACAGTGGGTTATCTGCAGGAGCACCAGGCTGAGGTGTACGCGAAGCTCGAAGCCAGCGCCAAGGCCGTGGCCGAGGGCGTTGCGGCG
This sequence comes from uncultured Occallatibacter sp., assembly GCA_964645855.1. GTDB lineage: Bacteria > Acidobacteriota > Terriglobia > Terriglobales > Acidobacteriaceae > Telmatobacter. The sequence continues at coordinate 3,031 of CAZYDF010000055.1, forward strand.
GAGGCTGCAAAGGCGGGCGTGGCGCTGACCACCAACCGCGTGGGCTCCATGTGGACGTGGTTCTTTACGCCGAATCCGGTTCGGGATTACGCCGGAGCGGCCAGCTCCAATACGGCTGCGTTTGGCCGCTTCCACAACGCAATGCTGGAGCAGGGCATCTGGCTGCCGCCCTCCCAGTTTGAGGCCATGTTCCTGTCCACGGCGCACGACGAAGCCGAGATTGTTGCGACAATTGCAGCGGCAAAGCTGGCCTTTCAAGCGGTTCTGGCCGGGTAACGGAATTGCAAGCTGGAACACGAGGGCGCTCGATTCTTCGAGCGCCCTTGGTGTTGGACCTTCAGTCTTCGGTTACGCCCACTCATCCAGCGTTACAAAGCGGTGGGTGGCTTTGTAGTGGGCCACCAGCCGGTCCGCGGCGATGATGGAGGGTTCGCGGTAGACGGCTGCGTCCAGGTGGCCGCCGTCGTGGAGCACAATGTTGGCGGCAAGGCCGTTACGGTTGAGGTGGTCAATCTTTTTCTTGAGCTGGGCAACAATCTTTTCAGTAGAAGGCTCCGCCCAGTCGCTGGTCATGGTATTCCACAGCACCGTGGTCAGGCCCATCTGGCGGGCAATGCGGAAGACCGCCGGGCGGCGTGCGCCAAAGGGCGGACGGAAGAAACGCACTTCAGAGCCGGTGATCTGCTGGAGTGCGTCGCGGCTGCGCTTGAGCTCCTCTTCGATGGTTGCGCTGCTGGACCGGGAGAAGTTGGGATGGCTCCAGGAGTGGATGCCGATGAGATGGCCTTCGTCATGAGCGCGGCGCACTAACCCTGGCTCCAGGGCTGCGTGTGTGCCCATTACGAAAAAGTTGGCGTGCACACCGTGTCCAGCCAGCAGGTCGAGCAGTCGCGGGGTCCAGGCGGCGTTAGGCCCGTCGTCAAAGGTAAGCGCCAGTTCGCCCGGCTTGCGGGGCGCGATGAGCGCGCTGCCAAAGATGCGCGAGCCGGGCCACAGCGAGGCGTAGGCATAGCTGCCCGCCATCAGCCCGAGCCCGATGGCTGTGCCCATTCCTGTCGCAACTGCTGTGGTCCAACTGGCTTCCATTTGCAATCCGGTTCGATGCCGAGATTACCAGCGTGGGCGGCGTGGGTCAACCGTGGACTCTGCGGCGAACCCACAGCATCCCCCGCAGGGATGCCAGGATGAGAGCAGCTTCCTTTTGCTCTAGACCTCTGTGCTCCATCCATTTGCGCGCTTCTTGCGGCAATGGGTGGGAATTTAGCTCTACATCCTTTCAGGAAATCTTCTAGCTTGGCCGTTGAGATTCTTTTCGATTGCCCATCTCAGAATTGCCGGCGAGATCATCGTCCAGGCGCGCTGTCCGGTCCTTACCTTAGGTCCGGACGGAGCAGGTGTGTCGAGTGGATTTGCAGGATTCCCTGGAAATGCTGACGGTTGCGAAGCGTCGTCAGCAGGTGGTGGCCATCAAGCAGTGATTGAGAAGTTCGAATATACTGTTGGCAAGCCGTTTGCACGATGGCGTGACGATCTATAACCGCATCTGAACCGGTTCTCAGGTTGATTGAGTCAACCCAAAATCCTATGTGGCCAATTCGTGAGTTGTATTTGGCGGGCCTTCTTCTCTATGCACTTGCAGCGTTGACAGGGCTGGCCGCTCATCTTCGGAAGATAAGAGCGACTTGGGTCGCGACCTTGCTGTGCTGTGCCGCCATGGTGGCTGCGGCGTTCGAGTTCAGTGCGTCGGCTGCGAGTCTGCTGGTTGGCGCGGAATTCAACTGGTCGCTTCCCTCCGGTATGCCGTTTCTGCATTATGGTGTCCGATTGGACCCATTGTCGGCCTTTTTCAACCTCTCCCTATCTCTCCTGGCTGCCTGTGTTGCTCTCTATTCCGTAGGATATTTGAAAAGAGGAGTTACTCGAAACAGGCCGGGTTTGTTTTGCTTCTTCTTCAATCTTCATCTTCTCTTTCTGACGCTGGTCTTTACCGCCTCGAATACAATCTTCTTTTTCATTGCCTGGGAACTGGTTGTGGTCACGGCCTACTTCCTTGTTGTTACGGACCATGAGTCGGCGGAGTCGCGCCAGGGAGGAATGCTCTATATCCTCATGTCGCGCGGTGGCACGGGGCTACTATTCATTGGCTTTCTTCTCTTGGCGTCGGCCGCTGGCAGCATGGAATTCCAGGCCATGCACGGCAGCGGTGCAAAGCTGACACCGGCTCTGGGCGCAGCCGCTTTTCTTTCGCTGTTCTTCGGGTTCGGCGTGAAGGCTGGCATGATTCCATTGCATATCTGGTTGCCCGCCGCGCATCCTGTTGCCCCCAGCAACGTCTCCGCACTGATGTCAGGAATTGTCATCAAAACCGGCATCTATGGAATGGCACGCGTATTTTTCGATTTCTATGGAGATTTGCCGGTGTGGGCTGGGCTGCTGGTCTTGCTGGCTGGAGTTGTCTCCGCGCTGCTGGGAGTGCTGTACGCGCTGATGGAGCATGATCTGAAACGCCTGCTTGCCTATCACAGCATTGAGAATATCGGCATCATTTTGATGGGATTCGGATCAGCCGTGCTGTTTCGTTCCTTCGGGCATCCCCAGTTGGCCGCGCTGGCATTGGTCGCGGGGCTCTTTCACACCCTCAATCACGGAGTCTTCAAGTGCCTGCTGTTTCTAGGCGCGGGCAGCGTGGTGCAAGGCACGGGGACGCGCAACATGGAGCAGATGGGCGGCCTGATTCGGCGCATGCCGTGGACAGCTCTCTTCTTCCTTGTTGGCGCCATTGCCATCTCCGGTCTTCCTCCATTCAATGGCTTCGTCAGCGAGTGGTTTACTTATCAAAGCCTTCTGGCAGGCTTCGGCGCAACTCCGACGCTGGCACGCATCGTGTTTCCAATCGCAGGCGCAATGCTTGCCTTGACTGCCGCGTTGGCCGCGACTTGTTTTGTCAAGGCATTCGGGATCACGTTTCTTGCCTTGCCCCGCTGCAACAGCGCGGAGCACGCAACTGAAGCGCGCTTCTCCATGCAGGCTGGAATGGCTACCCTTGCTGTCGCATGCGCGGTTCTTGGACTAGGTGCAACCTGGTTCGTTCCGATCTTTGCTCCAATTACGCAGAACGCGTTTGGCGTTCAAATTACCCCGCAGTTGGTTTCTGCCAATGGCCTCTTATTGACCGCCGGCTCCGTGCAAAATGGCAGTGTTTCGCCCTTGATGCTGGCCGTAGCACTGGTTGCACTTGGCATTGTTCCATTGGCATTGTGGTTTCTGCTGGGGCGAAAGTCAACCCGGGTCACCGGTCCGTCATGGGACTGTGGATTGCCAGGCCTGACTGCCGCAAACGAATACACCGCAACCGCTTTTTCCAAGCCGCTGCGCATGATCTTCGGCGCGCTCTTTCGCCCCCGGCGTGAGATTCAAGCGCAGTACGATGTTTCGCCTTACTATCCCAAAGCGATTCACTTCGAGTCGGAGATTGTGCCCACCTTCGAGACCCATTTTTATCAGCCCCTGCTGGCTGGCATTCAAATGCTTGCAGCGCGCATGCGCAGGATTCAAACCGGCAGTATCCACGCCTATCTGGCATACATCTTTGTTACCCTCATACTCCTGTTACTGTTCGGAGTGCGCGAATGATGGAACAGGTGCTTGCGATCTTCTTTCAAGTTGCGTTGGTGCTGCTGCTGGCCCCGCTGGTCACCGGATTCAACCGCGCGATGAAAGCACGCGTGCAGACGCGCCGAGGCCCCGGCCTGCTGCAGCCGTACCGGGATCTCTACAAACTGCTGCGCAAGGGGATGGTCATTCCCGACACGTCGTCGTGGATCTTCAGTGCCACGCCTTACGTGCTGTTTGTTACAACCTTGCTGGCCAGCTTGCTGATTCCGACCATCTCAGCGCATGCGCCTCTCAGCTTGTTTGGTGGGGTGCTTGCAGTCGTCTATCTGCTGGCATTGGGACGGTTCTTTCTGGCGCTTGGCGGATTGGATGCGGGCAGTTCCTTTGGTGGGTTGGGCAGCAGTCGCGAGATGACGATAGCCGCGATCGCGGAACCCGCGCTTATGCTTGCCGTCTTCACGGTTGCAATTGGCGCAGGCTCGACAAATCTCAGCATGGTGGTACAGGCGGCACAGGGACAGAGTTGGCGCTTTCTTGCGCCCTCACAAATGCTGGCGTTTGCCGCGCTATTCATCGTTCTGATTGCGGAGACGGGGCGCATCCCGGTGGATAATCCGGCCACACATCTGGAACTCACCATGATTCACGAAGCGATGATCCTGGAATATTCAGGTCCGTATCTGGCCTTGATCGAGTGGGCTTCCGCCATCAAGCAATTGGTGCTGATGACCCTCCTGGTGAATATCTTCTTCCCGTTCGGCTTGAGTGCGAACTGGTCGTCGACGGCTGTCCTCATCAGTTTGCCGTTGTATATTCTCAAGTTGCTGTTGCTGTCCATTGTGGTGGTGATGGTAGAGGTCACCAACGCCAAGATGCGGCTGTTTCGCGTGCCAGAGTTATTAACGATTGCTTTTGTCCTGGGAGCCTTGGCGCTGATTTCAACGTTTATCTTTCAAGGCTAGCGAAGACTGGGGACCGGATGGATTTTTGGCAGGACCCTCAATTCGGCAACAAGATGATCACGCTGATGGCGGCGCTGGTGCTGGTGCTGCAGATCATGATGGTGACGCAGCGTTGGCTGATCACCAACATCAGGGCCTTCGCGCTGCAATCGTTCCTGCTGGCCTGCATCGCCACTACGATTGCTTATTACAACAACGCACCCCACATCTACGCGGCGGCGATGTTGATGCTGCTGGTCAAGGTGATCCTGCTGCCGATTGTGTTTGTGCGTCTGGTGGCGAGGATCGAAATACGTCAGGAGATCGAGCCGGTCGTCAACACCCCGATTTCAGTGATCATCACCGGCTTGCTGACATTGCTTGCCTATGTCATCGCGGAGTCCCTGCACCGGCCCGATGAGCCCATGGGGCCAGCGAGTCTGGGCCATAATACGCTTGCCGTTGCCATCGCCTTGTTTCTGATTGGCTTCTTTATGATGGTGAACCGCCGCAAAGCGCTGACGCAGGTTCTGGCCTTGCTCTCGTTGGAAAACGGCATCTTTCTCGCGGCTATCTCGCTGACCTATGGAATGCCCATGATTGTGGAGTTAGGGATATTCTTTGATGTTCTGGTGGCGGGAATGGTGCTTGCGATTCTGGTCTATCGCATTCGAGAGACCTTTGATTCCACGGACGTCAGCCAGTTGAGTCACTTGAAAGGCTGAAAACCCCATGATCCTGTTCGTCCTTCTTTCCATTCCGCTGCTGGCCTGCTGTTTGGCAGCCGTGGCGCGCACTCGGCAATGGATGGAGACAATTCACTTGGTGTCTGCCGCCGGTTCGTTGATCGCGGCGCTGTTTCTTGTCGCCGAGGTGCTGCGCCAAGGTTCCGTCTCAGAGAACAACGGTTTTCTGTATGCCGATTCTCTCAGCGCACTGGTCGCGCTGCTGACTGCCTTTGTCTATCTGGCCTGCGCTCCGTATGCGATCGGTTATCTGCGCCACGACCAGGCAGCCGGGACCCTGGCCGCTGCGGGCGACCATCACGCCGCACTGCGGAAGCTGCGTATGTTCTATAGCCTGTTGCCACTGTTTGCCTTTTGCATGTTTCTGGTGGTGGTGGCCAACAACCTGGGCGTGATGTGGATCGCTATCGAAGGAACCACACTGGCTTCCATCTTTCTGGTCACCTTCTATGGACGGCCTAACTCTCTGGAAGCCGCATGGAAATATGCGATGATTGGCGGCGTCGGGTTATCGATGGCGCTGTTTGGAACCGTTCTGATGTATTACTCCGCGCACCAGGTGATGGGCACCGACAGTCTAAGTGCTCTTAACTGGTCGGTGCTTGCGTTGCAGGCTCCGCGCTTTGACAAGACGGTGATGCGGCTCGCCTTTATCCTTATCCTGTTGGGTTATGGCACCAAAGCTGGCCTGGCGCCCATGCACACATGGAAGCCCGACGCTTATTGCGAGGCGCCGGTGCCGGTTGCCGCGCTCATGTCGACCGCTGTTTTGAATTGCGCAGTCTATGGTCTGGCGCGCTTCTATGTGTTGACGGTTGGCTGCCTGGGGCCGGCCTTTGCCTCTCATCTTCTGATTCTCTTTGGGCTGCTTTCGGTCGGCGTTGCGGTGCCCTTCATCATGGTGCAGCGCAGCTCGCGCAGGATGCTGGCCTACTCCAGCATTGATCATGGCGGCATCATGGTGCTTGGCCTAGGCTTCGGCGGCGTGTTGGGCGTGCTGGGTATGTTGCTGCACATGACTTACCATACCGCGATCAAGCCACTGCTCTTTCTCTCCGTGGGCAACGTGCAGCAGCACACCGGGAACGACGCGCTGAGAAGGGGAGCCAGCGGACTGGTGCACGTGTTGCCCATCTCCGCGCCGTTGTTTTTGCTGGGCGCGCTGGCGGTAACTGGAACGCCGCCCTTTGGCATGTTTCAGAGCGAGTTCATGGTGCTTCGTGCCGGGTTCGCCGCGCAGCATCAGTGGCTATGCGTGCTTTTCGTGATTTGCATCGTGATGATCTTCTGTGGCTTCTTTTCTCACGTGGCGCAGCTGGTGCTCGGCCCGCCCAGCGGAGCACCGCGTGAGGTGCCTAGCCGCTGGAAGACCTATCCAGTGATGGGGCTGGCTCTGGTGGTCATTGTCATGGGATTCTGGCTGCCTGCGCCGCTCTATCAGCTGATTGAAGGGGCCGCGCGCATTGTGGAGGTGCAACCGTGACACAATCCTCCAAAGCATTCACCAGCAAATTCGATCAGATTCTTGCGCCTTACGGCTTCTCCTCCGCAGGCTGGAGTGAAGCCAATGAAGCCGAAGTTAGTCGCGCTGAAATCCATGCCGTTGTCGCGCTCGCGGACTTTCGATCAACTGTTACTCGACTGATTGAAGATGGGTGCCGCCTTGCTTCTGTCTTTGCCGAGGACAGAAGCCATGCTGGTTTGGGTTTTCTGATCTACTATGTCTTCGATCATCGCGAGGACGTGCGTTTCCTGCTCCTTCGCACCTCGGTGTCAGAGGATAGCATGGTGTTTCCCTCGGTCTCCGCGGAGATTCCCGCCGTCAACTGGCAGGAGCGCGAGATGCAGGATATGTTTGGATTGGTCGCGGAAGGCCATCCCAACCCGCGTCGTGTGGCCCTGCACGATAACTGGCCGGATATTCATCCACTGAGAAAAGACTTTCCCATCGATACCGTGCTGCCGCCCTTCGAAGGGGAACAGCATGTGTATCGACCCACGCTCGGCGAAGGTGTGTTTCAGATTCCCGTTGGCCCGGTCCATGCCGGCATCATTGAGCCCGGGCATTTCAACTTTGCCGTAGCAGGAGAACCGATTCTCTATTTGCAACTGCGCATGTTCTATACGCACAAGGGAACCGAAAAGCGCTTCGAACATATGCCGCTGCGTCATGCGGTCTATTTGGCTGAAAGCATCTCGGGAGATTCCAGCTTTTCTCATGGAACCGCCTTTTGCCAGGCCGTGGAGTGTGCCTCAGGTGCTGAGATTCCGATTCGAGCAAAAAGAATGAGAACCATTTTGCTTGAGCTGGAGCGACTTTATAATCACGTCGGCGATATCGGCGCGATTGTGAACGATGTCGGGTTCGGCATCGCCAATGCGCACGGCGCGCGCTTGCGCGAGATGATTCTCTGCGTCAATGAAGAGCTCTGCGGCAGCCGCTTGCTGCGTGGATTGGTGTGCCCCGGTGGGATGCGTTACGATTGGACCGAGCAACAGACCACGCGCTGCCGGGAAGGCCTGCAAATCTTTGCGGCGGAGTTTACCGACCTGATGAAACTCATCGACAGCTCCGACTCCACGCGTGATCGTTTGGAGCACACCGGAATCTTGCATCCCGACAAGGCCGTCGATCTGGGAATCATCGGCGTCTCTGGTCGAGCCTCGGGTGTGGATCGCGATCTGCGCCGCGATCATCCCTACGCGGCTTATGACGAGGCCTCTTTTGCGGTACCGGTTTATCAGGCGGGCGATGTCTTCAGCCGAATGTTGGTGCGTGTCGATGAAATCGTGCAGTCCATGCGCATTCTGAAAGATACCCTGGAGCGACTTGTTCCCGGTCCCTGCCTTGTTACACTTCCGCCTTTGCCCGCGAATTGTGTTGCTCTGGGCGCGGTTGAAGGCTGGCGAGGTGAGATACTGCATTGGATTCGCACCGGGCCGGATGGTCGTTTGGAACGTTGCAAAATCAAAGATCCGTCGCTTAGCAATTGGCCCGCACTGGTTGAGGCAGTCCAGGGTAACATCGTGCCCGACTTCCCCGTGATCAACAAGAGTTTCAACCTCTCTTACTCCGGGACGGACCGCTAGCCATGTTTCACATCCTCAAGAAATCCGTGCAGACAGGCCTTGTCACCATCGGGTATCCGCATAGGCCCGCGCAGATCCCCGAGCACTTTCGCGGGGCGCCCAGCTTTGAGTTAGCCGGCTGGCAGGACGCGCGACCCTCTGCCGAGGCCTGTCCCACCGGCGCGATTGCCATCGAGGAATCTGAAGCGCGGCGGCGAGTGACAATCGACTACGGACTCTGCATTTATTGCGGGCAATGCGCGGAGGCCGATCCCAGCGGCGCGGTGAAGATCACCCGTGACTTTGAGCTAGCTGTTCGGGCGCGCGGCGACCTGGTGACGACGGCCGAATATCCGCTCACCTCCGATGGACGCCAGGGGCCTGTTGCCGTGGTTCCAACAGGTTTACCCGCGGCGCACCGTACCTTGCAACCCTTGGAACAAAAGCTGCAGCAAAGGATTCACGATATTCTGGGCCGCTCGCTGGCGATTAGGGAAGTGGATGCTGGATCGTGCAATGGCTGCGAGATGGAAATCGGCGCGTTGAATAACCCTGTCTACGATCTGGAACGTCTGGGTATTCATTTTGTTGCTTCTCCACGTCACGCCGACATGCTGCTAGTTACTGGGCCTGTTACGCGCAATATGGAGCTTGCCTTGCAGAAGACATACCGCGCCACTCCAGCACCGAAGATCGTGGTCGCGGTTGGGGCGTGCGGAATTAGTGGCGGAATCTTTGGCAATCATTACGCGACCATCGGCGCAGTGGATGCGGTGGTGCCGGTGGATGTCTTCATCCCAGGCTGTCCGCCAAGGCCGCAAGCACTGCTCCACGGGATACTTCTGGCGCTGGGACGAATGGAGCAAAGGCTAAATTCGAGCGATGCTGGGCGTTGAGATAAGTCCATTGCACGATGGGCAGGTACAAGATCGCACACGATGGGCTCATCCTTCAATGCGTGCTCATTCCTGGTGGAGGGCATGAGCACGCATTGGAGTTTTTACTCCGCTTACTTTTCCTCCGCGTAATACCCCTCGCGGGTGGCCACGGTCCACTCGTCCTTCTTCCCCTTTACCAGGACCTTGTGGTATTCGCCGTCGGCGGGCTTGTCAGGGGTGTAGGTCAGCAGGTACTGGTTGCGCAACTGCTCCACAATCTGGCCGTAAATCTCTTCCAGATTCTCCTTCTTCTTGGCCTCAAAGAACTCTCCGCCCGTGCGCTTGGCGATCTGCTCCATAATTTTCTTTCCGTCCACCTTCACCGTGTCGCCGCCGCCACCGCTGCCGCGCCGTCCGTTGCCGCCACCGCCTGCATTGCCTCCGCTTCCTGGCCAGCCACCACCGCCGCCGCCGCCGGGCCATCCTCCGCCCATGCCGCCGCGCCGCCCGCCGCCGCCCTGGTTGCCGCCCATGCCGTTGTTGCTGCTACGCTCCTCATCACCCTTGAAGTAGATGGTGAAGACCTCCAGCTGGGCGCGGTCGGCGGCATCAATAGCCTCGTTCAGCGTCTCCTTGCTGGCCCGGTCCACGCCGTCGGAGAAGACGATCAGCGCCTTGCGCCCTTTTACGGGCTTCATCAACTCATCCGAGGCCAGGAAAATAGCGTCGTAGAGGGCCGTGCCGCCGCTGGCGTTGCCGCGTCCCGCGCCGCGTTCCCCACCGCGATCGTTGCCCCGATTGCCCTGCCCACTGTCGCTGGTCTGCGAATCCTGGTGCTGGTCGCGCGTCGCGCGCGATGGCCCCATCTCGTCCACCTCGCGCAGCAGCTTGGTCGAGGAACTGGTAAAGTCCTGGAGCAGCTCTACCTCCCGGTCAAAGTGGAGGAGGAAGGCCTGGTCGGCAGGGTGGCCGGCGGGGGGATTGTCGGGCAGCATCTGGTGGATAAACTTGTCGGCGGCCTTACGCGCGGCTTCCAGGGCGTTGGTCATGCTGCGGCTGGTGTCCACGAGCAAGCCGACGCGGAAGGGCAGGTCGGTTTGGCGCGAAAAGCTCTTGATGGTCTGCGGGCGGCCGTCTTCCGTTAGGGTGAAGTCAGCCGGGCTTAGTCCACTCACAAAGCCCTTTTTGTCGCGTACCGTAACCGGCAGCAGCACCTCGCGGGCTTGCACCTTGATGGTGGGCAGCGGCGCAGGGGCGGGTTGCTGGGCTGTGAGCCCGGCAGTCAGGACCAAAAGGGCAACAGGAAGCAGGGTGCAGGTGCGCAAACGATTCACGGTAAGGACCTCTCCGGAAGTTTAGACGAGAGAATCCGGCCGAGAGTTCACAACCTTCGTGCCGCCGTGGGCTATTTGGAGCAATACGAGGTGCTGCCCGCGCGGCAGGCTCTTTGGTAGAGTTCATGGGCTCGCGCGGGGTCCTTGGGGACGCCCTCGCCGTTTTCGTAGAGGTGGGCAACGTCGTCGCACCAGGTGCCCTGCAGATCGCAGGCATGCTGGTAGGAGATGCGGACCTTCTCCAGATCCTTGATGCCGCTGCCGGAGTAGTTGTAGATGTTGCCCATGAACACGCAGCTTGCCGGGGTGCCGTTGTCGCACTCGCTCTGGTAGAGGACGACGGCCCTGGAGTAGGCCGCGCGGGCCTTTTCTTTTTCCGACATGTCCATGGAGTACATATCGCCCAGGTGGTTGCAGGCATCGGCCATCTTCATCTGGCATGCGGTTGCGTAAAAGAAGGCGGCGCGCTGCCTGTCGGTGGTCACGCCGTGGCCGCTGCGGTAGTTGGCGGCCACCTGGTCGCAGGTGGAGGCGTCGCCGCCCACGCACTTCAGTTCGTCGGCTGACTGCGCGGTTACGTAGTGATCCAGGCCGGGGATTGCGATGCCCTGCAGGGTGGGATCGACGGCAGGCGGCTGAACGACTGGTGGCTGAACGGCCTGCTGTTGGCGTTGTTGTTCAGCCCGCTCTGCCTCCAGCCGCGCATCGCGCACCGGTTGCAGGGCTACGCGGAGCAGCGTTTGGTGCGCGGGGTCCAGGGAGACTTCCTTGACCACGTGGTCAAGAGAGCCCTCCGCTGTGGCCACCACCAGATGATCGCCAGGTATACCCTTCACTTTCACCGATCCGTCGGCGTCCATGCGGCCCCCGGCCTCGCCGTCAAAGCTGAAGGAGCAGGCCAGATCGCAGCTCACCAGCAAGTCCGCCAGCTTGGGGGCGGCGGGCTTCGGGGCGGGCTTGATGGCCGGTCTGTGGGGCTGGAGAATCGGAGGCTCACTGTTGGCCTGCGCTCCAGCCGAGACCACGCCAAACGCCAAGAGACAAAGGGATGCTGTCCAACAGCGGGTCCAGTTCATCGAGAAACCCTCAAATTCCATCTTCACAAAAGATAGCGCAAAAATCGGGCTTGGAACACGCTGGACTCTGCGCAACCTCGCTCAGGGTCTTCAAGAGGCAAGAGCAGCTCAGGGAGAAACGGAGGGCTTCGAGCGGAACTAGGGTGGAGGTATGCCCATTCAGCAGAGCGCGGGGGCTTTGCTCCCGGGTGTTGCATCGGCATGAGTGCTCGGGCTTCAGGCACCCATCAATCCCGGTCCCACCTTGGCGTCTGTGGTGAAGGTCAGGTCTTGAATAGGCACGGCTTTACAGACTGCGGAAAACGGTCAGGGAACGCAAGAAGTGTCAGGGCACGACTTCAGTCGTGCCGCAAGTGCCACAAAATCGACGAGGGCTTTAGCCCCTGCGTCTTATTGTTCAAGGTTTTGCAGATCCTCAGCGGCTAAACCCGGCGTCTATTTCAACCATTTTTCGGCACCCTTCGACTGCGCTCAGGGCAGGCTCTGAAGTCGTGCCCTGACGCTATTCACTCCCATGCAGGCAATTTTGCAAGAGGCTCAGATGAATGCCTATTCAGCAGATTGCGCGGGTGTTGCATCGGCACTGGAGGGCAGAGCTTGACGATCATCGCACGCTGCGCACGGCCTGGCAGCCTGCCTGCTCACCGCCGGTGCAGGCGCGCAGATAGAGTGCCCGGGCACGAGGCATGTTGCGGGGAACCCCGTTGCCCTGCTCCATGAGTTTGCCCAGATGAAAGCAACCGAGCGAATCGCCAAACTGGCAGGCGCGCTGATAGTTCATCCGTGCCCGTTCGTAGTCCACGGGCACGCCGCGTCCATGTTCAAACAGGTAGCCGAGGTTGTTGCAGGCAGGCATGACGCCGGTCTCGCACGCACTCCTATAGAGACTGAGCGCGCGGACGTAATCCGTCGTTACGCCCTGGCCGTGATCGTAGAGGAATCCCAACCAGTTGCAGGCTTCCACATTGGCGCCGTCGCAGGCGGAGGCAAAGAGCGGACGGGCCTCGGCAAAGCGCTGCGCGCGGTAGAGCGCGACGCCCTGGCGCAGATGGTCGGCGGCCAGTTGACGCAGATCCTGCTGCCGGGAGGACTGCTGCTGGCGTGCCAACTGCTGCTGCCGCTCCGCTTCCTGCTGCCGTGCCACCTGTTGCTGGCGTTCAGCCTCCTGTTGCCGGGCTATCTCCTGTTGTCGGGCCACTTCCCGCTGGCGCTCTAGCTCCTGCTGCCGGGCAAGCTGCTTCTGGCGTTCGACTTCTTGTTGCCGGGCGCGCTCTTCGGCATCGCGGCGGGCCTGCTCCTGTTCGAGACGGGCGTCGTGGATGGGCTTGAGCTCAACTTGCAGAGAGGTCTGCGTTGCGGCTTTGGCCTGGACCGTCTGCCTGCTGGTGTCCTGGCCGTCTTCCGTACAGGTCAGCAGGAGATGCTGGCCAGGATCGACAACCGCCCGGGCGGAGTTCTCCGCTTCAATCCGCCCCTGTGGTTTGCTGTCCAGCGTCCAGATGCAGGCTAGATCGCACTTGATGAGCAGGGTCGTGGGCTTGGGTTTGGGCGCGGGAGCTATGTGAGCACGCGGCTGCAGAACCAGGCCGTCGTCGATGTTCTGCGCGCCAGCCAGTTGAGCACAAGCCGCCAGCAACACGACTGCGAGGAGAGGGTGCGGTTGCTGCATGGTGTTGACTCCTCCGCCTGCTCCCCTTTGGATGGCGCGAAAGGGAACGGATGCAAATCTGGTGCTATGGTAGCCCGGCGCGCGGTCCATGTCACTGGTCGTAACGTAGATTTGGTTACTAATGGCTACGGATTCGGGAAAGAAGAGGAGGCCGGCGCGCGGGGCTTGGGTCTCGGGTGCAGATCGATGCCGTCCTGGAGCAGAAACGCCTCATAAATGGGCACTGGCCGCCAATGCCGTGACAGGGCAAAGGCGCTCATGTTGGCAATCATCAGCGGCAGCACCAGGCCGTAGCCGGCAGTCATCTCAAAGATGATGAGGATGGAGGTCATGGGAGCGCGAACGGTGGCGGCAAAGACCGCGCCCATGCCCACCACGGCAAAGGCGCCAATGGAGTCGGCCGGATGGTGGAAGACGGTGACGTCGATGTAGCCCACCGCGCCGCCCAACATGCCGCCCATATAGAGCGAGGGCGCGAAGATGCCGCCGGCGCCGCCCGAGGAGTAACTGGACACGGTGGCGGCCAGCTTGAGCAGGCAGAGCGCCGCCATGGCGGTTGCAGGGAGTGCGCCGGTGAGCGCCAGGGTGAGCGTGGCGTAGGGATCGCCGGCAATGCCGTTCTGGTGGAAAAACAGGAGCGCGCAGACCGCCAAGCCGCCCGTGGCCAGTCCGCCCAGCGCGGGCTGCAGCCATTTGGGAACGTGCTGGAGCCGCCGGAACCCGGCGCGGAAGTAGAGCAGCGCATCGGTAAACCCAACCGACACCAACGCCGCCAGCAATCCCAGCAACGCATACCATATCAGCGACGAAGCCGCGCCCAGCGAATAGTTGTGCGGCACGTGGAAGATGGGATTGGCGCCCAGGATGGTGTGCTCCACCACCGCGGCCAGAGCCGCCGCGACAATCACGCCGGAGAGCATGGTCTGGTCCAGCGCGCCGATCAGCTCTTCCAGCGTGAAGGTGATGGCGGCAATCGGCGCATTGAAGGCCGCGGCAATGCCGGCCGCCATTCCTACGGAGGTCATGCGCCGCTGGTTTTTGGGGCTGAGCCGCGCCAGCTTGGCGAGCTGACTGGCCACGCCGGAGCAGATGTGCACGGTGGGCCCCTCGACGCCGAGCGAGGAGCCCGTGCCCAGCTGCACCACGCAGAAGACGAACTTGGCCACCGTCTCCCGGAGGGTGATGGAACCGTTGCGAAGGACGTACGCGGCCTTCACCTGTGGAATGCCGCTGCCGGCAGCCGTCGGTACAAGGTGGTAGAGCGCCAGACCCACGGCCAGCGCTCCCAAACAAGGCACGGCAAGAGTCCAAACAATCCACCAGTGGCCAGGAGCATGGGTGGCGGGCTCGATCAGGTGGGTTTGCAGGAGCCCAATGGAGATGTGAAAGGCCACCGCGGCCAATCCGCATAGGCCTCCAGCCACAATCGTCAACGCCAGCAAGCGTTGCTGCTCGCTGGGCATGCGCCGCGCCAGCCAGCCAAAGAATCGCGTCAAGATACCCTGTAATCCGACCCAGTAGCTCAAGATAGAGTGTGCTCCACGGCGATATGCGCTGTTACCAGTATAGGAGCGGGCGAAGAACGGGTTGAAAGCGCGCCTCGATAGGGGTTGGCGAGGCACGCGCTCGGCGTTTATCGTTGGCAACGAGGGCAAGCATGACCGAACTCCCCATTCACCTAGCCACCGAGGCCGATACCGACTGGTTTGCCCGGCAGATGGCCGCGACCGATCCCTGGCTTACCTACGGCTACACGCTGGAGGTGCTGCGCAAACGGCTGGACTGGCCCGGCAGCAGCCTCTATATAGCGGGCGACCGGGCTGGCGGCATGCTTTCGCACGAGCGCGGGCTGCTGGGCGCGCCTTATATTGCGACCCTGGTGGTTGCTCCCGAGCACCGCAACCAGGGCGTGGGCAGCCAGTTGCTCCGCTTTGCAGATCGTACCTTCGCCGGCCAGCGCCAGCTCTTTATCTGCGTCTCCGCCTTCAACCACGGGGCCCAGCGGCTCTATCTCCGCCATGGCTTTGAGCAGGTGGGCCTGCTGCCGGATCTATTGATCGACGGTTTTGACGAGCTTCTGATGCGCAAACGGCTGCAAGACTCAGATCCGGTCTGAACGCCCCACACCCCTTCCGCAGACGACGCGAAGCAGTTAGCCCCACCGCAGGTGGCACCTGCGGTGCGGCCAATCGCCTTCGGCTCGGTTGTGGGGGCACCCGGCGGCTGAAGCAGGTAATCCCTTCCTGATCTGCCCACACCCCTTCCGCAGGCGACGCGAAGCAGTTAGCCCCACCGCAGGTGGTGCGGTAGAATTTTTGCGTACCCCGATGCCGAGCCTTTCTTCCCAATCCGGTCATCCAACCTTGAAGCGGTACCGTCACGGACGCCCTTCCCGTGGGCGGCTCCTCTCCCGCTAAGGGTTCTGTTGACGATATGTTCTAGCTGTACAGTGCCGGAGGCCGGCGCGTACGGTAACCTTGCGCATTCCCCCTGGGCACGCCCTGCCCGGATTCCCCCTCCATCCGCCCCCTGTGCGGAGAGAAAGGTCGTTTCGCAATGAACAGCTTTGAGAGCCGGGCCACACTGACTTCCGGCAACCGTTCCTACACTTACTTCAGCTTGCCCGCCCTGGAGGCGCGCGGCCTCAACCTGAGCCGCTTGCCCTTCAGCCTCAAGGTGCTGCTGGAGAACCTGCTGCGGCGCGAGGACGGCGTGAATGTGACCGCCAGCGAGATTGAATTTCTGGCCAAGTGGGATCCCAAGGCCGAGCCCAGCCGCGAGATCGCCTACATGCCGGCCCGCGTGCTGATGCAGGACTTTACGGGCGTTCCCGCCGTGGTGGATCTGGGCGCGATGCGCGACGCCATCAAGACCCTGGGCGGCGATCCGGCGCTGGTGAATCCGCTCATCCCCGCCGAGCTGGTCATTGATCACTCCGTGCAGGTGGACGAGTTCGGCGCCGCGGGTGCTCTTGCGACCAATACCTTGTTGGAATATCAGAGGAACCGCGAGCGGTACGCCTTCCTCAAGTGGGGTCAAACGGCCTTTCGCAACTTCAGCGCCGTGCCGCCGGGCATGGGCATCTGCCACCAGGTCAATCTGGAGTACCTGGCCCGCGTCGTCTTCACCCTGGAAGAGGGCGGGGAAGCGGTCGCGTACCCGGACACCGTGGTCGGCACCGACTCCCACACCACCATGATCAACGGCCTGGGCGTGCTGGGCTGGGGTGTGGGTGGCATTGAGGCCGAGGCGGCCATGCTCGGCCAGGCTGTCTCCATGCTGATTCCGCAGGTGGTGGGCTTCAAGCTCACCGGTAAGCTCAAGGAAGGCGCCACCGCCACCGATCTGGTGCTGACCGTGACCCAGGCGCTGCGCAAACTGGGCGTTGTTGGGAAGTTCGTAGAATTTTATGGTTCCGGCGTAACGCAGTTATCGCTTGCCGATCGCGCCACCCTGGCCAACATGGCTCCCGAGTACGGTGCTACCTGCGGCATCTTCCCGGTGGATGCCGAGACTCTCCGCTACCTGCGCCTCAGCGGCCGCAGCGACGAGCAGATCGCCCTGGTTGAGGCCTACTACAAGGCGCAGGGCATGTTCTACACCGCCACGACCCCCGAGGCCGAGTTCACCGCCACCCTGGCGCTGGATCTGGCCACGGTTGAACCCAGCGTTGCCGGACCCAAGCGCCCGCAAGATCGCGTACTGGTCAAGAACGTGGCTACTGGCTTCAACGAGCAGCTGCCCAACCTGCTTTCGCCCACGGCCAAGCCGCTCGGCTCGCGCACGGCGGAGGCCTGGACCGGAGAGACGGCCGTGGATGCTGCCGCGACCTCGACGCAGCTCACTACCACCGTCCAAGCCCGCTTTGGCGTCGATCCGGAAAAGTATCTCGATCACGGTTCGGTGGTTATCGCCGCTATCACCAGTTGCACCAACACCTCCAACCCCAGCGTGATGCTGGCCGCGGGTTTATTAGCCAAGAAGGCGGTGGAAAAAGGCCTGGAAGTCCCGCCGTGGGTTAAGACCTCGCTCGCGCCCGGCTCCCGCGTGGTGACGGATTACTACGAGAAGGCTGGCCTGCTGCCCTATCTCAACGCGCTGCGCTTCAACGTGGTTGGTTACGGCTGCACCACCTGCATTGGCAACTCCGGCCCCCTGCCCACTGACGTGAAGGCCGCCATTGACGAGCATGGTCTGGTGGCCGTCAGCGTGCTTAGCGGCAACCGCAACTTTGAGGGCCGCGTCAATGTGGACGTGCGCGCCAACTATCTGATGAGCCCACCGCTGGTGGTGGCCTACGCTCTGGCCGGCAAGATCGGCCATAATTTTGAAACCACGCCGCTGGGCAAGGACAAGAGCGGTGAGCCGGTCTATCTCAAGGACATCTGGCCCACCCAGGCAGAGGTGGCTGCGGCCATCGAGAAGGGCGTCTCCAGCGAAGGCTTCCGCCGCGAGTATGCCAACGTGAGTCTGGGTGACTCGAACTGGCAAGGCCTGAAATTCCCGACTGGCGACGTCTACCAGTGGGAACCCGACTCCACTTACATCCGCAAGGCGCCTTACTTTGACGGCATGACCCAGACGCCCGCTCCGGTCACCGACGTTCTGGGCGCGCGGGTTCTGGCGGTGCTTGGCGACTCGGTTACCACCGACCACATCTCGCCCGCGGGCAACATCAAGGCCTCTAGCCCAGCCGGGAAATATCTGGAAGATAAAGGCGTGCGAACGCCGGACTTCAATAGCTATGGTTCGCGCCGCGGCAATCACGAGGTTATGGTCCGCGGCACCTTTGCCAACGTCCGCCTGCGCAACAAGCTGGCTCCGGGAACAGAAGGCGGAGTTACCCGTCTGCTGCCCGAAGGCGAGCCCATGTCCATCTTCGATGCTTCCGTAACCTACGCCGAACGCAAGGTCCCGCTGGTGATTCTGGCTGGCAAGGAGTATGGCTCCGGCAGCTCGCGCGATTGGGCGGCAAAAGGTCCAAAACTTCTCGGCGTCCGCGCTGTGATTGCCGAAAGCTTTGAGCGCATCCATCGCTCGAATCTGGTGGGCATGGGCATCTTGCCGCTGCAGTTCCTCGCGGGCGAAAACGCCGAGTCGCTTGGTCTTACCGGTGAAGAGGTTTTTGACTTCCCCGGCCTCACCACGATGTTGTCCACGAAGTTTGCTGGCGGCAAAATCCTCGATGTTATTGCGACGAGCCCCAACGGCGAGAAGAAGATGATCCAGGCCGTGGTCCGCATCGATACCCCGCAGGAGATCGAGTACTACGAGCACGGCGGCATTCTGCTGTATGTGGTGCGGCAACTGGCGAGTAAATAGCACCGGCGGTGTGGCCACCTGCGCCACCTGCGGTGGGGCCAGCTGAGCTTGCGCGCGGGAAGAATCGTTCTATCCCAGGTCCCAAAATCGGGACCTGGGGCACCCGGCCACCTGCGGTTGGGCCAACGGTGCTTGCGCGCCCTATAACGATGAACCCCAAGTCATTAACCGCAGCTTGGGGTTCGTTTTGATCCAGTCCTTACTGATCCGCTCCTCGAATAGTGCGTGGGGATTCCACCCATTTCGCGATAATGCGGGTGCCCCACCCTCGCTGCGTTCTTGTTTTTTGCGGCTAGGGTGGGATACGACGATGCAAAGTCTTTGGACCGGATCAATAGCATCGTACTTTCGGTCTGCAGTAACTTCGAAAATGCTTTAAGAATCTCAACGCCCGAGTGCCCCGCAAGGGGCACAGTGCGAATAGCCCAGGGCCAGCCGCAGGCGCAGCCCTGGGAAAGCTGTCCATAAACGACAAGCGCCCTGTAAGGGCGCTGTGAACCCCTGCAATCCCTCCGCCATGAGGGACGCGAAGTCGGCTGTCGCACCGCAGGCGCCTTCGCTGCTAGATGGATTTCTCAAACCGAGTTACTAGCTCCCCATCCGCCATCTCAATGCGCGTAACACATCGTTCGCCCGAGAGGGACGTGTATCGAATTTGACAATCCAGGATTCTCTCCTTGGACGGACGGGGCTCTCCCAATAACTCATTGCCGCCAGCAGGAATGGGATTCATGGCCAATTCGAAGGAATGCACATCCTGCCCCTCAATAAACTCATATTTGCAGTCGATGGTGACATCCAGGGCAGGGCCGCTCCCTTGGTTTTCGACTGCCCACCGCGTATAGAACCGCTTGTGAATCTCATCCTCAAAATGTTTCTGGGTTAACACCAGGAACGGCATCTGCGCGTTACTGAGCTGCAGCGCGTCCGCACGTGCAATCCGCCGCATATCCCGCGCATACAGGCAGAAAACCACGAACGTCAGCAGCGTGATCAGGACAAGCGCAATCATTCCGCTAGCTAAAACCCAGATTGGACTGGCTAGACTTCCGGAAAGAAAAGACAACTGAAGGTGCATCATGCGGGCGCTCCCTCTCAACGCTCCATGATAGCTTGCGCTACAGCGCCTGGACCTTCACAGCGCTCGTAGGCATGAATATGCCGGTGTGCCCCCGGTCTCGTTTTTGAGACCCGGGAAAAGAACAAAGCCAGTTCTGGCATAGCCGGCAAATCGTCATCGCGGTGCCAATTCGGATTGAACCAGGGGCGACGCATTCGCCCCAACATGCGCGGAGCGCGTCTGCTGCATGCAATGCCCTTTACTACTTCCTGACATCTCTGCGGCTATCATCAAGGCGACGGTGTTGCGCTTCCCCGCAGCGCCGTTGTCTTCCCTGGAGGTTGTAAAGAAATATGCAGATTTTGAACCGTTTGGTGGCGAGCCCCGCGGGGGCGATCCTGTTTTTGTGCATTGCAGCCTTCCTTGAGGCCTTGGGCGACTCCTTGTTCCAGACTGCGTTTTACCGGCAAAGCGGCATGGGCCGGTGGATCACCATTGGGTTGGGTGGCATGGTGTTGGCCGCTTATGGAGCCAGCGTCAACCTGCCTCGCTGGGACTTTGGCCGCCTGCTGGGCGTCTACGTGGCCGCATTCTTCGTGGTCGCGCAGATTCTCAACCGGGTACGTTTTGGCCAGGCGCCCACCCCTGCCATCTGGGCTGGTGGGGCTCTGGTGGTCTCCGGGGGCCTGGTGATGGCGCTGGTCCGGTAATGGAACCTATCGCCTGCCCGTTACATAATGAGAAGGGCAGGCGAAACTTTTGTGATGTACGACACAATTAGCGCTGGCCAGTCGCAGGCAAGCCATGGTAAATTTGCGGAAATTGCTACGGATACCGGAAAGCTCCCCCTTGAGCCCCATACGGAGAGTGTCGTCCGTAGCAATCTACGTCACAATCGGTTGACAGCAAAGCCGGTTAGAGCGTGACCAGGGAACGAATAAACTGCATCTTCGGTTCTCGTCCCGGTGTCGAATATTTGTAGAACTGGCTGACGTTGCTCCTTCGAGGCACTTCCCCTCGGTGTTTTTTTATGCCTCGAAACCAATCTTGCACATGACCTGTGTGATCGCTGTCACGGCGGGAACATCTGGATCTGCACAACCAGGCAAGGAATCGACTCATGGCGCAACTTTTCGACCGCAGCTCCAACGCTCTGGCACGGATGGGCCTGGTGCTGACGGGATTGACCGTCATCGCCCTTGGTGTGGCTTTGGACCAACTGCAGCGCTCCCCCTGGGTGACGCGGCAGGGCCAGAGGCCGGACCAGCCGGTGGCCTTTAGCCACAAGCACCACGTGGAAGGGCTGGGCCTGCAGTGCCAGTACTGCCACACCTCTGTGGAGCGCTCCAGCTACGCGGGTATTCCCCCGACCAAGACCTGTATGAACTGCCACGCCCAGATCTGGACCAACGCCCAGTTGCTGGAGCCGGTGCGCGAGAGCTGGGCCAAGGGCGAGTCGTTGCAGTGGACCAAGGTCCACGACCTGCCCGACTACGTCTACTTCAGCCACGAGATCCATGTAGCCAAGGGCGTGGGCTGCGTGAGCTGCCATGGTCAGGTGAACCAGATGCCGCTCATGTACATGCAGAACTCGTTACAGATGGAGTGGTGCCTGGACTGTCACCGCAATCCGGCCAAAAATCTCCGCCCCGCGCAGCAGGTGTACAACATGGCCTGGCGCGAGCCGGCAGCCGATCATCCGGTGTGGTGCGCGGCCAACGGCAAAACCGGCCTGCCCACCGCGCAGATGGTGGATTGCACGGCGAAGGACCCCGGCGTTCACGCGGGCTTTGAGCCGGTTGCGCTCAGCCTGGCCGCGACGCCGGAGTACAAGAAATTTACCAGCCAGGAAGAGATGGGACATTTTCTGGTGGATCACTACAAGGTACGGACTCCCAAGGATCTGACCAGTTGCGAGGTCTGCCACCGATGAGCGAAGACAGGAACGGGCGGATGAGCGAAAACGAAACGAATCAGCCTATGTCGCTTGCGGCAGTGCGCCAGGAGCTGAAGGCCACCAAGGGCAAGAAATACTGGCGCTCGCTGGACGAGCTGGCCGATACTCCCGAGTTTCAGGCCGCCGTGGAGCGCGAGTTCCCGCAGGCCGCGGCCGAGTGGGTGGATCCGGTCACGCGTCGTGGCTTCCTGAAGGTGATGAGCGCCTCGCTGGCGCTGGCTGGGTTGGCGGGTTGTACCAAGCAGCCGGACGAGCCCATCCTGACCTACGTCAAGCAGCCGGAGGATCTGGTCCAGGGCAAGCCGAACTACTTTGCCACGGCCTTCCCCTCAGCCACTGGAGCGTTGCCGCTCTTGGTCAAGGCAGATCAGTATCGTCCCATCAAGGTCGATGGCAATCCGGAGCACGCCTACAATCGCGGCTCTTCGGATCTGTTTGCGCAGGGCTCGCTGCTCGACCTCTACGATCCGGACCGCTCCCAGCATCCGCTCTATCGCGGCGAGCAGCGCGAGTGGGCGGAGTTCGCCCTCGGCTTCCGCGACAAGGTGCTCTCCACCAAAGACGGTACGGGCATCTACTTCCTCAGCTCCACGATTACGTCGCCGACACTCGCCCGCCAGTGGCAGCAGGTGCAAAAAGCCTTCCCCAAGGCCAAGCTGGTGCAGTACGATCCCGCGATTGCCGGCACGGCGCTGGAGACTGGCCTGAACGTGCAGTACGATCTGGCCGAGGCCGATGTCATCGTCTCGCTCGATGGGGATTTCCTTTCGGGATCGAGTTATCCGGGCTTCCATAAGCTGGTTCGCCAGTATGCGGAGCGGCGCAAGAATCCCGAGAAGCTGAACCGGCTTTACTCGATCGAGTCCACCACTACTACAACGGGTCTCAAGGCGGAACATCGCTTGGGCCTGCGCGCCAGTGAGGTTCCGGCCTTCGCGGCGGAGCTTGCCAAGGCTGTGGGTGTGGCGGGCGTCAATCCTCCGGCGTACGCGTGGACAGAAGAGCAGAAAAAGTTTCTGGCCGCGCTGGCCAAGGACTTGAAGGCTCATGCGGGCAAGTGTGTCGTGCTTCCCGGCATCTATCAAGACAGCTCGGTCACAATGCTGGCCGCGGCCATGAACGATGCGTTGGGCAATCTGGGCGAGACGGCTTTCATAGCGCCGGAGCCATTGAATCCACTGCCATCGAACCAACTCGCCGATCTCAAGTCTCTGGTGGGCGATCTCTATGCGGGCAAGGTGGATTGGCTGGTGATTCTCAACGCCAATCCTGTCTACGCCACGCCAGCCGATCTTGGTTTTTCGACGGCCATCAACAAGGCTAAGACCATCGTGCATCTCGGCTCGCATGTGGACGAGACTGGGCAGGCCGCGCACTGGCACATTCCCGCCGCGCACTACCTTGAGTCATGGTCCGATGCGCGCGCCTACGACGGCACCGCATCCATCGTGCAGCCGCTCATCGATCCGCTTTATGGCGGCAAGAGCGCGCATCATCTTTTGCAGGCGTTGCTCGATGAGCCCGGCCTGAGCCCCTATGCCGCGGTGCAGGAGACTTGGAAGCCGGTTCTCACCAAGTCGGGTGAGTTCGACAAGAATTGGCGCACGGCCCTGCATGCGGGTTGGATCGAAGGCACAACCTACGAGAAAACCTCCAAGCCAAGCGCGAGTGTTTCCTACAAGGGGTCTGTTCCCGCTCCCCACGAAGGGCTGGAGATCATCTTCCGCCCCGATCCCGGCGTTTACGACGGCCGCTATTCGAACAATGGCTGGCTGCAGGAGTTACCCAAGCCAGTTACAAACCTTAGCTGGGACAACGCCGCCATTGTCAGTGGTGCAACGTTGACCAAGCTTGGCCTTGCGGAAGACGATATTGTCGAAATTACCGTGGGCATGGGCAAGGTGAAGGCTCCGGTCATCGTGGCTCCGGGCCATCCGGATAACTCCGTCACCGTGCATCTTGGTTACGGACGCGAGTTTGCGGGCCGCGTGGGTTCGGGCGCGGGATTCAACGCTTATCTTGTCCAGACTGCCGCATCGCCCTTTGTTGCTATCGGCTCCATCCGCAGGTTGGAGGGCAAGTGGGGCACGGCCATCACCAAGAGCCACTATCAGGACCATCGCTCGGAAGCCTTTGCGGGCAAGGGCAAGGGCAATAATTCGCTCGAAGGCGATGAGGCTATCGACGAGCGCGGCATTATTCGCTATGCCACGCTGGACGAATACAAAAAGAACAAGGGCTTCGCGAATGAAGGCCAGGGCCGCGAAAAGACCGACGTTGAGAACACGCTCTTTCCCAACTGGGAGTACAAGGACAATGCGTGGGCCATGTCCATCGATATGGCCAGCTGCACCGGTTGCAACGCCTGCATTGTGGGCTGCTATGCGGAGAACAACATTGCCGTAGTCGGCAAGCAGCAGGTTCGCATTGGCCGCAACATGCAGTGGCTGCGTATTGACACCTACTTCGAGGGAGATTTAGCGGCCCCACGGGCCCACTTCCAGCCCATGGCCTGCCAACACTGCGAGAACGCGCCCTGCGAGCAGGTTTGCCCGGTGGGCGCAACGGTTCACACGCCGGAAGGCCTGAACGCGATGGTCTATAACCGCTGCGTGGGCACTCGTTACTGCTCCAATAACTGCCCCTACAAGGTGCGCCGCTTCAACTTCCTGCTCTTCAGCGATTTTGAAACCGAAAGCCTGAAGCTGATGCGCAACCCCGACGTCTCGGTTCGTTCCCGCGGCGTCATGGAGAAGTGCTCTTACTGCGTGCAGCGCATCTCGGCTGCCAAGATCGATGCCGACAAGGAAAACCGCGCCGTGCGTGACGGAGAAGTTGTGACCGCCTGTCAGCAGGCCTGCCCGGCCACGGCCATCTCTTTCGGCAACCTCAACGACAAGCAGAGCAAGGTAGCCAGTCTGCAAGCCGACGAGCGCAGCTACCAGGTGCTCGCCGATCTGAATACCCGTCCGCGGACGAAGTACGTAG
>CAZYDF010000056.1:0-27521 GCA_964645855.1 uncultured Occallatibacter sp.
GGCGGTGCATGTCGCGGAAGCCGCCGATGTCCATGAGGATGTCAAAGCGCAGGGCGGCTCCGGCGTGGAAGGCACGGAGAGCTTCGTCGTGGCGGCTGCGGTGGCGAAGGCCGAGGTCGACGATCTCGTTGACGCGCGCTTCAGGCAGGGTGGCCACCAGATCGCGAATCTGGCGGTAGGAATGGTGGCTGGCGGAGTAGAGCAGGGTAGAAGCCAGCTCGACTTCGAGGGTTTCGGTGCGCTCGACCAGATCGACGACGGGGGCGGCGGCGATAGGCAGACCGGAGAGCAGCTCGGCCGCGGCGGAAGTCAGCTCGGCGTTGGTCTGCTGCTGGTAGGGGTTGGCGGCGGCGTATTTGACCAGCGTGGGCGCGGTGCGGACCTCGCGCTGGAGCAGGGCGGCGGCCTCTGCTGCCAGCTCGGGGTTGGCGGCAGCGATCTTGTCCACAAGGGTTTGCGCGGAGGCAGCTTGCACGTTCCAGGCGGGGCCGGTGGCGGCGTCGCGGAGCTTGAGGGCGAGCTCGCGCACCTCGGCCAGAGGGCTCCCCAGCAGGCGCGAGACCTGGGTTTCCAGGGTGCGGGCGCTCACGATCTGGCCGAGTGAGGTGTTGGTGGCCAGCGGGAGCAGGTAGCGGGCTACGTCAAAGGCGCGGGCGCGGAGGGTGCGCAGCCAGGCCGCCTCGTCGAGTGTGGCGGGGCAGGGAATGCGGCGGCGCAGTACCTCCAGCACGGAGATATTGGTCTGCTGATAGGCGGCAAAGAGGTTGCCGATAGTGCTGGTGTAGAGCGCGGCAGAGGCCGCATCCGTTCCGAAATCCGGAAGATACCAGCCGGATTTTAAAAAATTCTGGTAGCGGGTGGAGCGCTCCTGACCGTCCCAGCGCTGTTCATCGACAAGCAGGATGGCGGCCAGCAGGCTGAGCCGCTCCACGGCAAAGGCGATGTGGGCCAGATCGGCGATGGAGCGATGGCCGTACTGAAAATAAAAAGTGTTGAGAAACTGCTCGGCGCGCTGGGCGCCGATCTCAGCCAGGGACTCGCGCATGGAGAGGGCGGAGCGGGAATACTTGGCCATGGCATAGGCCAGCACTTCCGGATCGGCACCGTGGACGGCAAAAACATCAGTCTGGTTCTGGCTGGCGGGGGGCACAAAAGATTCTCTGGACATTGGAAAGGTCTCGCGAACAGAATACGGCATTGGGTAGACTAGAAAGCGGAAGTCATGGAAAGTGGCCGGAATTTGGGCCATGGCGGGTCTCCGGTCCTGACTGCTTTGACTGGGATCAATCTACGGTGCTGGGCCTGACCATGCTGTTGCGATTTTGGGCGGATGCTCGAAAAACCGATGGCGCATTGGAGCAGTTGATGCGGCAATTTCAGATTCGCACGTCTTTTCGGCCCCGGCCGCTGCCGCCAGGCCGCTGGGCAGCCGCGTTGCGCTGGAACGACCTCTTGTTTGCCCACTGGCCGGTCCCAGTGGCGCAGATGGCGGCGCTGCTGCCGGAGGGGCTGGATGTGGACACCTTTCAGGGGCAGGCCTGGCTGGGGGTGGTGCCGTTCTGGTTGGAGCGCATCAAGATGCGCGGCATGCCGGCGGTGCCCGGTGTGCGCCGTTTTCCGGACCTGAATGTGCGCACCTACGTCCGCGACCGCTACACGGGAACGCCAGGCATTTACTCCTTTTCCATGGACGCGAGCAATCCGTTTGCCGCCCTGTTTGCGCGGGTCTACTTCCAGCTGCCCTACCACTGGGCGGAGATGCGGATGGATCAGCGTTCGGATCGCGAGTTTGCCTTTTACAGTCGCCGCCGGTTGACGGTGCGGCCGGTGATCTTCCAGGCGCGTTACCGGGGACTGGGGCCGAGCGAGCGAACGACAGATGTGCGCGCCGGGACGTTTGAGTACTTCATGACCGAGCGCAGCTGCCTGTTTGGCGTCAATCGCCAGGGCCAGGCCACGCGTACCAATCTGCACTACATTCCCTGGCCCCTGGAAGAGGCGGAGGCGGAGATTGAGCGCAACGATCTGGCGGCCAGCATCGGGATTGCGCTGCCGGATATAGCGCCGGTGCTGCACTACTCGCGGAGGTTGGCGGTGTATGTGTGGCCGCAGGAACTGGTGCGGCCGGCAATGGCGCCGCGGCCGGTGACGGTGCCGGTTTCCACGTAGGGTTCGGAACGATCAGCTCTCCAAGCAGAGAAAATGGGCGTGGAGGTATTTTCGCGCGGGGAGAGCCTCAACCTCCGCGCAGGACTCGGCCGAGGCCTGCCAGAATCTGTCGCAGCTGGCGGCGGATTCTGCAGCGGCTGGTGGGGCGGTTCAAGACGGGGTCGTCGGCATGCGGGCGGTAGGCACCCGCGGTGCGGCAACCCGCTTCGCGGCATTGCATGCAGCAGGCCGCTTCGCGATGCTCACGACGCCTTTGTACGAGGGTTCGCGCCGTCCTTTCGGGACTTAGTTTCCCTATGGTGCTGCTTTCCCAGCGCTGAAGCGCTGGGCTAACATACACTGCGCCTACGGCGCGGTCTCCGCTGCGCGGCTCCAGCTGCGCAGGCCCACGATGGCGAGCACCACCAGCAGGGCGTAGAGCAGGGCCGTGAGTAGCAGGCCCTTGTAGATGTACTCGCCGATGTAGATGAGATCGACAGCGATCCAGAGCCACCAGTTGGCCACGTGCTTGCGCGCCCCCCACCAGCTGGCCACTAGGCTGTAGGCGGTGAGGGTGGCGTCCAGATGGGGCAACGCCGCGCCCAGATGCGTCATCAGCCAGCCCAGCAGAATGGACCCCACAGCGCCCGCAGCCAGTCCCCCAACCCAACCGCGCAAGGCAAGCGGCTCAATGCGGACCTCGCCCTCTTCGCGCACTCCCTGGCTCCAGTGCCACCAGCCGTAGAGTGTGAAGGCGATAAAGAAGGCTTGCAACAGCGAGTCGGAGAGCAGTCGGGCTTGATAGAAAATGGCCAGATAGAGCAGGTCGGCCACCAACGTGATGGGCCAGCAGAGCAGGTTGCGGCGGGTGGTGAGCCAGATCCCCAGGATGGTGATCTGGACGCCTGTCATTTCCAGGGCGTTGGCGGCCAGATAGTGGACGAGAGGCAAGAGGAGGGCGCTCACGGAGTGCTCTCCTTTGCTGTTTCTGCGCGCTGGCGCAGAGCGTCCAGCAGTTTGGTTCCAGTCTTGTGGAACCAGCGCGCGTGGCCGACGAGATAGCTCTGGTAGGCGTAGACCGCCTTCTCTTCAGAGTCAATCACGCCTAGCAAATAGTCCGCTTCGGTGAGCGCGAACTCAAAGTGGCAGAGCGCGGTGACGGGGGCCAGGGCCTCGGCTTCCGCCGCGGTGAGCGGGCGGACTGCTTCGTAGCCAGCAAGCAGCGCGTCCAGCTGATCGAAGTGAATGGTGGCGGCCTCTGGCGGCGAGCCCGGCTCTACAATCGCCAGCCACTCCACCAGCGCGCGCTCAATGGCCTGCGCAATGTCAAAGACGGCAAAGCTGCGATCCGCCAACCCGAAGTCCAGTACGGCAGTGGGACGCGCGGAGTGGCTGCTGCTGGACCAGAGCAGGTTGGAAGGGTGCAGGTCGTTGTGGGTCCAGAGCGCGGGCAGAGCGGGCAGCAAGGGCAGAAGCTCGGCGTGGAAGGGAGCAAGCAGATCCAGCGCTTCCAGCGCGCAACGGCGCACCCTGGGATGGGTGGCAAGCGCGGGTCGGGCGGCCAGATAGCGTTCCAGTTCCGCTGCGGGATTGACGGAGGCGAAGATGGAGAAGCAGGAGACCAGCGGACGCACGGGCCGCCGCGGCGCATCGAAACCGAGCGCGGCGTGATGCAACCGCGCCAGCGACTGGCCGGCGAATTGGGCGTGTGCGGTGGAGAGATAGGGCGTCCAGGAGAGCGCGTCTTGATAGAGATCGATGCCGGCTGGAATGCTGTGCAGCTCGTAGGTCCATTCGCCGCGCTCAACGACGGTTTGGCCGGTTGCGGTGGCGTAGACCAGAGGTACGGCAGCTCCGCGAGCGTGTAGATGGGCCATGAAGCGATGCTCTTCTGCCAGGCCTTCCGCGTTGCGTACGGCGCGAGGATGGCGCTTGACGAAGATGCTGCCGGTGGTGGTTTCGACCACGCTGGCCGCGGAGAAGGGGCGGGGGCTGACAGTGAGGATGCGCGAGGGCGTGCCCAGGCCAGGGAACTCCGTCAGCAGGGGGCGGAGTTCCGCGAGGGTGAGCGGCGGCCAGTCCGATGCGACCAGCGAGCCGTCCATGCTGTGAACCTGGGTTTGTTCTGTCATGCACTTTTGCCTTGGGGTTAAAGCCCTTGCGGGTATTGTATGCAGCGAATGACCTGCTGCATCGTCTTTGGGGCGAAGCCCGTCTGCCGCACCGCAGGTGCCTAGAAAGTGTAGTGGGCGGAGAGCCGTACGGTGGTGGGAGCGCCCAGGTGCAGGAAGGTGTCGCCGTAGTTTGCGCCGGTGTCCTTCCAATAGCGTTTGTCGGCAAGGTTGTCGGCGTAGGCGCGGAAGGTGAGGTGGCCTTCTTCACCGCCCACGGTGTAACGCGCGCCCAGGTTGAAGATGTTGTAAGAGGGAACGCTCACGGTGTCGTCGCGGGTGGCCTGCTTCAGGCCGGTATAACTCCAGCCGGGCATCAGATGCAGATTGTGGGCGTGGGGCACGAGCACGTCGGCAAAGACGGAGCTGCGCAGGTGCGGCTGATTGATGATCTGCTTGTCGTTGTAACTGGCGTTCGAGGTGCGCTCGCTGGTCGCATTCATGGCCGTCAGCGAGCCGGTGAGGCGTAGCCAGTGGGCGGCCTTGCCTTCAGCGTTCAGTTCCAAGCCGTTGTGCACCTCGCGGCCATCGGAAGCAAATTCAAAGTTGCCGCGGCCATCCGGAACAGGGTAGAAGAACGGCGTGGTCATGCGGAACCAGGCCGCGGTGACCAACATGCGCTGGGTGGGTGCGAACTTGACGCCGGCTTCAGCCTGGCGCGTGAAGAAGGGTGCAAGATACTGGCTGCCGTTATCCGCCCACCACGGAGCCTGCGGACCGAGCGAGAGCAGCACGCCGTAGTTGCCGTAGAGGGTAACGGTCGAAACCGGGTTGTAGGTGGCGGCGTACTGGGGCAGCCATAGCTTTTTGTCGGTATTGACGGAGGAGTTGAGCACCTCGCCAACCGGGCAGGGATCGTTTGCCGCCTTGGTTGTGCCGACGGGGAGCGTGATGCAGGGCGTGGTGGCAAAGGCAGAGGAGTTGTGATCGCGCAGGTTGTCAAAACGGCCAGAGGCGATGAGTTGGAATCCGTGCGGAATGCGGATGCGATCCTGAAGCAGGAGCGAGCTTTGGTGGTTGTCTTCGTAGAGCCGGCGCGGACCAGCCTGTTCGGCGACACCCGCTGAATTCGTTGCTGCCGGAAACGCCTGGTCGTTCTGGTAGATGTTCTCCGAGCCGACCCATGTGTAAAGCGAACCGTCTTGAATGACGCCGTCCGACGATGCGGGAGAGGCATAGGTATAGAAGCCGGGCATGCGCACGTTGCGCAGGAAGAGATCGGCGCCAGCGGTGATCTCGTGGGTGAGTGCGCCGGTTTTGACGCGTCCGGAGACAAGCGCTTCGGCCACTCCGTCGATGCGCAGTTCGCCCGGGTTGCGGTAGTCGTAGATGTCGTAGGTGCCGTCGGGCGCAAAGAAGTAGCTGGGACCGGCGACGCTGTTGCCGTAGGCATAGACCACGTTGTCGTCAATGAGCGAGTGGCTGAGCGAGGCGGCGAGTTGCGCGCGCCAGTTGCGGGGCAGATCGCGGGTGAGGCGGCTGCTGGCGTTCCAGGTGTCAAAGGTGTTGGGCTTCTCCCAGCTCTGGAAGCCGAGCATGGTGGAGGGAGAAAGGCGGCTGATGTCGGGCACCACGGTGCTGCCGAGTAGCTGGTAGCCGCACTCCGAGCGCTCCACCTTGTGCTGGTACTCGAAGTCGGAGGTGAGGGTGGTGGCGGGGTTGATGCGCCAGTCGGCTGCGCCCGCGCCCACACCGCGCCAGCCATCGGCGTGCTGCACATAGCTCATGATGTGCTCGCCGGCAAGGTTGACGCGTGCGCCCACCTGCTTGCGGCTGCCGAAGAAGCGGCCCAGATCGACAGCGCCAAACGAGGAGCCGCGATGGTCCGTGGCTGTGTCAAAGGCGGTAATGTACGAGGGGCGCTTGGTGACAAAGTTGATCAGGCCGCCAGCAGAGGCCACGCCGCTCTCCACCCCTGCCAGGCCCTTGACGAACTCGATTTCCTGCTTGTTTTCAAGTGGGACGTCCTGTTCGCCGGCAATGGTGAGGCCGTTGATCTTGAGGCCGGTGGCCAGGTCGATGGGGATGCCGCGAATCTGGTAGTCGCCGTAGTAGCCCACCGGCGCATAATCCTCGCCGACACTGGTGTCGTTTTTGACAGCTTCGGAAAGCAAGCGGATGCCCTGATCGTTCAACAAGTCGCGGGTAAGCACATCGACAGAGACCGGAGTTTGCCGCAGCGGAGCGGGGTCGAGGAGGCCAGTAACGACAGAGTCCGGAAGATAGTCGTCCCGGAGTTCGCCCCGGACGATGACGGTGGTGGTGACGGGCGCGACCTTTGTCTGCTGCGGCGCGGTGGCTGGTGGGGGCGGTGTGGGCGCGGATTGCGCGTTGAGAGCGGCGGAGAGCGCGGCAACGAGGACGGCGATGCGAAGTGCGGAATTGGAATAGGACACGGTTTCCCCTAAATCAGCGGGAAACAGGAGATGAGAACTGAGAATGTGGAGTTGGCTTTGGAAAGCTTCCCACGCCGGCATTATCCGGATCGGGTACGAGGGTATGTTCTCAGCCCCACTGCGTGGAGCACCCCTGTTTCTTCTTCACCTGATTGAAACACTTTGGGGCGGGCAATGCAAGCACCTGCGGTGCGGCAGGCTCGCTTCGCGTTCCCCGAGGTTAGAGTTTTGCTGTTTTGCGCCGTCCCTCCGGGACGCATTGCATGCAGCAGCCCGCTTCGCGTTTCTCCAACGGCATTCCATGGCTGTTCGCGCCGTCCCTACGGGACTCCCGGAATTTGTTTGGATCCGCCTACCCCACCTTGAAAGGTGGGGCTAACCTGCGTTGCGCCTACGGCGCGGGTATTGTGTGCTGAATGGGCCCCTTCTTTCCCATCTCTCAAAATCGAGACATGGGGCACCCAGGTACCTGCGGTGCGGCAGACGCGCTGCGCGCCGATCTTGATGTGGAAAGGTGCAGAAATGGACATGGTTCTTTCCTGCGTCTCAAGATCGGACTTTTGTGCTCCGGAAAGGGTTCAGTGGAGAAGATTCGAGGGGGGAGCGCGCTCTGCACAACCGCACGGCGCGGGAGCGTCAAAAAATCCCTGAAAAAAGCTGCGCTGGAGCGGTCTGCGGACGGTACATTATGAATTGAATCCAGATGAAAATCTGATGAAGTTGACGGGGCCCCGTCCACCTTTTCTTGAAAGGCTTCTTCCTGATGAAAAAAACCTCCCTTCCCGGCGTGTGCCGGGCGTGGCGTCTTGCGCAGTGTTTCGCGATCGTTTTCGTGCTGAACCTCAGCTGCAGTTACCTTGGTGCACAGTCTACGTTTGGGACGATTCTGGGCACGGTGCATGACACCACCGGCGCGGCCGTGGCCGGGGCACAAGTTGTTCTGGGCAACGATGGCACGGGCGTGGAACGCAAGCTGGCAACCGACGACACCGGGAGTTTCGCCTTCAAGAATGTGGAAGTGGGCCATTACACGCTTACTTTTGCGCAACCAGGGTTTGAAAAGCAGGCGCTGCCGGCCATTGTGCTGACTGCACGCGAGACGCGGCGCGCCGATGTGGTGCTGCGACCGGGCGCGGACACGCAGACGGTGATTGTGGCCGATAACTCCGTGCCGGTGATTACCACCGATGTGTCGAACCTGGCGGAGACCAAGGTGGGCGAGGAGCTGGTGAGCCTGCCGATTGCGGTCTACTCGCGTTCGGCGGGGTCTACGAGCCCCATCTCCACACTGACCACCGAAGCCGGCGTGCAGACCGACGACAGCGGTGAGCTGGCCGTGATGGGCACCACCGCCGCGCTCTTGAGCGTGACCATTGATGGCATCTCCAGCGTGGGCGTGGAGTTCAGTGGGCCGGTGAACGAGATGTTCCCCAGCTTCAATTCCATTGAAGAGATTCGCGTGAGCGAGTCGAACAATAACGCGGAGTTCAGCGGCGTGGCTGACATTACTACCGTGAGCAAGGCCGGTACCAACCAGTTCCACGGCGGCGTCTTTGAGAACCATGAAAATACGGTTTTCAACGCCAACGATCCCTTTGCGCTGGCCAAGCCGAAGGTGATCATGAACGACTTTGGCGGCACGCTGGGCGGGCCGCTGAAGTTTGCACATTTGAGTTCCACCGACAAGCCTTCGTTTTTCTTTATCAGCTACGAAGGCCTGCGGCTGCCGCGGGAGACGCCGCTGCTGCTGAGCGTGCCGAGTATGGCAATGCGTTCGGGCGATCTGACGGAGTATTTGAATGGTCAAGGCGTGAGTGCGGTGTATGCGCCGGACGGCACGCAGCTGACCAACTCCGCGGTGCCGGTGAGCAACGTCTCCGCCAAGCTGCTTAATGTGCTCATGCCCACGCCGAACTACGGCGCGGTGGGCACTTACGCGAACAACTACCAGAACAACTTCCGCGCGCCCATCAGCGCCAACCAGGGCGATGTGCGCGTGGACAAGACGCTGGGCAGCCGGCAGACGATGTTTGCGCGTTTCAGCTACAAGAACCGGCAGGTGACGACGGCGCCTTCGGAGCAGTGCGTGATCACGTACTGCGCGGAGGCGGGCAGCCCGCTGCTGGGCGGCTTCAACACGCCAGAGATCGACGAAGGGCTGACCTTTGCGCATAACTTTGTGTTCACGCCGCGGCTGATGAACGAGTTCCGCGGCGGCTTCAACGCGCAGCACACTTCGGAGACGCAGAGGTTTTCGACCGCGAACGTTCTGGCGCAGACGGGCATGGTTGCCTTGCAGCCGGACTTGAACTATTCGGAAGCGCCGGAGATCCAGATTAGCGGCTTCATGTCGACGGGCGCGGGCAATCCGGGCACGCAGCGCGGGCAGATTATCGAGCTGCTGGATAACCTGAGCTGGACGCGCGGAGCGCATTCGTTCAAGTGGGGCGCGGACTTCAAGCTGATTACCGACCACGACGACAACGTCTACGGCAACTATCGTTCGGGCTGGTATACGTTCAACGGCGACTCTTCAGTGGGTTCGACGATTGGCGATCCCTACACTGCGTTCTTGCTCGGTTATCCGGATCATGTGGAAGTGAGCAAGACCAACAAGCCGGAGATGAATGGGCGCGGCTACTCGTATGCCTTCTTTGCGCAGGACGACTGGAAGGTTACGCCCACGCTTACGGTGAATCTGGGCCTGCGCTACGAGCTGCATCCGCCCATCCGCGAGACAGCCGGCAACACGGCCACCTTTGTTCCGGACTGGACCGGCACGGGGAGCAACGGCTCCAAGGTGACGGGCGCCGTGGTGGTGCCGAACCAGGCGGCGCTGGCTACTACGTCGTCCGACTTTGCCGCGGCCATCGGCCCTACGCCGGTGATTACGGCTGCGCAGGCCGGGCTGCCGGAGGCGCTGCGTTTCACGAACTGGACCGACTGGGCTCCCCGTGTGGGATTCGCCTGGCGTCCGCTGCACAACGACAAGACGGTGCTGCGCGGCGGCTGGGGACGGTTTATTGAAACCCCGCTGGGCTTCTCGCTCTACACCGGCTGGGCGGTTCATGCCAGCTATCTGCCCACTTACAACAACGACTACGACGCCAGCGGCACTCCGCTGCTCTCGTTCCCGAACCTGACCGGCCAGACGCCCTTTGCCGCGTCGGCAGCGGGCACGGCGAACTTCGATTACGCCTACCCCACGCACTACAAGGAACCCACCGTGCAGCAGTGGAACCTGACCGTGGAGCAGGATCTGGGCAAGGGCATTGGCGTGCGCGCCAGCTACACCGGCAGCAAGGGCTCGGATCTGGATTCCATGGTGGACTTGAACCAGGTTGCGGCCAACAAACAGGGGTACGATGCGGTGAGCGGAGCGCGTCCGTTCTCGAGCTTTGCCGTGATCCAGAGCGTGCAGAACCTCTCCTTCAGCAACTACAACTCGGGCACCGTGGAAGTGCAGAAGCGGGGCAGCAAGACGCTGACCTTTGACGCCAGCTACAGCTTTACGCGCGACCTGTCGAATGCGGGCGGCGCCATTCCCAACGCCTTTGCCATTGCCGGCGGCAGTTTTTTGACGGATCGCTTCAATCCCGGCCACGACTACGGCAATGTGGCCTACGACCGGCGCCACCGCTTCCTGGCCACGTATCTGTACAACCTGCCGCTGGGGCGCACGCAGCGCTGGCTGAACCGGGGTGGGGTGGTGAACGCGCTGGTGGGCAACTGGCAGCTGGGCGGCGTGACGGTGCTGCAGAGCGGCCCGTTCATGACCCCGTTTGAGACCACCGTGGACCCGGCGAATACCAACATCCTGACCACCGTGGGCCAGACCAGGCCGGATCAGCTGCGCAACGTGTCGCCGTACGCGGCGCGCCCCACCACAACGCAGTGGCTGAATCCCGCGGCCTTCCCGTACGCCAACCTCCAGACCACCGATCCACTGGGCAACGCCATCGGCATTGGCCGGTTTGGCAATGCGCCGGTGGGCGGCGTGGTGGGGCCGGGGACTGCGATCTTCAGCTTCTCGCTGGCCAAGAGCGTGCAGTTGGCGGAGCACATCAGCTTCCAGTTCAGCGCCGAGGCGGCCAACGCCTTCAACCACCGCAACTACGAGCCGCCGAACATGCAGGTGGATGCGGGGGGCTTTGGATCGATTACCGCGTTGCAGCAGGCAGAGGGTGCGGGACCGCGGAGTTTGCAGCTCTCCGGGCGCTTTACCTTCTAGAATTTGGTTGTGACGAAGGGCTGTACGATCAGGTGAAAACAAGGACCGGGAGGCTGATAGCAGCCTCCCGGTTTTCTTTTAACCCGCATATTTGGAGTCGTTTGGTATTTTTAGATGAAAGTTGTCTAGAATCGTGACCGTCGTCACATCCAAATGTACAGCGAACCGAGCTAGACTCGGAATCACTTCGCAGTCATCCGAAGGTTGCCATGACCCAGTTTCCCGCAGTCGATCCCATTCCCTTGCCCGCTCCTGTGTGGCTGATGAAGCTGCTGCACATTGTGACGTTGTCGCTGCACTTTGTAGCCGTCGAGATCCTGCTGGGCGGACTGTTGCTGGCGGTGGTGCTGAGCTTGTTCCGTAGCTCGGCGCTTGCGCAGGTAACAGCTCGCGCCCTAGCGCGCAGGCTGACCGTCGTGATGACGTTTGTGATTAACCTGGGTGTGCCTCCGCTCCTGTTTGCGCAGGTTCTGTACGGCCGCGCGCTCTATACGTCGAGCGTGCTGATTGGCGTGTACTGGATCTCCGTGGTGTTTCTGCTGATGGCCACCTACGGGCTGCTCTACAAGTTTTCGTCGCGGCTGGAAGCGGGCAAGTCGGCCTGGTGGGCTGGTTTGGGCGCATGGCTGCTGGCGGGTTCGATTGCGCGCATTCTGTCCACCAACATGACCCTGATGCTGCGCCCTGAAGCCTGGAAGCAGATGTATGCCAACTCCGCGCTGGGCGCGTATCTGCCCACCGGCGACCCCACCACCGAACCGCGCTGGCTGATGATGATGGCCGGCGGACTTTTCCTGGGTGGTTTGTGGCTGGTTTATATTTCGGCGCGTAAAACCTTCACGGCGGAAGAGCAGAAGTTTTTGGCCGGGATTGGCGGCAAGGTAGCGGTTCTGTTTGGCGTGCTGTATCTGGCCGCCGGATTGTGGGCCAACGCGGTGCAGCCGGGCGTGGTCAAGACCATGCTGGCAGCGCCTCCCGAGGGCTACGGCTTCTACAAGTACTACGCTCTGGCTGGTTACGGCTGGCTGGCGCTGGTGGTGGTGGCCATTGTGGTGGCGGCAATTGCCGGCTTTGGCAAGATCGCCTCCAATTTGCTGGCGTGGTCGGGCGTGCTGCTGGCCTTGCTGCTGGAGATCATGCTGGTGGTTTACCGCGATGCGGTGCGCGACCTGACGTTGCTCTCCAAGGGCTATAACGTGTGGGATCGCGTGGTGGTGACCAACTGGAGCGTGGTCGGCCTGTTCCTGGTGCTCTTTGTGGCCGGGTTGGGCGTGATTGGCTGGTTGATCTCCGTGGTGGCGCGGGCGCAGAAACCGATGGAAGGGGCGGCATAACCATGAGCGAGCTTGAGACGAGCGCAACCATTGTGGAAGAGAGCGGCGAGCGCAACACGCGGCGTGCGTTCCTGGCCGCTGCGGGCGCGGCCGGGCTGGCCTATACCGCGGCACTGGCCTACCCGATTTATCGCTACCTGGCGTCCCCCATGGAGATGGCGGCCAGCGCCGTCGCCGTAACGGAAGTGACCCTGAAGGACGCGCAGAAGCTGCCCAAAGGCTCGGTGCTGATGTTCAAGTTCGGCACCAGACCGGCGATGCTGATCCATCACGCGGACGATCGCTGGATTGGGCTGACGGCGGTTTGCACCCATCTTGGTTGCACAGTGCAGTACGAACCGGAGGCCGATCGCATCCATTGTGCGTGCCATGGAGGGGTATATAACCCCTACACGGGCGCAAATGTGAGCGGCCCCCCACCCAAACCGCTTACTCTTTATAAGGTGGCAGTAAGCGACGCGGGCGTACAGGTATCGCGCGCCTAGCTGCCTCAAATTCGATGAACAAGAATTGACGAACGACTGATCCTAATTGTTCATCGCAATCCAAGGAGCTAACTCGATGGGAATTCTCGATTCTTTCAGCCTGAAGGGCAAGAATGCACTGGTGACTGGTTCCGGCCAGGGCCTGGGATCCGGCATGGCGATTGCTTTTGCGCAGGCTGGCGCCAACGTTACGCTGCACAACTACGATGCTGTCCGTCCGGAAGTGATCGCCGAGGTTGAAAAGACCGGGGTGAAGTTCATCTGCCGTTCGGGCGACGTTTGCGACCGGAAGGTTGCCTACGGACTGGTGGACGACACCATTTCGGCCTTCGGTTCGATCGACATTCTGGTCAACAACGCCGGCACCATCAAGCGCGCTCCGGCCGCTGAGCACTCGGAAGAGTTCTGGATGTCGGTGATCAACACCAACCTGAACAGCGTCTGGTTCCTGAGCCAGTACGCCGGCAACAAGATGCTGGCGCAGGGCTCGGGCAAGATCATCAACACGGCTTCGCTGCTCGCGTTCCAGGGCGGCATCAACGTTCCGGGCTATGCCTCGGCCAAGGGCGCGGTTGCGCAGTTGACCAAGGCGTTGGCCAATGAGTGGGCCAGCAAGGGCATCAATGTGAATGCCATTGCTCCCGGCTACATGGCCACGGATAACACCACTGCACTTCGGGCGGACGCGGTTCGCTCCGAAGCCATCCTGGCGCGCATTCCCGCGGGTCGTTGGGGTCTGCCCTCCGATCTGGCCGGTCCTGCCGTCTTCCTCGCGTCTGCTGCCAGCGACTACGTGAACGGCCACATTCTGGTCGTTGACGGCGGCTGGCTCTGCCGCTAGGCGTTCCCGCATGGGCCGCGGTCTAACCGCCGCGGCCTTTGCTCCGAGCGCCGATTCACGCTTAAACCTTGAGGAACTCGTTCTGTCGAGAGCACAAAGGATAGAAGCATGAGCGCAAAGAGCATCACGAGCTCCGTGTATGAATGGCTGGACGAACGGCTGGGACTTACCGATCTGGTCGCCTTCGCCCGGCACAAACAGGTCCCGGTCCACAAACATACGTTCTGGTATTACTGGGGCGGCATCTCTCTTTTCTTATTCCTCGTCCAGTGCTTCACGGGCGTTCTGCTGCTGGTGTACTACCGGCCGGGGGCGGAGGCGTTTGAGTCGGTCCGGCAGATCAGCTTTACCATGCACTTTGGCTGGCTGATCCGCTCCGCGCACTCCTGGTCCGCCAACCTGATGATCTTCTCGATCATGGTGCACATGTTCTCGGTCTTCTTCATGAAGGCCTACCGCAAGCCGCGCGAACTGGGCTGGCTGAGCGGCATGGGATTGCTGGGGCTGGCAACGGTCTTTGGCTTCAGCGGCTATCTGCTGCCCATGGACGAACTGAGCTACTTTGCCACCAAGGTGGGGTTGGAGATTCCGGCGTCGATCCCGTGGGTGGGCGCGCTGGTGGCCAACATGCTGCGTGGCGGCACGGAAGTGGGCGAGTTTACCGTCCAGCGCTTCTTTGCCCTGCACGTGGTGGTGCTCCCGGCCATCTTTGTTCCGCTGCTCGGCTTCCATCTGTGGCTGGTGCAGAAGTATGGCAACGCGGTTCCGCCCAGCGTGGAAGCGCTGCCCGCGGCAGAGCGCAAATCGATGCCCTTCTTCCCGAACTTTCTGGCCAAGGATCTGGCCATGTGGATTGTGAGCCTGAACATTCTGGCGCTGCTGGCGTCGGTGTTCCCTTGGACGCTGGGCAAACAGTTCGATCCGCTGGCGCCGGCTCCGATGGGCATCCATCCAGAGTGGTACTTCATGAGTCCCTTTGAGATGCTCAAGCTGCTGGGACAGGTACCCTTCCTGCAAGGCGCTCCGGGCGAGATTGCCGGCATCCTGCTGTTCTCGGTGGGCATTCTGCTGTGGGTTCTGATCCCGTTCTACGACACCCAGAAGGAAGGCGGCCAGCGCGGACGTGCTGCCCACTACTTCGGCCTGTTTGCCGTGATCGCATTGCTGTTCACCACGGTCCTTGGTTACTGGACGATCCGATAAGAACAGCTTCCAGCTTTCAGCTTCTAGCTCCTAGCTCATTCTGCCACTGGAACAAACTGGTAGCAGGAGTGAGCCGGAGCTAGAAGCTGGAAGCTAGGAGCTAGGAGCTAGCAAATGAACTATCCTTTTTGGGAAATTCCAGTTCTCGGCTCAGGCTGGGTGATCGGCATGATCGCCATCTTCCACGTCATGATCTCTCAATTTGCCGTGGGCGGCGGACTCTACCTGCCCATGGCCGAACGCAAGGCTCTGGCCACCAAGGACCCGGAGCTGCGTGCCGCCTGGCTGAAGCAGATTGCCAAGCACTCCAAGTTCTTCCTGCTGCTGACCGCGATCTACGGCACGGTCTCCGGCGTGGGCATCTGGTTTGCCATCGGCCTGACGCATCCCGAGGCCACCAGCACCCTGATTCACAACTTCGTCTTTGGCTGGGCCATGGAGTGGGTCTTCTTCCTGGTGGAGCTGGCCACGGTTGCCGTCTACTACTACACCTGGGACCGCATCGACGAGAAGCTGCACCTGACCGTGGGTTGGGTCTATGCCGGAGCCTCGGCCTTCACGCTGATCATCATCAACGGCATTCTGGCCTTCATGCTGACGCCGGGTGACACCTGGATCTCGGTGGCTGGCACGGGCGCTGAAGCCTCCAAGTTCTGGAATGCCTTCTTCAACCCCACCTACTGGCCCAGCCTGCTGTTGCGCACCTGCGTGTGCCTGTCGCTGGCGGCCATCTGGGCGCTCATCACCTCCAGCCAGATTGACGGCGACAAGCAGCCGCAGTTGAAGACCACCATGGTGAGGTGGAGTGTGAAGTGGCTGGTGCCCTCGTTTGTGGCCATGCCCTTCCTGATGATCTGGTACTACTTCATGGTTCCGGCCTCGCAGCAGGCGCTGCTCTCGCTGGGCATTGATACGGTGAATGCCGGCACCTTCTCCACGGTGACGCGCATGGCGCTGGTCATCATCATCACCTCGGCCACCATCATCGGCGTGGCCTACTTCCTGGCTTATCGCAACCCGCTGGAGTTCAACCTGTCCCATGCGTTGGCGGTTCTGTTGCTGGCGTTGATGGCCACCGGCGCGGGCGAGTACTCGCGCGAGATGCTGCGCAAGCCCTACGTGATTGGGCGCTGGATGTATTCGAACGGCGTGCGCGTACCCGACGTGGCGCGCATTAACCACGAAGGCTACCTGAAGAACTCGCTGTGGGTCTACAACAACAAGAGCAGCTACTCGCGCGGCGAGGCGATCTTCCGCGGTGAGTGTCAGAGCTGCCACACGATGGACGGCTACCGGCCCATCCGCCAACTGCTCTCCGGCCGCGACTCCGCCAACATCCGCAACTTTGTGGTCATGCTGCACGACTACAAGCCCGACATGCCCTACCGGAAGTTCATGCCCCCCATGAGCGGCACGGAACAGGATGTCAACGATCTCTCCAGCTACCTGAACTTCGAGATCAACGGCGCGCACAAATAACCGCAATCCCAAAACGCCTGCTCGCGTGCACCAACAGAAAGGCCCGCCGATGGCGGGCCTTTCTGTTGGTGCTCTTTGCTCGGGGCTGGCCTTCATTCATGCCCATCATGTCCAGCATGTATCCCGTCATACGCTCTGCGATGCGGCACAAGCCTCAACACCACAAAGCTGTCATCCTGAGCGAACGGGGCCCCAGGCGTTCTCTTCAGTCTGGGGGTGGTGAGTCGAAGGATCTGCTTCTGTTCTTCGATCAACTTTCGTTTCCCAACAACTCTGCGCGAAGCGGGTCAGCCCCACCGCAGGTGGTGCCTACGGGGCCTTAATTACGGTGGCCTTGTCGTTCACGTAGGTCACAACCCACTTCTTGCCGGCCTGGTCGTAGGTGACGGTGCGATTGCCCTTTTCGTGGCTGGAGTAGTTGGCGTTGAGGCCAATGGCCATGTGCGTCTGGCGCTCGCTCATGCCGGGCTTCACCTGGCGCGCATCAATGGCGGTCCACACATCTTTCGACCAATGATCGTAGATGGTGTGGGGATCGTCGTAGAAGAACTCGAGGTCGCAGAAGTAGGCCTCTTCCTGGCCTTCGATGTCGCCCACGGCCACGGCGTACTGCTGGGCATCGGGAGGCATGGTGAAGAGCGCGAAGGCCTGATGGGCGGGGTGCGACATGCCCGTGTCGAGATCGGCAGGGACCGAGGATTTGACGAACTTCTTGATCTCCAGCTTTTGCGCCGAGGGAATCTTCCCGGCTGGCTTGGAGAACTGGATGTGCCCGCCAGTTGCGGGGAAATAAGGCATCACGTAGCCGTTCTTCATCCACACCGTGAGGCCTTCGATCCTCTTCAGGTTCTCAAAGTAGTGCGGCGACATGGAGCGCATGATCACAAAGTCATCCATGTTGGACTTGGTGTTCTGCTGATCGCGAGCGATGACGCCGGGATCGCGGCGCTGGTTCCAGACATGCGCCAAGTAAAGTCCACCCAGAACGCAGGTGACGAGCATGGAGATAATAGCTTTCTGCCAGAGTTTCACCACATCCTCCGTTGATGCACTGATCATGGGAGCGAATAGAAGAACGCGCTCCGGTTGGTCCCCATTTTACAGGCAGGAGGCTAACTGGAGGCAGTGGCTATTCAGCGTCAACAGAGGCGCGCAGAGCCTCCGCGGTAAGCTGGTCGGCAGTGCGCAGGCGCGGGAACATGCTGGCCCAGAGCCCTGCCACCACCACGGCTCCCACGCCGCCATAGACCGTGGCCCGAACCGCGCCCCACCATTGCGCGGTGACGCCGCTCTCAAACTCGCCCAACTCGTTGGATGCGCCGATGAAGAGTGCGTTGACGGCGCTCACCCGGCCACGCATCTCATTGGGCGTGCCCAACTGCAAGATGGTGCCGCGAATGACCACGCTGACCGCGTCGGACGCGCCCACCAGGATGAGCGCCGCCACCGAGAGTACAAACTGCCGGGAGAGGCCGAACATGACGGTGGACGCGCCGAAGATGGCCACACAGACAAACAGCGTGTGCCCTGCCCGGCGGCGCAGCGGAAAACGCGCCATGCAGAGCGACATGATCACCGAGCCCACAGCAGGCGCGGAACGCAGCAGGCCCAAGCCGCGGGGTCCGGTGTGCAGAATGTCGTTGGCAAAGATGGGCGTGAGCGCCACGGCCCCACCCAGCAGTACGGCGAACAGATCCAGCGAAGCCGCGCCGAAAAGTAACTTCGACCGCATCATGTATTGAAACCCCGCCAGCACCACCTTGAGCGAGAGGTCGCGGTGTTCCATGCGGCCCACGCGGACGTGCATGCTGGCGATCATCGCCATGGCCCAGGCCAGCGCGCAGAGGTTGAAGAGGTAAACAATGCCTCCACCCTCCAGCGGGGTGTTGGGGAACCAGTGTTCCAGTGGCAGGGCAAACAGTACGCCGCCAACCGCCGGGCCCAGAATGGTGGCGAACTGGAAGTTGGTGGAGCCCCAGGTGACGGCGTTGACAAAGTGCTTTTCCGGCACCAGATGCGGCAGCAGCGCGCTATTCGCCGGCCCGGCAAAACTGCGCGCCGTGCCCAGGAAGAAGAGCACCAGGTAGATGAGATGAACGCTCTCAATGCGCATGCAGGCGATGACGAGCAATGCCGAAGTGCAGATCACCTGGATGCCGTAACAGAGGAAGATGATGCGGCGGCGATCGAAGCGGTCGGCCAGGTGGCCAGCGGGCAGCAGAAAGAGCAGCCCGGGCAGGAACTGGGCGAGACCGGTGTAGCCAAGGTCAATGGCGCGATGGGTGATCGCGTACACCTGCCATGCAACCGCCACCGACTGCGCGGCGTATCCGAGCACGGCAACAACACGCGCTAACTGAAAGCGGCGGAAATCGCGCGAGGCAAAAGCTTCCATGCCGCGACGCTGCGGCTTGCGGGGAGAAGAAGACATCTACTTCTAGGGTAAACCACCTGCGGTGAGGCC
This sequence comes from uncultured Occallatibacter sp., assembly GCA_964645855.1. Classification (GTDB taxonomy): domain Bacteria; phylum Acidobacteriota; class Terriglobia; order Terriglobales; family Acidobacteriaceae; genus Telmatobacter. The sequence goes on from CAZYDF010000056.1 coordinate 18,753, forward strand.
AACTGCCACCTGCGGTGGGGCAAACCGCGCCTTCGGCGCCAGGCTTCTGGATGGAGGGGCTTCTGTTTCCCTGGTCCCCAACTGCGAGGGACCAGGGCACCCTTAGCAGCCCGTGGTGAAAGTGCCGTATTTAGCGACAAGCGTCAGGGCACGACTTTAGTCGTGCCGTAAGTGGCTCAAAATAACCATGGGCTTTAGCCCCTGGGGAACGGTTTTTCTTCCTTTTCGACTTTCACCACAGACTGTTAGGTTGTCATTGTGTACGATGCGCCTGCAGCTTATGGCCGCTCGTAGAAGCGGAAGAAGTTGCCGGGCTTGGCCACGGGCTCAGATCGGGCCACGATGCTGGCTTGCTGGGCGTCGTTGAGTGGTGTGAAGTCGCGGGCGAGTTGGACGTTCTCTTCGAGCTGGGCAATGGAGTCGCAGCCGATGATCACGGTGCTGACCGGGCGCGAGAGGGTGTAGTACATGGCTTCGCGCATGGTGAGCGTGCCAGGTGTGGGAGCAAGCACCATGCCTTCCCACATCTTCTTCTGCACTTCCAGCGGCTGCGGCGTCCAGTTCGAAAGCAGGCGGCCACGGCCGGGGATCTTCATGCCGATGATGCCCATCTGATGCTCGACGGCCAGGGGCAGCAGGGCCTCGTTGAAGCTGAAATGGTGCGGATCGCCGGCGTTGATGGCCATCAGGATGGTGTCGAAGGGATAGCGCCGGATGCCTTCCATCAACGCTTCGGGCCGGTAGTGGCCGGTGATTCCCAGATGGCGGACAACCTTCTGCTCCTTCATCTCCAGCAGGGCCTCCATGGCGCCGCCTTTGCCAAAGATGAGCTCGATGTCATGCAGCGTGCCCACGTCGTGCAACTGCCACAGGTCCACGTGATCGGTCTGCAACAGTTGCAGCGACTTCTCAATCATGCGCATGGAGTCGTCGCGGGTGCGCTCCCGGGTCTTGGTGGCCAGGAAGGCCTGGTTGCGACGGCGTGCCATCACCTTGCCAACGTACTGCTCGCTCCAGCGGAGCGGGCCGCCATAGATGGAGGAGGTGTCGATGTAGTTCACGCCCAGGTCCAGCGCGCGCTCCACAATGGGGACGGCAATGGCCTCGTTGTCAGGCTTTTCCAGCGCGGCCTGACCGCCCAGCGAAAAGATGCCGATCTTGTAGCCGGTCTTGCCCAGGTTGCGGGTGGGCATGGCCGTGGGGGTTACAGGATTCGAGGGCAGGCCAGGAAGTGCGCGGGGAGCGGCGGAGACGGCCGATGGCGTGAGCAACGCCGCGGTAACGGCTCCGCCAACCTTGAGGAATTGTCGGCGACCCTGGGTGCGGGGAGAGTTCGAGTCTGGTTGGGACATTTGGTTGGCCTCCACATCGCGTGTGAATCGATGACCCATGATAGCCCGGATCGCACGGCATTGCATGCAGCAGCTGCGCTTGGCACAGAATCAGGGCTCCCAGACCTCAACATCAAGACCTGGGAGCCGCTGAATCCTGGTTAGACGAGCGACGTGGCAGTATTCGGTCGCCAGATTACTCGGGCTTTTGGGTAGGAGGATTGTGTAGGAGCTGGGTTGCGGCGACCAGATCGCGGGTATTGACCTCAATGCGCAGGAACACCAGAATCAGGCAGCAGGTGAAGAAAAAGATGAAGGCGACAGCCGCGAAGCGGAGCGCGATGGCGCCGCGAAGCTGAGCGCCGGCGTGAGCGGCTTCCGTGGCGGAGGCATCGGTACGAGCGGTGTCAACCGCGGCATCGAACTGCTCGTTGAACCACTTGAAGGAAGAGGAAACGGTGTAGCGATTGTCGTCGTTGGGGGCAAGAGTTTGAACGCGCTTGGAGTCAGCGGAAACTTCGTCCAAAAAGCTGTTCAGATTGCTGTAATAAGGGCCCGAGAGCTGGATGCCGCTCACATAGCTGTCGAGTTTGCCGTTCTCCTCATCGATGATTCGCTTGGTGCCAGAGCAAAGCCGTTCCGGATCGATGGTGACGTCGGTGACGATGACGGTCTTGTTCTCAAAGGACCTGGATAGCGGATTGTAGGAGGAGTCCTGCTTCTTTTCCCAGCCCAGCTCCTTGTTGAGACGATTGATTTTTCCAGCGGCATCCTGGCAGGGCTTGGAGGTGGTTTCCTTCTTGTCCTGTTCGGAGTTAGCGCTGGAAGTGGAAGCCGGTTTTGGCTTGGTCATTTCCGCGAGCTTGATGGCGAGCTGAGGCGGCTTGATGCTTCTAGCGGGACGGAATTCAAAAGCGCCATAGATACCGGACAATGCGGTGAGCAGCAGCGCCAGTGCAGTTACACACAACAGCGCGATTCGAGCGATATTAAGAAATGTTTTCTCCATGGCCAGGGATGCTAGAAGGCGCACATGGAAGTGTCAACAAAATACCCGGAAATTCAAAGTGGAGTCAATGAGGAGTTATTGCGGCTGCATGGATTCGATAATTCCCCGCCGGATTTATCTTGACACGGCACCCTGATGGTTACACAATAGCGAAAAATCCCGCACTGTGGGATGATTCTTGTCGAATATCCAAAATATGTCGCTGATTACGGGCCCAGCTCTCTATCGCGAAAAATGACTCGACTGAAAGGGGAAGCCAATGCCAGACCTGCAGACTTTCGCTCCCGATGCTCCCACCGCTCTTCCGGAACAACCCCCTCCGCTTCCGGTGGAAGTTATCAACCCACCTTTTACCATCTCCGTAGTGGGCCGAACCGAAGTTCATCGATACGCGGAGAAATCACAGGTCCTGACCCTGGCTGCCATCCGGGAAGACATCCTGAAGGGCGAGCTGCCATTCGACAGCCAAACGACCGTCGTAACCCGTCTTAGCACCGGAAAGGAAACCACTGCCGAAGGGCAACTGTACCGGATCTCCTCAAAGTATGCGGATCTGGCAAAGCTCTACTGGCCGGTGAAGCGCAGTGCCATGAGCGGGCTGGGCATTGGGATTGCGGTGGCTCTGGTTATCCGCTTCATCGACCTTGGCCTGTTTCTGCTGGGCGTTAATCCCCTGCTGGGCTTTGCCTATATTGTCGCCGGCGTGGCGATTGCCGCAGCTCCGTACATGGCCAAGCACAATATCGAATTGCCCTCGCCCTTCAACCTGATCGCGGTGATTCTTCCCGGCTATCTCGGCTATGCTTCGGGCGCGATGTTGCTCGGGGCTGTGGCCTCGGGTGTGGCACTGGGCTGCATGCCGGGAATGGCCATTGGTGCGGCCGTTGGCGCCGTCCGTCGGGGCAAGATGACCCTGGCTCCTGATGCACGGCGGGAAAACGCGTTGCTGCGCATCCTGATCCCGACTCTCATCTTCGCCGCCGTTGTGGTGGGCTACAGTGCCTTTGTCCTCCACTACCTGCCCACGCTGCTGGTAGATCGATAGGGGATCTGGCGCTGCTGCCTCCCATGTTGTAGACGAGAGAGGTGGAGGGGATCTTTCCGTCCCAGGTTTGAAGATCGAAACTTGGGACGGAAAGACGCCTCCCCTTTGAACTCCCACGGCTGGCAGTAGCCCAGGAAATCTTCTATACGTTGAACTTGAAGAAGAGAATATCGCCATCCTTGACGACGTATTCCTTGCCTTCGGAGCGGTAGAGGCCAGCTTCCTTCACCGCCTGCTCGCTGCCCAGCTTGAACAGCTCCTCGCAGTGGTAGGCGTCAGCGCGAATAAAGCCACGCTCAAAGTCGGAGTGGATGACGCCCGCCGCCTGCGGAGCCTTGGCGCCGTTGGGAATGGTCCAGGCGCGGACCTCCTGCACTCCAGCCGTAAAGTAGGTGAACAGGCCGAGCAGCTTGTAGGCCGAGTGGATCAGACGGTTCAGACCGGGCTCTTCCAGGCCCATCTCGGCCAGGAATTCCTTGCGCTCCTCGGGCTCAAGCTGGGAGATCTCGGCTTCCAGTGCGCCGCAGATGCGCACCACCTGAGCGCCTTCCTCGGCCGCGCGCTGCTCCACCATGCTGACCCACTTGTTGCCGTCCTTCAGGCCAGCCTCGTCCACGTTGGCTACATACAGAACCGGCTTGGCGGTAATCAGGAAGAGCTCGCGGGCGGCGATGCGTTCGTCGTCGGTAAGGTCGGCCACGCGCGCAGGCTTGCCAGCTTCCAGAACTTCGCGCAGCTTCTTCAGCGCTTCCCACTCGAACTTGATCTTGGGGTCCTGCGACATGCGGGCGGCTTTTTCGCTCTTGTTCCAGCGCTTTTCCACGCTGTCCATGTCGGCCAGCATCAGCTCGGTGTTGATGATGTCGATGTCGCTGAGGGGATTGACGCCGCCGGCCACGTGGATCACGTTGTCGTCGTCAAAGCAGCGAACCACGTGACAGATGGCATCGGTGGCGCGGATGTGACCCAGAAACTGGTTGCCCAGCCCCTCGCCCTTGCTGGCACCGGCCACCAGGCCTGCAATGTCAATGAACTCCATGGTGGTGGGCACCACCCGGTTCGGCTTCACGAACGCGGTAATGCGGTCCTGCCGTGCATCGGGCACCGAAACCATGCCCACGTTGGGGTCGATGGTGCAGAAGGGGTAGTTGGCCGCCTGGGCCTTGGCCGACGTGAGGGCGTTAAAGATGGTGCTCTTGCCGACGTTCGGCAGACCGACAATTCCGCAATTCAATGCCATGGTGCTGAAAATCCTTTGTGAGTGAATGCTGCTCCCTGCCACAAGCCACAAAGCTGCGGCGCAGTCCACGGGGACCGGGGAAGAAAGGCAGGGTGAAGGTGTGAGGCGGTCGCTCCGAGCAAAAAGGCGCACGCCCCAGTCTTCATGATAATTGAGAAGAACCAGACAGGCATTGGTGGGGCGAAACGTTGGTTTTTTGTTCTTGGAGCGCCTTCATCGGTCTGAAGGGCGAAAAGGGTAGTCCATGACGTGGCTCTGAATGCAAGAGGGCCGTAGGACATCAGCACTTCCTTGTTGGCCTTACATTTCCGGACCGGGGTCACCAGCCGAGTCATCCTTAGGCAAAAGCTAACTGAGAATCAGCAATATTCTTGGATAGAACGCCTCGGTTTACCATGTGGTGTAGCACAATTCTCTCATCCACGTTGTATTCGCGAGAAACATCGTCTAACTCTTTGTCGAGCCCGCGAACGTTCAACCCTTTCTCAAAACGGGTCTTAATCATTCGGGACGGACATAGGAGTTCAGCGGCAAAGGCTCGCTGGAACTTTTGACGATAAGTCTGGCTGCCGGTAACTGGAAGGTATCGTTCTTCTGAATCAAACGCTAGGTAGTCACCAACCAACCGGCTTAGATCAAAGCGCCTTTCATGGTCGCGCGGACGATTAAGGACCAGTCCGAGTTTCCCCGGAGCGGTACCACGCAGCCCGAAAGAGATAGGCGATTCAGTCTTCGTGTCAGCAAGTTTAGCTTTAGTCACACTGAAACGCTCGGCCATGAAATCGTCGGTGAGTGGACGATCCTCCAAGCCCCAATCTTTCCTGGCGGCATACGCGAGGGAGCGCGCTGAACTCCAAGCAGGCTGAATGTCGGAGTCCCCTGGATTAATGTTTTGCAGCTTTGGTATATCGGCAAACGTTCGTACAGATTTGGCAAAAGCCTTCGTCCGCTCCAAAGTCTTGGTTATGCCATTCCCCCCGGATGCTGCTGCAATCTCTTCGACAGCTTGCGCTCCAAATTCTTTGCACGATCTGACAATCGTGGCCACAAGTTCGTGGTCTTCATCAGGGTCCAACGCGAGGAGAGCCTCGATCTTCCGAAACGCGGATGATTTTGGAGTGCGCCATTCGTTACTAAGATCACCATAGAGATCATGCAACTCGCTTTTGCGAATATTCATAGACTCAAGCCGCAAAAGAACGGAACGAACAAAGTCTTTGACGGTATCTTCAAAATCCGAAGCAGGAATCGATGTGGATAGGTTATTCAAGAATCTTACGGGCGAGGATTCATACCAATCAGGCGCAACATGGCGCTTGCATTCAAGAGCAATCGTGTGTCCATCAGAACCGAGAAAACAAAGATCTGGCCATATGTACCCTTGGCCAACTGCGGCGATCAAGTGGGACATCCGCCACGAGATTGTTGGAGAGGCGAGAACTGACTCCGCTTCCCACCTTAATCTCCACCAGTTCGCGAGCAACCACTTAGCAAGAGGCTCTGCGGAAGTGCGAATAGTTGTGCGAACAGTTTTTGCGTCAAAATCTTCTACTTGCGTAAGACAGGTCTCTTCCGCGACGATTTCCAGTTCGGCGCTTGTCGCTTGCTCGATAGGGTCAGATGCCTCCGAAGCAATCCACTCCCTAACCGTAATTGAAAAAGACTTGCTCATTTTGCAGACTTCTCTTTCCAAACGCGAACCACTTCGTCGGCCAAAGGGTCGCCCTCGCCCATAGGGTAACCGTGATAAGTTCCATGCTGTTCGTTGTCAAGCTGGGCTTCGAGAGCAGTATCGTTTTCCGTAACAGCCCAAACGATTTGTGGAAAGTCACCGCGAAACAGTGGTGAGATCAAATCAAGTTCGATGCCACGTTCAAGAAGTTGTTGGGCCCCACGACGGTTCAAGTCAAGTGCATCACACAAGGGACGATTCAATCTAGGTTTGGATGGCGGCTCCAAGTTCCAATCACGGAGGTGGCGTTTGTGAAACTGACTGCCGACGTAGATAGCTCGTTTGGCAAGCGACTTCCTTTGGCTTGGCTCCATGTCGCTGCCAAGCCGCCTTTTCGGATTGTATGTTCGCTTGCGCATCTTGTTGATTGACGCCTTCAACTCAAATATATACCTGAGAAGCGAGCGCGGATCTTTTCCTGGCGGCGTCAGCTAGGGGTGTTCTCGCGCAGCCAGCGGTTGAGGGCTTCGAACTGGAAGGTGCTCGTGGCGTAGAGGTTGAGGACGAAGCCTTCGGCCTGAGCGCTGCTGGCAGTGAGGCGCAGGCCGTTGATGTAGAGGAAGGTGTACATGGCGGCGAAGGCGGTGCGCTTGTTGCCGTCGATAAAGGGGTGGTTCTGGGAGAGGCTCTCCCAGAGGGCCGCGGCTTCTTCGAGCAGGTCGGCGTAGTAGCCGGTCTGGGGGCGGAAGAGGGCGGACTCCAGCAAGCCGAAATCGCGTACGCCGTGGGCTCCGCCGTAGCGCTCGATCTGGTCGGCGTGGAAGTCCTCGACTTCGACCATGGTCAGGTAGTCGGTCATTCAGCCAACTTCTTGTAGAGGGGCGCGAAGGTCTCATGGCTGGTTTGATAGGCGGCCATCACGTGGGCGCGGGGCTGGCTGCGCTTGCGCTTTTCAATCAGGTCAGCCAGAGCCTCGTCCACCAGAGCCTGGAGTTGGCGGCCCTCGGTGCGGGCAAGATCGCGGATCGAGCGGAGGATCTCGGAGTTGACCTGGGTGGCGAATTTTTCGCGGATCTGCGGCTGCATGCGGGCTCCCTGTGTGGGGCAAGAATATCATGATGGATCATGACGGCGGGGCTGCGAGGAGGTATAAGTGCGCCTCCCTAGTCCCCTATTGATCCGGCCCTCAAAGAGTGTCACCCTTTCCCACCCATCCCGCACGAAACGCGGGATGGATGGGGCACCCCGCAGGGATGAGTACCCCTCCCTGGTCCCCAAAAGCGAGGGACCAGGGCACCCGGCACCCTGAGGTTGTTCGCTTGGGCAGAATCGAGAATGGGGGTGTTCACTCCCACCCATTTCCGCAAAGAGCGCGGAAATGGATGGGGCACTCACACTCTTCAGGAGGGGAAAAAGAGAGGGCCATCCTTGCGGATGGCCCTCATTGTGGTGCTCAGCGCAGGGTAAACCGCGCGTTGTGCCATGATTGCGGCGAAGCCGCGTCTGCTGCATGCAATGCTCAGTCCCCGGCGACCAGGTCTTTGTCCTCGGCCTTGGCGATGGGCTTGGCGGGGGCGATGGACTCCAGCGTGACCATGCCTTCAACGGGTTTCTCACCGAGGATGTGCTCGCGGTAGAGCTTGGCCATGCGGGCATTCTCTTCGTGGCTGAGCGGCTCTTTGCCGGCCTTCTGATCGCGGGCGCGAATTTTTTCCTCGCGCGCGTTCTTGGCAATGCCCAGATCCTCGAGGGTGTGGTTGGCTTCCGCGTTGGCGTGGTCCTGGTTGACGGCGAGAGTGTGGCCAACGTACGGCATGTTGACGCTCTTGCCGGCAGCAAAGATCTCATGCCGTCCGTGTTCCTCGTACCACTTGGTCAGGGTGGCGGTCATGTGCATCTTCTCCACGATATTGCGCCAGCCGATGCCCGTGTTGTAGGCGCAGAAGCTGATTTCGCCTTCTTCCGTGGCGTAGGGAATGATGCACTGCTCGGTACGGCGGAAGTCGTAGTTGAACAGATCCTGGAACCACATGCCGGCGATGAAGAGGAAGTTCCAGCGGTCCTGGCGGCGCAGCTTGATGTCTTCCAGGGTCCGGTCGCCCTTCACGCTGCCGTAGTTCTTGCCGGTGGCGTTGAAGGTCTTGTCCATCTTTTTGAGCATGTCAGTGATTCTGAAGTGGGTGGGCGACTGGAAGGGATCGTAGTTGCGCAGCAGAGCCAGCGCGAAGCCGACGACCGAGAGCCACTTGCCGCGCGCCGCGTCGTTGACCTTGGCCAGATCCTTGGCAACCTGACCCATCTTCAGGAAGGCGGTGACGGGCGCGGCCTCCTTGGTCTCCTTGTCGATCATCATGGCCATGCCGATGCCGCAGTTGGGATGGCAGCCGCAGCTGAGCTGGCCCCACTCGGCGGCGGGTCCGTGAATCAGGTCGGCCCAGTCGGAGAAGGTGCTCATGAAGCTGATGGGGAACC
>CAZYDF010000057.1:0-27124 GCA_964645855.1 uncultured Occallatibacter sp.
AAATGGGCCACAATCAAGCATAAGAAGGGCGCGCTCGATGCCAAGCGCGGCAAGACATTCACTCGCCTCATCAAGGAAATCACCATTGCTGCCAAGGCTGGCGGCGGTGACCCGGACGGCAACCCTCGCTTGAGGACTGCAATTCTGGCCGCCAAGGCCGAGAACATGCCGGCCGAGAACATCAAACGCGCTGTCCAGCGCGGTACCGGTGAGCTTGAAGGCGTCAACTACGAAGAGATCTCGTTTGAGGGCTACGGTCCGGGTGGCGTTGCCATTATTGTGGACGTGCTCTCTGACAACCGTAACCGTGCTGTGAGCGAAGTCCGTCATGCCTTTGCGAAGAACGGCGGCAATCTGGGCGAAACCGGTTCGGTGCGCTTCATGTTCTCCAAGAAGGGTCTGATCGCGATCGAGAAGGGTGTAGCTGATGAAGATCAGCTGATGAACATCGTTCTTGAAGCCGGCGGCGAAGACCTGAACGACGAAGGCGACAGCTGGGAGATTCTCACCGATCCGGGCTCGTATGAGCAGGTTCTTGAGGCCGTCCGTACGGCAAAGATCCCCACCGTGGCCAACGAAGTTACGATGATCTCCTCCACCTACACCAAGCTCGAAGGGTCGGCTCTGAACCAGATGCTTCGCCTGCTGGATACGCTTGAGGATCTGGACGACGTGCAGAGCGTCTTCTCCAACCTCGACATGGACAGCATTGAGGACGAAGACTAATAGCCCCCAAGGCTGCACAGGAAAAGGCCGCCACCTCTGGCGGTCTTTTTTTGATAACGGTTCTTGTTCTATGGTTCGCCCCTCGGCGCGGCTGCGGTTCCTGAGGGAGTGAACAACCAGATCCAGATGTTTCCAGTGGGAGTTCCTGGAAGACTGCACTTGAAAGGAAGATCGTGAAGCGGATAGCAGGAATAGCGTTCATCGTTCTGATCGCTGCCAGCGCGGCCTGGTCGCAAACCAGCAACTCCATTCCCACGGCTGAGGCGAATCCCGTGGCCCATGCCCGCCAGGCCACGCCCTGGCACTACGGTCCGTTTGTCAACTACGGCATCGGCGTAGGGGATCGCGCCAAGTACAAGTTCTTGTGGGGCGGCGCGGAGCTGGGCAAGACGATCACTCCCGTGATGAAGGCCGGCCCCCTCAGCGGCCAGTTTGAGCTGGCAGGCAACATCATGCCCCTGTGGCAGGCCTATACCCCCGCGCCCTACACCGTTACCACCGTCAAGAACGGCACCACCTTTGTGACTCAGTACGGTGGCGGCACCTTCCGCGGCGTCAGCCTTACGCCGGTGATCTTCCGCTGGAACTTCCTGACCAACTCGCACCACATTCAGCCCTGGTTCCAGGGCGCTGGCGGCTTGATCTATACGACCCACAAGTTTCCACCGAATTACATGAGCAATCCAGCGGCCGGCATTGACGGCGGCACCTCGGTGTGGAACTTCACCCCGCAGGGCGGCCTGGGCATGCACTACTTTGTCAAGCCCAAGCGCTCCATCGATCTTGGCGTCAACGCCGTCCACATCTCCTCGGCCTCGCTCGGCGACAAGAACCCGGGTGTGAACGCCAGCCTGCAGTTTCAGCTCGGCTACACCTACTGGAAGTAAAGGATGAGTCTGGTCGAATGTGTACCCAACTTCTCGGAGGGCTCGGATGCCCGTCGCGTGCAGGCCATTGTGTCTGCCATGCGTGTGGAAGGGGTGCGCCTTTTGGACTGGTCAATGGACGCAGCCCACAACCGCTCGATGGTGACGGTGGCCGGCGAGCCCGGCGCGGTGGTGGAAGCCGCTGTGCGCGGCGTGGGCAAGGCCGCTGAGCTGATTGACCTTACCCGCCAGCAGGGGGCTCATCCGCGCATTGGCGCGGCCGATGTGATTCCCTTTGTGCCCATCTCCGGCCTCAAGCTGGAGCAGTGCGCGCTGCTGGCTCGTCAGGCGGGTTTGGAGATTTGGCGCCGGTACGACATTCCGGTTTATTTTTACGAGGCCGCCGCCGCCCGGCCGGATCGCGCCAACCTCGAAGATGTGCGCAATGGCCAGTTTGAAGGCCTGCGCGACGTGGTTCGCAAGGAGGCTGCGCGACGGCCTGACCTGGGCGGCCCCGGACTGCATCCCACCGCCGGAGCCTGCGCTGTTGGGGCGCGCAAGTTCCTGGTGGCCTACAACATCTACTTCAACTCCACCGATCTGACCCAGGTGCGCGCCATTGCCCGCGAGATTCGTGCTGCCTCGGGCGGCCTCAAGGGCGTCAAAGCAATTGGGGTTATGGCCCACGGACGCGCCCGGCTCACCATGAACATTACTGACTTTCAGGCCACCCCGCTCTCGGTTGTTTACCGCAGCGTGGAGAAGCTGGCCCTGCAGCACAAGATATCCTTGGCCGAAGGTGAAGTCATTGGTCTAATTCCTGAGGCTGCTTGTGAGCGCGAGAGCAAGTGGATGCGTCAATTAGTTGAGTTTGATCCCGCAACCAAGATTCTGGAGCGGCGGTTGGAGTCTCCGCTGCCGTGGCCGGGCGAGGGATCGGCCCAGTAAAGGACTGCCGGCTGCGGCTGGCCCATGCGCGGTTTGCCGCGTGGAAGACGACTGGACGCTGGCTGGATTGCGCCGCCCGGTCGTCGCGAAATGAACTTTGGAGGAACGACTTGTTGAAGACACTGGCACGACTTGCAATGGTTCTGGCGCTGTTTGCCGCCGGCTCGCTGGCTCAGGCCGCGCAGCTTTCTACCGATGCGCGAAGCGCCATCCCCCACGATCTGCAGCAGTTGGTGGTGATTGACTACCGCGCCATGCAGAACTCTTCAGCCGCCATGGAGCTGCGCGATCGCGTCATGCCGCCGGAGCTGCGCCAGTTTGACGAGGCGTTGCGCAAGTCTGGCCTGAACGACAATCACGACGTCGATCAGCTGGCCTTTGCCCTCTTCCGCCCCGACAACTCCAAGAGCGACGTGCTCCAGACCGTTGGCGTTGCCCAGGGACAGTTCTCCATGGACGAGATCATGGCCAACTTCCACAAGCAGAAGCTGCGCGCCACCCTGGTCCGCACCAACAAAATCTATCCCATGACCAAGGCCGGCATGGTGCTTTGCTTCGTCGATCCTTCCACCATGATCTTTGGCCAAAAGGAAGCCGTGACGAAGGCGCTGGATGCCCGCGACGGCCAGGCTGCGAACATGCTGAGCAACACCATCATGATGGACGCCATGCGCAGCGTGGACGCCGAGCCCCTGTGGAGCATTCTGGATGCCCCCGGGACCCAGACCATGATGAAGGTCCTGCTGGGCGAGGCCGGCTCCATTGCCGACTACGACACCATCCGCAAGCGGCTGGAAGCCAGCTGGTACTCCATGAACTTTGCCCACGGCGTCAAGTTCAACCTCACCATCCAGACCGGCGACAGCTTTGCCGCCGCCACCGTCTCCTCCCTGATGAACGCCGCCGTGGTGCTGCGCAAGATGAGCGGCTCGGAGACGGAAAAGGCAGCGCTCAACAACACCACCATCAGCTCCAGCGCCGGCAAGCTCATGGTTCGCTTTGCTGCCAACGACAACGAGTTTTCCAACCTGCTGCAATCCTCGCTCTTCAAGAGCGTCGTCGCGCGGTAGAGTTCCGGCGTAACGTTTGATCCGCAGCACTAGGAAAGACGAAGGGCCAGCCGATGAGGCTGGCCCTTTTCTTTTGGTTGTCGATCCGGAACACACGGAAGGAGCAGGGGCCTTCAGGCCCCTGAATGGCCCATTCAAAAGCCGTGGGTATGGGCGCGGAGAGTGAACGCGCTGTGCCCCGTTCATCGCGCTCTTTGCGATGAGCGGGCGTCCCGAGAAGCTTCCTGAGATGGAAGTTGGTTCAGCAGCCCAGTGGCAAACCGCTCACCGTGACCAGTAGAATACGCTGGGTGGAGTGTATGGCCTCCCACTCATCCACGAAAATGCCGTGGATGAATGGGGCACAGATTGTGCTTGCGCAGTGTTTTCTTTGGCATTTGAGCTGGCCACCTGCCAAGACTCTGATCCTTGCCAGCTATAACGCAGCGTTAGCCGCAGCCCTCACGAATGACCCTGATAAGGGTGACGCAGATGCTGAGGATGCAGCGCAAGGAGTTTTTTTGACAGTCGCCCGCATGTCGACGCAGGGGGGCGGACGAACTCGGATCAAATGTAGTCTACTGACCATCCCTAACGGAGGCATCACATGACAAAAGGCACAAGGATCATTCTTTTTCTGTTTGCAACGTTCTGCGGCGTTGTGACGACTGCGCAGGGCATCAATACCGCCACTCCATGCGCTGAGACCTCGAATAAAATCATGGAGCAAGTAAGCACGCCTGGCGTGTTGTTCGACAGTAGCTTTTTGAAACGAGCAAAGCTCATTGAGCCAGAGAAGCCTCTTCGTACAGACGATCCCCGCTATAAAGATGTAGTAGCATCGCGGTTTTCTGTCGACGGCCAACATTACGATTTTCCTTTAGTAACGCAGGATATTTGCCATGACGAGGTCGTTATTGCTAAGGGAAGATTAGAAATCCGTTGGGTCTCGATATATAAAAAAGGCGGGAGGGTGGTTGGGTTTGAGTTTATGGGCGTTCCAGAAACCTACGAACATGGAGCTTGGAATTCACATGGCATTGATACTGTAGTGTCCGTTTATGACAGAGATGGGAAAGGAGTCTTCGATCACATCCTATTCGCAAAGTCATTGTTCTTCTTAATTCCCGAGTTGGTAAAGTAGGTTGTAATCAGACAAAACTCGATCTGGAGTCAATACGGTGTAGTTCGCCAAAACTTCATCCGACCAGAACAGCGGCGAATCTTATAAAGGTTAAGTGTGGTCAAGAAGCGGCGGGTGCCCCCGGTCTCGACACTGCGTCCCAACCACGATGAGGGTGCCCCCGGTCCCTCGCTTTTGGGGACCGGGGAGGGTGCAGAGAATATCAGCACCCCGGAAGGAGCAGGGGCCTTCAGGCCCTTGAAAGCTCTCTAGGAATTGATCTGGCCTTCAGGCCCGGAACTTGTATCCGGCTGGCATCCGTATCGATATCGACCTACGGCTTCAGCACCGGCAAAAACTCCGCCTTGCCCTCCGGCTCCAGCACAATCTTCAACTGTCCATCCTGCGCTTCGTCCATCGTTGGGCCGCTGAGGTGTACCGTCTTGCCGCTCCCCAGGCTGTACTGTGCGGTCACTGGTCCCGACCCGCGCAACTGCACACGATAATGCAGAATCGAGTCCTGCACCATGGTGTTGGCGCCAAAGCTGGCGCTCGGGTAGTCGATCTCCAGCTGTTGTAGCAGGGCTCCGGTGTGGTTCTCCACCGTGATGTCGATGTGGTGGGACTTGCAGCCGGAGGCGAACACCATCCCAGCCCATACTGCTAATGTCGCTGCCGTCTGCAAGACTTTCATTCGGAGTCCTTGGCTGCGGGAGTTTGCGCAGCTGCCTGCTTCTCCAGCCGGTGGACCCGCTTCAAGAGTTCCGGCAACTGCTGGAAGATGGTGACCGCACGCAGCCAGACGCGGTTGTCAAAGCCCGGCGAGCCGGAGATGACCTTGCCCGGCGGCACGTCGTGCGAGACGGCCGATTGCGCCGTTAGAATCACGCCGTCGCCCACCGTGAGGTGCCCGGCAATGCCTACTTGTCCAGCCAGAATCACGTTGTTGCCGATCACCGAGGAGCCCGCCAGCCCGGTCTGCGCGCAGATCAGCGTATGCTTGCCTACCCGCGATCCGTGGCCCACCTGAACCAGGTTGTCGACCTTCGAGCCGTCGCCAATCTCGGTGGCGCCCACCGTGGCGCGGTCGATGCAGGCATTGGACTGCACGTCCACATAGCTGCCGATCTTGACCGGACCCGACTGGGGAATCTTCACCCAGTGGCCCTGGTTGTCTTTCGAGAACCCAAAGCCGTCGCCCCCAATGATGACGCCGTTTTCGAGCGTGACGTGGTCGCCCAGTTCGCAGAACTCGCGCACCACTGCATGGGCATGGGCAAAGAAGTGCGTGCCGGTGACCACGCCGGGGTAGAGCACCACGTGGGGCAGGAGCGTGGAGTGCGCGCCCACCTTGGCCTTGGGTCCAACCACCACGTACGCGCCAATGTGCACATCCGTGCCGATCTCCGCCGTGGGGTCCACGACCGCCGTGGGGTGGATGCCCGGCGCGTAATTGGGAGCTTGATAGAACAGGCCCAGCACCTGGTTGAAGGCGTGATAGGGGTTCTGGATGCGCAGCGTGGCCGCAGTGATCTCCTGGAAGCCGGGCTCGACCACCACCGCCGCCGCACGCGTGGTGCGCGCCAGACCCGCATAGCGGGGGTTAGCGACGAAGGTGATCTCCGTGGGGCCGGCCTCTTCAATTCCTTTGACGCCGGTAATCTCCAGCTCCGCATCGCCGCGAAGTTCGGCTCCAATCCTCTTTGCTACTTCTCCGAGTTTCATCGAGGTGATTGTAACGGATGGGGCCGGGCAGCGTGCGGATTCCTGTGCCATGGAGGAGAAGGCCGTTCCAAGCTTGCCCCGGGGTCACGGAATGGCCCCTAGCCCAGGGAAGGGTGCTGCGGACCTCCAGAAGCTACAGCGCTGGCCGGCAGGATGTCCCCAAAGATGCTCGAGCGCTACAGGCCCACGCGCAACGCAGCCAGGCGGAGCGCGGTACCTCACCTTCCCTCAGGGGTACCCACAAATTCCCCACACCCGTCTATGCTTTTTGCTGGCACTTGGGGCTTGTCTTCCAGCCTGAGTGTGGTGAACTGGTTGGGTGGGGGAGGGCTTACTTCATCTTCTTGTTTTTACGGATCACGAAGGGGATGCATCTTCTAATACGATTTCGTCCCGCGTTGAGCAGTTTGTCGCAGCATGCTTGCGACCGCGGCATCAAAATCGCGGCGCGGAATCAACTTCAATACCGGAGAGAGAATGCTGGATACCATGGACAAGGCTGCACCCTCCTCTGACGCTCAGTTCTCGCAAACCCAACCTGTCAGAACGGCGCAGCCTTGCCACTAGCCCCTACTATCTACTGAAATTTTCTGTCTTGGGCAAGAGTGATATGGGATGGAGAAACTTCCAAATACCATTTATCAAACCCGTGAAGGAGCATTTCTACTCTTTCTATCTTTCAGCTGTCACAGCATACGGCACCGATCATTGAGTAGAGAAGAACCTATCGCACCACCAACTCTCCCACGTGCTGGCATCCGCAGGACTGGCGCAGAACCAGATCCACGGGAAGCACGGTACGGATGCCGGCATGTGGCTGGGCGTGCTGGTCAAGGCGTGTGAAGAGTTGCCGGGCAGCGGCGCGTCCCAGCTCTTCCACGGGTTGGCGCACCACGGTGAGCGCGAGCGTGTCGGCCAGATAGAAGTCGTCAAAGGCCGCCAGCGCCACGTCCTGCGGCGCTTTCAGGCCGCGACGCAGCAGCTCGGTGAGCACAAAGCGCGAAGCCAGGGTGTTGGAGGCAAAGTAGGCGGTGGGTGACTTCGACCCTTTGAGCAGATCCTCAAACACTTTGCTGGTGGCCTCCTGCGTGGGGCAGTTGAAGAAGGCGTCGGCAGCCAACCCCGCCTCCGTCATGGCGCGGCGATAGCCCTGGTAGCGCGCATCAATCGTGTAGAGGTCGCGGCGCAGCCCGATAAAGGCGATGCGGCTATGACCGTGGCCAATCAGATGCTCCACCATGCGGCGCGCGCCGGACTGGTTCTGTACCAGAACGGTGTCAAAGACGGGCTCGTCGATGGGCCGGTCAAAGGCCACCAGCGGCACCTTGCCCAGCAGCGCCTTGGTCAGCCGCGTGGCTCCATGGTTGGCGGGGATCACAATCAGACCCTCCACGTAGCGCTGCAGCATCTGTGCGGCTTCGCTGTACTCAATGTCGGGGTCTTCGTCGCTGGTGGTGATCAGCACCGTGTAGCCGTGTTGTTTGGCCACCTCGGTCACCGAGTGGCCAAAGGCCGCAAAGAACGGGTCAAAGATGTAAGGGAGGATGAGGCCGATGGAATGGCTGCGTTGTCCACGCAGGGCGCGGGCCAGCTGGTTGGGCTTGTAGTGCAGCGTGCGAATCGCCTTCTCCACGCGCTCGCTGGCGTCTTTGCTGACGCTGGCTGAACCGTTCAAAAAGCGCGAGACAGTCATGGTGCCCACACCGGCAAGCTGGGCAACGTCCTTCATGGTCGGCAAACGTTTCACTGAAAAGCCCCAATCAGATCAACACAGGATTCCGCATTCCATGTTACGGCAACGGGGCTGGATCTGACAGCGGCAAATGCCTGTGAACATGGCCACAGAGACCCTTCAGAGGCAGAAAAAGCTTTCCCATGATAACCTTATCGAAAAATCGACAGATCGCAAACCAACCTTGAAGTTTGCGGCAACAGGGAAGGACAATCTATGCATTGTACTACGCGATACGTTGCAGCAGCGTGCCTGGCCTTGGCTTGCATTAGTTCCGCTTATGGGCAGGAGGCCAAAGCGCCGGCATCGGCTGCCTCTGCCAATCTCTCCATGCAGCTCGACCATGGCTGGCAGTTCCGGCAGATCAAGCCCAATCAGACCCAGGAGATGGGCTGGTCCGCGGCCACCGTGCCTGGCGACGTGCATCTGGACCTGCTGGCCAACAAGCTGATCCCCGACCCTTTTTATCGCGACAACGAAGCCAAGCTGCAGTGGATTGAGAAGGCCGGCTGGGAGTACCGGATGAGCTTCGACGTGAGCGCGGCTGCCCTGGCGCGCGCCAATGTGGAGCTGGTTTTTGAAGGCCTGGATGGGCCCACGATGGTGTTCTTGAACGGCGTGGAGGTGGTGAAGGGTACGAACAGCTTCCGCAGCTGGCGGGTGGCCGTCAAAAGCCATCTGCGCGTGGGCAAAAACGATCTCTGGGTCACGTTTCCTTCGCCCATCCTCGAGGCCGAAGCTCTGGGCAAACAGGACCCCTGGATTGCCAAGACCAAGACCGATCCCAAGACGTTGCTGCGCAAGCCTGCCTATGAGTATGGATGGGACTGGGGCCCGCGCTTTGTGACCAGCGGCATCTGGAAGCCGGCCTGGCTGGAAGCCTGGGACAAGACCCGCATCGAGGACTTTGCGGTACGCCAGCGCGATGTGAGCAAAGAGGTGGCGCACCTTGACGCGCAGGTGGAGCTGGTGGCGACTCGCGCTGGCCAAACGCAGGTGACGGTCAACTATCAGCTCAAGGGCCAACAAGGGACTCTGTCGCGCACGGTCAGTGTCCATGCGGGTTCCAACCTGATCGAATTCCCCATCGAGATTCATCAACCCAAGCTCTGGTATCCGGCAGGATACGGCGAGCAGCCGCTCTACAACTTCACCGTGCAGGTGCCCGGAGTAGGCGAGAAGAGCCTCAAGGCCGGCCTGCGCACGGTGGTGCTGCATCGCGAGCTGGACAAGTGGGGCCGGTCTTTTGATCTGGCGGTGAACGGCGTTCCCATCTTCGCCAAGGGCGCGGACGTGATCCCCTTTGACAGCTTCCCGAATCGCGTGACCACGGCCAACTACCGGCGCATTCTGGAGTCCGCCAAGGCCGCCAACATGAACATGATCCGCCATTGGGGCGGAGGCTACTACGAGAGCGACGAGTTCTACTCCATCTGCGACGAGCTGGGCCTGATGGTGTGGCAGGATTTTCAGTTCGGCAACGACTGGCAGCCGGGTACCTACAGCTTCAAACAGAACATCGAGGCCGAGGCCGAGCAGCAGGTCAAGCGGCTGCGCAATCACGCTTCCATTGTGCTGTGGAGTGGCAACAACGAAACCGAGGAAGCGCTCAACTGGGGCGATCGCTGGAACCTGGCTCCCGATGTGAAGTTCCAAATGTGGCAGGACTACCTGACCGAGTTCAGCGGCATTCTCAACCGCGTAGTGGCCAAGCTGGACGCGGAGACGCCCTACTGGCCCAGCTCGCCCAGCGCCGACTACGAGCTGCAGACCGCCACCTTCCACACCGGCGACGATCACATCTGGGACGTGTGGCATGGCCGCGTGCCCTTCGGCACCTATGAAACCCATCACGCCCGCTTCGTCACCGAGTATGGCTTCCAGTCCTTTCCGGAGATGAAGACGGTGGAGGCCTTCACCGAGCCCGCCGACCGCGCCAACATCTTTACCCCCGTGATGCTGGCTCATCAGAAGAACAACGAAGGCAACTCCATCATCCACGACTACATGCTCAAGGACTACGCCGAGCCCAAGGATTTTGCCAGTTTTCTGTACGCGAGCCAGGTGTTGCAGGCGGAAGGCGTCAAGATCGGCGCGGAGCACTTCCGCCGTTCGCGGCCGGAGACGATGGGCTCCATCTATTGGCAGTTGAACGATTGCTGGCCGGTGGCTTCGTGGGCATCGATTGACTACTATGGCCGCTGGAAGGCGCTGCAATACTATGCGAAACGCTTCTATGCGCCGTTGCTGGTCTCGCCGCATGTGGAAAATGGCGCGCTGAAGGTCTACATCGTCTCCGACATGACCGAAAAGCTGGGCGGGTCAACTCATCTGCGCGTCAAGCTGATGGACATGGACGGGCATGTGCTGCTGGACGAGATGAAGCCGGTCGAAGTGGAGCCGCTCACGAGCAAGGTTTATCTTGAGATCCCGCTCAAGCGGCTTAACGATGCAGGTGGTGCGGACACATCGAGAGTCTTTGTGGTGGCGTGGCTGGGGAATGCCGATACCACCATCTCCAGCAACATTGTCTATCTGGCGCCGACCAAGGCCGTGCATCTGAAGCCGGCGACGTTGAAGCTGGAAGCAGCATATGTGCTGCCAGCTCCTTGGGAAAAGACGCATTCGCTCTGGATTCCGACAGCAGGGAAGTTTGAGACGGCGAAGAATCTGATCGCGATCCATGTCAGCTCGCCGGTGCTGGCGCGCAGCGTCTATCTGACCTTCGGCAACCTCGATGTGGAACTGGATGACAACTACTTCGACGTGCTGCCGGGCGGGACCGTGGAGGTGAAGTTGTGGACCAACGCTTCGCTTGATGCGGTGAAAGCCGCCCTGCATGCCACCTCGCTGGTAGATGCATTTCAGGGCGGCGGAGCGCACTCGGCCGTGCTGGCCGCGCACTGATGCTTCTTGCAGCAGACAGAACGGGCCGGAGCATGAGCTCCGGCCCGTTCTGTCTGCTGGGTGCCCCGGATGGGGAGCCCCGGGATGAATACGCTTCACGTTCCTGCAATGCTCTGGCGCGAAGCGCGTCTGCCGCACCGCAGGTGCCTAGAAGCTGAAGGCGGCCATGATGAAGATGCGGCGAGCGGCTGAGGTGGAGGCGCCCATGCCCCCTGACAAGCTGGTGGAATACCCGAATCTGCTGCCTGGGCTCCAGAGTTTGGTTACCGGGTCCTGGGTGGGCGAAATGGTGCCCCCCGGGGTGCCGTAGTTGATGTCGTTGAAGACGTTGATGGCCTGGGCGCTGAAGTTCAGCGAATACTTGTGGCCGGTGCCGGACATGCCGCCGCCAGGGCCGCCGCGTCCGCCGCCCATGCCACCGCCGCCGCCACGACCGCCGCCACCCCCACCGGGGCCTCCGCCGCCAGGTCCACCGCCCATGTACGACTGCTGGCGGCGTGCCTGATCGCTCTGGCCGCCAACGGGCTGGGTCTTCGGTCCAACTCCGATGGAGCGGCTGATGCGCAGGTTCATGGTCACCGAGGCCGGACCGTTGGCAATGTTGGCCGGGATCAGCGGATCGCCTTGTACCGGCGCCACATTCAGGCAGCCGTAGGCGGTTGCAAAGTACTGCGCGTTGTTGGTGGCGCAGTTGGACGGTAGAGCAAGAGACGGGCGATTGTTCATGAAGTTGTCGCCGGTCAGATCGCTGCTGGTCACGATGTTGTAGGGGTGGCCTGACTGCGCCTGGAGCATGGGGTTGAAGGTGATGCCCCACGGGCCGGTATAGTTGCCCATTAGGAAGACCGAGTTGCGGCGGATGAAGCTGGCGCGACCGTAATCCTGCGACAGGTTCCAGGAGTTCGATGCCGTGCCCGTGTTGCCATTGCCAAAGTTCATGCTGTAGAAACCCATCACGCTGAACTTGGGTGAGAAGCGCGCGTTCAGGTTCATGATCAGCTGGTTCTGTTTGAAGACCGCCTCGGGGTAGATCTCATCCACAATGCCCACCCCCGCGGTCGTAATCGGACGCGGTCCGGTGGTGCTGTTGTAGTAGGTGGTCCCGGTTGCGGGCAAGTAGGCATTGGCGTCGCGGGTGGCCATCTGGTGCACGCCGAAGGTGTGGATGTAGGTGGTGGAGAGGGTGGCTACCTTGGAGAGTTGCCGCTCCACGGAGAAGCCCATCTGCTCGTTGTAGGGCGAGTGGTAGCTGGCATCGAGCGACTGGGCCACTGCAGTGGACGACGAGGTACCAGCTCCGCAATCAGTCGGTAGGGTGAAGCCCGTGAGACCGGTGGGGCTGAAGCAGGTTGGCGAGGTGATGACCGTCTGCTTCTGGGTGTTGCTGCCCCCCAGGTTGGCTACGTTGTTGCGTTCCAGCCCCATCAGGCTGCCAATGCCAAAGCGGTCGTAGAAGAAGCCGTAGCCGCCGCGCAGCACGGTCTTGGTCTGCGTACCCTTCTTGTGCCCGTCGAGCGCGTACGCAAAGGCAAAGCGAGGAGCAAAGTCGGCGTGGTCGGCAATGTGGTTCTGCGACTCAAAACGTACGCCGCCGGAGAGCGTCAGGAAGCGGTTGAACTTCCAATCGTCCTGAAAGAAAGCGGAGACGTCGAAGACGTTGGCGCGGAACTTCTGGCTGCCGGTGGTGTAGCTGAGTTTGTAGACCTGGAGCGCATTGCTCTTGCAGGCGTTAGGGGTGAGCACGCAGGCATCCAGCGTGTTGGCATAGTTGATCAGTGCGCCAGAGGTCGGGGTGCTGTTGAAGGAAAAGCTGCCGTTGAAGCCGGCATTGGAGAAGTTGGCATCGCGATTGTCGCGCAGCCAGCCGCCGAACTTGATGGCGTGCGCTCCGGCCGACATGGTGGTGATGTTCTGCAACTCCATGTGGTCGGAGTGGTCGCTGGAGTACTGGCCGCTATTGCCGCCATCGGTGAAATAGCCGCTCACCGAGATGGAAGGCGCGGTGCTGACCGGCGTGCTCGAGGAGATGGCGCGGCGCATCTGCATCCGCGTTTCGTTCACCATATGCTCATTGACGATGAACGAGTCGCTGGCCTGAAACGCGATCTCCGACGAGGTGGAGCTGGATGACTGGCTCGGCGTGGATGTGGAGCCGATGTTGCCGCTCGAGGTGCCGCGCTCGTACTGCAGGCGTGTGGTCAGCGTGTTGCGTTTGCCCAGCTGGATGTCGAAGCGGGGCGAAATCTCAAAGCGCGTGGTGGGCGAGAACAGGCCGCCCGAGGTCGGGTCCAGAACGTACGAGCCCGGTGTCCCGTCGACCTTGTAGACCGAATAGATGCTGGCGTCCTGGGTGTTGCGGCCCTCAATGGTAAGAAATACCGAGCTGTTCTTGCCCAGCGATCCGCTCACCGAGCCGTTGTACTGGATGCTGTGATAGGCGGGAATCTGCTTGGTGAACGGGTTGCCGGTATTGAAGGTGTCGTCGTTGCCCTGCAGGAAGCCGCGTCCGTGCAGCTTGTCGGTACCGGGCTTGGTCAGGATCTCAATGCGGCCGTAGCCAATGCGATCAAACTCGGCAGAAAACGGATTTTGATTGATGCGGATCTCGCGGATGGCGCTCTTCGGGGGCAGGGTGCCGCCGGTAAAGCCGTCGATGTAGATCTGTCCGCCGTTGGGGCCCGCGGAAGGCCCGGCCAACGCGGTCAGCTCGCTCTGCAGTTCGTCGGGATCGTCGGAGAGCGCATCCAGGTCCTTGTCCTTGAGCACCATCGCGCTGGCGTTGCTGCCAGCATCAATGGAGACGGTGGGGCCGGAGTCGTCTGTGACCTCAACGCTCTGTTCCTCGGCTACCACGGCCATGGTCACGTCCACGCGCTTGTACTGGCCAGCCGCAAGTTGCAACGTCGCCGACGAAAAAGGCGCAAAACCCTCCACCGCGGCCTGCACAATGTAGCCGCCGGCAGGCAAGCTGGTGAAGGCGTAGACGCCCTGCGCGTCGGATACGACGCTGGTGACCGGCACGCCGAGCGGATTGGTCACCGTCACCTTGGCGCCGGGAATCAGCGCCCCGGTGGCGTCGGCAATATGGCCGCGAATGCTGGCTGTGGCAGCTGCTTTGGGCGCGGCTACCGGGCTTTGAGCGTACAGCGTGCATGCGCCGGTGGCCGCCAGAGCGACCGAAAAAAGGCACAGAAGAACCCGCTGGAGATTTGAATACACGTCCCCTCCACTAGTGCGTACAACCGAAAGTTTGTCGTAAAACGTTACTGGCCCGCTTCGCCGCCGCCGGAGCTCATGCTCCAGTTGGAGAGCAGATTGCTGGCAGCCGGAGCCTCCAACAGAGGTTCTACTCCCGCTAGCAAAGTAATCGCTGTCAGATCGCTGACGCCATCGGTGGCCACCATCATCACGGCGTCACCCTTCTTCAAGTCGGTCAGTTGGATAGCAGGCGCCCGACTGAGCATCATCTGCGGATCAAAGCCGCCGCCCCCGGGGCCACCAGGGCCACCACGCATGCCACCCGGTGCGCCACCGCCCTGCATGCCACCCGGTGCACCTGCGCCGCCACGGCCCGCAAAGCCTGCACCCTCACCCTTGAGCATTGCCGCCAGGCGTGTGGACATCATTTCAGGCAGCTTCTTCAGCTGCGACTCCGAAGTGAACTTGATCGTAGCCGGTTTCTTGGTCGCAAGATCCTTCACCGTCAGCGTCAGAGCAGCTGCGTCCACGGAGATCACCTGCCCGGCAATGTTGCGGAAGCTGCCGGAGACCGTCTCTTCGGCCGTAAGTTCGGTTCCATCGGCCGACTTGTTGCCGCGCGCCTTGATCTGGTCGCCGACCTTCACCGCGCTGAGCGGGGCGGCCTTGGCTTCGTCAAAGCGGACCGAGGCGGGCGCATAGCGCTTGAGCACCGTAGCGGCCGTAGTGTGGATGGTGATGGTCTTGGCCGACGAACCTGCGCCGGAGGTGATCACAATGACGCCTGTTGCCTGATCCACGCTCTTCACCAGCCCGCCCACGCCGCGATGCTGCCAGTCCAACTGGTCAGCCTCCTGCTTCTTGGCCAGATCAGCCTGCTTGATGGCGATAATCTGCAGCGCCACCGAGCCTTCCGTGGCCTTGGGGTCCAGACGTACCAGCACCCGGTCACCCGCGGCCAGGCCGGAGAGCTGAATCGTCTCCGCCTTCGACAGGTCCCTTTCGCCCGGCGCCACCTGCTTCAGTACGGCGGTCTCGGGCACCAGGACCAGGCGAACCTCGCCGGCATCGGTCTTTACGCTCAACGTGGTGCCGTTGATGGCGGTTACCGTTCCCGGAAACCGTACAGCGGCTGGTGCTTGGGCCAGCAGGACAGAAGCTTGCACAGCGGTCAAAGCAAGGCAAAGGGTCCAGGCAAACATGCGGAACTTGGTGGTACGGATCATGTGTTGTATCTCTCCAGACGGGGCCCGCCGTCCTACCGAAATCGTGTTTCATTCCGGTAGACGAACGAAGCCGGTAAAAGGTTGAAAAAGAGCGAAGAAAGTCTGGCGTGGCCGAGACCCTGGTTGCGATCAACGGCCCGCAAATCCAGCCAGACGTGCGGTTTCCAGAAAGACATACGTGCCCGAAGGGGCCGGGTTCACATTCGTCAACCGCGCCGAGTGCACCACGATCGTATCCCGGTACCAGAGCGGAATCGACGGCAGGTCTCTGGCCAGAATCTGCTGCGCCCGGGCGTACTCTACGCGCCGCCGCTCCTGGTCGGGGTTCTGGGCAGCGTCGGCCAGCAGCGCGTCCAGCTCCGGGTTCGAGTAGTGGCCGCGGTTGGCGCCCTTGGGCGGAAAGCTGGCCGTGGCAAAGGCCAGGGTGTAAATATCCGGCTGCTCGTTGCCCCCAATCCAGCGCAGCGAATAGATCTGGAAGGCCCCGCGCGTCACGTCGGAATAGAAGGTTGCAAACTCGAAGCTGCGAATCTCCAGCTGAATGCCCACCTGGGCCAGTTGCTGCTGCAGCACCGCCGCCAGCAGCCGCGTCTCCTCGTCGGTGGAGGTCTTCATGGTGATCCGGAAGCGTATGCCGCCCGCTCCGCGCGGGTGGCCGGAGGCCTCCAGCAGTTGCTCGGCGCGCGCCGGGTTGTAGTCGTAGCGGGCCACGTCGCCCGTCCATGCCCAATGGGCAGCCGGCAGGAGACTCACCGCCGGCTGCCCATGCCCACGGCGCAGGGTGCGCAGGATCAGCTCGCGATCGATGGCGCAGGCAATGGCCTGGCGCACGCGCGCGTCCGAAAGCAGCGGATCAACCACGTTGAAGTTCAGATACTGGATCTGCGTACCCGGCGTCTGTTCCACGCGCAGGTTCCGCCGCGCCGCCAGCTCCGGCAACGCATCCATGGGCAGGGAATTCACGGCCAGATCGGCCGACCCCTTTTCAAGCTCCAGCGACTGGGTAATGGCGTCTGGCACCACCGCAAAGCGCACCCGCTCAATCGCCGGCACCACGTTCCAGCTGGTCTGGTTGTGCTCCAAGTGCACGTCCTGATCGATCTGCTGGCTTACAAAGCGGAACGGTCCGGTGCCCACCGGATGCCGCCAGAACTCCTTCCCCGCGCCCTCCGGCACAATCCCCATGGCGCCGGTTGAAAGGTTGGTCAGCAGAAAATTATCGGGCCGCTTCAGGTGGAAGACGGCGGTCAGCGGATCGCGCACCTCCACGCTGGCCACGGCCACAAAGGCGGCGGCGCGCGGCGAAATGACGGTACCGTTGCGCATGGAGTCGATGGTCCAGGCCACATCGCGCGCCGTGAGCGCCTGCCCGTTGTGGAAGTGCACGCCCGGGCGTAGATGAAAGACCACGGTGAGCGGATCGGGCTGCTCCCAGCTCATGGCCAGCGCGGGCACAAAGTGGAAGGCCGCATCGTGCGCTACCAGGCCATCGAAGATCAGCTCATCGATGTGCATCGATTGCGCGTCGGTGCCGATGCGCGGGTCCAGATTGGCCGGGCTGCTGTCGATGAGGAAGACCACCGTGCGCGGATCGCGCTCCGACGTCCGGCAACCCGCCAGCGCCGCAAGAAGTACAAGTGCGAAGAGCGCAACCATGTGGCGGGTTGCAAAGACACTACGGCCAAGGATGCGCGCGACAAAACCGCGCTGGGTGCCCCATCCATTTCCGCGTACTTTGCGGAAATGGGTGGGAAGCAACACGTCCGCTTCCTGGTCCAACCCCAGCAAATCCATGCTACACATAGCTCACCTGTCCCAGCAGCACGGGCCGTGCGGCTCCCGTGGCGGAAGGCACATTGCCCGGCAGCCGATGCCAGCACTGCCACGCCAGCAACGCAAAAGCCGCGGCCTCCTTGGCCTCTGCCGGAAGCCCGAACTGCTCGCTGGTGGAGAGTTCGCAACCCATGGGCGAGAGCCTCTTCGAGAGCATCGCCATCAGCGTGCGATTCCGCGCGCCTCCACCGGAGACAACATAATCCACCGGAACCTCGCCCATCAGCGGATGCGCAAAACGTTTGTAGGCGCGCGCGATGGTCTCGGCCGTCAGCGCCGTGGCCGTGGCCAGCGCATCCTCCGGCCGCTTGCTCACGCGCCTGCATGCCTTCAGAAGAGTAGAAGAAAACTCCCGCCCAAACTGCTCCCGGCCCGCAGTGCGCGGAGGCTTCTGGCGGAAGTAAGGGTTCTTCAATAGCTCTGCGAGCACCGGCTTGATCACCGTGCCCGATGCAGCCAGCGAGCCATCGGGGTCATACGCCTTGCCAAACAACTCCTGCGCTAGCCAGTCCATCACCATGTTGCCGGGGCCTGAATCAAAGGCCAGCACCGCATCGGCCTTGGCTGCGGCTGGGATCGCCGTGAAGTTGGCGATGCCGCCAATGTTCTGCAGCACGCGCCCACGCCGTGGATGCGCGAAGAGCACGTAATCGAGCAGCGGAACCAGCGGCGCGCCTTGTCCACCCACGGCCATGTCCGCCGGGCGGAAGTTGGACACCACCGGAATGCCCGTCTCCTGCGCCAGCACCGAGGGCTCGCCCAGTTGCCATGTGCAGGCAAAGCTCGCGCCCGCGTAGGGCTCTGCGCGGGGCTGGTGATAGAGCGTCTGGCCGTGGCAGCCAATCAAATTCACCTGCGCGTTGTGCTTAGTGATGGTCGCCTTCACAGCCTCCGCATACACCAGCGCCAGCCGCCAGTTCAGCCGCGCCAATTCAGCAGTTGAGGTCGAGCTCGCATTCATCGCCGCCAGTACCGCGCGCCGCAGCGCCGCAGGGTAGCGGAAGCCCTCATGCGCCACCAACTCCAGCCTCGGCCGCAGCCGTCCCGGAGCAATCCGCACCAGAGCTACATCGATCCCATCGGCAGAGGTGCCGCTCATCAGGCCCGCAATCATCATCGGCTTCATGCGCATACCGTCTCCTCCACCTTGGTGCTCGTAACATTGACGTTCTCAATTTCCTCGCCAAACTTAAGAATCCGCGCCCGTAGTGCTTCCATCTGTGCGGCGGAAAGCGCGGGGCCGGGCTTGGCCGCGAAGAGCCGGGTGCGCGCCTTCTGCGTGGTGCGTGCGCGCTCCATGAGTAATGCGCGAAAGGCGCGTGAACGCTCGGCCTCCGCGATTAGCGCCTCAAAGGCGCGCAGGATCAGCTCCGGGCTGTGGCAGATCTCGATCAGGTCCATGCCGGCGCGGACCACTTCCACCGCGGCCTCTTCCATCGCCATGAAGTTAAGAATGCCGCCCATCTCCAGATCGTCCGAAAAAATAATTCCGCGATAGCCGATGCGCTTGCGCAGCACGGTCGTGATCCAGAAGGGCGAGATGCTGGCCGGCGTTTTTTTGGACCGCGTCAATGGAAACGACGCGTGGCTGATCATCGCCATCGGCAGCTCGCGAACCAACTCGCGATAGGGCGCTAGATCCTCGCGCCACAATGTGGCCATGCTGCGCTCAATGGATGGCGTGGCCAGGTGCGAGTCGAGTGTCCCGCCACCCAGTCCCGGAAAGTGCTTGCCGCATCCGGCCACGCCCGCTTCCGCCAGCGCCGCCAGAAAGGGCCGTGCATAGCCGACGACCTCATCCGCCGTTGCGCCCGCGGTTCGTGAGCCCATCACGCTCGCTGACACAGGCAGGCCCAGGTCCAGCACTGGAGCCAGCGTGGTGTTGAAGCCGAAGCTCTTCACGGCACGCGCAATCAACTGCCCATGCGTGTGGGCCAACGCAGGCTTGTGCTGGGTGCGCGCAGCCCGCGCTACCTCCTGTGCGGAAGGCATGGGAGCCAGCACCAACTTCAGCCGATCCACGGTGCCGCCTTCCAGATCAACACAACGTAGCGCACGCTCCGCGCAAAGGCCTGTGGCGGCGTCGAGCAGCGCCCGCGCCTGCGGTGCGTTCTCTATGTTGCGCCGGAAGAGGATGATGCCTGCCGGGCGCACTAGGCGCAGCCACGCGCGCTCCAGGCCCGTGAGTTCGGTGCCCGCGAGTCCCACCACCATCAAACTGCCTGCTGCCTGACGCAGTTCCATTGCCTGCTAGCTCCTTGTATCCTTCAGCTCCTGCTGCAACTCTTCGAGCAGGTTCAGCGCCTGCAACGGAGTGAGCTGGTTGATGTCGGTCTCGGCCAGCCGGTCCACGATGCGTTGCGAGAGCGGCGTGAACATGGTCATCTGCAGGGGCTCGGGCGCGGTCTCTACCTGCACGCTCTGGCGCTCCTGTTTCTCGTGCTGGCGCAAGACGTGGCGCGCGCGCTCAATCACCGCGGACGGCAGCCCGGCCAGCCTTGCGACCTCAATGCCGTAACTCTTCGACGCGGCACCGGGCTCAATCGAATGTAGAAACACGATGCCGCCCGCGCCTTCTTTCACGCCCACGCGCAGATTGCGCACGCCCTTCAGCTTGTCGGCCAACATGGTCAGCTCGTGGTAATGCGTGGCAAAGAGCGTCCGCGCGCCCACTTCGGCATGCAGAAACTCCACCGTAGCCCAGGCCAGCGAGAGCCCGTCAAAGGTGGCCGTGCCGCGGCCCATCTCGTCGAGCAGAATCAGCGAACGGCGCGAAGCGGTGTTCAGAATGGTGGCCGTCTCGGTCATCTCCACCATAAAAGTGGAACGGCCGCGGGCCACGTTGTCGCTGGCCCCAATGCGGGTATAAATGCGGTCCACCAGCCCGAAGCGCAGGCTCTCCGCCGGCACAAAGCTGCCCATCTGCGCCAGCAGGATCAGCATGGCAGCCTGACGGAGATAGGTGCTCTTGCCGCCCATGTTGGGCCCGGTGATGAGCAGCAGGCAAGGGCCTTCCAGGCCGGCGCTGAGAAAGAGATCGTTGGGGATGAAGCGGCCTTCGCGGGTGTCTTCCAGCCACTGCTCGATGACCGGATGGCGCGCCTTCCGGGCTTCCAGCACCGGTTCCTCTGCGAGCGTGGGGCGTACGTAGCGGCGCAGAGCGGCAAGATGCGCAAAGCAAGCCAAAAGATCCGCCTCGGCTACGGCGGCCGAGCTGCGCCGGATGCGGCCGGCAGCGCCCAGCACAAACTGGCGCAACTCGGCGAAGATCCGCTTTTCAATCTCAATCGACCGGTCGTGCGCGGTAAGAATCTTGCGCTCGTACTCCTTCAACTCCGGGGTAGTAAAGCGCTCGGCGTTCACCAGGGTCTGCTTGCGCTCGTAGTCGTCGGGTACCGAAGCCAAATTGGATTTTGTGATCTCGATGTAGTACCCAAAGACAGTGTTATACCTGACCTTGAGTGACCCGATGCCGGTCCTTTGCCGCTCCCGATCCTCGATGGCAGCAATCGCCTGTCGGCCGGTTGTCGAGATGGCGCGCAGCTCGTCCAGTTCCGTATCTACGCCTGCGGCAATGGCTCCGCCATCGGCCAGGGTCAGCGGGGGCTCGTCCACCAGGGTGCGGACAATGCGCAGCGTAATCTCGTCCAGCGGGTCCAAACTCCCGGCAATCTTATGCCAGAGCGGAGCCTGAAAGGTGGCGAGCGCTGTGCGCAGTCCCGGCAGCCGGGCCAGGCTGGCCGCCAGGGCGCGCAGATCGCGGGCGCCCGCTGAATCCAGGGAGATGCGGGCTAGTAACCGCTCCAGATCGAGAATCCCGGAGAAGGCGCGGCGCAGGTCCTCGCGACGCATCAGGTCGCCATGGGCCTCTGCCACCGCCTCATAGCGTGCCTCAATCTGGACGGCATCGCCCAGGGGACGCAGGATGGTGGAACGCAACATGCGTTTGCCCATCGGCGTCAGGCAGGCGTCGAGCGAGCGGAAGAGCGTGGCGCGGTCGTCCTGGCCTTGGAAGAGCGGCTCCACCAGTTCCAGGTTGCGGACCGTCACCTGATCCAATTCGAGCGCGCCGGAGTGCTCCTGGAAGCGCAGGGAGTCCACATGCAGCGCCTCGTTCTTCTGCGTGGTGCGGACGTAGTGCAGAATGGCTCCGGCAGCGGTGGCCGCGGCCTCATGGCCACTGAGACCGTATCCCTCCAGAGACTTGACGCCCAGTTGCCGTTCCACCAGCGGAATGGCAAACTCCCGGGTCCAAACCCAGTCCTCTACGCGGGTGCGGGCAGCAATGTGGGCAAAGGCCTCGGGCAGAACCAGCGAGGAGGGCAGCAGAACTTCGCTCGGGCTCGAAAGCAGAATCTCTTCCACTGCCTGCACGCGGGCAGCGGCCCCGGAGTACTCCGCGGTGCGAAACTCGCCGGTGGAAAGGTCCAAAAGGGCAATGGCGGCCAGTTGCCCATTCGCGCTCTCGTGGTAGGCGGCCAAAAAATTATTCTGATCCTGCCCCAGCGCCGAATCCATCGCGGTTCCGGGGCTGAGCACGCGGGTGACCTCGCGGCGCACAATTTTTTTGGTGAGCTTGGGGTCCTCCATCTGGTCGCAGATGGCAATGCGGTAGCCCTTGCGCAACAGGCGGGTCAGGTAGCCTTCCACGGCGTGGTAAGGCACGCCGCACATGGGCTGCAGGCGCTCGCGGTCGCGCGCGGTCAGGGTCAGTTGCAGCTCGCGGCTGACCACCACGGCGTCGTCGTAGAACAGTTCGTAGAAGTCGCCCATGCGGAAGAAGAGCAGGGCATCGGGGTTCTCACGCTTGGCGCCGGTCCACTGGCGCATGAAGGGCGTGAGCTCGGCATCGCTCTTCTCCAGGGGAAGGGCGTCAGGTGCCGGAAGGGGCTCGGCGCTGGCAATCAGCGGGTTGGGCTCGGGGGCGTCGTCACGAATCATGCTGCCTTCCAGATTAAACCGCGAGAAGGCGGGATGAACCTTACCCTCCTGCCTGAGCCCGCGCCAGCATGTGGATAAAGCGCAGAAACTCCCTCCCGATCAGCTTTTGAATGCTGAGGTTCCTTTCGATGCGCCCATCGGCCCTTGTCCTATGTCAGCGGCAAGGTTCTGTGCGTATGCTGGGTGTACCAGTTTACGAGGAGCCGGACGATGGGCAATTGCAGCTTCTGCGGTGGGGACATGGCGGTACGTTTCAGCGTCTGCGACCATCTGCGCCCGGCCGATCCCACCCTCTACCAGGTGGAGTGGTGCACGCCCTGCGGTTATGGACGGTTGCGGGGCAATTTGGACGCCGCCACGGTGCGCGGCTTTTCCCCCGCCAGATCTTTTCCCCTGAAGATTGCAATTGCCATCCGCCGGCCCACGGCGTTCCTCGACCGGCTCCGCGACCATTTGGCCAGGAGGCTGGATCGCGGGGCCGAACTCCATCCCCGTGAGCTTGCTCGAACCCTGTCGCTGACTGGCCGCGAGCCTACGCTCTGCGATGTGGGCTGTGGGACGGGTCGGATGATGAGGATGTTTGCCGCATCCGGCTTCGATGTGACCGGCATTGAGCCCGATCTGGAGGCGCGCAAGGTGGCCAGCCAATATGGTTCGGTGCTGGCCGGGACCGCGGAAGCGCTTCCGGAGAAGATAGAAGGGAGCCAGTTCAGCGTGGTGCTGCTCTCCCATGTTCTCGAGTACTGTATTGACCCAGCCGCGGCGCTCGAGAATGTGAAGCAGTTACTCGCCCCCGGTGGAACGGCGGTCCTTGAGGTGCCGAACTGCGCTTCGGCCGGCTTCAACCTCAACGGGCCAGCCTGGTTTTTTACCGATGTGCCCCGCCATCGCCACTTCTTCACCCGCGCCTCGCTGGACAGAACGCTGGAGGCGGCAGGCTTCAAGGTGGTGCGGCGTATTTATCAGGGTTACGCGCGGCAGATGTCGCCGGATTGGATGCAAGCCGAGCAGGCCATTCGCGAGAAGATCGGCATGGAGGCCGGGCAGGCGAGTGCGTGGGGCCTGCTGGCGCGCACCGCCTTCTCCAGCGTCGATGCCAAGTACGATTCCATCCGCGTCCACGCGATTTGCACTCAGGGCACGGAAGAAGAGTGACCCGGGGGGCCGTGAAAATCGCCCCCGAGTGAGAGGTTTCGGGGTTCAACTCCGGACGGATTTCAGGGAGATCGGGCGTTTGGGGATCGCAACCCATGGCTGCGGGTGTGTTCTTCGCACTGCCCCCGGACGGAGCGCTACGATTCATCTGCGACGTAGAAGGACCATCGACATCTTTAACCCAGGTTTCAAAAGCAAGACCAGGGGTACCCGCCATGGTTCGGGGTGCGGATGAGGGCCACCCGCTCCAGAATGTTTTTCGGAGTTTCAGAGTTCACAAATGATCCAGGATCGTGTTCTATACAAAAATACAGCATTCAAGAATGTGCGATTTCGCGTACCGAGTCCTTGCCGATGCGATCCATCAGCGAGTAGATTTTTTCGCAGGTCATCAAGTGGTGGCGCATCTCGTGCTTGGCCTTCTCCGGCTCGCGCTTGCGGATGGCGGCAAGAATCTTGATGTGCTGTTTATGGGCGTTCTGCTGGATCTCCGGCATCTCCTGCGAGCGGCTGATCCACTCCCGCATGACGCCGCGGATGGGCGACATCAGGTCAAAGAGCATCTGGTTTTTGGCGCACTGCGCAATCATCAGATGGAACTCCACGTCCAGATCCACAAAGTCGCGGCCCTCGCCGGTCAGGCTCGACTTCATCTCCGCAACCATCAGGTCCAGTTGCTCCAGATCCTTGTCTTCGGCGCGTAAAGCGGCCAGGGCGGCAATCTCGCCCTCCAGAACCAGACGCGCTTCGCCCACATCCTGCAGGTCCTTGTCGGTCTTCAACATGCCACGGGCCATGATGCGGTCCATGATCATCTGCGAGCCGTCCAGCACGTAGGTGCCCTCACCGGGCCGCATCTGGACCAGTCCGACAAAAGCCAGGGATTTGAGTGCTTCGCGCAGGGTAGAGCGGCCGATATTCAACGTGAAACAGAGTTCGGCTTCAGAGGGCAGCTTTTCACCGGGTTTCCACCGGCCTTCGGCAATCTGGTCAGAGAGCTGGGCTGCCACCTGCTCTCCTAGGGTTACGCGGGAAACTGGTTTGAGCGTCGCCATGTTGTTCTTGTCTAGATTATAGTTTGTTCTTGGGAATATCAGGACATCAGACATGCTGATCTCTAGTTTGTTTCCAGACAGGCGGATTCTTTTCCATTCAAGCGTGCTTTAACTGTAAAGAATCCATCTGCCTGGTTGCCGCTCCGTTCTATTTCTGCGCCAGCACCTGTTCGTAGTAGCGGATGTAATGGGGCACCACTATGGACGAGCAGAAGCGCTTCTGCGCCGTACGCCGCGCGGCTTCGCGCATGGTCTGGAAGCGCGCCGGATCGCCGAGCAGAGCCAGAGCTCCCTCAGCCATTGCATCCACGTCGCCCACATCGCAGAGCAAGCCGTTCACGCCGTCCTCCACCAGCTCCGGAATGCCGCCCACGCGCGTGGTGATGGCTGGAACCTGACAGGCCATAGCCTCCAGCGCCGCCAGCCCGAACGACTCCATCTCACTGGGCATCAGCATCAGATCGGCCAAGGGCAGCAGCTCGTTCACGCGGTCCTGCTTGCCCAGGAACTGTACCCGGCAGTGGATGCCCAAATCGTGCGCCAGCCACTCCGCGGCCGAGCGGTCCGGGCCATCGCCCACCAGAACCAGCCGGGCCGGAATCTCCTTGGCCACCTTGGCAAAGATTTTGACCGTATCCACGGCGCGCTTCACCGGCCGGAAGTTGGACAGGTGCATCATCACCACCTCGTCGCGCTGGGCCAGATGCGCCCGCGCCCGTGCCCGCGCCTCTTCGTCGTGGATCGGCTGGTACACGTCGCAGTTCACAAAGTTGGTGATGGTCTCAATGGGGCGCGTGGTCCCGAAGCTTTCAATCGTCTTCTGCCGCAGGTATTCGGAGATGCTGGTTACGCCGTCGCTCTCCTGGATGGCGTGCTTGGTGATGGGCAGATAGCTGCGATCCTGTCCCACCAGCGTGATGTCGGTGCCGTGCAGGGTGGTGACAAACGGCAGCCTGCGCCCGCGGCTGGCCAGAATTTGCCGCGCCAGCAGGGCGCACACCGAGTGGGGTATCGCGTAGTGAACATGGAGCAGATCCAGATCGTAGAACTCCGCCACCTCCGCCATGCGGGAGGCCAGCGCCAGATCGTAGGGAGGGAACTCGAAGAGCGGGTAATTGGAGACCGGCACCTCATGAAAGTAGATGCCCTCCTCGTCGCGCCCGCTCAGGCGAAAGGGCTGCGAGTAGGAGATGAAGTGAATTTCGTGGCCCAACCGGGCCAGTTCAATGCCCAACTCCGTGGCCACTACGCCCGAGCCGCCGTAGGTGGGGTAACAGGTAATGCCAATCCGCATGGTGCTGTTCCGATCCAAAGTTAAGATTCCGTCAGCCCGTTCGACGCCCGACTGAGGGCGCAGGATGCAATCAGTTTGGCTTAGGGCCCTCAAAGAGTACGTGGGCAAACCACCCATTTCGCGAAGTAGCCCGCGCAATGTGTGGGGCACGGTGCTTCTGTTGGAGGGGCGGATCAACCGACGATTGATCCCTTCGGGGTGGGTGGTACCTCACTCCCACCCTTGTCCGCAAAGAGCGCGGCCAAGAATTGGGCGCCACGACAGTATTTGCTTGCTGGATCAATTGTTCAGCTGAAGCGGGAAAGAAAAATCACCCCAACTCCGTAAACGAGACCAGCTCAACGCCCGCGCAATCCCTGAGCGCGGTCAAAGCTTCCCGTTCCACTTCGCGGGATGCAAGCAAACGCGTAGGTGCTTGCTGCAGCTCCGCGTCGTTGTAGCCCGGATGCGTCACCAGTTCGTAGATGCCCTGCGCTGGCAGCGCGTTCAGCAAAGCTCGCACCGTTTGTGGATTGAGCGTCCCAGTGGCCAGCACTCCTAGCGCGCCATCGGTGGTCCGAAATCCCTCTTCGGTCACGATGCGCCGAAAGCCGACTTCCAGCCTGCGCAGAGTGTTCACCTCCAGCCGCCTCAGCCACGGCGCTGCCGGCGTTGCGCGCACGCTCCAGGCCGGCTCAAAGGGATTGCGCACCGCCTGTATGCCTGCCCGGCGCGCGGCTCGCAAGACCGGTCGGAGCGCGGCGGGGAAGAGGTGAACATGCTTGTGGGTATCAATATGCGTCAGCCGCAGGCCCTGCGCTTGGAGTCGCGCAATCTGCGCCGCGGCCTCAGCTTCCATCTCGCTTTGCCGCACGGCAGCCGATCCACCGCCGCCTTCGAGACCATGCAGCCAGCGCAAAAACGTGCCTAGCGTGGGCCGGAAGCGGCCCGTCGCCGCGCAGGCAAGGTGCGCAATCCCCTCTGGCGAGAGCACCGGCTCACCATCCACCAGCACCACATGGCAGCCAACGCCCAGCGTGGGCGTGGCCAGCGCCGTCCGGATTGCGGCCAGGGTGGCTGCGGCTTTGGCCATCAGCGTGGTGCTGGTTATGCAGCCCGCGCCATGCAACTCGGCGATCGCGCGGTTCACTCCGCCGGTGAGCCCCAAGTCGTCCGCGTTCACAATCAGCTTGCCCATCGGGCTGAGTCTATCAACTTTTGCCCTGTGACCATCCGAGACCCGGGTTTCCACCGCATTCATCCGTTCTCGCTGGTAGAATGAGGGAGAGGCCTCCCAAGGCCTCAGTTTCATGCGTGGGCGGTTAGCTCAGTTGGTTAGAGCGCCTGCCTTACAAGCAGGATGTCGG
>CAZYDF010000058.1:0-26821 GCA_964645855.1 uncultured Occallatibacter sp.
AGCACGGGCGAGTAGCTCAATTGGATAGAGCACCGGCCTTCTAAGCCGGGGGTTGCAGGTTCAAGCCCTGCCTCGCCTACCATGTGTCTGGCAATCTTCTGAATTTTCAAGGAGATTGTCAAATGCATACCCTTGGAAGTTCTTTTAGAGCACCGGCCGAAATGCCCAAAAAGGGCCTTTTGGCCGTGTTTGCGGCGGTTCTGACTTGGCTCCTCTGGCCAGTGATCGGATGCCGTCACCCTCACACAACCCTGCCGTTCAACGATCAGCAAACCTGCCTGGATTGCGGATCGACCCGCCCGTACCTCTTCCACACAGACTTTGAGCACGCCGACGCCGGTATTTTTATCGGCAAATGGCAGAGACCTGTCCGCCCCCAGTCCGCCCACCGAGTGGCCGTGAACTCCGTCGCCCTGTCTCTGAAGGCGGTGCGGGGATGAAAACTCTCATAAAGACAAAACCCGAAATCCTTAAATCCATCGAATCCCACCTTGAGCGCACCACTTGGGGACGTGGCATCTACATCCCTGGCATGGTTGTGCCCGCCGCGCGCCCCGCGCAGATCAGAGCTGGTGCCCGAAAGCTCTATGACGTTCTCTCCGCCCAGATGCGCCGCGTGCAGAACCAGGTGGCGCTCTAATGGCCGGCCAAGCGTACATCACAGTCAAGATCGACATCGGCGAAGCCGCCCGGCGGGTCCTGCAAATAGAGATACACAACCGCCGCCAAGAGCTTCAAGCAATCCAATCTGCAGTGAACGATGCGGTCCAATCGCTTGAGCGCTTCGCTTATAGCTGTGGAGTTCTCGGTGAGGTTGAGTTGGTTTCCGGGCCGGAAGAGACGGCGGTGCAAGGATGAGACTTGCACACAGCCGCTCTACCCTTGGCGCGAATCCCCTGCACGGAAACCTGTTCAACCCCAACGAGACGCCGCAACTGTTCTGTGACGCACCGGCACAGGACGGGCAACGCCTCATCTCACAGCAAGCCCAGGTTGAGGCCGTCATGGCCGATGGATTCTGGCGCACCCTTCCCAACATCTGCACCGAACTCCGCCGCCGTCACCCTGGCAGCAAGCACGGGGAGGCGTCTATCAGTGCGCGCTTGCGGGATATGCGCCGGCGCGGATGGACGGTTGAACGCGAACGCACACGCCCAGGCAGTGGCCTCTATCAGTACCGCGCCGTCAAGATCGAGGCGGCCACATGCTAATGGTCTCCGAATCTCCGCGCGTGATCCGCACTCAAGACACATTCATCCGCACTTTCACCGGCAAGAGATTCTGGCCGCTCGATCCGAAGCCGGAAGAGGTGGACATTGAAGACATTGCCCACGCACTCTCTCTTGTCTGCCGGTTCACGGGTCACACTTACTGCTTTTACAGCGTGGCCGATCACAGCTTGCGCGTGAGCAAGCTGGCAGAACAGTTGACGATGGCAGAGCACGGCGCACTTTCACTCCGCGTGAAGGCTGCCCGCGAGATGGCTCTTTGGGGTCTGTTGCACGACGCCTCAGAGGCTTATCTCTGCGATGTGCCCAGCCCGCTCAAACGCGCGCCTGGCCTGGGACAGCTCTACAAGGGCTTTGAACGCAAGCTCATGGAAGTGATTGCGGATCGGTTCAACCTATCACCGCACGAGCCGGCCGTGGTGAAAGATGCGGATCGCATCCTGCTCAAGACGGAGATGCGGGATTTGATGAATGCAACAGAGGGCTTTTCGTTGGATTGGGATTATGCCGGCTATTCCCCTCTGCCTGAAACCATCTTTCCGCTCGACCCGCAACACGCCGAGGTGGAATTCCTGCGCCGCTTCAACGCCCTCAATACGGCGCGCTTGGCGGAGCGCCTCGCTGAAACACCCTCACCCAGAAAGGCCAGCTAACCATGTACCTCCGCGTCGATTTGAAGACTTGCGAGGCTTGCGGCTCATTGTTTTGCCGGCCTGAAACCCAGCAGAACTGCTACTGCGCGCACTGCACTGAGTTGCTGAAAAACTTCCCGACGCCGGAGAGCCGCAAGCGCCGTGGCCGGCCGTCCCACAAAGTCAAAATGACCCGCATGGAGGTTGATGCGTGAAACATAAGAAAGCCAAGCCCGTGGAAGAGCCAAAAGAGATTGAGCTGTACTTCCTCCGCGCCCACACGCACGGCCTGTTACGGCGTTATCTCTACAGCTCATTCCAACCTTGCCGCATCGGCTCCGTGTTGCGTGATCCGGTGGGCCGGGGATGGGTTTCAAGCCGGCCTATCTGCACTTTTGAAGATGCAATGCTCTTTGTGTTTGACATGGAGAAGTGCATCAAGTCCCTGCCCTCGCTGGACAGAGACATCCTCACCCGCACCGTGCTCCAGGAGTACACGCAAGCCGAAGCCGCCGTGTTGCTAGGCATGAGCGCGCGCGCGATGTCTTACAAGTTCGCAGCGGCCATGGACCGCCTCACGCGCAAGCTGATCTAGGCCGAGTTGCTGGTCCTGCCCAGCGCCGCATAACTCAACCCTCTACCAAGAAAGAAGGCGTCATGTCATTCGTACTTCACTGGCCGCAATTGACCTATCTAGCTATCACAGTTGTGGGGCTGAGCATTTACGCCGCGCGCCACGGACAACCGCGCAAAGACAAATACAACGTTGGCACCTCGTTGATTGCGGTGGTAATCGTCTTGACCATCCTGTATTTTGGCGGTTTCTTTCGCCAGTAAATCGCGGTGCTGTACTTCACCCTCAACCCATGAAAGGGAACCATGACAACAGCAGTAAGTACCGAGTTAGCGGCGAAGAAACCGGAAGCACCGGAAGCCGCGCCGATGAAAGCGGCCATCACACTGAGCAATCTGAAACAGGCGCTCAAGATTGTGGGCATGGCCATCGAGCGCACGGCCACCATACCGATTCTGCAATGCGTGCGCATGGAGCAGATACCAGACGGCCTCGCCCTCGAAGCAACAACCCTTGATGTGTATATTCGCGCGGTTGTGAAAGAGTTGGGCGGACCCGAAAAGCCGGTTGTGATTCCGGCGGAGAAGTTCACCGCATGGACCAAGCTCCTGGCCGGTGAGGATGTGAAGATCAGCGCCACGGACCGCCGCGCCACGATGCAATGCGGACGTTCCCGCGCAGTGCTCCCCGTGATGCCGGCGGCAAGCTGGCCCAGCAACGAAGTGTACGGGATGAAGGCCGAGGGTATCACGCTTACCCAGGGTGATTTTGCCCGCGCTCTGCGCTTTGTCATGATCGCTGTGAGCCAGGAGGAATCGCGCTACACGCTCAACGGCGTGCTACTGCAAGGCGACGGTGAGCGGTTGCGCCTTGTGGCCACGGACGGCCACCGCCTGATGGCCTACACGCTGCCATGCACAGAGAAAATCACCCTGCTACTGCCCAGCCGGTTCATCAAGGCCCTGTTGCCGCTGCTCAACGATGAAGACGGCGGCGTCGATCTGTGCTTTAGCGACCGGATGATTCTCTCCAGCATTGACGCGGACATGCGGGTCTATGTGGCCTCAACCAAACTGACCGGACAGTTTCCCAATTGGGAAGCGGTGATGCCCAGCGGCAAGCGCACGGAAATCACCGTCAACGCCAAAGAGATGCTGGCCAGCCTTGAGCGGTGCGGGCTGCTCAGCGATGAACGCTCGGGATGCGTGAGGCTCACGTTTGATGAGCAGATCACGATTGAGGCGTCGAGTTCGCAGAGTGGAGAAGCCACGGAAACGGTGGACTGCAAAGGGCGTCCGAATGAAAAGCTCTACATCGGCGTCAACGGCGCGTATCTGACCGATCTAGTCAAGCGGCTCGACGGCGAAATCACCATCTCTCTCCCGGACACGAATCAATCGCCACTGCTCATCAAAGCAGCCCCGCATGAAGGCGAAACGCTGGGCTACGTTGTGATGCCCATGAGGGTGTGACAGATGCCCTGGGCGAAAGGTAACTACAAGGGCCGTGCGGTGACTGTACCGGCGGCCCACGGAACGGCAACGCGTTACCGGACGGGTTGCCGGTGTGATGGATGCCGGAGATCCTACGCGGCCGTACAGCGCGACCGCCGCGCCCGCGTGAAACGCAACGAATGCGATTGGACAGTGAGCGCGGATATGGCACGGGAACACTT
The DNA here is from genome assembly GCA_964645855.1 of uncultured Occallatibacter sp. GTDB lineage: Bacteria > Acidobacteriota > Terriglobia > Terriglobales > Acidobacteriaceae > Telmatobacter. The sequence continues at coordinate 4,111 of CAZYDF010000058.1, forward strand.
GATTGAGTTACGCGAGAGCGGCGTGGGCAAGCGCGCGGTGATGGACTGCACGGGCATCTCGGATGTTGTGCTCATGGAGATACGCAACGGCAAGCGCCAGCGTATTCGCCAGAGCACGGAAGAGAAGATCATGCGTGTTACCGAGGATGCCCGCTCCGGCGGCGCGCTGGTAAGTGGAAAGCCCTCCACCTGGCTGATTGATGAGCTGATCGGCCATGGCTACACGATGGCACAGTTGGCCACGCACATGGGCTATACAGACAAGCGTCTCCAGTTCTACGGGCATAAGTATGTGACCGCGACGAATGCAATGCGGATAGAGAAAATGCACAAGGTTCTGATGCGCGAAAAGCCGGAGAGCGAGACGCGTGTAGACCGCATGATGAGGCTCGCGGCACATCGGAGGGTGGCGTAATGGCAAATTCATGGCTCCGCCTGTGGCACGACATGCCCAACGATCCGAAGTGGAGAACGATTGCAAAGGCGAGTGGGCAGCCCATACCCACGGTGATTTCTGTCTACGTTCACCTGTTAGTCGAGGCATCTGCGAACGCCAACGAACGCGGGCGAACGCAACCGAACGCGGAGGATTTAGCTTCCGCACTCGATGTGGAAATAGAAAGCGTTGCGGCGGTTTTGACCGCAATGGAAGGCCGCGTACTCGATCATGGAATGCTCTCCGGATGGAAGCACCGCCAACCCGAGAAAGAGGACGGAAGTGCAGACAGGGCAAGGGCTTGGCGCGAAAAGCAGAAAGAGCTTAAAACCTCTACGAACGAAAACGAACGCGACCGAACGCCTGCGAACACAGATAAAGAAAAAGAGAAAGATAAAGAGAAGAAGAGACAAGAAACAACAGGCGCTCCGCTTTTTGTGTTGCCGGATTGGATTTCTTGTGAGGTCTGGAAGGACTTCGAGGAAATGCGCCGCAAGATCAAAGCGCCGCTCACAGACCGAGCCCGGCAGAACCTAGTGGCGGAGCTGATCCAGATCGAAGCAACGGGCCAACACGCGGAAGACGTGCTCAACCAAAGCATCACGAACAGTTGGCGCGGAGTATTCCCAATCAAGACAGACGGGGGCAGCAATGGACGTGGAGGCGGCAGTTACGGCAATCGTGGCCAGGCAAGAACCAACGGCAATCTCGAAGCCGCTCGATCCGCAGCGGAGGCTATCGCTGGTCAAGGTCATGACTGGGTTGGCGGAGGCCCGGCAAGCATCCGTGAGCGCGGAGACGTTGAAGCTGTACAGCGCTCATCTCTGTGACTTTGATTCCGGCGACGTGCGAGATGTTGTGCGCGCGCTGGCCATGCGCAAGCGCGCTGAGGGCGAGACCGCTTTCCCCGCCCTGGGCGATTTGGTAGAGCCGTTGGAACGGAAGCGGGAACGCCGCCGGGAAGAGAACAAGCGGGCCGGCCAAAGGCAAGCGGAGATTGTGGAGTTTTGGCGCATGGTCCCCGGATGGATGGAAATCACCGGCCAAAGTGAATCGGAAATTTTAGAGCGTTGGCCCAGCTTCAAGGGCACGAAACCGAGGGTGTGATGGCAGAGCAATCGCAGTTAGACGTGAGCAGATGGCAAGCGGCAACGCGCGGGTTTCAGTACACCCCGGCGCTGTGGTTTTTCTTTCGCATGATCGAGGTTGCGTTCCTTGACGCGCGCACGATCTACCCGGCCAGTGCGCCAGGGCAGAGGACAGAAGCCGCGCCATGTGCGCCGCCGCCGCTGTTGAGCGGGATGGCCGTGCCCATGGTTGTTTCCGATGACGAACCGTTGCCGGCATCGGCGTTGAAGTATCCCGGCCGGCCCACGGATGAGGCGTTGCTTGCACGCGATTGGATTGCACGCTCCGAGGCCGCGCCGACGTGGGTGTATGCGTTCGGTGCATCGCATGAGTTCTTGAGCTTTCCGGAGTGTTGCCAGATATTAGGGCTCGATCCGGATGTGGAGAGAGCAGCCTTGCTGGAAGTGATTGACAAGGCTGTAGACAGTGACAATGACGAAGCCTGGGCGCGCTTGGATGAGCTGAGCACGCGTGAGCCTCAAGACGACGTGGAGCCGCTGTTCGATGCTCCTCGGGTTGTGCCGGCGCTGGATCAACTGGCGTTGTTCGCGTAAGGGAGAACGATGAAAGAACGTCCCATCTTATTCAGCGGCCCGATGGTCCGCGCATTCCTTGAAGATCGCAAGACGAACACGCGGCGAGTCATCAACTTTGACACGGTAGGCAACAGAGAACAAAGCCGCAATTGCTTTGGACCGGACGGATACGACACAGTGGGTGAAAAAAGCATCATTCGTGTCCCGTGGACGGTTGAAAGTTTGAAGCATCTTCTTGTCTGTCCATTCGGAGAAGTAGGCGACCGGCTGTGGGTGAAAGAAACATACTTCGCGTGGCGCTGCAAAACCTACACGTCAGAGGGAATGACCGAAGGCCCCGAACAGTGCGTGTATGCCGCAGACGGCGGAACGTTGCTCAATGGTGCGAAATGGCGTCCGTCGATTTTCATGTTCCGCAGGTTTTCTCGCATCACGCTTGAGATTACCGATGCGCGGGTGCAACGGTTGCAGGAAATCACAGAGGAAGATGCACAGGCTGAGGGCGCTCTATTCCATGACGGCGGCGGCATCGGTCACAGCGGATGGAGGCATGACATCAACCACGGCTTTGTGTACGGAAATGCCCGCACTTCATTTGCCAAGCTGTGGGATTCTCTCAACGCGAAACGCGGATTTGGATGGAACGAAAACCCGTGGCTATGGGCGTTGACCTTGCGCCGCGTGAAAGAGGGTGCGTGATGGGTGAAGTTACGAAAATTGCGTGGTGCGATCACACGTTCAATCCGTGGATCGGCTGCACGCGTGTTTCGCCTGGCTGCCAGCACTGCTACGCCGAAACGCAGAACAACTTTCACAAGTGGAATGGCGGCGCATGGGGGCCTGGCACAGAGCGGCGCATAACAAGCGACGGCAATTGGGCACAGCTCCGCAAGTGGGACCGCAAGGCGGTGTTAGATAGAGTGCGCCGCCGCGTATTTGTGGCCTCACTGGCCGACGTGTTTGACGCGGAGGCTCCGCTTGATACGCGTGAGCGGCTTTGGCTTGAGATTGAAAGTTGCGCTCATGGGCTGGATTTCTTATTGCTCACGAAACGGCCGGAGAATTGGAGCAAGTATCTGCCCGCGCATTGGCTCTCCGATTGGCCCGCGCATGTGCGGCTGGGATTCACCGCTGAGGATCAGACGCGGTGGGAAGAGCGTGCGAAGATCGCTCTTGACTTTCGGTTGACGGTGCGGAACTGCCTGCCGTTCTTTGTGAGCTGTGAACCGCTGGTCGGTGAAATCGATCTTCAGTTGGTTCAATTGCCAGGGCCTAACCAACTCGCCGGCCATGATTGCGCGGTGGATTTGACCACGGCGCGTATCAATGAGCGCCCAATGATCGGATGGGTGATTGTGGGCGGCGAGAGCGGCCACGATGCACGCCAGATGCAAGCGGATTGGGCGCGGCGGGTGAGGGATCAATGCACCCATGCCGGCGTGCCGTTCTTTTTCAAGCAATGGGGCGAATGGATGCCAACCACCGATCCCAGCATTGCCAAGGCACGCGGAATCCCACTTGAGCGGTGCATGAGCTACGTCGGCAAAAAAGCGGCCGGCAACCTGCTTGATGGCCGTGAGTGGATAGAGTTCCCGGCTTAATCCCGTAGCGTCCGACCAACTCGGCAAACAGGCCCGGCTCCGGCTGGGCCTGTTCTTTTGGCGTGGTGATCCCGGTTGGGCTCGAACCAACAACCCTCAGCTTAGAAGGCTGATGCTCTATCCATTGAGCTACGGGACCGCCGTTTTCAGTCTACCCGAACCGTGACTTGCCTTCATTCGGGAATTTTCTCTACCTAGAAATGGACAGCCTTAGAAAATAAAGGCTTTCTTGCGCGGTTTCGGGATTTGGTTACCACAATGGCTACCAGAGATGAAAAACACCCTTACAGTTGCCCGAATCCGCGCATTGGAGCCTCAAGCGAGGCATTACAAGGTCACAGACGGGCGCGGCCTGGCTTTGGAGGTGCGACCAAGCGGCCGAAAGACATGGCGCTTGCGCTACACGCTCCGCAGACAGCGCACAGAGATAAACCTGGGCCGATTCCCCCACCTCAGCCTTGCGGACGCACGACAGAGGCGCGACGTGCTGTTATCGGGCATCTCCGAGGGAACGTCTCCCGCCGAACAGCGCCGCAAGGAAAAACTTGCGGAAGAGCGGGGAGAAACCGTTAAAGCGTTTGGCGAGAAGTATTTGACCGGGCACGTACAGCGCCGGCGGCGGGATATTGCTCCCATGCGCCGGTATTTGGAGCGGGATGTGTATCCGGTGATCGGCACACGGGCAATCGGCTCGATCCACACGGACGATGTGCGGGAGCTGATCTTCAAGCGCGTGGAAGACGGCAAACCGCAAAGCGCGCTGGCTATCCGTAACTTACTGAAAAGATTGTGGGATTATGCGCTTGTGCGAGGCGTTGCGGACAAGAATCCGTTGGCGGCGATCCCGGCGAAGTTTGTGGCGGAGATGAGTGAGCGCAATCGTTCGCTCAAGCCGGCGGAGATTGCGGCGTTTCTCAAGGCATTCGATTTGGCGCGGATTCGCGCTGATCTGAAAGCGGCTTTGTGGTTCATTCTGTTGACGTTGACCCGCAAAGGCGAAGCACGGCGCGCACGCTGGGATGAGTTCGATTTGGACAAGGCGGAATGGGCCTTGCCAGAAGCGCACAGCAAGACAGACACGCCGCTTGTGATCCCATTGAGCCGGCAAGCTGTGGAGTTGCTGAGAGCACAGCGCCAACGGCATCCGCGCGCAAGCGTTGTGTTTCCCATGCGCAGTGCGGATCACACACCGATTGCAGCCAGCACACTCAACCGTGCATTGAGCCGTATCCCTGTGAAGATAGAACACTTTACAGTGCATGACTTACGACGCACAGCAGCCACCAACCTGAGTGAGCAAGAGTACAACACCGATGTGATTGAGAAGGCGCTCAATCACAAGCTCAAGGGCGTTCGCGGCGTGTACAACCGTGCCCAATATGCCAAACAAAGAGCCGAGATGCTGCAAGCCTGGGCCGATTGGCTAGACAAGTTGAAGAATTAGCGCGGTTTCGGAGCGCACGGGTAAGACAGAGATAGAGGGCGTCTGCGGGATGGGCACAGCTTGAGGGCTGTGGGTGATGTCTGCCAACCCCGTATATCCATGATCCCACACGGGCCAGACGCTTACTCTTTGGAGGACTATCGACGGTAAGCCTTTGATACTCAACACGATGTGAGTTGAGCAACAGATGGGCCTCAGCCGCTCTCGGGCGCGCGGGTCCTTCCCCCGTGTGGCCCGCTGAGGGTGACGCATGGCCCCACGTGTGCCCTAGCGCCAGGGATTTTTAACCTCATTTCCGTTTCCGTGCCTATGCCTAAGCCTGAAAACCCGCGCAATTACTCCGCCTTGCCCGTTTCGGACGTTGCGGAGTTGCTTGGAGTCACTGACCGGCAAGTCCGCAACTGGATCAAAGACAAAGGCTTACAGTCCAAGAGCGATCCGCGCGGCCTGATGCTTGACTGGCCCACCACGCTCAGGTGGTACGTGACCTATCAAGCGGACAAAAACGGCGGAAACGGCGGAAATCGCCGCCCGAATCCCGGCCAGGATGGTTCCGAATTGCCTTCCGAGACGCTGGAAGAGGCGATTTTGCGGAAAACCATGGCCGAAGCGGACCTGAAAGAGCTTCAACTTGCCCGCGAACAGGGTCAGATTGTCGCCATTACCGATCTGGAGCGCGTTCTTGCCAACTCCAACCGCTCCATTCAAACCCAAGTCCTCGCCCTGCCCGCCGGCCTCGCTCCCCAGCTCATCGGCATGGATGATCGTCAGAAGATTTTCAACCTGATCGACCGGAGTTGCCGTTCGCTGCTCAGCAACCTGGCCAACATCGATGCCATCCGCCAGGCCCGCGCCCAGGAGCCGGAATCGGAAGAGGAATGATCCGGCCCCGCCAGCCCTACCAAACCAGCCCCGAGGGTATGGCCGCCACGGGCCGCGCTTTCAACAAGGCGCACAAGATGTTCTTGCCGCCCGCGCCCCTCACCCTCTCCCAATGGGCGGATGAGTACGCCCACATTCCCAAGGAAAACTCCGCTGCTCCCGGTAAGTTCCACACCTCCACGCTGGAGTATCAGCGCGGCATCATGGACGCCATCACCGATCAGGACACCGAGACGGTTGTTTTGATGCTGGCCGCGCAGTCCGGCAAAACGCAGTGCGCCAACCTCAACCCCATCGGCTACTACAGCCATTGGGAGCCGTCGCCGATCCTGTGCGTGCAGCCCACCCTGGCCGAGGCGGAAAAGTTCTCCAAGAACCGCATCGCCAAGATGATCCGCGATACGCCCGTGCTCCGCGAACTGTTTCCCTCGCCGCGCTCACGAGACTCCGGCAATACTCTGCTCAACAAGGAATTCCCCGGCGGCGTCCTTGTCATCGTCGGCGCGAACTCTCCGCTGGGCCTGCGCGGCCTTCCCGCTCGCGTCATCCTCATGGATGAGGTGGACGGATACGAGGAATCCGCCGGCACGGAAGGCGACCCGGTTGACCTTGCGAAAAAGCGATCCACTAAGTTTTGGAATCGCAAGATCGTCCTTACCTCAACGCCCCACATCAAGAACCTATCCCGCATCGAGCGGGCCTTTGACTCCAGCGACAAACGGTACTACTACGTGCCGTGCCCGCAATGCGGTGAGATGCAAAAGCTGGAGTGGCCGCGCCTCAAATGGAAAACCGAAGACATCGCCGTGAACTCACGGCCGCGCGTGGTCGATTGGTACTACGTCTGTGTCAACGGTTGTGAAATCCGCGAACGCTCCAAGCATGAGATGATCCGCAGCGGATCGTGGCGCGCCACCGCCGTGAGTCATGACGGCAAGACAGCCGGCTTCCATCTCAATGCGCTCTACGGCGTGGTCGATTGGTTGAACCTCATCCAGGAATGGCTCGAAGCACAGACATCTCTTGAGCGGATGAAGGTCTTTGTGAACACGAACCTCGCGGAGACATGGGAGATTCGTGGCACCGGCGCGAACATGACAGAGCTGGAAAAGCGCCCGCGCTTTGCACGCGAACCGCTTCCCTCCGGAGTTCTGTGGCTCACCGCCGGCGTGGATACTCAGGACAATCGCCTGGAATCTACGGTGTGGGGATGGGGCCTAGACGATGAACGCTGGGCCATCGAACACAAGGTATTCCCCGGCGACACATCGTTGCCCGAAACCGATCCGGCCAGCCCGTGGGCCGCGCTCCGTGAGTACCTGTTGGAAGATTGGGAACACGCCCTGGGCGTGACGATGCGCATCTCTACCGCGCTCATTGACTCCGCCGGCCACGCCACGGAACGGGTGTACGCGTTCACGCGCAAAAACGAGTTGCGCCGCTGGCACGCCATTGTAGGCCGCGCCGGCATCGGCAAGCCCTTGATTAGCTCCGGGAACCGCGTCGGCCCATATAAAACGCTGGTCTACACCGTGGGCACAGACACCGCCAAGGAAGATGTATTCACATCGTTGCGCGTCCACAATCCCGGTTCGCAATATACCCATTTCAGCGATGCGCTCGATGCTGAGTATTTCCGTCAACTCACTGCGGAAAAGTTCGTCATCACCAAAAAAGACTTTCAGACCGTTGGTAATTGGGTAAAAACCGGCGAACGCAATGAGGCTCTCGATTGCGCCGTCTACGCCCGCGCCGCTGTCTCCGTACGCCGCCCCGCCTTCCGCAAGATCGCTCGTAGTCTCTTCCGCGCGGCGGAAAAGATTCGCCTGGAGCGCGAGGCCGCCGGTATGCCGGCTCCCGCGCCAACCGAGGAATACATCGGATCGGATGGGGAATCAGTCGCAAGCGAAACGCCGTCCGATTGGGCACAGAAGACAGCCGATACGGCTGTGAAGTTGGCAGCGGTGCTCACCCAGGCAACGAAACCCGCGCCCGCGCGCCGCCGCTCTTCCGCCGCATCCCGGCTCCGCAACTTTGGCCGTACCCTCTAAAAAGAAATCACTCGGTATCGTGCTCGCCGTCACATATCGAGCTATGATTGCATAGTACGATACAAACAGATCAGAAAGGGGTCAAAGATGAGGTCTGAAACGTTACGGAAACTAGCACACGGAGGAAACGTTCGGCTTGTCTCCGCACTTGAGACGATGGACGCATATCGCAGACTCGCAGAGAAAGCCCTTGCGAAGGATGATTTCCTGGAAGCCCGAAAATACTATTCCGCTCTGTCTGAGCACGCTAGCGGCGTTTCAACACGGCTTTATCATCTTCAAAACAGACAAAACCGCGTGTCGGAATCGGAAGCGTGACATGAAAGACAAGATCACAGAACAGCAATACCTCGATTTTCAAGCCGCGTTCGATTTCTTCAACGCTCAGCTCTTTGCGGACACGCTCCCTCAAGTGCTGGTCACCTTGCAGCGTCACGCCAAGGCGCGCGGGTACTTCGCGCCGGAACGCTTCCACGGACGCGGCAACAAGGTTACCATCCATGAAATTGCCCTCAACCCCGATTGCTTCTGTGATGAGACAGACGAGCGCATTCTCTCTACCCTGGCGCATGAGATGGCTCACCTTTGGCAGCAAGCCCACGGCCGCGCGCCGCGCCGCTGCTATCACGACCGCGAGTGGGCGGGGAAGATGAAAGCTATTGGCTTGCAGCCCACCACGACGGGCGGTCCCGATGGCAAAGAGACAGGCCAGCACGTCACCCACTTTGTTGTGAAGGATGGCCCCTACGCCCGCGCCTATGCCAAGCTCAAGGCCAAGGGCCTCAAGCTCCGCTGGGAGTCACCCGCGCCCATGGCCGCCGAGGCCAAGGCCAAGAACGAAAGCAAGACAAAGTTCACCTGCCCATCGTGCGAACAGAACGCCTGGGCCAAGCCGGATGCCGTGCTGATCTGCGGCAACTGTTTTGAAGATGATCCCAGCGACCCGCAAACCATGCTGGCCAACGTAGCGTGAAAGTGAGGCGATGAAATGCAAGGACAGTTGCGAGCACGGATCGATTACGACGAACAGGAGAGAGTGTTTGTCGTAATCGAGAATGAAGACGGCACAGAGTTCGATGGCGAAGTTGGAACCATTTCTTTCTTTAGTCCCATCGGCTACCCAGGTGCTCTGAGTGGTGCGTACATAGAAACCACGATCAACGGCAAAGAAATGACTATTCCGGCCTATATAGTTCCTTAAAAGCTCTAAATTCGCGCTAAATCGCCAAGGTTGCCCATAGTCAAGTTATGGGCAACTTACTCAATCCAGCTACGCCGATCAACCAATTCTATGATTCCGATATTCCGCTGGAGCCCACCGACCTCCGCGCCGGCGATTCATGGAATTGGATGCGCGTGTTCCCCGATTTCCCCAGCGGACTCTACCAGCTCAAGTACATCCTCAACAGCGCGAACAACCGCTTTGTGATCGATGGAACGCTGGCCACGAACCCGCCCATTACCGCCGATAGCGACGGTCAATCCTTCGACATTCAAGCTCCCGCAACGCTCACCAACGGATGCCCGGCCGATACCTATCAGCTTGCGGCCATCCTGTTGGGCATTGCGGGCACCACGGCGGCCGGTGAGCAAGTCACCTTGCCGTTGCAAGACGTGTGCGTGTCGCCGAACCTGGCCGCCGCCACCGGCCCCGTGGATACGCGCTCCAACGTCAAGAAAAATCTTGACGCCGTTGAAGCGTGTCTCTTGGGCAACACCGACCCCAGCGTCTCTGAGTACATGATTAACGGCCGCCAACTCCGCCGTTTCCCCCGCGCCGACCTCATCAAAGAGCGTTCATTCTGGCGTGCTCAATACAAATCCGAACTCCGCGCCAAGGGTGAGTATGCCCCGCGCCGCGTAATAGGTTTCCGCTTCACAACGAGTCTGTAAGGGAGCCGCATGGCACACGTTGACATCATCAATCGCAGCATCGTTTCCCGCTTCCGTGGCGCTATCGATGTGTTCCTTGGCAAGCGTTCGCTCACTTCCGATTCAACCCTGGCGCAACTCGGCGGTTCCAACGGATACTCCGGCTTCCAGGCTGCAAAGCAGAACCGGATGAGCGTTGATTGGCCCTCCGCATCGCGCTCCGCCGACCAGGACTTAATGGTCGATCTGCGCAAGCTCCGCGCCCGCGCCCGCGATCAGGCCATCAATTCGCCTATTGCTTCCCGGTTCCTGGGCATGGTGCGCGCCAACGTTGCCGGCCGCCACGGCGTCAAGCTGGCGTTCAAGGTTGCCCAGGTACGCAAGAGCAAACAGAGCAACGGCCTTGATGAAAAGGCCAATGAGGAGTTGCGCCGCGCGTGGCGTGAGTGGGGCAAGAAAGGTTCTTGCACCGTCTGTGGCCGCTACTCATGGCGCGAGGTGCAACGGCTCGTTACGGAGAACACTGCGCGCGATGGAGAGCAGCTTATCCGCAAAGTCTACGTGCCCAAAACCGTCAACCCGTTCGGCTTTCAAATCCAACTCATCGACGCCGATCAGCTTGACGACAATTACAACCTCATGGGCGCGGCCGGCGGAACACAGATACGCATGGGCGTTGAGGTGGATCAATACCAGCGTCCGATGGCCTATCACATGTTTCAGGGCAACCCGTACGAAGCCTCGTTCGGCAGCTCCAACCGCCAGCGCGTTCCCGCCGATCAAATCATTCATTGGATCGTGGCGCATCGCACCGGCCAGACGCGCGGTTACCCGTGGATGGCCTCCGGCATGGGACAGTTGCGGATGCTTGACGGATATTTTGGAGCGGAGTTGGCCGCCGCCCGCATCGGCGCTTCGATCCTCATGTCCATCGAGACAGCCAAGGACGCCGATCCCGACGCCGATGAAATCGAAGGCGACGGCATCAATGCCGATGGCTCCAAGGCTATCGACATCGGCATGGGGAGCGCCCTCGACCTCACGGGCACCGGAGCCACGCTCAACAATCACACGCCCACCCATCCCACCAACGCCTTTGACCCGTTCGTCAAGCAATCCGGCCGGCTCATCGCATCTGGATTCAACGTCCCTTATCACTCGCTGTTCAACGATCTAAGCGGCGTCAATTACAGCTCCGCGCGCATCGGCGAGATGGAGGTACGTGAGTTTTGGATGGAGATGCAGACCTCGTTTATCGACAACGTCACAGAGCCTATCTACGATGCGTGGCTCGGCGCTGGTCTCCTCAATCAAGCCATCGCCCTGCCCTTTGCGGATCGCAAGCGGTTCTGCGGTGAGTTCATCAAGTGGGAGCCGCGCCGCTGGCCGTGGATCGATCCGCTCAAGGATGTACAGGCCAACACCTTGCTCGTGCAAAACGGATTTGAGACGCATGAAAGCATCCTCAACAGCGTGGGCCGTGACTTGGAAGAAACCTACACGTCACTGGCGCGTGAGCAGGAACTTGCGGACGACTTAGGCATCGCGCTTGGCACCGATATTCGCGGCCAGGGTACAAGCGAAATCAACAACGAAGATGAGACGCCGGAAGATGCCACCGGCGAGGCCCCGAAAGAGGAAGACGAAAAGCCCACGTCGCCCGCAAAACCCGCCAAGCCAAAGCCCGGCGCAAAGCCCGCGCCCGGCAAACCAAAAGTGAAACCCGGCCGCAGTCTCACGCGCGGGATGCACCCGGCGAACGCGGCTCTGTGGGACTTGACGAAAGAGGAAAACGAATGAAGAGCTTGCTACGAATTGCAGCCATTACCCTCGCAATGCTTGCCGGAATCGCATCGCTCTCCGCGCAGACCGTGAAGACTGTACCCTGTTCGTCTTTGGTTGCCGGTACGCAAGGCACGGTCACTGTGACCGCCTCCGACCTTGGCGGCTTGACGCCTCTCACGGGCATTGTGTCCTTTCAGCCGACGTTGGCGAATGGTGTAGCAGCCAGTTACCAGATGCCGAATGGCGGCCAGTCTATCTCTCTAGCCTGCACAACCTACGCTGTGGCGGGCGTATTTTCAATCACCCTTCCCGATGTCACGTTGACTACGCCTCCGGACCTCTGTTTCAAGGTAACCGCTCAGCTCAACGGCGCACAGGCTCTTGGGCCGGGATATTCATGCGTTCAACCTCATGGCACAGCAACGTCGCCAACCGATTGGTGCCAGGCCGGCGTATGCAACTTCGATAACTACATCCCCGTGCTGACTCTTCCGCAAACCAGCTTTCCCGGCTTGCCTGGGCCGCCAGACATGATCGGCATGTGGAATTCGATGGTAAGCAATAACATCACCGCCGGTGGTCACATCACGCCCGTTGCGCTTACGGATGCGGCGGTAGTCACCTGGAGCGCCACGAATCCCAACCTCAACGAGGCAACGTTGCCGCTCTACACTTTGGCTGGTCCACCGACCAACTGCGGCGCTGCTCCGCTCACATCGTGCCTGCCGACCGCAGACGGTCTCACTGCGCGCACCATCAATCTCACAGGCATGGTGGCCGGCGGGCGTTACATGCTCATCCTCAATGCCATGGGCGAGGCCGCCGGTGCGCAGACCGTCACTCTCGGATCAGGCTGCACCTGGCAATGGACGCCGGGGAATGTGTCGATGTCCGGAAATAGCTTTGTCATTCCCGTCTGGGTTAATTTCAGCACTCTTGTGGTGTGGAGTTATGACGGCACGACTTGCGCCGGCACTGTGGTTGACTAACCCACCGCATCGTGGTTTCGATGCCTCAACCCATTCCCAAGGAGAGAATATGAAATTGAAATTTGCGGTTTTCGGTTTGGTCTGTGCATGCGCGCTGGCGCTGGCCGTTTCATTCTGTGGAGCGCAGAGCACAGTGCAAACCCCAATCGCCTACGACATGAACGGACATCCGATCTATGGCGGCGCTGATTGCGTTTCCAAGACAGCTCCGGCAGTTTGTTCCAACTATCTCACCGGCTCCGTGGTTGTGGCCGCCGGTGCCACCACGGTTGTGGTCAACGATTCAAGCGTTGCCTCCGGATCGCACATCATCGTGCAGGAAGACTCCTCGCTGGGTGCAACCTTGGGCGTTACCTGCAATGTGACCCCGGCCACCGCGCCGCCCACCGTCTCCGCGCGCGTCATCGGTACCAGCTTCACCATCACTACGACCGCGCCTACCACCAACCCTCGCTGTTTCAGCTTCCACCTGTTCAGCTAAGTCGAAAGAGCGTCAATGACTCCGTACTATGAGCACGCGGGCATCACTATCTATTGCGGGGATTGTCGCGAGGTGTTAGGGGGGGGCAGCATAAAAGCTGCCCTCCTCTGCACCGATCCGCCGTACGGCATCGGCGCGGCGCGACATAAGTTTGGCGGCCACGGCGTCAAGCAACATCACACTGGCCTGGCGGCCGGAAAGATGATTGCAAAACGCGATTACGGCGACGGCGGTTGGGACGATGCTCCGCCCGATGCGGAGCTGATGGACCTCATCCGCTCATGCGCGCCGTACCAGATCATCTTTGGCGGCAATTACTTTCAACTCCCACCCTCCAAGTGCTGGCTGGTGTGGGATAAGTTGCGCGGCAATACAGACTTTGCCGATTGCGAACTGGCTTGGACCAATCTCAACAAGGCCGTGCGCCGCATCGCCTATCGATGGAATGGGTTTCTTGTGCAGCCCGGTTGCAAGGATGTGCGCACCCATCCCACACAGAAACCGCAAGACGTGATGCGCTGGGCCATCCTGCAAGCGCCCGGCACGTGTAAGTCCGTGATCGATCCATTCATGGGCAGTGGCACCACGTTGGAAGCTGCCAAGGCCCTGGGCTTGTCTGCCATCGGCATCGAGCGCGAGGAGCGTTACTGCGAGATTGCGGCACAGCGGCTCTCGCAAGAAATGCTTATCACCATCTGAAATTGGCGGGCTTTCTTCAAAGCAAGGCAAGGTTGAACTATGAGCACTGAAAAGAAAGCACCATCCTCATTTCCGGTACAGTATCGCGCCGCCAAAATCGACGCTACGCCGAAAGATGGGGAACGGTTGTCGGGTGCCGATCCGGGCCGCTTCCGGTTCGCGGTGTCGAGTGAAGAGCCGTATCTGCGGAACTATTGGTCGGGACCGGGCAATGAGATTTTGCAGCACGACAAAAAATGCATTCGCACCGGGCGTCTCGACTCCGGCCAGGTGCCCAACAATTTCAATCACGATCCCAATAAGCAGCTTGGCGTGGTGGATAAGTACGAAATCAAAGATGGCCGCATGACCGTAGAGGGTCCATTCAGCCGCTCTGTTTTCGCGCAGGAAAAACGCCAGGATTACGACGACAAAATTCTCACCTCCGCATCCATCGGTTACCGCGTTCACAAGATGGTCCGCACCGAGGATGAGGACAACCCCGATGCGCCCGACGAATGCCGCGTAACCGATTGGGAGCCGCTCGACGCATCCCTTGTCACTGTGCCCGCCGATCCCACCGTAGGCGCGGGACGCTCCGCCAAAGAAGACGAGGAGTTTCCCGTCGAAATTGAAACGGTATTGCGGCGTAGCGCGGTTCCCGCGCCCGCTGCTCAACCTGCAATCGAAGTGCAACCGAAACAGGAGAGAACCATGGCCGAAACGGCTGAGAAAACCGCAGCGGAACTCGAGCTTGCGCGGCGCAATGACATCATGGCCGTTGCGACCGATCCCGATTACCGCAAGTACGTCACCATCGACGATGCACAGAAAGCCATCGGCGAAAACACCTCTGCGGAGAAATTCCGCGAGGCACTCTGGCGCAAAGTTGTTGCCGAGAACGATGTCACCAAGGTGGGCACCGCCGGTACGAATCTCTTCAAAGAGATGGACAAGAGCGACCAGAATCGCTTTAGCCTCTTCCGCATGATTCGCGGGCAGGTCAACCAGATGTCTCCCGGCAAGTTCTCAAAGGCGACCAGCGATGCCCGCCTGGAGATGGAATACAGTGACGAGCTGAAAAAGCGGATCGGGATCGATACGGATGGCGTTCTGTTTCCTGACACCCTTTCAATGCGCGCCCTGGGTACGCAGACCATTGGCTCCGGTGCCGGCCAGCTCGGGTTGACTGGTGAACCCGGCGCGCTCATGACCGTTACGCGCCCCGAGGTGATTGAGTTGCTGCGCAACCGGCCATTCATTGAGAAGCTGGGCGCGCGGCGCATGGGCGGCTTGCAGGGCGTTGTCAAGTTGCCCCGTCAGTCCGGGCCTGGCACTGCTCAGTGGGTCGGTGAAGGCGCGGCGACGAATCCTGCCGATCTCGCGATGGACTCGATTTCTGTGACTCCGCATCGCATCTCCGCGCAGACTGCGTGGGATGTGGAACTGTTGGCGCAGACCTCTCCCGATGTGGAAGGATTGGCCCGCGCCGATCAGGATCAGGTGATCTTCCTGTTGCTCGACTTGACGGCGATCAGCGGTCCTGGCACGGCGAACTCTCCAACCGGGGTCATGAGCACCACGGGTCTCACGCTGCTTTCGCCCTCCGGCACTGCCTTTAGTGACGGTGGCAAGCCGCTCACCTGGCTCGACATACTGAATTACGAAATGATCCCTGCAACCGCCAACGCGGACGTGGCCACCTCCGCATTTCTCTTCACGCCGGAAGTGCGCGCCCAGCTCAAGGACACGCCGAAGTTTCCCAGCGGTCTCGCCGTGCCGATCTGGAACGATGGCCCCAAAGACCCGTTCGGGATCGATCTGCAAGGCCCCGCCGGCTATCGCGCGGCCGTCACCAACCAGCTTGCCAAAAACGGAACCAAGGCGGGCGTAACCGGAGCCATTCTACACAACAGCATCTTTGGCGATTGGGGCCAATTGGTTTTGGCGGATTGGGGAGCGCGTGAGATTGTGGTTGACCCCTACACTCAGGCGGGCAACGGTGCAATCGTGGTGACCCAGCGCGCCCTGCACGATGTTGCAATCCGGCACATCGCCGCGTTCGTCGCTAACCCCTACATCGCAATCTCGTAATCCAACCGCAACACACAAACCACAACAGGCGGGGCCGCAAGGCCCCGCGCTTGAATCCTCATGAGGTGAAGAATGCTGAAAGCGATGAACAATAAGCGCCGGCCCGTCAACGCGGTGTTGCGGTACGCGATGATCGTCAACAAAGAACCCCGCGAGGGTGGAGAAGTGGTGGAGTTGTCCTACGCCGATTTCACCTACCTCAACACCCATGAGCGCGTTTTCGAGGCTACTCCTGAAAACATTGCACTCGTCAAGGATGAGTTGAGGCGCGCGAAAGAAGCGGTGGCCAGGCGCAACCAACCTAGCGACACCGAAACTCTCAAGGCCCGCATCGCTAATTTGGAAGCCGAACTGGCAGTCGCAAAGAAAGGCAAGTAGACCGCCATGTTTGGGGATTCCGATCTGTCCGTGTTCTTTGGCGATTTCGGGAAAGAGTCTCCCGTGATCTGGAATAACGAGCCGGCCGTGAACGGAATCCTTGACACGTCTACCGATGTTTTCTCCCACGGCGGCGGCCCCGGCGGATTCGAGCGCAACACGATAGTGCTGCACATTCCGTACAACGCTTTCACGGCCACGCCCAAACCCCTTGACCCTATCACCGTGGGCGGTGTCGCGTACACCGTCCACTCCCTGCCTGAATCGCGCGACATGCAGGTCACAGAGCTATATCTCAAGCGCGCGTGAGGTTCTATGCAAACCGGATTAACGAATCGAATGTTGCACGTTGAAAGGAACGTCAACCATGAGCAAGAGCGTGAATTCAGTTACCCTGCTGGGCAACGTAGGCCAGCCGCCGGAAACCAAAGCATCGCAAAACGGAACGTTGCGGACGACGGTCTCCATCGCAACCAACGAACGGAAGAAAGTTCCCAACAGCGATAAGTGGGAAGATCACACCGAGTGGCATTCGGTGATCCTCTTTGGCCGCCTGGCTGAAATCGCCCGTGACTACCTCCGCAAAGGCTCCAAGGTTTATATCTCCGGCCGTCTCCGCACCATCTCCTGGGAAGACGACACCCAACAGAAACGCTGGAAAACGAACATCGTTACTGAGGAGCTTGTCTTGCTCGACAGCAAAGACGCCGGCACGGCCAAGGTTCCCGATGAAGCGTACAGCGGGGCGTTCTGATGGCTCAGACCATTTGGACACAGGCCGCAACGGCCATCATGACCGCACTCAACGCCCTCGGCGCGCCCGCTACATTCTACCGGGCGCGCTTTGAGGCGGTGGGCAACACTGAAACCGCCGGCAACCTCTACCCCACCAAGATCGATTGCAAGTACGAGTGCGCCCAGGACTCCGTAAAGATCGATGCCACGATGGTGGTACGCGCCAACATCGCCGCAACCAGCGAAGTTGACCTGGCCGCCGATCCGCTTGTGCAGTGGGCATGGACTCAAATCCGCCGCGACCCCACGCTGGGCCAACTTGTGGAAGATGTCTACGTCGATAACATCGAAATCGGCTACGTGGATAAGTCCGCAAGCGACCAAGTTTGCGTGGATATGACGATCCGGGTTGAAGTAGAGGTAGGACGGAATGACCCGTCAATCAATAAGACGTACGGCTCTCAGTTGTGAGCCTGGAGGAATAAGAAATGTCTTTGCTTGTGCCTACAGTAACCGTCACCCCAGCGCCTACTACCGTCACCGCAGTGCAGGCGGTTGCGGTCACTGTTGCCGTCACCGGCACAGGTGCCACACCCACCGGTGCCGTGAAAATCGTCAGTGGTGCATTCGCATCCGCCGCTGTGGATTTGGTGGCCGGCTCCGCTATCATCGCCATCCCGCCCGGCGCATTGGCGGTGGGCGTCAACGCACTCACCACAACCTACACGCCCGATGTGAATAGCGATGCTGTGTATACCGGCGGAACCGGAACGGCCAATGAGACGGTAACCGCCGTCAATGTGACGCCCTTAAAACTGCAAGGCTATCAAGCGCAGTTGGGCTACGTTCCGGCCGCCGGCGGAGCCATGCAGATTCTTGCCGGCCTCAAGGACCTTGACGGCGAGTTCAAGGCGGATGAGTTGGATTCGAGCGACCATGGCGGATCGTGGAAGGGCCGCATGTTGGGGATGCTCGACTTCACCGCTACCGCCAAGCTCGATTACATCGCCGGAGACGCCGGGCAGGAAGGATTTCTGGCCGCGCTCATCAACCGTACGCCGCTGCAAATCTATCTCTTCCCCAAACAGAGCACCGGCTCTGGCGTCGATGTGTACGCGGGAACGGTGGTCATTCCCAGCTACAAATGGTCTGGCAAGATGAAGGATTTGCAGGATGCCACTTTCTCGCTTGCCAACGCCGCCAACACCGGCTTTACCGTCTCTGTGCAGTAAGGTTTTATGAGGGCGCGGGCCTTGTAACCCCGCGTCGGTTCGAGGGAGGGCGGCGTCTCGTAATGAGCGCCGCCCATTTTTTCAGGTGAGGACAAATGCAAAACGTGGTGCTCTACAAAGAACCGATCTTTGTTGACTTCGACCGCCGGCGGCGCGTGGAAATCAATCTTGGCTCCGAGATACTGATCCGCAACGCCGGCGGCAAAGAGGCTCCGGCATGGGAAGAGGTGGGCCACCGTATCAACCCGGCCACGGGTGAGCGGGAATGGGCGCTTGCCGTCAATGAAGACAACCTCCGCCTCTACCTGTGGGCAGCCTTGCAAGAGGACGCCAAGGCGCACAGCGAGACGCTCACCATGGAAGACTTGCGGTGGTTGAGTGAGCGGCATAACTGGGCGGAGCAAGGCGTGTTGGCAATCCGCCGCGCTCTCAATCAGTATTACGGCGGAGCTGCCCAGGCGAAATCCAAGCCCGCGAAATTGAGACGGGCGAAGCGCAAGCAAACTACATGGGAAGACGCCTTCCGTATCGTCTGTGGTGAGCTTGGGTTAGCGCCCGATGCGTTCTACCGCCTCCAGTACAGCGAGTTGATTCTCATCCTTGAGGGCCGCTCTGCACGTCACAAGCGCGAGACGCGCGAACGCCGTGAGGAATCCGCATGGAAGGTGAGCTGGCTTCTCATGCCTCACAAGAAAGCTGACGCCGATCCCATCACGCCCGATCAACTCATGGGCCGCAAGCAACGCGGCAAGCCCGCGCCGGTGTTCTCCAGTGACGAAGACAAGGCACGTGCGTTCGTAACTGCATTCAGGGCACAATCAAAAGAGGCGGTGACCGATGGCAAGTAAAAGCGGGGGCGTGATTGTGGTCGTATCCGGCGAAGACAAAACCGGGGAAGTCTTCAACGCAGTCAAGAAACACTTGGAGGAAACCGAGGAGAAAGCCAAAGAGACTTCCCTGTCTCTCGGTAACATCGCTGAGACACTTGAGAGCGGTCTCGCAACCGCCGGTATCGCTATCGGCGCACGGGAGATTGTTGGCGGATTCAAAGAGATGATTCAGTCAACCATGGAGGCTGGCGTCGAAATCGGAAGGCTCCGCGAACAGACGGGCATCTCCGCCGAAAACCTCTCTGAATTGCGGTACGTGGCCGCCTCGACGGGCACCACATTTGAGGCCCTTACCAAAGGGTTCAAGAACATCTCTACCGCCGTTCATGAGGCCGAAGAGGGCAGCCCGAAAGCGACCAAAGCCTTTGCGGACCTGGGCATCTCGGTTGCCGATCTGCGCGCCAAGGGTGACGATATGCTGGGCGTTTTGCGGATGGTTGCCGATAAGTTCCATGATCTTCCGGCGGGCATCGATAAGAACGCGATTGCTACGGAGTTGTTCAAAAAGTCCGGCCAGGACTTGATACCCGTCTTGGATTCTCTGAGCGGTTCACTGGAGGAAGCGAAATCGCACGCCGCCATCTTCACCGATGACGACATTCAGAAGATGAAAGAGATGCACGAGTCGGTTGCCGATCTTAGCGCGGAGTGGCAGAAATTTGAGTTGACCATAACCAGCAAGATTGCTCCCGGCCTTGCCGCATTCTTTCAGGAGCTATCCAGCGGACACGCCACGCGGGATGCTCTTTCCGGGTTCATGGGTGCCTGGAATCCTCTCCTCTACACTCTCCCTGATGCTCCCACCTACAAGCCCAAACCGCCCGGCTTGCCTCCACCCGATCCGGAGAAACAAAAGAAGGATGGCCCCGATCCCAAGGACGTTGCCAAACAGCAGCGCGCCGCCTCCGAGTTGGCCGCCCTGCAAGAGCGTCTAGACGGCACGCTCCGCCAACTTGCCGACGCCGGCGCAAAGTTGGATGAGACGCGCGCCCGTGTTCACTTTCAAACCATGCTCTCCATTCTTGAGGACATGCACAAGCAAGGGCTCGTCTCCGAGGCCGATTACCTCACGCAAAAATCCAACCTGCAAAATGCGGGATACGATGCGGAGCGCACCAAACTGCTCACCGAACGCCGCGCGCTCACCGATCAAATGAACACGCTTTCCTCGGGGGCTGCCAAGACGGGCAAGGATCGGCTCGATACGGAAATTAAGTTGAATGCACTCCAGGCAAAGAACCTTGAGATTGAGAGCCAGTTGGTTGTGCTGGATGCCAAGCGCGCAACCTCCGCGCGGCAGATTGAAGAGGCGTACGCCGCGCTCATGGCGAAGCCGATTGACATGTCGGAGTTAGATCAGGGTATGCCGAAAGGTATCTTCCCCGCCGCCAAGCTGCCTACCGTCACGCTGGCAAAGGATTACAGCCAGATCGATAACGAGGCGGAGAAATTCGCGCACGGTCTGTTCGATCCGCTCTTCAACCTCGGCGAAAAGTGGGATCAGCAATGGAAACAGATTCGCGCCAATATGCTCCGTGACATCGGGCAGACGGCGGAGTCTCAACTCTTTGGCCAACTGTTCGGCGATTCCTCCGGACGCGGAGGTAAGGGCTGGGATGGCAGCGGCGGCGACGGCAATAGTGGCCACAATGGCCTATTGAATCAAGGCATCGGCAAGGCGGGGGACTTGCTAGGCGGTTTGTTCCACAAGAAATCAAGCGCCGTATCTAACGGAACGGGAACCGCCGGGGCCGGCGTCTTGGCTGATGCGGCGGCCAGTCAGTTGGGGGTGGGTAAGGCCGCATCGTCGAGTGCGGGCGCTATCAATGTGACCGTCATCAATCAGGGCACGCCTCAGCAGGTTGTTTCTACATCACAGTCTGGCGACCAAGGTGAAGCAATGTTTTACCAACTTGTCACGAAAGACTTGGACACGAATGGCCTACTGACTCAGGGTATTCTGGGCAAAATCCAAGGATAACCGTGTTACGATGTTGGCCATGCGAAAAACTCTATTGTTCTTGTGTGCCCTTTGTTCCCTGTCCGCTGTCTGTGGTGCCCAACAGCCACCGCAGACGGGAGATGCCACGGTCCATTTTTACCGTTATAAGCAATATGTTGGGAGTCTTCTCAAGCCATCAATCTACTGCGATGGGGCAGAGATTGGGAGAGTTCAGGGCGGTACGGTGTTCGACGTGAGGCTGTCACCTGGGCCTCACACGTTTTACGCCAATGATAAGCAAGCTGGGGCTCTTGTCACGCTTGAGTCAGGGAAAGAGTATTACTTTCGGACTGATCTTCAGACCGGATTCTGGAAGGGGCACTTTCGGTTGACTATGGTGATGCCAGAGCAAGGGGCCTTTGATGTTGGCAAGCTAAAGCTGATAGACGGGGCTACTCGCTAAGCGCTGGGAAGCGCTTCAGGGTCAATCTCCCCGCAAGCGGCCCAGGCTAGCGCCACTACCCACCCAACAAATGTCCAGCCAAGGAAGAGATTGACGACGCCGATACCCGCAATGGCCTTACATTCGCGCTTGGCGGCCACAATGAAAGGCAAAATGTAGACAGCCAATGCCACCATGATGAGCAGAAATGTTCCCATAGCTTCCCCCGGAGTTGCGACCGCAGTCTACCACACCCACCAACCGTTACGATGTGATACGCAACCCGCGCGCCATGATCTGACGCCAGGTGCCAGCCCATAGCTCCGGGAATGCCGATTGCGCCGCCTTCTCCACGTCCCGTTGCATCTCGAGCCTTGGCTTGATGTGCGCCTCCGGAATGAGCAGGTAAAACGGGTAGGCGTCCCGATCCGTCCAGTACCGGCCCATGATGGCCTTGTGCCCATCGCCGAGGCTCTGCACAAAGAACACGAACCCCTGTACAACTTTCTGATTGCGCAGTGCGATCTGGCCTTTGCGCGTGTGCGCCGTGAACCGGCCGCCCACCGCAGTGAGCAGCGCCCCAGGTTTTAGTTCCGCCGGGATGATCCCTGGGGCCAACTGCCGGAGATATTTGGTTGGCACCGAGACGTAATGGTGCCCGCCCCACGGGACTTTCTCCCCACCATCCTCTTGAATGCCAAGATAATCAGGGTGCCCTGGCGTGTCGGTGTGCGTGTGAACATCCGCCTCGATCACCGCGCCATTCTTCTCAGCCGGCTTGATGCGGATACCTTGCTGTGTGAATTTATTCCGGAGCGTGAACTTGCCGCCCAGGTTCTCTTGCACCACGGTCTGCCCGGCCTTGGCGCATCCCGTCAACGTCTTGGCCAGCGCAAACGGCAAGCTCTTGTGTTGTAGCTCATCCAAGCCCGCCACCGCTTCACTCACATCTACCGTCGCTTTGAGTTGCATAGCTCTATTTTCCACCCCATTGGCATGGACCCGCCAACGGGGACCCCGGACTTTGCGCCCTTTTCGATAAGAGCCGCATGGTTGAGGTATGGCGACATTCCCGCTCATCTTTCCGTCACTTTCGCGCCAACCTTCGATGGACA
>CAZYDF010000059.1:0-26145 GCA_964645855.1 uncultured Occallatibacter sp.
CCAGCTCCACCACCACCCTCGGCGACCTGATCAACTGGAAGAGCAACTCGTAGCTCCTAGCTGCTAGCCTCTAGCTGTTAGCTCAACGGCCACCCGCAAGGGTGGCCGTTTTGTTTCTGCGGATCTCACCGGCGATGAAACTGTAGCGCCGACCTCCTGGACCGGGGTCCCCGACGAGCGATTTCTGCTCGTTGGGGTGGTGGTCGGCTGTAGCGGGGGCCTCCCGGCCCGCGCTTGTTTCTTGTCAGGAGGAGTTTCTAGTGGCTAAGTGACGATTGATCCGGCCCATAAATACTGACAACTGGGTGCCCCATCCATCCCGCGTTTTGTGCGGGATGGGTGGGATACAGTGATACTTTTTGAAGGCCGGATCAATAGGTGGCTGATGCGCAGTGCCTGCAAGAAACCCTGCGCTTCCCTGCGGCTCCTCTCCGTGCGTCCTTGTCCGGGTGGAGTGACGGCCAAGCCGCCGATCCGCACCGCAGAACACTGGGCGACATTACCGTGGTCGATGAATGACTCGGTGATTTTGCGTCATTCCAGAACCAATCCAGCTGACATGGGCTTTTTTCAGGGGTAATCCGTAGCCGGGAGGGGTCTGTACGATCCCAGGTCTTGGAATCCAGACATGGGAATCCGGTGTGACGACCATCACGGGAGTTGTCTGCATTTCATAATTTATCTTCCGAATCAGTAAGATTGATTCTGGAACGTCAAACTGGAGTGTGGTGCCAGTTCGTTTGCCTTTCTATTGCATATTGTGAGGTGCAGGGTGTAGAAACGCGATACGCTGTGTTTAGACGTATTTGCATCTAAACGCACAAATGGAACCTCTAATGATCGGTTGTATTCGCTTGAATTGGGATGTGGAGCGTCTCGGGCGGGTGGCAATGCTGCTGGAAATCAAGGCCCTGCCGATATTAGAGACAGCCCGGCATCACAAGGCGTCTACTTGCTTGAGGGTTGTGCTTGGAAGGCGCATGAGGCCGAACCACCGAAGTCAAGTCTCTGTGTTTGGTAATGGAACAGCTTGGCAAGAATGGAGGGGAAAATGGATATGGTTGAGATTGTCAGCCCAACACTGGAGGAGTATTTGGCTCGAGTACGCCAACTTTCGGCAAAATACCGGAACGATCCAGATAGTTGGTTTCAACTCACAATCGCCGACATCCCCGAATTGGATGATCGAGACGAGTTCAGTTTTATCAGAATGGCCCTTTGGGACAGGCTCTTGGAGAATGAATTTTTTCCAAAAGACGTTTCCCGAGCCCAGTTGAATCTGTTCAAAGAGTGTGATCCTGTTGAACCCGGATTGAATCCGGGTTCAACTTTTTGGAGTGGTCCATGGGAGCTCGCAAATACGCAGAATTCGTTGCTCGCCTGCTGAATTCCTGCGAATATCTCGATCCACGACCGGCAAGCCCATCTAAAATCGAAATTCCAATAGATAATCCGTTGGCATTCAAATGGATTGATAAGCTCGGTTTTAGGGACGGAAAGATTCTCACGATTAAAGATATGGCAATGTTCGATAGCGGCGGTAAAGTTGTTGATCGGAATTTTAACTACGACTTTCGCGAAGTCGACAGTCCTGTTCCGCTGTTTCGTATTGATAATCACGGAGAATGGCAATCCGTCTTTGAACCATGCCACGTTCATGTGGGACGTGAGGACGTGAAGGTGGAATTTTCTTCATCCGAAGGGAAGAACTTTCAATATGTCCTTCACTGCATAAAGAGGTTCTATCTCAATGAGCAGCAAGATTGGGACGAGGAGGGCGAAGATGACACGAATGCTTAAAGTGCAGCATTTTGATTCCGAGGGTCATGAAAACCTCCCCAACGTGATCAAGAATGTGAAGAACTATCTCCGCGCTTTGCTGACCAGCGAGAATAGTAGCTTGCCTAAGATCGTTTTCTTGACGGGGCAGGGCGAAGGGCCAATGATTGCTTACAACCAGCTGAGTGGCCTGGAAGTTACGATCATCGCGGTTACTTTTCCTCACGGCTTTAGCGTACGAGTTGGAGAAAAGGAATCGTTTTCCCCGCAGATCCCAGAACGGGTGAGGAAGTTCTTTGCTGGTGTTGGAATTTCTGTAATCACCGGTCGTTTGCCTTTCGACCCTATAGATGGTGCAGATTTTCACAACAAGGAAATGGATCTTCTTCGAAGTGCATTGGAGATTTTTGGCGGGAGTATGCCATTAGCAATTCAAGCTGTCCTTCAGGCAGCCGATAGCGGTTTGGTTGAGACTGGAGAGAAAGTAATTGCAGTCACGTCTGACACAGCAGTTCTTATAACAGCATCGACTACAAAGCAGTTCTTGAGCAAAACATGTGGAATGATGGTGAATGAAATTATCTGCAAGCCGAGCAGTTTCACAATTTCACGGCGCTCTCGATATCTTCCCCGGCGTCGCGAAATGCTGGATATCGGCGAAGCATCTCCAGAAATTCAAGAGCCGGATCATAATTAACCAATCTCCAACCATGGGCATCGGCGGGTGGCCCACTTCTGACCCGCCAAGGAACAGGGTGCGCCAGGTCTCGATTTTGAGACCTGGGATCGCAGGAACCCTTCTCTGCCACGGATCGCTCCAGAAAGAATGCCCTTCATCCCGCCAATCCGGCCGGTCGCGCGCAGAATCTCCTCGTCCTCTAGCACCTAGAAACTAGCACCTAGCACTTAGAAACTACTTTTCCTTCATGTTGTAGAGGAAGAACGCCCGCAGCTCCAGATACGGTCCATGGAAGTCGCGGGGCAGGGTCGGGTAGTTGGAGCCAGTAAGCGCGCCCCATGCGGCACGGTCCAGAGCCACGTCGCCGGAGCGGCCTTCCAGAATCACACTGCCTTCCATCAAGCGTCCGTTGGGCAGAACCTTGAAGCGGATGGCCACCATGCCGGACTTGTAGATGGGCGCGTTCACCTCGTCGGGAATCAGCGGGTCCCAGGTCCGTTCCGTCTCGTAGTGCCAGGCGTGCAGCCAGGAGCTGAAGTCCACGCCCTGGGTGTCGGAGAGCACTTCCACGCCGCCCGAGCCAGCGCCGGGGTGCATGCGCAGGCTGCCAGCACCCATCTCGCCGCCAGCGCCGGAGCTGTGGTTGTGGGCCGCGCCCTTCATGGCATCGCGCAAGGCATCCATGGGGTTGGAGGAGCCCATGGCAAAGGCGGGCTTGGGCACGGCCGAGGGGCGCGGAGCATCCTGTTGACCCTGCGGCGGCGCCGGTGCGGGAGCCACGGCCTGTTGCTGCGGAGCCGGAGCCGGAGCCTGCTGCTGGGGCTGCGGTTCAGGCTGCGGAGCCGACGGCGTCTGCTTGCGAATCTGGTCCAGTGTTTCCTTGTCGATGTTGGGCTGCTTCAGCGCGGGCACGGGCTTGGGGGGCGTCTTGGGACGCCACTTGGGCGTGTCCATGTAGGTGAACTCGTCCTTGTCGTGCAGGCCCTTTTCCACCACCGGATTGCTGATGTATCTGGGCAGCAGAAACAGTGCCACCAGCAGCGCCATGTGGGCCAGAAGCGCCCACAGCACGCCCTCACGGAGCCGCGCCCAGCGCCGCTCGTCCTCCATCTGGCTGATCATCTCCAGCAGCTCGTGGGAGTCGTAGTCCACCCAACGGGAGCCGGCTCCGCGCAGCTCGGCCGCGGGCACGCTCTGGGGCTGCTCCGCGGTGTTCTCCGCGGCCGTGGTGGCGCGCTGGACCTGCTCGGCTTCCGTCGGCTGATTATTCTCTGTAGATTCGCTGCTTGACATGCTTTCCTGCTGACCGGCGCGGGCTCTGGCGGCCACCGGCCGTTGCCTTGCTCCCTTTCCTTCTATTCTCTCATCCACCTGGTACCGGCAATCCCGAACATCTTAACCGAGCCGCCGCTGGGCCGTCCCCGAGCGCCTGACGCACTCCGCCCCGTACAATGGTTCTTCTGGCACACGACGGCGGAGAGCTTCCGCCGCGCGCAACGCCCTCTTGAATGGACGGCTGACGAGCCGGAAAGGGAACACCGTTTGAAGCAGTTTTTTGTTCATCTCATGACCCGCTGGAACAAGGTCCTTCTGCCCGCCATCATTGCCTGGGGGCTGCCGGGCGCTTTTGTCATTGCCCTGCTGGACTCCTCCTCCCTGCCGGTGCCCATGGATGCCATCCTGGCCGCCTTCATCTGGAAGGACAAGCCGCACTTTCTGCTCTACTGCCTGCTGGCCTCGGTAGGATCCGCCATCGGTGGTCTGGTGCCGTACGGACTGGGCCGCGCGGGCGGCGAGCTCTTCCTGCTCAAGCGCATCAATCGCCAGCGCATGGAGCAGCTGCGAACGCAATTCGAGCGCCAGGAGTTCCTGGCCATCATGATCCCCTCCATGCTGCCGCCGCCCACGCCCTGGAAGCTGTTCGTCATCGCCGCCGGCGTCTTTGAGATGCGGGTTCTGCCCTTTATGCTTGCCGTGGCCGTGGGGCGCATGATCCGCTGGATCCTTCTCTCCTTCCTGGTGCTCTTCTTTGGCGATCAAGTGGTGGACGTGGTGGCCCATCACGCGGGTCCGGTGGTGCTGGTGTTGATCCTGCTGGCCATGGGCGGCTTTGCCTGGTGGTGGATCAAGCGCAAGCGAACGGGACAGGATGCGGAGAAGTTGCCGGAGGCGGAGTAGAAATCTCCGCTCGCTTTCAGCCGCAACCGGAAGCTCGTACAATTCTCGACAGGTGAGATTTCCATGAAACGTGTTTATATGGACGCCAACGCCACCACGCCGCTGCTGCCAGAGGTGCTGGAGGCCATGGCCCCCTTCTGGATGGAGCAGTTCGGCAACGCCTCTTCGATTCACATCCACGGCCAGCAGGCGCACAAGGCTGTGGAGGCCGCGCGCGAACAGGTGGCGGCCTTCTTTGGCTGCCGTGAGGCGGAGGTGGTCTTCAACTCCGGCGGCACTGAGGGCGACAATACCGCCATCTTTGGCGTGCTCCGCCCCGGCGACCACTTCATCACCACCTCCATTGAGCACTCCGCCGTGCTGCGCGCGGCCGACCGCATGACTGGCCACGATGTGCAGGTGACCTTCATCCATCCGGAGCCCAGCAGCTGGATCGATCCCGAGGCCATTCGCGACGCCATCCGGCCCAACACCCGGCTGATCAGCGTCATGTTGGCCAACAACGAGACCGGGGTGCTGCAAGCGGTGGAGGAGATTGGCCGCATTGCCGCCGCGGCTGGTGCGCTCTTCCACATCGACGCTGTGCAGGGCGCGGGCAAGGTCGCCTTCAACGTGGAACGCTTTGGCTGCCACCTGCTCTCCATCAGCGCCCACAAGATGCATGGACCCAAGGGCGTGGGCGCGCTCTACGTGCGGAAAGATATACACATCGACCCACTGATCATTGGCGGCAACCACGAGCATCGCCGCCGCGCCGGCACGGAGAATGTACCCGGCATCGTAGGCCTGGGCAAAGCAGCGGAGCTGGCCATGCATTCGCTGGCCGATGGCACCATTGACCGGCTGAGCCAACTGCGCGACCGCCTGGAGGCTGGTGTGCTCCAGATTCCCGGCACCCACGTCCACGGCGGCGGCGTGCTGCGCACTGCCAACACCACCAACATCGGCTTCGACGGGGTGGAGGGCGAGGCGTTGGTGATTGCTCTGGACCTGAAGGGGATCGCCGTTAGCGGCGGCTCGGCTTGCTACTCCGGCTCCACTCGGCCCAGCCACGTGCTCATGGCCATGGGCCTGAGCGAAGCCGTGGCCCGCGGCAGCCTGCGCTTCAGCCTGATGAAGACCGCCACGGTGGAAGATGTCGATCAAGTTCTTGCGGTGCTTCCTGAGGCCGTGGCGCATCTAAGAGAGTTGACGGCTGCCGCGGCGCGTTATTGATCCGGCCCATGAATACTGACACGCGGGCGCCCCATCCATCACGCGTTTTGTGCGGGATGGGTGGGAAAGCAGCACCTGCCGTGCGGCAAACTGCTTCGCGTTGTCTGAGGAGAGTTTTTGGGGAAATCTGAAGTCTGCCCAGAGCGTTGAATGGTGCGGCAGCAGTCCGCAGTGGGAAAAGAACTACGCATCAAGAAAAAACTGTCATCCTGAGCGAACGGGGCCCCAGACGCACTCTTCAGTCTGGGGGTGGTGAGTGGAAGGATCTGCTTTTGTTCTTCGTCGGAAGTTTGGCAGACACGATGACCTTCCCTGCAGGGGCTAAAGCCCGGCTGTTTTTTGAAGCTTTTTCGGCACGACTGAAGTCGTGCCCTGTTACAAGCCTCCTGCAGCCAGCTGTTTCAGGAACTGTGAAGTTCCACACGAGGAAGAAATCGGTATGGAGGTTCGCCGGAATGAACGATGCCTCAAACAGTGTTTTGCAAGCAACAGAGGTACGGCGAGGATGAGCATCCTCCGGTAAGGACCGAACAATGCGTTGGAAGCGAATTCGTATTTGGCTGATGGTCGCGATTGTTGGCGCATTCCTTTCCTATCGCTTTGCAGCGTACTACTTTGCTCTGCCGCCTGTCATGCGCTTTCTCGCGCCCGGCGTTTGCCTCACCGTCGATGAAGCCACTTACAAGAACGTCGGGCGCGCTGAGTTCTATGAGGTTTACCTAAGTTGCGACACGATTGCCAAAGAGGAATACGTCGAGGTTTATGCGATTCGCAACGACGCCAATTCCATTCTGCCGAAGCAGTTGCGGAAAAGAACTCTTGTTTTTGAATATGATCCCGGCGCGCCTTCGAACGCATTGCCCCTAATTCAAGCGGTTGGGTCCAATCAATTCAAGATCTCGGTCCCAGAAGTCTCGTCCGTTGGCTTGGAACGAAGAAGTTGGGATAACAACGCGATCCTGTACGACATTGGCAAAGTGGACTACCCGTCCTCAGCCCCTCAGACCGCCCACTGAACCAGCCGCACCGATGTAAATGCAAGAAGCGTTGCTACGGCATGGAGCATCGAATCGAAACGTGATGAAGAATGAAGTAACCGTAGCCGTCGCCATGAGTGGCGGTGTTGACTCTTCCGCCGTAGCCGCCATGCTGGCTGGCTCGGGCGACCGCGTGGTGGGCCTGACGCTGCAGCTCTGGGACCAGTCCCGGCTGGCAAGCGGGTCCGACGCGCCCAAGGTCGGCCGCTGCTGCTCTCTGGACGACGTATACGACGCCCGCAAGGTGGCCGAGCATCTGGGCATCCCCTATTACGTGGTCAACCAGGAGGCGCGCTTTGAGCGCGACGTGGTGGAACCGTTTGTGGAGGAGTATCTGGCCGGACGCACGCCCATTCCCTGCTCGCTCTGCAATAACCACCTCAAGTTCGACGAGCTGCTGCGTACGGCGCGCTCCATTGGCGCCGAGCACATTGCCACCGGCCACTACGCGGTGAACGAGTTCGACCCCGCGCGCGAGCGTTGGATCTTGAAGCGCCCCGCCGATCTGGCCAAGGACCAGACCTACTTCCTCTTTGGCCTGACCCAGGAGCAGTTGGCGCATACCCTCTTCCCGCTGGGCAAACTGACCAAACCGGAGGTGCGCGAGATTGCGCGCCAAAAGGGATTGCGGCTGGCCGAAAAGCCCGACTCGCAGGAGATCTGCTTCATCCCCAACGGCGACTACAAGCAGTTCTTGTCCGCCTACATGAAGGAAAAGGGCCGCCCTATGCCGGACAGCGCTGGCGAGATGGTGGACACGGCGGGCCATGTGCTCGGCCGTCATGAGGGGATTGAGAACTTTACCGTGGGCCAGCGCAAGGGGCTGGGCGTTTCATCCCCGTCGCCGCTCTACGTCATCTCCATAGATCCGGCCAGCCATCGCGTGACCATTGGAGCTGACGAGGATCTGGCCACGCCCACGCTGCGCGCCCGGCGGCTGAACTGGATCAGCATCCCCAGCCTGGCCGCGCCCATGCGGGTAAAAATAAAAATTCGCCACCGCCACGAGCCAGCCAGAGCGCTGCTGGAGCCCGCGGGAGACGACCAGGTGCTGGCCACCTTCGACGAACCGCAACGTGCGGTTACCCCCGGCCAATCAGCGGTCTTTTATGACGGCGATGAGGTGGTGGGCGGCGGCTGGATTTTTTGAGCCAGAGAGCGCGATCTACCGCGCCTGCCACTCCTGCACCACAATGCCCAGATCGTTGAGCTGCTTGATGGCGTCTTCCACATTCTTGCGGATGCGGGGCCGGTCTTTGGGATTGGCGGCGCTGGCCTCTGCCACCGCGATGACGCGGCCGTAGTGCCACGCGCCAGCCGGGATGGCCACCACCGCGTTGGCCAGGTCGGCAGGGCGAATCTGCATCTCCTGACGGCGAGCCGCCTCGGGGCGCAGCATGGTTCCCTGCCCCATGGAGCTGGGGTTGGCGTCGGCCTGCAGAATGCGCAGGGTGATCGCGTCCGGCCCGATGGACAAGAACGGATTGGCCCAGGCGGACGGTTCGTGGATGTCCACGTACATGCTCTTGGTAGGCAGAGGAACTTTTTCAAGCTGCTGGCGCTCGAAATCTCGCTCGGTAGCATTGGCCTGGGCCTTTTGCTCCGCCTTGACGGCCGTCTGTGCCACCCCCACCACGGCTTGCTCTTCCTTGTGGCAGGCGGTGAGACCGAGGGCCAAGAGCAGCCCCAACCAGACGAATCCCTTTTGATGCGCTTGTTTCATGATTTCCCTAGCATAGCAGGGCTTGGAATGACCGCCTTCAAATGCTGAACGTCTGCATCTCGTCGGTCACCGCCGCTCCGGCTCAGTTTGGTGTAAGCTGCGAGCTGAGGAGCCGCACGATGAGCAAGAGGGTCGTGGCAATTGTGGGTAGCTATCGCAAGGGTGCAACGGTGGATACGGTGGTGGAGGCAATTCTGGCCGGCGCGCGGGACCTCGGAGCCGTGACACAGATCATCCGCCTGGCCGATCATCACCTGGAGTTCTGTACCAACTGCCGGAGTTGCACGCAGACTCCCGGTGAAGCGCGCGGATTCTGCGCTCAGGACGACGACCTGAACTCCATCCTGAGTGCGGTGGAGGCCGCTGACGCCCTGGTGCTGGCCTCGCCAGTGAACTATTACAACGTGACGGCGCTCTTCCGGCGCTTCCTGGAGCGGCTGGTGGGCTATGCCTACTGGCCTTGGGGCCAGCGCACCGGCCCCAAGCCGAGGACCCTCAAACAGCCGCGCAAGGCCGTGCTGGTGGCAACCACCGCCATGCCGGGATTCGCTATCCCGCTGGCTACGGGAGCGCCGCGCGCACTCAAACTGACCGCCAGGATGCTGGGCGCAAAGACCGTGGGCAAACTATGGCTAGGCCTGGCCGCGGGCATGCCCGGCGATCTGCCCTCGGCAAAGACACTGCAACGGGCGCGGCAGCTGGGGTCGAAACTGGCTTAGGCGACCGCGGGGCTGAAGCAGGTGGATGATTCAGCCCTTTTCCGTAACCGCGCGGATCGCCATGCCCAGCAGCGCCAGCACGGCCGCACCCCAAAAGGCGGGCAGAATCCCCTCCACATCGAATCCTGAAACCAAACGCGAGGCCACCAGGATCATCAGACCGTTCACCACCAGCAGAAACACACCCAGGGTGAGGATGCTCAATGGAAGCGTCAGGACCTTGACCAGCACTCCGAAGGTGGCGTTTAGCAGTCCAATGACGGCCGCGGCCACCATGGCCGAAGCAAAACTTCCCACGTGGAAGCCGGGAACAATGCGCGCCACCACCAGCAGGGCCACGGCGCTTAAGATCCATTGAATGAGCAAGGTATACATGAGCATTTCTCCTGAAAACATCCTCCAGCCGAGGAATCGATAAGAGGCTGAGAACACCTAAACATACCGCACCGGAGACAGCCCAGCCTGATCTCTATTGCTCCGGCTAGAAGTTAGTTTCAATTTGCTGGATCTATAAATGCCTCGATAAGCCGGGGCAGGCAGAGGCCGAAAGCAAATCTGGGGTGGCCGGTTGAACGCGGCCACCCCAGGTAGGTTTACCAAACAGCAGTGGATGAAGGGACTTAGAGCCCTGGAGGGCCGCCGCCACCGGGTCCACCCTCAGGGGGTGGGCCGCCCATGCCGCCATCCAGAGGAGGTCCGGGAGGCATTCCGTCGTCGCCGTGGCTCTGCCGCTGCTTGAGCAAGGCGGCAAACTTGGTGGCCTGTTCGGCGCTGAGCAGAGCGGCGATCTTGGTGTTGGCGTCGTCGCGGATGGCCTTCATCTGCGTCCGCATCTGCTCAAACTGCTCGGCACTGGGCGGGTCCTGCTGTTGGGAGTCGTTGTTGGCTTGGCTTTGCTGCTGGGAGCCGCCGCCGGGACGCATGGAGCGCATCAACTCAGCCATCTTCTGGCTGCGCTCCGTCAGCACGACCTTGACCTTGGGCTGCTGGTCGGTGGTCAGGCTCAGTTGCTTGGTGAGCTGCTTCATCTCGCGCTCCACAGAAGGGCCACGCGAGGAGACCGCCTGGTCCATGCCCTCGGGCGGAGGACCACCCTGGGGCGGACCAAAACCGCCATCCGGCTGCGCGGCAAGTGGGAGGGCAACGGCTACAGCCATCAGCGCAAGGAACAAAGTGCGCCAGGCGGCAGAACGTATCTGCATCCAAATCATAAAAAACCTTTCCCTCCGAGGTTGCGGAAGACGACCGGGCCCGCCACAGATGCCGACGGTGCGGGCGCTCTCATGGTTGGAGCGCCTCCACTTCATTGGTAGCAAAAAGGGAGGGAGATGGTTACAGCGTGGATGGTCTGGAGCGAAACCAGATTCGGTGTGTCCTGGCAATTCCCTGCGAGGTTGCCGCTCCCTGATGGTTGCTTCGCCTTGAAAGCATTGGTTTCGGGATAGAGCGACTCTGGTTTCGGCGTGACTCTGGTTTCGGCGTAGAGTGAAAGCATGTTTGTGCGCAGGATCGCCGTGTGGCAGGTGGACGTGGAGGGACACCGCAAACCATGCCCGCTCAACTGGATTGACAACTTTGCCATGCGGAACTTCACCAACGACGCGGTCTTTGACGACACCTTGCCGGTGGCGGACGGCGTCCTGGAGATTGGCGCGCGGGTGCCTTTGGCCCGCTTGCAGGCCAAGCTCGATGACTGGTTCCGGCGCAAGAGCTGGCTGAAGGCCTGGGAGAGGGTGGAATTGGAGGAGCTGACCGCCGGAGCGGCCAGCTCAGACTCCATGGATTCGGCCAAACATTAGAAGCGCTGTGTCCCGAGTCGCAGTGTCCCTGGAACCACTGTGTCCTTGGAATTTCCGTGTCCCTGGAGGCACCGTGCCCCATCCATTGCCGCGTTCTTTGCGGAAATGGGTGGGATACCTATGAGATTTCAGTTACACCCTTCCAGAAAATGTTCTAAACCGCCTGCTCCGCGCGCTGTTCAGGGCGAACTGAGGCTGGGATGACCCGTGGCAAGGCCATGGCCTGCGGCGTTGAAGCGTTCCACAGGGTCATCTCCGCCAAACGGCGCATGCGCAGCCCCTGGTTCTCTTCTCCATTGACCAGATCCCAGCGCAGCAGCTGCTCACCGGCAGCCTGGTAGCGGCCGCCGTTCAAGGCGCGCAGCAGCGTGGAGCGGGCAAAGCGCTCCTGGCCCAGGTTGAAGACAAAGTCCACAATCGCATCAAACTGACCCTGGGTCAGCGGCACGGTCACCAGCCGCTCCACCACGGTAGCGGCTTCGCGCACATCGGCGCGCAGAATGGACGCAGCGTCATCCTCCGTAACCCCGTTGGGGAAGGATGCTGAGTTCAGAAGCCGATGACCGTAGCCAATAGTGGGCAGCCCGGCTGCACCGTGATAGCTGCGAGGGCAGAAACCCTCAAAGCGCTTGATCATCTCCAGTCCCGTATCACTCAACTCCATATTGACCTCCTGAAGCCGAACCAGATACTTCGACACTAGCAGGAACTCAGAATTATTCTGCAAAAGCGGCTCTCCCACTTCCGTGGGAGAGCATCCAATCCAAAAGAAGCACCAGCAACCGAGCCGGACCCGGGGGTCGGCAACTGCTGCGAAACTGGTGCAATACGGAGACAAGAGCGGGAATGGGGTGAAATAGTCGCCTTTTTGCACCATTTTTAGTGCATAAGATAAGTCAAAGATGGGCAAAGACTTAGGGCATAAATGTGGATAAGTAGGCGTTTTTTCAACAGGAAAGCTCTTGTCTCATTCGCCAATGGCAGCTCAAAAAGGTATCGACTTGGTAAAATAGCCAAATGGTTCTACGACGGAAATCACGCAACACGAACATGCGATCGCCTATCCGCCTTTACGCGCTGATTGGGGCTTCATCGGTTGCGCTGGCCGCGTCGGTGGTTTTTTTATCGACGGGGACCGTGCAGGCCAATGTAAAACTTCCCCGACCTGCCCAAACTGAGCAAGAGGCTTCGCCGACCACTGCTCCAACCCCGGAGCAGTTGGCGCAGCAGAGTGCCATCCAGCGAGGAGACCGGCTTACCGGTAAAGCCTCCTGGTATGGTGGTGTTTTCCACGGACGCCATACAGCAAGCGGCGAGCGTTACAACATGTACGCAATGACCGCTTGCCACGCGACCCTTCCCTTTGGTTCGATTGTGCGCGTGGTCAACAAGAAAACCAAGCGGTCCGTAGTGGTCCGCATCAACGACCGTGGCGATCTGGTGGAACAGGGCCGCATCATCGACCTGTCCTTTGCCGCGGCCAAGTACTTGGCCATGACCCACGATGGGTTGGCCCAGGTAGAACTGGTGGTTCTGAAGCTGGGCCAGGTCCCGGCAAGGAAGTAACCTCCCCTTCAAAGCAATGCCAAACGGCCAGCCCTCGGGCTGGCCGTTTGGCATTGCATGCAGCAGAGCACCTGCGGTGCGGCGGACGCTCTGCGCGCCGGAGCTTGGGCTGGGATACAGTTTTCCTTTTGTTCCAGACTTCCGTGCCCCATCCATTTCCGCGTTTCTTGCGGAAATGGGTGGGATGCCCAAGATGTTCAGGTCTACACCATTCCACTAAATGCTCTCCTGGCTTTGCGCCTTTGCAGGGTGCCGGCTCATCTGAACAGCGTTTTCTCAACGAAAAGAAAAAACTACCGCTCGATGGTGGCGGAGTAGCCGTCGCTGAGCAGCTTTTGCCGCCAATGGCTGGCATCGTCGCGGGTGGAGAATGGACCCAGGCGGACGTGGATCAGCCCATCGCCTTCGCGGCGCGTGGTCACCTGGTAGCCGTGCTTCTTCAGGGCATTCACCAGCAGCTCGCCGTCGTCCGGGTTGGAAACAGCGGTGATCTGCACCATGTAGGGTCCGCTGGGCAGCGCAGGCAGTACACGGGGCTGCGGAGGCGCAGGAATGGTGCGCACGGCCAGGACGGACGGCGCAGCCTGCTGGGCCACCTGGCTGGGGTCCCCGGCAGGCGGATTGGCCAGATGAGAGCGGGCAAGCGCAGGCGTTGAGGCAGTGTTGTTGGTTTGCTCCGCCGTGGGCGCGTTCTCCGCTGTAGTGGAGCGTTTGGACAGGCTGGCGGTGGAACTGGCCGGAGTGCCCGCCGGCAGGGTGAGCACCGGCCCGGCACTGCCCCGGCCCACCTCGTACCCCACCCCGTAGCAGAGCGCGCACAGCACCACCAGCCCCAAGAAGATTCCCAGCAAAGTGAGATTTCCGAGCGTGAGTTCACGGTCGCGTTGGGGCAGCGGCGTCGGCTCGGAATAGTCGTCGTCCAGAAAACCCCTCATGCGCACTCCTCGCGTTTCGTTTCTATGGGCTGGCCAGATGGTGGGTGTAGCTGGCAACTCAATGCTGCCCGAGCGCTACCCCATCCTGGGATTTTTAACTTTTGATTCCGAACCAATGTTGGGTGGGTACATTCAAATTCCAAGTGCAACAAAGAGCGTGAACAGAATCAAACAGTTCGTCGCAGCCGTGCCGTGGGAAAGTGGGAAACGCTCTTTGTTTTCCATCTTTTCCATGGCTTCCTACCAACCATCTCCTGTCGGCTCTTTGCGATGTGTTGTTGCACTTGGACCTTGAATCCGCCGTGCCCCATCCTTTCCTGCGTTTCTTGCGGGAAAGAGCGGGGAAAAGTTGTCACTCTTCGCGTGCCGGATCGACAAAGAAAACTACTTGCCAGCCTCAGGCGGCGCGGGCGGGGTGAACTTGTTCAACAACGATAGCAGCTCAACGGGCAACGGGAAGACGATGGTGGTGTTCTTTTCCACGCCGATCTCGGTGAGCGTCTGCAGGTAGCGCAGTTGCAGGGTGATGGGCTGGGTGGCCAGCAGCGCGGCGGCGTCCACCAGCTTCTGCGCAGCGTCGAATTCACCCCCGGCATGGATCACCTTGGCGCGCTTTTCGCGCTCCGCCTCAGCCTGCTTGGCCATGGCGCGGAGCATCTGCTCGGGCAGGTCCACCTGCTTCACTTCCACCGACGTCACCTTCACGCCGAAGGGCTCGGTACGCTGGTCGATGATGGTCTGGATCTTCAGGTTGAGCTTGTCGCGATGGCTGAGCAGCTCGTCCAGTTCCACCTCGCCCAGCACCGAGCGCAGCGTGGTTTGCGCAAACTGCGAGGTCTGGTAAACGTAGTTGGACACCTTGATGGCGGCGTCATTCGGGTTCACCACATAGAGCGTAACCACCGCATTCACCTTGATGGTGACGTTGTCGCGGGTGATCACGTCCTGGGGCGGAACCTCCAGCACCTCCTGGCGCAGGGAGATGCGAACCATCTGGTCAATGGGCCGGAAGACCAGGATGAGGCCGGGGCCCTTGGCCTCAGGCAGCGCACGGCCCAGCCGGAAGATCACCCCGCGCTCGTACTCGCGGAGGATCTTGATGGAGTTGAGCAGATAGAGGAAAACGATGACGGCGACGATCAAGAGGAGCATGAGAGAGTCAGGCATGGAGCAGGCCTCATGGGGTGCGGCCTCTCAGCCTCCGCCAGAGCCTGGAGTGCACGAGCGCACTTCAATGCAGGCGGACCGACCGGAACCGCTTCAGCAGGATTTTACCTTATTGATCCGGCCACCAAATAGTGTCACTCTATCCCAACCATTTCCGCAAAAAACGCCGAAATGGATAGGCCACAGAAGGGTTCTGCGCGAAGCGGGCTGGCCGCACCGCAGGTGCCCTATTGATCCGGCCCTCAAATAGTGCGTGGGTATTCGCGAT
This sequence comes from uncultured Occallatibacter sp., assembly GCA_964645855.1. GTDB lineage: Bacteria > Acidobacteriota > Terriglobia > Terriglobales > Acidobacteriaceae > Telmatobacter. The sequence goes on from CAZYDF010000059.1 coordinate 15,066, forward strand.
GAAACGTGCGAAATGGATGGGGCACGGTGCTTCTATTGAGGGGCAGAATCTCTAGCTCTCAGGGCTGTGGTGCATCGAGTTCGTGATCGGCGACCACATGCAGCAAACGCTCGCTTCGGCCCACCACGTGAAGGGCAGCTCCCTTGGGCACGGGATCGGCAGCAACGGCGCGCCAGATCTCGCCTTCCACCAGCACATGGCCTTCGGGCGCCAGCGGTTCCATGGCCACGGCGGCGTGTCCCACCAGGGCATCGGCCCCCAGCAGAGCTTTGCGACGGCGGGCCCGGATGGCAATACGCACCAGAAAGACGGTGATCCCCCCAAAGGCCGTGCTGACCCCAAAGGCAACCCAGGGGCTGACGCTCATCTCTGGAATGGGCGCGGCAACCAGGGTAAGGGTGCCAAAGGTGAGGCACAGGATTCCCGCCGAAGCCAGCACGCCGTGGCCGCCGAATTTGGCCTCCAGCGCCATCAGGGCAAAGGCCGCCAGCAGCAGCAACACCGCGGTAAAGCGAATGGGCAGCAGATTGAGCGCGAAGATAGCCAAGAGCACCATCACCGTGCCCAGGGCTCCAGGAACCACGGTGCCCGGGGTGTTGAACTCCAGATAGATGAGCAGCGCGCCGCCGAGCAGGAGCATCAGGGCCAGGTTGGGGTTCACAATCCAGCTCAGCACCTGGTTGCGGATGGAGGGGCGGGCCAGCTCAAAGCGCGCACCGGCCAGGTGCAGGATCTGGTGCTGGCCGTTCATGCGCACAACCTCGCGGCCGTCGAGCAGATGGAGCAGATCCCAGTCGTTGGCTGCGGTCAGGTCGATCAGGTGCAGATGCAGCGCCTCTTCCGCCGTGTAGGAGTGGGAACTCTCAATAGCCGCGGCCGCGGCCTCGGGGTTGCGATTGCGGCGGGTGACGTAGGAGCGAAGGAAGGCCTGGGCGTCGTTGGTCACCTTGTGCGCCATGGTTTCGTCCATCTGGCCTACTTCCAGCACCGGATGCGCGGCTCCGGCGTTGGTGCCGGGCGCCATGGCGGCGATGTCTGCCGCCTCCATCAGGAAGAAGCCCGCGGAGCCGGCCCGAGCGCCGTTGGGCGACACATAGACGATGATTGGAACGCGGGAGTCGAGAATGGCTCCAGCCATGGTGCGGGTGGTGTCCAGCAAGCCGCCGGGGGTGTTCAGCTCCACCAGCAAGGCCGCTGCATGGGTGGAGTCGGCAAGCTGGATCGCGCTGTTGAGCTCGTCTTCCGTGACCGGCTGAATGGTGTCGTTCAGCACCATCTTGACGACCACAGGCTGTTCCGCGCGGGCCACGACAGCCAGCGCCGCGCACAGCAGAAGGAGCAGCGGCAATCGGCGGAGATTGAAACCGCGCATGAAGGAAGAAAACAACGAGCGCATGACGCACACCTCCGTGGAGCCTGCGCGAACCACTTTACTTCCTGGGACCGGTCTGCGCAAGGATTTGCAGCTGCAACTGTTGGGCCGCGGTGTTGGCGGAATCAAGCCGGAGCGCCTCAAAAACCTCGCGGCTGGCGTCGGAGATCTTGCCAGCGTTACGGTCCAGGCGAGCCAGAACCAGCCATGCGGAGGCAGAGGGCTTGCGGTCGTTGGCGGCGTGCGCCTCGCGACGGGCAGCTTCCACGTCGCCGGAGCGCTCACAGACCTGCGCCAATCCAATGTGGGGCTCAGCGGAGTTGGGATCGGCGGCAACCGCGTCGCGATAGCGCCGCTCGGCCTCCAGCAACAGGCCGCGGTAGAGGAATCCTGCCGCCTGATCGGAGAGCTTGGCGGCGCGCTCGGAAGGGCGCAGGGCAGCCAGCCGGGCGCTGTCCACCTGGTCGATCATCTGCGCGGCCTGGCGGAAGGCGGCTGCGTCAAAGGTGCGCACAATGCGCTCCAGAGGGTCCGGCACAGCTCCGTTGGCCAGCGGCTGCTTCCAGTAGCCGGCCAGGGTCTGCGCTTCGTCGTCGTTGGGGCGCAGCTTGAGGCACTGGGCCAGCTCGTTCATGGCGCCGGCCTGCTGGCCATGGCGATTGAGGCTGACGGCAAGATTGAAGTGATAGTCGGCCGAGGCCGGATCGGCGGCGGCGGCCTTGATGAAGAGCTCGGTCGCGTCTCCACCCTGGCGGCTGATGGCCACGGCCTGATTGTTGGTGACCTCGGCCAGCGGCAGAATGCGCGCCACCGCATCAAAAGACTTTTCGGCTCCGGGATAATTGCCGCTGAACATGAGCGCGAGTCCGCGATAGAAGCCGGCTTCCAGCCACTCCGGATCGTTGCGGTCCACCTTGGCAAAGGCGGCGGCGGCCTGCTCGTACTGCTGGCTGGCGTACTGCTCGCGGCCCAGGGCCATCCACCCGGAACCGAAGCTGGCATTCAACTCCACAGCCTTTTGGAGGTGCCGGAGTCGCTCCGCCTGATCCGGCTCCATGACGCCGCGGATGTACTGCTCGTAGGCGTCCAGGCGGATGTCGCGACCGGCAGCCATGAAGGTCTCTTCGGCAACGGCAAAGTTGGGATCCAGTTGGCGGGTCAGCTTCCAGGCCAGCGAGTCGAAGATGTCGGCCATCTTGGCGATGGGTCCACGAGCCGTGACCGGCTGGCTCATATGCAGGGCGGGCACGTCCACCAGACGCGCCTCCGCCACCACGTCCGCGCCATCGGTCAGGAAGGAACCAACCACGATGGAATCCGCATCGAGGGTCTGGGCAAGTTTGAGCGCGCTGGCCCGCGAGGGCTGAAAGCGCTGCGGAAAGCCCAGATGATCGAGGGCGTACATGCGGTCCGCACGACTCATGGGCGCAAAGCCGGCCGAGGCAAAACGGCGGCTGAGCAAGTCGGCCGCGGCCTCGCGCACCCACTCCAGGCTGGGCTGCCCGCTGCGGTTGTCAAAGGGCAGCACCAGCAGAATCCGGCCCTGGCCAGCCGTGGGGGCAGCTGTTTGCGCTGCCGCATCAGCGCAGGACAGACCCGCTGCTAGCGCACACCCCGTCACCAGCGCGGCCACACGTACACGTACTGAAAGAAGAATACTCACGACATTGCGATTATAGGCGGTACCGCACGCAAGGCCTATTCAGCTTGGATCGCCGGGCGATTCGGCCTTCTGCCTGGGTTCCCCTGAAGCCGCATTGAGTGGGCCGGAGGAAGCACCAGAGCGAACGTGACGCCAGATCATCATCCCTGCAAACCACCACCAGATCGCCGCGGTCACCCATGGCAGACCACCCCTTCCAGGAGAAACAATCGCGGAGCCTGTGAACACGATGGGCGCAAAAAGGAAAGCCAAGGTCATCAGAACACGCCTGCGCCTGCTGATGGGCCTGGTCTGAACGGCCCTCCATTCTTCCTCGCTAGGCCAGCAGCTCCCCGTCTTCCAGCGGCGGCGCACGGCGATCACCAATACCCAGCCGAAGAAGATAAGCAAAAACAAGCCGAGAAAAAGCTCGACTGCCACCGCCTGCCAGGAAACCCGCGCGAACATCTTCACCAGCATTCCAACCAGGCACTCGGCGTAGATGAGCCCCAGGGTGAGGACGGCGGGAAACGCCCAAAATCCAAGCTGGGGCAAGAGAGGCTTTCCGAATCCTACAGTTGCCTGATATCGGACACGGCGAGCCTCAATCTCCTCCGGCGAGGCGGCAAAGCTGCCCGTCCTGATCCAACGGCGGATGGAAATCGCGAGGCCGAACGCACCGCCGACCAGCAGCAGAACCGGGAATACGCCCAGTATGAAAACGGAACTGAGTGAGTTCCCCCCGTCGCAGGAAAAGCTCATCGCCAACCGGATGGAAGTAAACAGAGCGAAACCCAGCAAAATCGCAAGCAAAATGAGAAAATTCCGGATCGCTTTGCTGGACAGGCTGTTGGAAGCTGTGGGGCGATTGTCGTCCGCCATCGTCGTTCTTCTCCTTCCGGGCCGCAGATCGCCCTGCCGCCGGGTCGAAGCCATTGTAGGGGATCTTCTGGCGCACGCGGAAGTTTTGTGCGGCGGTTTCCTGGGGGCCAGCCGCCTCACCGGCTTTCATGGCGTCTTCATGCCCTGCCCGTTACGATATTCCTATGACCCGCTCCAATCAGACGCGTTCACGGCTCAACCCCATCTGGCGTGCGCTGGTCGAGGCTGGCTTTATCGTCTTCCTGTTCTACGCCAACCTGCTCATGGGTGAGTTCACCCGCTCGGCCGGCAAGGGCAAGACGATGGCCGCCGCCCTCTGCAACATCATCACCACCGCCAACTTCAGCATCGCGCTGGTCTCGGCCTTCATCGGCTACTTTGTCGTGGAGTTCCTGCGCAAAAGGCTCTGAGCGGCTACTGGCGTCTCCAGCCGTGCCTCGATCTGCCGCTCAAAGCGGATGATGGCCACCCACAGGCCGCCGTCTTCGCGCTTCCACACCAGCCTGCCGTGCAGCCGCAAGGCGATCTCCTCGGGCGAAAGATCCCGATGCAGGCCAAAGTACTGGGCATCGAGAGCGCGGCTGCGCGCCCCCATGGAAAACAGCGCGTTGGGCGGGTCGTACTTGGTGGAGAAGACCAGGGCGGCGGAGTAGCGCTCCGGCTCCCCGGCGGCCTTCTGAATCTCGCCTTCCGTAAAGTCCTCAATGGGAACAACCTCAAAGGGCTGCTTCACGTAGCCAAGCTCGGGCCGCGAGAGTTCGTCGGTTCCGGGCCAGGCAGAGAGCACGGTGGAGGCCGGGTAGCGCGTTTCCAGCTCGTGAATGCCGGCCACGTGCAGGCGCACAAAGCGCGCATAGGCCAGGTTGTCTTCCGGAGCAAAGCCGTAAGGGGGATTCACCACAATGCCAACCGCAAAAGCAACTCCGGCCACCGCTGCCAGCCCCTGCCAGTAGGGCGCACGCCGATAGAGCATGACCAGCGCCAGCAGAAGCACCAGCGGGTACATGGGCAGCAGATAGCGGGTGAGCAGCGCACCGCCAAGCAGGCTATAAAGCACCGCTTCCACAAGGAGCAGAACAAAGATGCGCGCCAGCGGGAGCTTCTCGAGGTTGGCGCGATCATGCCCCTCGGTATCGGGCCGGGGAACCAGCAGAAAGGCGGCCAGCGCCATGCCCACCGGTACAAACAGGTTCATGTGCGCGCCCAGATGCAGCAGCCGGTGCCCAAAGGCCGCCAGAAACCGCAGCGGCGAGAGATTGGCCTGGGCGTTGTAGCGCAGGAACTCGGGATTGCCAAAGAGGAAGCCGGTCTTCATCCGGTGATAGCCGTACCAGGCAGCCAGCGGAAGCGCCGCGCTGGCCATCCAAAGACCCTCAACCAGAGAACTCCTGCGTTGCGCCTTCCGCAACCGCAAGGCCAGCAGCAGGCACACCAGGGCCAGGGTGAGCGGGATAACGATGGAGGTCTCTTTGCAGAGCCCTGCGGCGGCAAACCACAGCGCCGCAGCCACCGGATTGCGGCCCCGCGCAGGAAGGCTGTACACCAGTCCCCAAAGCGTGCAGGCGGCGGCAAAGATGTCAGCATGGGCCAGCGAGCTTTGCGCAAACCACACCGGATAGAGCGCGGTCAGCGCCACCGTCCACACCGCCACGCTGGTTACGCCCACCAGCCGCATGGCCAGCCGACCCACACCCAGCAGACCGAGCGCGGCCACCAGCAGCACGGCCTCGCGCGTCACCTCGGGAATGAAACCAGCCAGCTTCCACCACAGCGCCAAATAGACACTGGGCAGGGGCGGATGCGCATTGCTGAGCGTGGTGAGCGGAATCAGCGAACCGGTGCGGAAAAAGTCCCACGCGGCAGGAATGTAGTAGCCCGCTTCATCCCAGTAGTACGGCACCGTGAGCAGCCCAAAGTGCAACGCATAGATCGCGGCAAAGATGACCGGATAGATCATCCAGAGCGGCATGGGTTGGTCAGGCCGTGGCTTCAGGAACCTGCTGAAATCGAGACGCGGGCTTCTCATCGTTCTCATCTTGGCTGCTAGTTGATCGGCCCGTTGGATACCAAGGTTCCCTGCGGCTCAAGGTTGAGCACACCGAAGGCCTGCTCGTACTGGGCAAGGTTCTGGCCAAGGATGTTGAACAGCGCTTTGGCCTGCTGCGGGCTCAGGAAGATGGCCGCCTGGTTGGTGATGGTCACCTGATCGGGGGACTCGCTGGATGCGCGGCCAAAGATGAGCTGGAAATCCCATACGCTCACCTTCACTTGAACACTGTTGGCATAGGTCTCGCGGTAATCGTCAGCCTGGACGACCGCCATTTGGGCTTGCTGCGGAGTAGGACTCATAGTGCTTCCAGATTACACGGCGGACAGGGCTGATGCTTCAAATCGGCCGTCGGCGGATGTGGTCGGCGCCCCCATCGGCACCCGCGTGCTCAGCGACTCAGCACCGGTTCCCGCAATGCTCTATGATGGACCGGCGATGGCAAACAAGACTGAATTCAAGGACAAATGGGCGCTGGTCACCGGCGCCAGCGCGGGCATTGGCGTGGCCCTGGCCCGCGAACTGGCCGCACGCGGCGCAAACCTGATCTTGACCGCGCGCCGCCTGGACCGCTTGCAAACCCTGGCCGACGAGCTGACAGCCAAGGGCGCGCAGGTGCGCGTGGTGTCGGCGGACCTCTTCGATCCGGCTGCTCCAGAGCAGATCTACGCCGCCACGGTGGGTGCGGGCCTCCAGGTAGACATCCTGATCAACAACGCGGGGCTCGGCCAGTACGGAACCTTCCACCAGTGCCCTCTAGAGCAGGAGATCCAGCAGGTGCGGGTGAACTGCGAAGCGGTGGTCCGGCTTACGCGACTGTTTGTGCCGCACATGGTGGAGCGGCGACAGGGCTGGATTCTGATGCTCGCCTCCACGGCCAGCTTCCAGCCCCTGCCCTACTTCAACACCTACGCTGCCACCAAGGTCTTTGACCGCTTCTTTGCCGAAGGGCTGGCGGCGGAGGTAGCGCAATACGGCGTGAAGGTGACTGCGCTCTGCCCCGGGCCCACGGAGAGCGAGTTCTTCGATGTGGCGCGGGCGGCCATCTTCAAGGCGCGCGGCGTGCAGTCGGCGGAACTGGTGGCCCGCAAGGCCATTGATGCTCTGGCCTGCGGCAAGCGCACCCTCCTGCCCAGCCTGGACGGCCAGCTGATCGCCTTCCTGGTGCGCTTTTTGCCGGTGGAGTGGATTACGCGCGCGGTGGAGAAAGTGGCAAGGCCGGCACCTGCGGTGCGGTAGGCATTGCATGCAGCAGACCCGCTTCGCGCCTCACCTGTAGTACGATGGCCTCGATGAGCAATCCGTGTGCGTCCCCATCCATCTGGAGCGAGAAGGAATATCGCGCCTGGGAGAAGCTGCGCCGGCGCGGCCTCTTCCTCCACATCCTGATCGGATCGATTCTGCGCTTTGGCGTGCCTATCTTCCTGGCCAACTACACGCTCCGCCGCTGGGGCGGCCACATGGTGATGGATGGCCCCTGGTGGGCCTGGACGGTGAGCGTCCTCAGCGTATTCTGCATTGCGACGGGTCTTGCCCAGTGGTTCTGGAATGAGAAGCAGTTCCGCATCGTCTCGGTCCTCAAGCAAAAGGTGATGGACGACGCGGCAGAACAAAGAGGCTGCCCCCCTGGGGCGTGACCTTTCGATCCGGTAACTCCGAATGCGCTTTGAAGGAAAGCAAAGAGGAAAGCGATGCAGGAAAAATTCATGCGGCGTTATCTGATCGTACTGGCCCTGGTTCTGCTGCCTGCGGTGGTTGCGGTGCGGCACCTGCGCTACGTGAGTCTCGCGATTCTGCTGGTGGCTCTGCTCGCCACCTTCCCGCTGATCCTCTACTGGGAGCGCAAGGGCAAATTGCGCAAAGGCTCCTGGGTCGTACAAGCAGCATCCGGCCTGACCGGCAGCATCTACTGCCTGTTCCAGTATCTCCACCCCCCACAGCCTGTGCCGCTGCCCTTCTATAACGATTTCACCGGCTTCTGGGGCGTGTTCTTTCTGTTCAGCGTAGTGTTTTTGGCCATCGTACTCCTCGGCCCCCAACGGGTTCGCCAGACTCCGCAGCAAGCCTCCGCATCTGCTCACAACATCGCCGCCGGTGCCGCTTCGGAACGCGAGAACCAGTAAGGTCAATCTCTGTTACCTCCATCGCCACCGCAAATGCGTTAGGCTAGCCACAAGCGACAGTATCTACTTCCCTCAAAGGATCGAGTCTCTTGGCCGGCAGGCAACCACAGCAGGATGAAGCATACGGTCTGGGCCGCAGCCACAGGCTGGCGGATCTGCCGGTGGCCCCGCGCCGCCGCAAGCTGGCCGGCCGCTCAGTGCTGGTGGTCCTCGTTGTGCTGGCCATGATCACCGGCTCGCTGGCCGGGCTCACCCTGGTGTACTCGGTGGATTTGCCCCAGATGTCGGACCTGGAGCACTACCGGCCTTCCACCGTCACCACGCTCTACGACCGCAGAAACCAAGTGATTGGCTCCTTTGCCCTGGAGCGGCGCGAGGTGGTGAACTACGACGGCTTTGCACCGGTTCTGAAGCAGGCCGTGCTCTCCATCGAGGACAAGGAATTCGAGTCGCACTGGGGCATCAACGTGCTGCGCATTGGCGGCGCTCTGGTGCACGATCTACGTACCCACGGCCGCTGGCAGGGTGCGTCTACGCTCACCATGCAGCTGGCGCGTAACCTCTTCCTCTCTGCCGATCGCAACGCCGGCCGCAAACTGCAGGAAGCCTATCTGGCCATCCAGATTGAGCGCACCTTCACCAAGCAGCAGATCTTCACCCTCTACGGCAACCAGATCTATCTGGGCAGCGGCATGTATGGCTTTGAGGCCGCCAGCCAGTACTACTTTTCCAAGCACGCCAAGGATGTGACCCTGCCGGAAGCCGCCTTGCTGGCGGGTTTGCCCAAGGCTCCCGGCTCGTACTCACCGCTGATCAATCCAGAGAAGGCCCTGCGCCGCCGCAACCTGGTGCTGAGTGAGATGGAAGGCGACAAGGTGATCAGCCACGAGCAGGCTGAGCAGGCGCGCAATTCCCCCCTCGGCCTGCACATCACCCAGCCGCAGAGCATGGTGGCCCCGTGGTTCCAGGAAGAGATTCGCCGCGAGCTGGACAAGCGCTTTGGCGCGGAGCAGGTGCATGAGGCTGGCCTGCGTGTTGACACCACGCTCGACCTCGATCTGCAGAAGGTGGCCAACGCCGCCGTCAGCGACGGTTTGGCGGTCTACGAGCGCCGCCATGGATGGAAGGGCAAGCTCGAAAACGCCTTCGATACCGGCCAGACCCTGGAGAACTATCGCCATGGCGACTGGGCCGTGCAGTCCCATCCGGGCGACTACATGCATGCCGTGGTAACGCGCGTGCTGCCCTCCTCTGTTGAGCTGCGCATCGGCCCTGCCGGCCACCCGGACGCGGATGTCGTGCTGCTGCCGGAGGACTGGAAGTGGACCGGCCACATCAAGCCCATTGAGTTCCTGAAGCCGGGCGACATTGCGTATGTGCATCTGGCCGCGGCCATGGTGGGCGGCGCACGGCGCGCCACGCTGGAGCAGGACTCCGGCGTTGAGGGCGCGCTGTTCGCCCTCGACAACACCAGCGGCGACGTGCTGGCCATGGTCGGTGGGCGCGACTTCTCTGTCTCCCAGTTCAATCGCGCCACCCAGGCCCAGCGCCAGACCGGCTCCAGCTTCAAGCCCTACGTCTACACCGCCGCCGTGGAAGATGGCGCCGTGCCATCCGACACCATTGTGGATGGGCCAGTGAGCTTTGGCAGCTATACGCCGCATAACTACGAGAACGACTACAAAGGCACCATGACGCTGCTCAATGCCTTTGCCGAGTCGCGCAACATTCCCGCGCTCAAGCTGGCCGCGCGGGTGGGCATCCACAACGTGATCGACGTGGCGCACCGCTTTGGCGTGACCACGAATATTCCCGCCTATCTGCCCGTGGCCCTGGGCGCGGTGGAGATCACGCTGGAAGAGCAGGTGGCTTCCTACTCCGTGTTTCCCAACGACGGGCTGCGCGTCACCCCGCGCCTGATCCGCAAAGTGTCGAACGCCGACGGCATCTCCCTGTGGGAAGACAAGCCGCAGGTCAAAGAAGTCATCGCGCAGAAGACGGCGCGCACCATGATGACGTTTCTGCAAGCCGTAACCCAACACGGCACCGGAGCCGCGGCGGCACAGCTGAATCATGCCCTGGGCGGCAAAACAGGAACGACAAGCGATTACACCGACGCCTGGTTTCTGGGCTTTTCTCCCTCTATCACCTGCGGCGTGTGGGTGGGCTTTGACAGCCGCGAAACGCTGGGCGAAAAAGAGACCGGAGCCAAGGCCGCGTTGCCCATCTGGATGACGTGGATGAAGGCTGCCATCGCCGCCAAGCCGGACGAAAAATTTGCTGCCGATGCGCCGCTGCCTGGCGCAACCACCACGAGCGATCAGGCCAAGAGCACCGCGCCCGCGCCCACAAATCCGTCGACCAAGCAAGTACAGAACCAGCCAACGAATCCTTCGGCAACGCCGGCGCAGAAGGCAACCCAGAAGCCCGTGCAGCCAGCGGCGAACAACTCCGGCGTGAATGCAGCAAAGGCTCCCGCAGCGACCAAGCCTGCTACTGCGGAGCAAAAGCCACCAGTGGCCAACAAGCCTAGCGCGCCACCTGCCGCCGCATCTCAGCAGAACAACGCGCAGAAGAACCCGCTGGTGCATCCGGCGCTGCCCCCGCAGCCCGCTGCCCGGCGTCCGCAGCCCGCTGTCAAGCCGGCGCTGGTTCCGGGACGGGAGCAGGAAGAGTAACAGCGCCCCGCGGGGGCGATGTGCAAATAGCCCAGGACAACCCGGAGCGGAGCGATGGGGCAGTCCTGGATAAAAAGCGATAGTGATTGAAGCACCCTGAAAGGGTGCTGTGCATCAACCCGTTGAACTCAATGGGAGGGGAAGACGAAGGACCGGAGACTCGCATCCTTCGCTCCCACCCTAGGCGCAAAAACAAGGACGCGCCGAGGGTGGGGCACCCGAGTGTCTTGGGCTTGAAAAGAGTGGAGAGCGAACATCATGCTTTCCCAGGTCTCAAAAACGGGTGTCAAGTTCCAGGACAAGGTTTACAGGTTGTCTCTGGAGATGGTTTCCATC
>CAZYDF010000060.1:0-26127 GCA_964645855.1 uncultured Occallatibacter sp.
CGACAGTTTCCAACATCCCGCCGATGCTTTATAGATACAAGAATGACAGCTTCGGTGAGGAGGCGAGCGTTGCATGCAGCGGGTATCTATGCGCGTATTTCGGATTCGGGACACTTGCGGCCATTTCGCAAGCACCTGAAAAGCAAGACGGAATTATGGGTAATTGAAAGGGCTCTGGCGGGGGATATTTACAGTCCTCGTTGATTTCAGGCAGCCCGCTGCACGACTAAAGTCGTGCCTTGACGCAAAGCCTGGCTGCGGGGAGTTTTTCCGCAGCCTAATCAACCAAAGGCCATGCGCTTTACTATAAAGAGAATGTTTCGTTCGCTATCATTTTCCCTTCTTCTTGCTGCTGGCACGTCGCTCTCCATTGCTCAAAGCCCCAACCCCGTCAATCTGCAGGCCGCCAGCGGCATGGGCCAGGAGCTCTATGAACTCTCTGGAACCACCGGCATGGTGCTGGTCATTGTCCACAACGACAAGGTCTTTATTGAGGGCTACGGCGAAGACGCGCCCCACTCCCACCAGGCGCCCACCAAAGAGTCTGTTGTCCGGCTCTGCTCGCTTACCAAGATCTTTACCTCCGACCTGCTCACCAAGCTGGTTCTGGACCACACCCTGCAGTTGAACGATCCCCTGCAGAAGTACGCCCCCGTGGGCAAAAAGGTGCCGGAGCGCGGGGGGCAGCCGATCACGCTGCTCGAACTGGCCACCCACACAGCGGGTCTGCATCGCGAAGTAGGGTATCCGCAGGACGGCGCGGCGCACTTTACCTACCCGGACCATGAAACGCGCTGGGACTGGCTTCCCCAGCAGCAACTGCGTTCCAAGCCCGGCACCATCGCGTCCTACTCGAATATTGGCTATGACCTGCTGAGCGACGCTCTTGAGGATGCTGCCCACAAGCCGTATCCAGCGCTGCTCAGCGAGCGCACCCTGCAACCGCTGGGCATGTGGCAGACCACCTACTATCCCAGCGAAAAGCAGTGCAAGCGTCTGATGGCCAGTCCCCAGGACGACGGCGCATGCACCATCACCGCCAACACCCAGGGCAGCTCCGGGCTCTACTCCACCCCGGTGGACATGGCCCGCTGGCTCAAGTACCTGCTGGGCACCGGCGGCAAGGGCTTTCCCGCCCAGCCCCATGAGGCGCAGGACGTTTACCTGACGCCCGATCAACTGATCCGCATGAACGGGCTCAACTACGCTGGCGACCCCAGCGGCCTGGGCCTGGGCTGGGTTCACGTTCTGCCTGCGGGCGATCCCTCGCATCTGGTTGAAAAGACTGGCGGCGGCGCGGGCTTCCTCACCTACATCGCCCTCCATCCGGCAAGCCACACGGCAATCTTCGTGGCGGTTACGGAAGGCCGCAAGCTGCCCCATGTTACCCACTTCAATCTCTTTAAGGCCTCCAATAGCCTGCTACTGAACCTGGTGGGCGCGCCGCCCATTCCGGAGGAAGAGGACAAGCCCAAAGCCAAGCTGCACAAAGCTGTAACGGCCAAAGGCCACGCCGCCGCATCCGCCGCCAAGCCGCGGGGCAAAACCGGAAGCAAGCCTGCCGCCAGGTCCACTGCCAGGCGGCACCCGCAACCCGCCGCCAGGCCCGCGAAGAAGAGCCACACCGCCGCAGTCGGCAAGCCCCAGGCGAAGGCCGTCCCGCACACCAAGCACAAGCACGTCGCGTCGTAAGCCAGAGGCAACCGTTCTGGCCGATCCCCTCTGGTTGCTGAATGCCAGGAATTGATCGTCTAACAACTGTCAGGCGTCCTCAGGCCCCTGGGCGTATCATATCTGCGGACGAATGCTGGATAGGAGCGGCTGCTATGAAACTGATTCGATCAATGGCGATGGGATCGCTGGCTATGGCAATGACGCTGGCTTTGATGCCCGCACATGCGGCGTCCAATGGGAATAATGGGAATGAGCACGGTCAGGGAAAGGTCGTGGTGACCATTCTGCCGCAGAAAGGTGGCCAGGCGCTGGCCCCAGTTTCTTTGGATGACCTGCAACTGAAGGTGGACGGAAAGGCAGCCAGGGTGACCGGCTGGGCACCGCTGGCAGACGCCGCGCACAGAATTGAGATCGTGGTGCTGATCGATGATGGAGCGCAGTCCAGCCTGGGAACGCAGATGTCCTCCATTCAGGACTTCATTCGCAAGTTGCCGGAGGGCGCGGCGGTGGCGATTGCGTATATGGGGAACGGCCGCGCGCTGCTGGCCAGCCCCATGACCACGGACCATGCTGAAGTATTGCGTCGGCTGCGGCCTCCGGTGGGCAGCTCGGCCGGGATCAGCGCCAGCCCCTACTTCTGTCTCTCGGATCTGGTCAAGAAATGGCCCTCGAAGGACCCGCGGGCGCGGCGCGAAGTGGCGATGATTACCGAGGGTGTGGACTACTACGAGGACGGCTACAACCCGGACGATCCGTATGTGGCGTCCGCAATCTCCGACGCGCTGCGCAACAACACGGTTGTGTACTCCATCTACTGGGGCAATCAGGGTGCACGCGATGGGACAGGCATTGCCTCCACCACCGGACAAAACCTGCTGGGGCAGGTTTCGGAGGCCGTCGGCGGCAAAAGCTACTGGATCGGTTTCGGTAATCCGGTCTCGATTGAGCCCTATTTTGCCGATATCGCGCTACGGATGGCCAACCAGTACCAACTGGAGTATGTGACCGAGCTGAAGGGCGCCCCGGGCGTGGAGAGCATGAAGCTGCAGGTCAAGAGAACCGCGGGCAAGGTGAATGCGCCGACGCAAACCTATGTGCAGCGGAAACAGGACGTCCAGTAACAACGCTGTAGAGTGTTGATTTCAGGATCGATCCGCCCTGTCGGCACGGGCGCGGCTTGAATTCATTTGAACATTTTGTGGAATGGTGCAGACCTGATTTTCTTCGGTATCCCACCCGTTTCCGCGAAGAACGCGGAAATGGATGGGGCACGGAAGTTTATCCCAAGAGGAAACATGCTCTAGCCCACCCCTGCTTGCTGTTGGCAGCCTGCGCCCCTGTCTGCCAAGGGACCAACAGACATCTCGGAAGACCGGGCCCGCGCATGAGGCCGGTCACAGCCGGGAACCGCCCCCGGCAAGGTATCCTGAAAGTGACACGTTTGACACGAAATTGAGGTGTATTCCTGACTATGGCAACCAAACGCCCCGTCGTACTGACCGTCCTCGATGGATGGGGGTACAGCCCGATCATTGAAAACAACGCCGTTGCTCTGGCGCGCAAGCCGACCTTCGACCTGCTCATGCGCGAGTATCCCAACACCCTGATCCAGGCCAGCGAGCATTTCGTGGGTTTGCCCAACGGCCAGATGGGCAACAGCGAAGTCGGCCACCTGAACATCGGTGCCGGCCGCGTTGTGCAGATGGACATCACCCGCATCGATTGCATGGTGGCAGACGACACGCTCAAGGACAACGAGCAGATCAAGGCCAGCTTTGCGTACGCGCTCAAGTCCGGCCATCCGCTGCACCTGCTCGGTCTCATCTCCGATGGCGGCGTGCACTCGCACCAGGAGCACGTTTACGCCATCCTGCGCGCGGCCAAACAGGCAGGGCTGGAGCAGGTGTTCGTCCATGCTTATCTCGATGGCCGTGACACGCCTCCGGCCTCTGGCGAGGACTACGTGGCCAAGCTCGAGCAGAAGATGCGCGAGTACGGCATTGGCATGGTGGCCACCGTCAGCGGCCGCTACTACGCCATGGATCGCGACAAGCGCTGGGAGCGCCAGCGCAAGGCCTTTGACGCCATGGTGATCGGCAAGAGCGAGGGCGGCGCCGCCACCAGCGCGGTGGACGCCATCCGTGCCAGCTACAACGCCGGCGCCAACGACGAGTTCGTTCTTCCCATCGTCATTGTCGATGACAAGGGCGAGCCCGTTGGACAGATCAAGAGTGAAGACGCGGTGCTCAACTTCAACTATCGCGCCGATCGCGCCCGCCAGGTAACCCGCGTCCTCTGCCGTGAGAGCGGCATCAACGCCGAGGGCGGCCGCAATCTCGATGGTTGGGAGGCACTGGACCAGGCTATTCCCCGCTCCGAGTTGCCAAGGAACCTGCACTACACCTGCATGACGCAGTACGACGAAAAGTTCGAGTTGCCCATTGTCAGCCCGCCGCAGTCCATGGACCACATCCTGGGCAACGTAATGGCCGACGCCGGCCTGCGTAACCTGCGCACCGCTGAAACCGAGAAGTACGCGCACGTAACCTTCTTCTTCAACGGCGGAACCGAGAAGCCCTTCGCCGGCGAAGAGCGCATCCTTACCGCATCGCCCAAGGTAGCTACCTACGATCTGCAGCCGGAGATGAGTTCGGTAGCCGTGGGCGACTCCATTGTGAAGGCCATCAACGATACCGCCTTCGACGTCATCATCTCCAACTTTGCCAACCCGGACATGGTGGGCCACACCGGCATTCTGCCTGCCGCCATCCGGGCCGTTGAAGCGGTCGACGTTCAGCTCACCCGCATCTACAAGGCCGTTCGCGAGCGCAACGCCGTCTGGCTGGTCACGGCCGACCACGGCAACTGCGAACTCATGGTCGATCCCATCACCGGCGAGCCGCACACCGCGCACACCACCAACCCCGTGCCGTTCATCTACGTCGCCGAGGAGGCCAAGCACTTCCGCCTCCGCAACGATGGCAGCCTGCGCGACATTGCTCCCACCATCCTCTCCTCGCTGGCTATCGGCCTGCCCAAGGAGATGACCGGGGGCGACATGCGCATCCCGCTCCTCAAGTAGTCCGGATCAGGCCGCAAACAGTAAAGGCGAAGCCCTCGGGCTTCGCCTTTTTGCCGTTTTACGCAGAGAAATAGCGCTAATTCAGAGTGTTTGTTTGCTCCTCGAGGAGGAGATTCTTGATGAAGATCTTACCTCGCAGCATGGATCTGCCGAACATTTCTCCCGTAGCAGATTGTACCGGTAGGAGTTCTTCGAGAATGCCGACGAAAGCTTGTGAGTCGACTACGAAAGAATCAATTGCTCCAACGACCTTCTTCAATGCCGTTGCCTCGATCTCGATAACTTCAAAAATGAGTGTGGCGCCGTCTTGTAATTCGTAAGGACGTTGGATAAAGATTGGATTTGCGTAAACCACGAAGTGGCCATCTTCTGAAATCTTTGATAAACATGCCATCTTGTGCCCTATTGAAGTACTCTGCAGGGTTAAGCAATATCAATGCACAGAGGCCTCCCCTAAGGGGAGGCCTCAAGGGGTTTCGCGCCGCGAAGCTTTCTTCAGCGGGGGCGCAGGGCTTTGATGGCGGCCGGCAAACGCTCTTCCAGCAGCTTGGCGCGTTCCACGGCCAGCCCGCCCAGGTAGGTTGGCGCAGGCGTTGTGGCAAGCACGACGGCCAGCGCAATCACGGAGAAGCACAGCCCGGCTATCCCTGCTGAAACCAGCATGTGATAGGTGTCGGCGATATCCAGACCGATGACGTTGAAGGCAACGTGCTCCATGGGCTTGATGTGCTTCAGCACAGCTAGTGCAAAGAGAAAGAAAAGGGCTGCGGTTGACGTGAGGGCTGCCAGCGTAACATCCAGGCTGCGATGGAAGCGCTGACGTGCGCTGCAGCGGGCACACTCTCGAAAGTGCTGCTCGTAGTCCCTGCGCATCTCGGGAGTGATACCGGAAATATCGTAACGCCAACTTGCCAAAATGGCGCCCACGACTCTGTCTGTACAACGGGTTCTTGCCATATATTTGTTAGACTCGCTTTGCTAAGGATTTGTTCACGCGCATCAGGCGCGCGGCCCACGCGGCGTTCGGTTGGCGAAGTCAGAGACCATCCGCGAGATTCAGCGGAAGCTCCTGCTTCATCTCCCTGCCACGGCAAAACCGTCCAGGCTTGTTTCCCCTACCAGTTCAATTTGGGACAAGTTTCCACCTGTCTATCACTATTGTAATCGAAATTTCCTAAAAGTATAGGGAATTGAGGGGTAGCATCTGGTCGGCCACCAGCAGCCGGTTGGCGAGCAGGCTGGGCAAATGCTCCAGGGCGCGCTCCGCCGCCAACCGCGCCAGCTCCGGAGCATTATTGTTTTCCGAGAGATGCGCCAGAATTACGTAGGTCGCCCCACCATCGTAATCCTTCAGCAGGAAATCCGATGTAGCGTCGTTGGAAAGGTGACCCACGCGCGACAGCACCCGCTGCTTTACCGCCCACGGATAAGGCCCATCGCGCAGCATCTCCAGGTCGTGATTGCTCTCTAACAGCAGCAGATTCAGCTTCTTGAGCTGCTCCTTCACGTTCGGCGGAACGTAGCCCAGGTCGGTAGCATAGCCCATCCGCACTCCTTCAGCCTCCAGCACAAAACCCACCGGATCGGCGGCGTCATGCGGCGTGGTAAAGGGATGGATGGTCAGGTCGCCTATCGAAAACTCCTCGCCGGCGCGAAAAAATTCCACTCCTGGCAACCAGGTCGGGTCTTGCTTGCGGGAGGGGGGATTTCCGTCCTGCTCCGGTGCAACCGGCTCCGGTCCAACCTCAGCCGTTGTCAGGGTCGCATCTGTCGGCCCGCTTGCTGTCTCGTTCTCGGCCGGATCGGTGCCCAGCATCCGGTTGGCAGCCTGGCGGCGCATGCGCTCCATCCACTCGGCATAGCTCATCTGCCGTTTCGGGGTCAGCCAGCGCATCCAGCCGCGGTGGGTGGCCTCGGTAAAGTACACCGGGATGCCCAACTTGCGGGCCGTCACCGCCACTCCGTTCACGTGGTCGGCGTGCTCGTGGGTAATCAGAATCCCGTTCAGTGTCTCCGGATCTTCCTCCATCAGCCGCATCCGCCGGAAGAGTTCCCGGCAGCTCAACCCCGCGTCCACCAGGATGCGGGTCCGGCCGCCGGTAATAACCGTGCTGTTGCCCTTCGATCCTGAAGCCAGCACCGTAAATCGCACCATACCTTTGAGAATACCGCGAAGCCCTGTGCAAAGTTTTCCCTTGCTCATCGACTGCTTGGGTGCAGCAACACGGCTTGAAGGGGAATGAAGCCAGGTCCACAACCGAGCAACCGGCGCGAAGCGCGTCTGGCGCACCGCAGGTGCCCGCAACGCAGGTGCAAGGTGCCGGGGCTGACAGGTTCTGCGCTATGGCCTACACTGGACAAGGTTTCCAACCATGATCGAGATGCTTGAATACGGGCTGGTGGTCGGCGTAGCGCGCTTCCTGGGATGGTTGCCGCGCCCGGCAGCCCGTCTGTTCTCTGGCGCGCTGGTCACGCTGGTCTACCACCTCCATGGCCGGCTTCGCCGCGTGGGCCTGCGCAATCTGGAGTTCGCCATGCCGGAACTCTCGCTCGACGCCAAAGAAAAGATTTTGCGCGGGGTTTATCGCCACCTGGGCTGGCAGATGGTGGAGTTCTGCCGCATGACGCGCTACACGCCGGAGAACCTGCGTACCTGGGCCCGCACGGACTGCCTGGAGAACTACCTGGCCGCCCAGGCGCGCGGTAAGGGCGTCATGATCATCACCGGGCATCTGGGCGCTTGGGAGCTGTCGAGCTTTTATCACTCGCTGATGGGCTATCCGATGGCGATGGTCATCCGCCGCCTCGACAACCGCCGCCTGGACGCTTTCGTCAACGGCATCCGCTGCCTGCACGGCAATCAGGTCCTGCATAAGGACGACTTTGGCCGCGGCCTGTTGACCGCCATGCGCGAGGGCCGGACCGTGGGCATCCTGATGGACACCAACATGACCCCGCCGCAGGGTGGTTTTGTGGACTTCTTTGGCGTCAAAGCCTGTACGGGCACCGGGTTGGCGCACATCGCGCGCAAAACCGGTGCTGCCGTGTTGCCCGGCTTCATGCTCTGGGAGCCAAGCGAGAAGAAGTACGTGCTTCACTTCGGCGAAGAGGTGCGGATTCCGCATACGGACGATGTGGCAGCCGACATTCTGGAAGGCACGCAGCGCTGCACCAGCGCGATTGAAAGCTGGATTCGCCGCGCCCCGGATCAATGGCTCTGGATTCATCGCCGCTGGAAGACCCGCCCGCAGGGCGAAGCGCCGCTGTACTAGCAGAACAGCTCTGCGCGTAGCGGAACAGCTCTGCGCAGGCGCGGCTTTGTATCAGTCGTCCACCGGTTTTGGCCTACCCCGACGGATGAAACGTTCTATAGCTTGCCCTCAGAGGGATGAAACTCAATATGTCCCGCCTTCGGATTTGCGCCCCCTCCGGGGCGCAGTGCCAATAGCCCAGGGCCAGCCGCAGGCGCAGCCCTGGGTTTGCTCTGCATAATGGACATCGCGCCCTGTAGGGGCGCAGTGAACGGCCAAACGGGTCTTCCAGTTTCTTTTTATAGATCCGGCCCATAAATACTAATAACTGGGTGCCCCATCCATCCCGCGTTTTGTGCGGGATGGGTGGTATAGAGTGACACTCTTTAATTGCCGGGTCTATAGGGCACGACTTCAGTCCTGCCGAAAGCGGTCCAGAATTAGGCATCGGGCTTCAGCCCTTGAGTGGAGTGGGTTGTCGAATGGCAGCGCAGCGTCTACGATTCTGCAGAGGAGAGCGGTTATGACGGTAGGTGAACTGATCGAACAACTGGGCGGCGCCTTGGTGCAGGGAAGTGCGGAGACCGTTCTCGTTGGTGTGAGTTCCCCCGCCGCGGCCACCCTCTCGAAAATCGTCTTTGCCGAAGACGTAGCCAGTGGTGCTGAAGCTCTGGCCAGCGCCGCAGGTCTTGTCGTGCTCAAGCCCGGCCTCCGCGCGGGCGTGGCCTCTTCCGCCGCCATCCTCGAAATCCGCGACCCGCGCTTGTGGTTTGCGCGTGCCGCCAAACTGCTTGCAAAGCCCTTGCCGCCCGCAGGCATTCATCCCAGCGCGATTGTTGACCCCAGCGCGCAGATCGCCGCAGCCGTCACGGTTGGCCCTTGCGCGGTGGTCGGCGCGGGTGCATTCCTGGGCGCGCGTACCCGCGTTGAGGCTGGCACAGTCATCGGCGACGGCGTTCGTATCGGCTCGGATTGCCGCATCTATCCCCGCGTGGTGATCTATCCCGGCGCAACCCTGGGCGACCGCGTGGTGCTGCACTCCGGCGTGGTGCTGGGAGCCGATGGCTTTGGCTACGTGCGCGACAACGCCACCGGCCGCTATTCGCAATTTCCGCAGCAGGGAACGCTTGTCCTTGAAGACGATGTGGAGATCGGCGCGAACTCTACCGTGGATCGCGGAGCGCTGGAAGAGACCCGCATTGGTCGCGGCACCAAGATCGACAACCTGGTCCACGTGGGCCACAACTGCCAGATCGGCTCGGACGTGATTCTGGTGATGGGGACCGGCATCTCCGGATCGAGCACGGTGGGCAATAACGCCGTCCTCGCCGGCCAGGTGGGCATTGGCGACCACGTCAACATTGGCGCGGGTGTCATCCTCGGAGGCCAGTCGGGCGTCTTCAACGGAAAGACCCTTACCAATGAAGGCCACAAACCCGGCACCATCTTCTTCGGCACCCCTGCCCGGCCTTTGCCGCAGGTCCTGCGCGAGCAAGCGACGCTCGCCAGACTGGCCAGGAAGAAGCAGGGACTCGGGACTCGGGACTAGGGACTATAGATCCTGCCCTCAAAGAGTGTCGTGCTCTCCCACCCATCCCGCACAAAACACGGGATGGATAGGGCACCCGTCGTTAGATTTCAAGCGCGGTCCTTGCAAATGCCGTGGGTCAAAAGAAAAAGGGACCAAGAGCATCCGGCCGCAGCCCGATGAACCCTTCAGTCCCTAGTCCCTTAGAACCTGTTTTTAACCCGTTTCTTACGTCAAAAACGGCTCCGTCTTCAGTGCTCCGTCGCGCTGCTTCACCAGCTGTTCCACCTTGCCTTCGGCGGAGTCCAGCTCCTGCTTGCAGGCGGCCGATAGTCCCACGCCCTCTTCAAAGAGCGTGAGCGACTGCTCCAGAGCTAGATCGCCCTTCTCCAGTTGCTCGACGATGGTTTCCAACTTCTTCAGCGATTCTTCAAAGGTGGACATAACAAATTCATTGTAGGGCAGGGAAGCGAAATTCAGAAGGTTCATGCTAATCTTCGGTCGGGAGACTCTCCGATGCGTTTGGCGTTCGCTCTTCTTCTCGCCTTCGTTTTCACGCCCGCACTGGCTCAAATCGACGTATGGAAGCACGTCGATCCAAACTACAATGGGCCTCGGTTGACGAGCGCGACGCTTCCCATTGCACAGCAGCGTGCGATTGCGCGGCTTGTTCTTGCTAGCCACCCCGAAGAGCTCGAACCGGTGAGTGCGACGACGGTCCGGAGCATGGTCAAGTGCATGATGCTCAGCACCCTTCCTGTTACTCCAAAGGCGAAAGTGATTCTCGTCGATCTGAGCGGAGCTTGTACTTCACGAGGAACGGGTGGCGGCGGGGGGATGTGGCTGGTGCGCATGGAAGCGGGCCAGCCCGTGTTGCTTGCTTCGCCTGACGATAAGTTCTCCGGTTGGTTGTATTCACTACAGCCATCTAGGAGTAATGGCTATCGTGACATCGTGCTTGGCTGGCATCTCAGGGCTGGGGAATCTGCTCTGACCTACTTTAGATTCAACGGCACGCGCTACGAGTCGGTAAGCAGAGCCGAGAACGTATACGACGAAAAAGGGGGCCCGAGGATTGAAACTCGCATTCCCAAAACGCCCTAGATGCGGGTCCGTCCGGGGCATTGGGCCTGTTTTGCCGGGCTCTATCCACGTCCACCATGGGCTATTCGCACACCGCCCCTTACGGGACGGGTTAGGCGCTTTCGATTCGATAAATCTGGCGTGAGTTCGATCTCCGAAAATAGCAAACCCCGAAGCTTTCGCTCCGGGGTTTGCTGGGTACATGCTCGCCTACGAGCGTACGAAATATCTTTGTTCTTTGCTTGACCCGATGGAAAGTCAAGAAGACTCTCGACAAGAAAACTACTCCGCGCAGCGCACCGCGCCGCCGGGCAACACGCTGGCAATCACCTCCGCCGCCGCCGAATAGCGTCCGAATGGCGCTGAAACCTGCACACCTTGCACATACGGCCTGACGGCCTCCAGCATCTCTTGCGCAATTAAGATGCCTTCCTGGCGCGCCGCCTCCGGAGTGTCGGCCTGGGCCATGCGCAGCATGATCTCTTCCGGCATGGAGACCCGCAGATCGTTCTTCATGAACTCTGCGTTGCGTAGGCTGGTCAGCGGCCAGATGCCCGCGATCATCGGAATCCGAAAGTCCTTGATCCGTTCCAGGAAGCTCTCCAGCAGACGCAGATCGAAGACCGGCTGGGTAATGGCGTACTCAGCTCCAGCTTCCACCTTGAAGGCAAAGCGGCGGATTTCATTCTCAATGTCGGGCACTCCCGGGTTGGCCGCCACACCGATGGTGAAATTCGTGCTCGCGCCTATCGAATTGGAGCCAATATCCAGCCCGTGGTTGAGCCGCTTCACAATGTTCACCAACCCAATGGAATCCACATCGAAGACCGCGGTTGCGTCGGGATAGTTGCCCAGCTTGGGCGGATCGCCGGTCAGGCACAGAATGTTTCTCAGCCCAATGGACGAAGCGCCCAGCAGGTCGGACTGGATCGACAGCAGATTCCGGTCCCGGCAGGTGTAATGCAGAATCGTCTCAATCCCGGTGTGCTGCTGGATCTGGATGCACAGGCTCTGCGCGCTCATGCGGGCGCTGGCCCGGGGTGAATCCGGCACGTTGATGGCATGCACGCCCAGCCGCGCCAGTAACCCTGCGCCTTCAATCTCCTTGGAGCAGTTGATCCCCTTGGGTGGAACAATCTCCACCATGGTGACAAAGCTGCCGCTGGCCACCAGGGCGCCAATCTTGGAGCGCTCGGCAAGCGCCGAGGGCGGCGTCTCGCTGGAGAGGACCGGTGCTGCGCCCACCACCTGGATGCGCGTCTGGGCGTCCAGCGCGCGCATGGCGGAGCGCATGGCGCGGATGTGGTTGGGCGTGGTGCCGCAGCAACCGCCCACCAACTGCGCCCCAGCCTGGATTGCCTTGCGCGCAAAGCTGGCCATATATTCCGGGGAGCACAAATAAATATTTCTACCCTCCACCGCCCTCGGCATACCAGCGTTGGGCATGGCGGCCAGGGGCAGGGTGGTGGCTTGGCGCATGGCTTCAATCGCGGTCAGCACCGTGGTTGGGCCGGTGGAGCAGTTTACGCCGATCACGGTCGCGCCCCACTCGGTCAGCAGGGCAGCGGCTTGTGTGGGTGAGGCGCCGTCCAGGCAATTGCCGTCGTCGTCCACCGTCACCATCACCACCACGGGCAGATCGGGCGCCACCGCGCGCGCGGCCTCCAGCGCCACCCGGGCCTCATTCAGCGCCGGCATGGTCTCCAGAATCAGCAAATCCACACCCTTGTCGGGGCCACCCGCCACCAGGATTTCAATCTGTTCGACAAATGCTTCCCGGGCCTCATCCAACCCGGTCTTGCCCAGCGGCTCCAGACGCACGCCGAGCGGGCCCACGGAGCCAGCCACCCAGCCGTCGCCGGCCTGCTTCTCGTGCAGGTGTTCCACCGCCTGCCGGGCCAGCCGGACGCCGGCCTCGTTAATCTCCCTCACCTTGCCGGCCAAACCGTGCCGGGCCAGCCGGAAGCGGTTGGCTCCAAAGGTGTTGGTCTCCAGGATCTCGGCTCCGGCCTGCAGGTACTCCTCATGGACGGAGAGAATCAG
Source organism: uncultured Occallatibacter sp. (assembly GCA_964645855.1). Lineage (GTDB taxonomy): Bacteria > Acidobacteriota > Terriglobia > Terriglobales > Acidobacteriaceae > Telmatobacter. The sequence goes on from CAZYDF010000060.1 coordinate 12,662, forward strand.
GCCAGGGTCGGAAAGATTCAGCTCGTCGTAGCAGCGGTTGATAAACACGCCGCGCGAGTAAAGCACGGTACCCATGGCGCCATCGGCTAGCATGGGGCGGGTGGCGAGGATTGCGGCTAGATTGCTCATTCTCCTAGAATGCTACCTCATTTTCCTCCGCGATTTATCTATGTTTCAAAGGGGATGGCGGCTGGCCCGGCTGGCCTGGCTGCAAAATCGGGTTCGCCTTGCGGTCGGCCGGCGTTCTTCCCCCAACCGGAACCCTTCAGAGACGTGGCTCACTTTGTTATACTTCGGGAGTCTCAAGCTGTAGGGCCGCCGAAGCGGTTAGGGAGCACTGTGCCCCCTGCAAACGCGTCGGACGGCAGGTTTCTGGATATGCGGAGACTTCGGTTTCCGGGAGTGCAATGATGCGCGGGACTGACCGCGTTGTCGATCGAGGTAAGGGATTTTGAAGAAGAGAAGTTTTTGGATCTGCGCCATTGTCGCCTTGGCGGCCTCCGCAGTTTTGGCTGGTTGCGGAACGACCTCCTATTTTGCGGGCCGCAGCCTTCCGCCCAGTGGTCTGACGAACCGAGTCCTGATTGCCATCCAGAACCCCAGCATCCTCACCAAGGGCGCACTGGAAATCGTCGACGCCTATTACGATATTCGCGGTGGATATAACGGCACCCCCGGCTCCTTCTCGGTATCCGGCTTCGGCGCCGCGTTGCCTGTCACCATCCAGAACATGCCGGAAGAGCAGCTGGGCGCGATCTATTCGTCCGGCGACGGCAGTTTGACGCTGGCCGATTACTCCAAGGAGAAGACCAACGGCAGCGTCTCCGGCCTGAATGGAGCCTCCTCCAGCGTTTTCATTACCCGCGATCAAAAGTACATCTTCGCAGCCAGCCAGAGTGCGCACGTACTTTCCGTGATTGACCAGTCTCTGGGCAGCACCTATCCCCTCAGCCTGCCCGGAATCTATCGCATCAGCGTGAATCCCGGCGGCTCGGTGGCCCTGGCCTTCGTTCAGAACTCCAACTACATTTACTACCCCCGTGCGTTGAGCGCGGCGCAAACCCTGGCCTACGCTGGCGGCACCGCCAAGTGGCCCAAGGCGGCGGTTGATTGCGAGCCCCAGAATGCTCCCGGCTGGTGCCTCTTCCAGGCCCAGAGCCCCGACGCGATCGATTCCACCGGCTCCTACTACGGCGCACCGCTCGTCTTCGATCATCCCGAGAAGGCCATCTTCTCTGCCGACGGTTCAACGGCCTACGTGCTTAACTGTGGTCCGGAGTGTGGCGGTGCCACGGCTTCGATCTCCATGTTGCCAACCGCTCCCATGATCTTTACTCTGGGACTCGCCTCTGGTAAGCTGCCCACCAGCGTCACTTCCATCGCCGTTCCGGCGGCCAGCAACGCTCTGCTGAGCGGCTCCACGATGTACGTGGTTGGTCAGCAGCAAAGCGGATCTACCTGGGCCGGTACGCTGTCGGTGCTGAATATGACCAACAACAGCATCATCGCCACCACGCCCATCTCCGATGGACTGCCCGGAGGCGTGAGCCGCATGATTCTGGCCGATGACAACACCCTCTGGATCGGCATGACCAAGTGCGACGAGGGTGTGCGCGCGGCCAATGGCCAGCCCAACGGCTGCCTGACCATGTTCAACACCTCCACCAACAAGGTCACGCTGCTGGAACCCTTCCTGGGCGACCTCACCGGCATCGCCGCCGTCACCGGTCTGCACAAGATCTACGTGGCACAGGGTGGTCAGGTCTACATCTACTCCACCACCAACGGCAACTCTATCAACAACCAGTTCGTCACCGTCACCGGCACCGCCTACGACGTGGCTTACATGGACGGAACCACCGACTCCAGCAACACGGTCTACTAACCCGATGAGCGAAGCGATGGACTTCCAGGCCGACGTTCTGGCCATCGCTGCGCATCGCGACGATGTGGAGCAAACCTGCGGCGGCACTCTCTTGCGGAGCGCCGCCCGTGGTCTTTCTACGGCCATTCTCGACCTTACCCAGGGCGAGGCCGGTACCCGTGGCTCGGCTGACGAACGCGCTGCCGAGGCCGCTGAGGCAGCCCGCCGTCTGGGCGTTGGATGGCGGGAAGCGCTCAGCTTTCCAGATGGCGCCATTGAGAATGCCCTCGAAAACCGGCTGGCAATTGTCCGCGTTCTGCGCCGCCTGCGTCCCCGTGTGGTGATCCTGCCCTACTGGCAGGCCCGCCATCCCGACCACGCCGTCGTGGCCACGCTGGGCTATCAGGCCTGCTTTCTCTCCGGTCTAGCCAAGGCACCTGCGGTGCGGCCATCCGCGCCTGCGGCGCTTGCAGAGGAAGAACTCTCCGCGAGGGAATTGCCGCCCCATCGGCCCTTCAAGATTGTCTACGCCAGCTTGTACGCCGACGTGCGGCCCAGCTTTATCGTGGACATTACCCCGTTCATCGAGCAGCGCCACGCCGCTCTGATGGCCTACCAGTCGCAGTACGCCAACCAGGCCACGGGGGGCGGGCTCTTTGTAGCCGAAGAAGAGATTCGCGAGCGCACCTTTGCCGAGGCGCGCCACTACGGCCTCCTGGCTGGCGTTCAATACGGCGAACCCTTTGTGCAAAAGGAAGTCGGCCTGGTCGACGATCTGACCCTCGTGCCGGTCCAGTCCATCTAGATTGTGAGCGGGTGGACTCAGGAAACGCGGCACGCGCTCCTATCGGCATGAGGACCCCCGTCACTTATCGATCCGGCCTTCAGATACTGTCACTCTATCCCACCCATCCCGCACAAAACGCGGGATGGATGAGGCACCCAGCTCTTATCCCCATGCAGAATTTAGCCACCTAATCACTTAATCACCTAGTTACCTATTTTTGGAAGAACATCCATCCGCCCACGGCCACCAGCGTAACCGCGAAGACCTTGCGCAACAGCACATCCGGCAGGTGCTGCACCCAATGTGCGCCAAAGTATCCACCCACCAGAAAGCCCACCGCCAGCACCGCCGCCACGTGCAAATCCGCGTTCCCCGAGCGGTAGTACTCCAGAAAGGCCAGCAGGCCCACCGGGGCCAGCAGTGCGCCCAGCGACGTGCCCTGCGCCCGGTGTTGGCTCATTCCCAGCAGTCCCACCAGCGCCGGCACAAATAGAATGCCGCCCCCGATGCCAACCACACCGGAGACGGCTCCTACCAACACTCCCACCAGTAGAATCAGCCAATTCATGCGCCTGCCTCATTGGGGTTCAACCATTGCGAAACCAGAGTTGCTCAATCCCGAAACCAATGCATCCCAGTCGACGCGACCATCAGGGAGCGGCGACCTTAGAAGAGATTGCCAGCACACACCGAATCTGGTTTCGCTCAAAAAACTGCTATCGGCCAAACAGCCGGGCAAAGAAACCGTTGCCGCCCTTGGCCTTCTGTGTCACCTGGCCAGCCGCGGGACCAGACTTGCGCGGACCCAATCGCAGAGGCTTTTCGTCCCACACGCCGATGGCTTCCGGCTGCGCTCCCAGCGGCTTTCCATCCACCACTGCCCGCGGATTGGTCACGCAAAGCCGCCGTGCGGTTTCCTCACCCGCCTTGTTTGCCACGTAGTCGTAGGCTTTCTTCAGGTGCGGCGGACGCCAGTCCACGCGGTGCGCGTCGGTGGCCAAAAAGTGAATCCAGTTACGCTCCAGCATCTCGTTGGCCAGCATCTCTGGGATCGGCCCGCAGCGCCCGTACAGTGAGTTCGCCGTCACCTGAATCAGACAATTGCGCTGAATCCACTCTCGAATCAGTTCCGGACGGTGATGCACGGCCGGATAGCGTTCGGGATGGGTCACAATCAGCTTGTAGCCGGCGCTTTGCAGCTGGTAAATGGCGTCAAACATCGCCGCCCCGATGACGTTGTTGGAAAACTCGATCAGCAGGTAGCCGTTGCCGTTCACCGAATAGCTCATCGGCACCTTCAGCGCCTCCAGAATGTTGTCCGCAGACATGTGGAAGTCGCATCCCAGGCTCAGTTCCAGCTTGCCCTTCGTCCGCTCCCGCAGCTCCTGCCACCGTTCCTGGATGATCTGGCGGGGATACTGGTACTCTTCGCTGGAGTGGGGCGTGCAGACGATGTGCGTTATCCCCTCGCGCACTGCCTCTTCGGTCATCGCTAACGAGGTCTCCAGATCCGGAGAGCCATCGTCCACGCCGTAAATCAGGTGTTCGTGGATGTCGATCATTGTCTTTCAGGGTCTCAGGCGCGCTTGTGCGCCACGGCCTAACGCGTGGCCATGCTCTCTACCAATGAAGAAAACAGCTTCCATCCGTCGGCGGAGCCCAGAATCGCCTCGCTCGAACGGTCTGGATGGGGCATCATGCCCAGAACATTGCGTCCCTCGTTCAGAATGCCGGCAATGTTGGAAAGCGATCCGTTGGGGTTGGCCTCGGCTGTGGTCTCGCCGGTGTGCGTTGCATAACGGAAGGCAATCCGGTCCTCGGCTTCCAGCCTCGCCAAGTCTTCCGGCGTGCAGAAGTAGTTGCCTTCCATGTGCCCAATCGGCATTTGCAGAACTTGGCCCTTGGTCAGTCCCTGGGTAAAGGGGCTGTTGGTGGTTTCGGTGCGCAGGTGGACCTGCTTGCAGATGTACTTCAGGCCGGCATTGCGCATGAGCGCGCCCGGCAGCAAGCCGGACTCGGTCAGGATCTGGAAGCCGTTGCAGATGCCCATCACTGGGCCGCCGCCAGCGGCAAACTTCTTCACCGCCTGCATCACCGGAGAAAAGCGCGCAATCGCGCCGGTGCGCAGGTAGTCGCCATAGGCAAAGCCGCCCGGTACCAGCACGGCATCCACGCCTTGCAGGTCCTCGGAGTCGTGCCACAGGAAGGTAACCGGCTGGTGTGCCACTTCAGCAAACACGTTGTAGGTATCGTGGTCGCAGTTCGAACCCGGGAAGACAATGACTCCAAATTTCATGCTATTAGGGTATCAGCTTTTCTTGCCGGAATGATCGCGATCCGGAGGTGCGACACCCCAACGAAAAACGCCCCATCGGGCAAAGTGAAATAGGCCTGTGCAGGTGCAACACCTCTTTAAGGCTTGGGCGAAGGTTGGAAAGGGCTGGTGCTTTAGAGACTGCGGAAAAACTCTCTGCGACCCAGGCTTTGTATCAATCCTTCGCCGACCCACGGAGGGATGAAACCCGGGGAGGGAAGATGAGACGGGCGGAAGGAGCAGGGCATTCAGGCCCCTGAATTGAGAGCTTGATTCAATGGCCTCCAGGTCCGGTCCTTTTCGTCGCTACATTGTTTTGTCGGACTTGCAAAGTAGTTTCTTTTTACTCTCCCACCGGCGTTGCGACCCACAGTATATGAAACCGGGTGCCCCATCCTTCGCGTTCTTCGCGAAGGATGGGATCGCATACGTTTTCCAATTGTTTATTGTTTTGTTTAACTTGCATTCATTTTCTCTTGTCCGTCGTCCACCGGCTTTTGCCGACCCAAAGGTGATGAAACTCCACTTGGTCTCGGATTTGCGCCCCAGCGGGGCGCAGTGCAAATAGCTCAGGGCCGGCCGTAGGCGCAGCCGTGGGTTTGCTTCCAAAATGGATATCGCGCCCTGTAGGGGCGCGGTGAACGGTCCAACAGACATTCCAGTTTCTTTTGAGGGCACGACTTCAGAGCCTGCCCTGAGCGCAGTCGAAGGGTGCCGCAAAACGCCTGGAATCAACGAGGGCTTTACAGGCTTCGGAAAAACTCCCTGCTAGCCGGGCTTTGTATCAGGGCACGACTTGAGTCGTGCCCTGATACAAAATAGAGGATGGGCTTCGGCCCCTGCGGCGTGCTTTCTACGGTTTCAACCTGAAATACCGAGTCCTTCCGCAGCCTGTTGAGCCCCCAAAGCTAGAAACTAGAAGCTGAAAGCTGCTCTTACACCAGTCCCAGCCCGCCGTCCACGGCCAGAATCTGCCCGGTGACAAACGCCGGCCCGGCGGCAAAGAACCTCACCGCCGCGGCTACATCCTCGGCCGAGCCGTTGCGCTGGAGCGGTGTCCGCTCCGCCAGCCTGGCAGCCAGCGCGTCCCGGTTCTCCGCAAAGTCGATGAAGCCCGGCGCCACGCAGTTCACGCTGATCTCCGGCGCAAAGGCTCGCGCCATGGATTGCGTCAGCGCATGGAGCGCCGCCTTGGAGGCGCAGTAGTGGGCATGGGTGGCCCAGGGCCGCAATCCACCCAGCGATCCAATGTTGACAATTCGCCCCTGTGCCGCCTTCAGATGGGGCAGGGCAGCGCGCGCCATCAAGAAAGGTCCCCGGGTGTTGGTCTCAAATACGCGGTCCCAGGCGTTTACCGACAGATCGGCCAGCTCCTGCGCTTCAAACACCGCGGCATTGTTGACCAGAATGTCCAGCCGGCCCAGTGTGGCTGTTACCAGCTCCACCGCTCGCTGTACGGAGTCCTCGGAACGCACATCGCACTCCACCGCCAGCGCGCCTACTCCAAGATGCTGCAACTCCTCGGCCAGCTCCAGAGCCTCGCGGCTTGAGTTGTACCAAGTAAGCGCCACGGCGGCGTCCGCGCTTGCCAGCTCCCGGCAGATGGCCCGCCCAATGCGACGCGCTCCGCCGGTAACGAGTGCAACCTTGCCGCTCAAGTTGATGGTGGGCATGGGCAACTCGTTTCCTGCGGGGCGAGGGTTGATCAGCGCTCCGTTACTTGGCCGCAGGCGGCGTGGTGGGCGCTGGCTTGTCGGGTGCAGGCTCGTTGGCAGGGGCCGGCGTTTGGCCGTCGCCATGCGACTTGTAGATCGAGAACTGCTCGCCCGGTCTCCTCAATCGCACCACAAACTTGAGATCTTCCTTGTCCACCTTGAAGTCTTCTCCGGTGGTTTGGAAGCCGCGGGCGAGAATCTGCATCCGGACCGTGTCGCCCATGGGAATCACGTCGATCAGGCACTTGCCTTCCTCATTGGTCTTCAGTTCCATGATGCCTTTATCGCGGTCGCCTTCAATGGGGTGAAAGATCACGGCGGCATTCTCCACCGGCTTGCCGTTGGCATCCCGTACCACCGTCACTTCAATGCGCGCCGCGAGTGGCGGCACCTTGAACTTGCGGGATTTGTGGGGGTCAGGCGTTTGAGCGGAGAGCAAAGTGCTGGCCAGGCCGAGGCCGACCAGAAGCATAGACATACGGGTAATTGTGCGGCGCAGCATATGATGGATTCTACCGTGTCAGGCTCGCTCGGGGCGACCAGCAATTTTTTTGCCCCCAGAGGCAGTGTTTAGACGCGCTCAGCACCAAAAGGACGGCTGCGTCCAAAAGCTTTACCCGCGCTGACCAAGCCAAGCTGACCGGGCTCAGATGGCCGAGCTTCTTGCAAAATCTCCTGCACGTGGGTGGATAGCGCCAGGGCACGACTTCAGAGCCTGCCCTGAGCGCAGTCGAAGGGTGCCGTAAAATGCTCAAAACAGACCCCAGCTTTAGCCGCTGAGGAACTGCAAGCTATTGGGAAACCGGATGCAGGCGCTCAAAAGGCTGCGGAGAAACTCTGTTTTGAAGCTGATATCAGTTAGAAGTTTCCCGCAGTGGGATTTTGCAAGGGGCTGAACTTCATGAGGCAGATCGCTATTGATTCGGCCCTCGAACAGTGCGTGGTCATCCCAACCATTTCGCGATAATGTCTGCGAAATGGATGGGGCACAGCGCGCCGTAGGCACAGTACATGGTAGCCCCACCTTTCAAGGTGGGGAAAGCTTCCCCAAACATGCCCCGGAGTCCCGTAGGGACGGCGCAAAGCAGGGGCTTCGGCCAGGCAGTCTGTGCGAAGCGGTCTGCTGTACCGTAGGTGCCTGCTGTATGCAATGCCGCGAAGCGGCGGTTGGCCCCACCGCCGGTGGCTGCAGGTGGTGCATTCCCATCTTTGCCTCTGGCCTGCCCTTCTTCCCATTTCCGCCATTGCTACGACTTGGGCCGCGCGCTACCATGACCTCAGATCCGTTGGTATTCGCACGAGCGGCAGTCGGCCACGGCTGAGGAAGGAGAGTCCCCGACGCCATGACCGCATCCCCGCAGCTTCGCACTCTCTTGCAGCAATGGCGTTGGATCGCGCTGCTGTGCCTGCTACTGCCCGCAGGGGTGGTCGCGCAGGTCCCTGATGACGGCATCGTGCTGGAGCCGCACCACAGGGCTCCTGCGGCCAGTCTCACGGTCAGCTGCGACGCGGCCTGCATCTGGACCCTGGACGGCAAGCCCAAGGGCAGCATTGAAGCGGGAGGCTCGGCGACCGTGGTTGCCCAGCCCGGCCGCCATCTGGTGGCTGCCTCCTCGGCCGACGGTCCGGAGCACCAGCAAAAGGAAGCGGTGCTGGCCGAGGCCAAGCCCACCTCCGTACACTTTCAGTTCGAGCCCCAGCGGCAGACCCGGATTCGCGAGCAGCAGCAGCGCCGCGTTGACGATCTGCTGCGCCAGGGCGACTACCAGCGTGGCCATCAGGGGTTTGCGGAAGCTGCCCGGCTCTACGGCCAGGCCTGCGAGGGCGGCAGCGCCGAGGCTTGCGCCAAGCTCTCCCTGCTGTACCGCGACGGCCAGGGTGTGGAGCAGGACAACGACCGCTCCCGCCAACTCCAGGACCGCGCCTGCAAGGGCGGGCAAATGGTCAGCTGTGTAGAGCTGGGCAACAGCTACGATATGGCCAACCAGGTTCCGCGCGACTACCAGCGGGCTGCGAGCCTTTACCAGCGAGCCTGCGAAGGGAACAACATGGACGGCTGCTTCAGCCTGGGGCGGCTCTACTTCTCCGGTCACGGCGTGCCCCGCGACGAGGCGCACGGACGCCAGCTCTTTGAGCAGGCCTGCTCCGGCCAGAATCCTTGGGCCTGCTACTGGCTGGGCTATTACGCGGAGTTTGCCGAAGGGGTGCCGCAGGATTACCAGCGCGCCCGGCAGTTTTATCAGCACGCCTGCCAGCTCAACAACCTGACCGGCTGCTACCGGCTTGGTTTCCTGACCGAGCGGGGCCGCGGAGGTCCGCAGGACGATGCCGCCGCGCGCCAGTCTTACCAGGGTGCCTGCGATCAAGGCTTTACGCAGGCCTGCTACAGCCTTGGTTTGTTGAATGAGAGCGGACGGGGCGGGGAACGCGATCTGGCGCGGGCTCGCCAGCTCTACCGCAAGGCCTGTTCCGGTGGCGTGGCGGTGGCTTGCGATGCGGCCCGCCACTTGCCCTGAGAAACCCCGGAGAATTTTCCGGCATGGTATAGACCTGAAATTCATGGGTATCCCACCCTTTCCGCGGAAGAACGCGGAAAGGGTGGGGCACGGAAGTTGATCGCAAAAAAATTCTAGCGCTGATGGTGGGCGCGGCCCAAGGCCAGCAGGGCGTCCGTCACCCGTGGTCCGTGGTGGCGTACCAGCGGCGACTCCAGTGCAAAGTTGCCCGTCACCACCCGCACCCCCAGGGCTTCAATGCGTTCGATGTCGGCCTCAATCGGGGCGGCATTCTCGGCGGCATAGCGCGCCACCGTCTCCGGGGAGAACGGAGCGATGTTCACCAGCGCGCAATCAAACACCGGCGCCCCTGTATGGTTGTAGATCTTTTCAATGTGCTCGGCGGCGGTCAGGCCGATGCTCTCATTGGCCTGGGTCATCAGGTTGCAGACGTACACCCGCAGCCCGCGCGCCTTCTGCAGGGTTTCGGCAATGCCATCCACCAACAGGTTGGTGATCAGCGAGGTGTAAAGCGAGCCGGGGCCTACCGTGATCAGGTCGGCGCGTTCCATGGCGTCCAGGGTCTCGGGCAGCGGCGCGGGGGAGGGTGGGTCCAGCATCAGCTCCACAATGCGCCGCCGGCTGGCGGTGATTTTGGTCTCACCGCGCACCAGCGAGCCATCGTCCATGAGCGCTACCAGGGTGGTGTTGGCAAGGGTGGCCGGGTAGATGCGACCACGGGTGGCCAGAATCTTGCTGGAGAGCTGGATGGCGAGCGCAAAGTCGTCGGTGATTTCCATCAACGCGGCCAGGAACAGATTGCCCAGCGTGTGCCCCTTGAGCGAGTTGTCGGAGCGGAAGCGGTGGCTGAAGAGCCGCGACAGCAGGTCTTCCTCTTCGCTCAGGGCCACCATGCAGTTGCGCAGGTCGCCGGGGGGCAGCATGTTGAACTCTTCGCGCAGCCGTCCCGAGGAGCCGCCGTCATCGGTCACGGTAACCACCGCGGCCAGATCGGCGATCTGAGGGGCAATGGCCTGGGCCTGGCCGGCAACCGTCACATGGCTGCGCAGGCCGCGCAGCAGGGCAGACAGACCCGTGCCGCCGCCCATGGCAACCACGCGCAGCGCACTCGCAGGCACGGCGGCGGATGCCTGTGGCAAACCGGAGGGGGAGAAAACTGGATTCAATACCAATCCTTACGGAACTTCAGGGTAAAGCAGCTCGGTAAAGCGAGGATCGTCCACAACATTCTGGAAATCGTTGTCGACCCGGGCCTGGAGCCGGTTGCGCGGGTTCAGCTCAATGGCCCGCGCCAGGTTCTGCAGGCAATCCTGGGGCTGGCCCGTGATGGCGTCCAGCAGGGCCATCCCGTAGTACACGTAGTCGGCCGAGGGGTGGGTGGCAAGAATGACGTTGAACTGCTCCCGCGCATCCTCGAAATATCCGGTGTTCAAAAGAGAAATAGCGTAGTCGTAGTGTTCTTCCGGCGTGGCAAAAACCAGTGCCGGCCGATCCAGCTGTCGCTGGCAAGTGGAGATGTACATCCGGCAGCGTTCCAGCAGTTCCGGCGGCGCGATGGGCAACAGCTTTTCCAGCGCGGCAAGCGCCTTCTCAAACCTGCCCTGCTGGAGCAATTGCACCGCGGTCATATAGGTGGACATCGCAGAAGCGATAGCTGCCGACTGCTGGCTTTCGCCTGCGCCGGTCTTCTTGCGGCTCGTGGGGGTGGACCGTTCTTCTTGCTTCATGTGTTTGCCAAGAGCGCCCTTGCATGACGCGGATCCTGAACCGGTTCCTGGACAGGGAGTGCCGCGCGGATCAATAGACCGCTCAGGCAACTTTTATACGCATAAGCTGGCCCGGCGTCAATGGGTACCCCATAAGGACCCCTCGCGAGCGCCATCTCAGCGGGCCTCCGCGGGGCTGTTTTTGCCGTAAATGGCGGGGTTCAGGGCCGGGTCGTTGTACATCTTCAGTTGCCGGTAGAGTTTGAAGCGGCGGCTGCCGGCCAGCGTCTGGTCCCACAGTTGGCCCAGGCAGTCGGCAAGGTCGGCGCGCTGCTCTTCCAGCACCGCCAGCCGCTCCAGACTGCGCTCCCGGTGGCCCTCCGGGGCGTCTGCACGCTGGGCTTGCTCGCGGGTATGAAAGATCTTCAGCGACAGAATCGAGAGACGGTCAATGATCAGCCCAGCGGTTTCGGAGTGCAGCGGGGCGGTTGCGTTGGGCAGTTGGCGCTGGCTGAGCCAGGCCAGCAGCGCCAGGTCCAGCTGTTCCACCAAATCGTTGCGCAACTGGTTGGTGCGGTCAATGCGGCGCTTGGTGCTGGCCATCTGGCTGTCGGTAGCCAGCGGATCGCGGGCCTCGTCCTCAATATGCCAAAGGTCGAAGTTGGCGCGATGCTGCCGGGTCACCAACTGAAGCCAGTTGTCGGCCGCAGCTGGATCGCTCTCCGGCTCGGCCTGGTGCCAGCCATGGGTTAGTCTGTCCTGCAGTGAGACCAGTTGCTGGAAATGGAGCATGACGAAACACCCCTGTGGGCCACATCCTGAAGCAGCACAAGGGTCTATAGTAAAACTATCTGCTCACCGGGTCCATGTTTTCCGCTTCGGACCATGGCCTGACGACACGTTCCGTCCATGCCGAACGACGCGGGAGTGAGATCACAGTTTGCGGAGGCCTGCTACACCATCATGGAGCGTTTTCTCTGCATTGCCGGATCGGTGCGCGGCCAGGATTTTCTGCGCCAATGCGCGGAGATGGGTGTGCGCCTCACGGTGCTCACGGTGGAAGGCCTGCGCGAGGCCGACTGGCCGCGCGAAGCCATTGAGGATCTGGCCACCATGCCGGGCGACCTCACCCGCGAGCAGCTGCTCAACACCGTCTCTTGGATGGTGCGCGGACGGGCCTTTGATCGCATTATTCCCCTGGACGAGTGCGACCTGGCCGGGGTGGCGGAGATTCGCGAACACTTGCGCATCCCCGGCATGGGCATCACCACGGCTGGCTATTATCGCGACCGGCTGGCCATGCGCGTCAGCGCCCGCGAGTCCGGCTTTCCTGGCCCGGAGTTCTGCCGCGTGCTCAACTACGACGAGCTGCGTGAGTTCATGGAGCTGGTTCCGGCCCCCTGGGTGCTGCAGCCGCGCACCCGCAAGCCCGGCGCTGTGCCCATCTCCGTTGAAGACCAGGAACACCTCTGGCGGCTCCTTGATCAGCTGGGCGATCTGCAAAGCCATTACGTCCTGGAACAGCCTCTGGAGGGCGAACAGTTCAGCGTCCAGTCCATCCTGAGTGAGCGTCGCGTGGTTTTTTCCGTGGTGCTGCGCCACACCCTGCTGGCCGGTGGCACCCCCCGTGTGGATACCGTGGACCGCAGCAGCCGCGACTGGATGGAGCTGACGGCCCTGAACGGCGGCCTGGCTCCCTCGCTCGGTATGGTGCGGGGCGTTACCGAAGCCACTTTTGTGCGTCCGCAGCGCCCTGGCCGCGAGGCCCACTATTTTTTTGACCAGATCATGGCCGGCGTCGGCTTCGGTGTTGCCGCTCAGGTGACCGAGGCTGCTTCTGGCTTGAACCTGTGGCGGGAGTGGGCGCGGCTTGAAGTGGCTCACCTGCGCGCCACCAACTACGTGCCCAACGAGTGGTTTGATCACTATGGCGCCAGCCTGGAGTGGCCGGTTGGCATGGTTGCCGCCGATGCCGGCGAGCTGGCCGCCCGCGAGGTCCACAGCCGCACCCAGGACCAGCAGCGGGAGCGCATCCTGTTCAAGTCCTCCCGTCTGGAACGCGTTCAGGCGCTGGCCGGCGGACTGGCTGGCAAAATCGCCGATGCCGCGGCCTGCCGGTAAGAGACTGGGGAGGGGTTCGTCCATGGGAGCAAGGCCGAAGGGTGGACCAGGGGTGCGTCCCATATCCGGCAATTCGAGCATTTTCTACAAAGAGACAAGCTTGTAAGTCGTTGAAAGTAAATAAATATATTGTACGCCAAGCTGGTGTCCTTTCTCTAAAATCGTTTGTAGAAGAGGCGGGGCCCAAGCTGAAAGGGTATAAGCCTGAGTCTCATCGTTATCCTACCCATTTCCGCAAAGAACGTGGAGATGGATGGGGCACCCGGACAGGAATTGCTCTTCGGATCTTCAGGCGCAGCAGCATTTGGGCGCAGAACCACATTGATCCAAGGCTACCCGGAGGGGTTACCTTGGACCTTAAATCAATATGTAGTGGTTTGCGGTCTGCGTGGTGAGCTCGCTGGGGCTCGAACCCAGGACCCACGCCTTAAAAGGGCGTTGCT
>CAZYDF010000061.1:0-25647 GCA_964645855.1 uncultured Occallatibacter sp.
CTAGGCGAGAATCGTTTCCGGTCGGACCTCCGGCGAGGTCAGACCACCAGTATACACATCGGGCAAGTGGTTGAGAATCCGTTCAGCGCGCGTTTTTTTGCGGCCAGCCGTGGCCCGCGGGTGTTAAGCTCGTTTTGTCCAGATTTAGAAACTATCCAAGAGGGTTATCAGTCGCTATGGTGAGGCTTAAAGAGGAGTCCAAAGAAACCCACCGGACGATGCAAGTGGTTAACCACATACGCTTGCTCATAGAAAATGCCACTCTGCAACCCGGTGACAAGATTCCCCCGGAGCGCGAGTTTGCGCGCAAGCTGGGCATCAGTCGCGCCAGCCTGCGGACCGGCATCGGCTATCTGGCCGCCATGGGCGTGATGAAGGTCAAGCACGGCGTGGGAACCTTTGTGGCCGACGGCCCGCCGGAGTTCGGCAAGGCCTCGCTGGGGCTGATGGGCGCTCTGCACGGCTTCCAGACCTGGCAAATGTTTGAAGCCCGCATTATTGTGGAGAGCAACATCGCCGCACTGGCCGCGGAACGGGCCAAGGAAGAGCACCACGCCGCACTGGCCGAGGAGGTGGCGGAGATGTTCGCCGTGATGGAAAACCCGGCTGAGTATCTGATCCACGACGTCATGTTCCACCGCATCATCTCCCAGGCCTCTGGTAATCCGATCATGGCGGCGGTGGTTGAAACCCTGACCTCCTCGCTCTACGACAAGCGCCGCAAGACCGTTGAGCGGTCCACCGATACCCGCGAGTCGGCCGAGATGCATCGCGAGATCTACCGCGCTATCCGCGGCCGCAAGCCCCATGAGGCGCGCCGGTTGATGGAGCAGCACCTGCGCATGGCCCAGGAGTCGCAGGGCATGGAAAAGCCCTCCGAGCGCAAGACCGCGGTGCCCAAGGCCAAGGCGGCTGGCGATCGTGTGCCGCTGGTCTAAGGTATTTTGGGGAATGGTCTAGACCTAAGCTTCATAGGTTTCCCACCTATTTCCACAAAAAACGTGGAAATGGATGGGGCACGGAAGTTCAGGACAAACGGGAAGACGCTTGAGGCGACCTGTAACCCACACAACAGGTAACAACAGCAAAAGGGGGCGGATCGAAAGATCCGCCCCCTTGCTGTTTGTGCTTGTGCAGGCTGCTAGAACTTGTAACGCAGCGCCACTTCCAGGATGCGAGGATCCAGCGCGGAGGTGACCTGTCCAAAGGTGGACGAGCCCTTCTGCACGGAGACGCCGGAGAAGTTGGTGTGGTTCATGACGTTGAAGGCCTCAGCGCGGAACTCCAGCTGATGGCTGGCGAAGATCGGGAAGGTCTTGTACATGGCCATATCGAAATCGATCAGGCCGGGACCCTGGATGATGCCCAGGTTGGAGTTGCCGATGTAGCCGGGATTCGGCTGGGCGAGAGCGTTGACGTTGAACCACGCGGCCGCGGTCTTGGGTCCCTTGATGGCTTGGCCGGCGACCACATCCGGACGGGTCGCATAGCCGATGGTTGAGCCGGTCAAGGTGGGATCGAGCGAGACGCCGGAGCGGATCATGGTCATGTCGGAGAGCTTCCAGCCGCCCAGAACCGTCTTCTGAAGGACGTTGGAAGTGTTCTTGAACCAGGGCATTGTCCAGATCACAGTCGCCGAGCCGCTCTGCGGGATGTTAACGCCCGAGAGGTTGCCGTAGTAACGCGACGGATGGTAGACGTCCACCATGGCATAGGTGCCGGTGGTCCAGTTGGCCAGTGCGTGCGACCAGGTGTAGGCCACAGTGAGGAAGACGCTGTTCGAGACCGGATGCTTCAAGGAGGCTTCGAGCGCGGACCAGTTCGAACCCTGCCGCGAGGTCAGCGTGTTGATGTTGGAGTAGCCGATGTACGGCGCGTAGTAATACGGCGAGTAGACCTTGCTGCTGTTGATGTTGGGGTTGAAGTCGTACTGGCCGGAGGGCAGCGGCTGGTTGTAGTTCCAGGTGCCCCACAGGTGGCGGATGCTGGAGCCGGCACCGGTCACGGAAGCGATCCAGCTCTTGGGGAACTCGTGCTGTACGCCGAGCGAGAAGCTGTTGATCTGGGCGGCCTCGATGTTCATGTCGGCCGAGACCAGCGACTGGATGCCGTTGGCGCCAGCCGTTCCGGACGTGGCGTTCGGAAAGGAGACGTTGGTAAGGCTGACCGAGGTGATGTTGGGCGGGTTGTTGCCGCAGTTGAACGAGCAGTCCTGGCCGGTGAAGACGCGGGTGTGCGCCAGCCCGTAGCCGCCGCGAATGGAGGTTTTGCCGTTGCCGAAGACGTCGTAGGCAAAGCCGACATTGGTGCCAAAGTACCAGTTGTGGGCGCTGGAGAAGTTCTGCGGAACGCCGTTCACGCCGTTCGTGATCAGGCCGTTCAGGGGGTTGGTGCCAGCCGTGGTGATCACGCCCAGCGGGCTGATGGTGGGCGCGGCCGTGGCAACATAA
Source organism: uncultured Occallatibacter sp. (assembly GCA_964645855.1). Taxonomy (GTDB): domain Bacteria; phylum Acidobacteriota; class Terriglobia; order Terriglobales; family Acidobacteriaceae; genus Telmatobacter. The sequence continues at coordinate 2,451 of CAZYDF010000061.1, forward strand.
GCCGCCGGGTTGAACAGGGTTTCGGTGTCAGGGGAGTGGGGCAACGGCAGATGGTAGGCCCGGAAGCCAAGCGTAGCCGTCAGCCGGCGGGTCAGGGTGATGCGGTCTTCCACATAGGGCGACACTTCCATCGCATGCACTTCCATGCGGCGGGTATCGCTGGCCTGGCTGAAGGTGGCCGCGTAGCCCAGCATATAGTCGGCCAGAGCGTTGCCACTGAAGCTGCCGTTGAAGGTAAAGCCGCCATTGGTCCCGGCCGTGCCGCTGGTGTTGATGTTCTGGCGCTTGGTGTTGAAGACGATGTTGAAGCCGGCCTGGAGGTAATGCTTGCCCTTGAGCCAGCTCAGGTTGTCGGCGATGGAATCGTCCAGATCGGCAGCGTGGTGTAGCGGGCGCGAGTTGGGCTCACCCTCTGGGCCCACGCCGCCGGTGCCGGAGATGGTGATGGAGGGCAGGCGCGTGGATAGGCCGCCATGGTACGGCAGCGACTCCGAGAAGCCGCTCACCTGGCTGATATCCGAGACGCCCTTCAGCGTCAGGTCCAGATCGTAAATGTTGACCGAGACGCTAGCCGAGTTGACGATGTTGTTGCCGACCAGGGTCGTCAGCGATGCCGATGCCAGCTGGTTGTTGGTAAAGTCCTCTTCCCAGTTGGTGTTGAAGTTCTCACCGCTGGTGGCCCCGTTCATGGAGGAGAGAATGTAGTCCTGGCGCTCGTCCAGGTACTCGCCCGTGGCGCTCCAACGCGAGTTGAAGTGGTGATCCACCTTGATCTCGTCGTCGCGCTGGTTGGTGATGTAGGGCGTGTTGTTCAGGTAGTTGTTGGTGGTGCCGGTCTTGGAGTAGTTGGGGGAGGGATAGATGGCCTTGGCCAAGTTCACGGCGTTGGCATTCAGACTCGGCGTCAGAATGTAGTTGCCGTTCGCGTCGGTCGGGAAGGCCAGCCCGGTGGCGGGGTTCTTGATGACCGCGGCGCTCGCAAAAACACCGGCGATCTGTTGGGAGGTGGGTGTAATGGCCAGAAGAGACTGGCCCTGGTGCAGCTTCACCCACTGCTGATCCCAGAAGAAGAAGGTCTTGTCGCGCCCCGAGTTGTAGTGGTGGGGAACAAAGATCGGTCCACCCAGGTTGTAGCCGAAGATGTTCTCCTTCCACGTCGGAACCGTGGTGGAGAAGTAGTTGCGCGAGTTCAGATCGTCGTTGCGCAGATACTCCCAGGCGTTACCGTGGAAGTTCGATCCGCCGCTCTTGGTCTGCAGCAGAACCACCGACGCGCCCATGATGGCGTAGCGCACGCTGTAATCGTTCTGGAAGACGCGGACCTCATCGAGCGAGTCCGGGTTGGGCATCACCGCAATCGCGGTCATATTGCCTGTGTTTTCGTCCCAGATGCCGTCCAGCGCGTAGAACGTGGTGTTGGTGTTGGAGCCGTTCACCGAGATGGTGTTCGAGGTGGAGCGTCCACCGGTGCCCATGGAACTGCCGGCGCTTAGGTTCTGCACGCCCGGCATTACCGCTGCCAGCGAACCAAAGTTGCGCCCGTTGAGCGGCATGGTCGAAACCTGCGCGGAGCTGACGTCGCCCGAAACCTCCGGCGTGACAGTTTCCACCTGCGCTTCGGTGGCATCCACCACCACCTGTTCGGTGGTCGACTTCGGCTGCAAGGTGATGTTCTTGCCGGCCGTCATGCCAGGATGCAGAACGATCCCCGATTCCTTATAGCTGGCAAAGCCGCTACTGGTGACGGTCAGGCTGTAGGGATCGACGGGCAGGCCGGGAAAAACAAATCCGCCGGTCGCGTTGGTCTCGTGAGCGCTGGAGACCTTGGTGGCCTCGTCGGTCACGGTGACGGTCGCGTTGCCGACTACGGCGCCGGTCGAGTCCGTGACCGTGCCGGTAATGGTGGCGGTGCTGGACAGCTGCGCGTGCAGCGCAACGCTGGCAAAGATGGTGCAGAGAACTACAGTCATGAGCCGTCCGGCGGTGCTCAAGAGCGACCGGCGAGCTTTGGATTCTACTGGCATCAGAGACTTCCTCCTATTGAATTGGTGGTCAAGGCAGGATGGAGCGTGGAACGGGTGGAGCAGTGGGAGTTCAAGGGGGAGGTGCCGCAACAATTCAGGTCATTTTCAATAGAAAACTTGTTGCGGAGAGAACAATCTCACGCGTCCGTAAACTCTGTCAATAGAGAACTTGCCTTCCACTGAGTGGTTGCGGGGTTGCAGGATATCCGTTGCTTTCCGCTCCCGGACTTCTAGAGGCCCAGCGTGTTCCCAGGGGACTGGGGAAGGAAGCACGGGAGCAAAGTAGTTCAGATAAGCCTCAATTTATCTGTATTTTGCAGTCAGACCCTGGTTCACGCGCCCTGCTCCCGAAGGCTCGCGGCGCGCATCTTCCGGGCAGGCTGGTGAAACAGCACAGCCCGATTCTTTGTAAAGATTTTTGAAGTGGTCAGACCATAGCGGGGTGCGTTTCGGCCAAGAAATAATTGACGAAATGGATGTAAACAATATGTCGACCATTTAAATGCGAATTTTCCCATGAATTTCTCATTCTATGAGAGCGATTCTCCCGGACCTCTCCCATGTGTATTTCTTCTGGGTCAGACCAAGTTCGAGGTTCCCCTCTGCCAGAGGTCCGATCACTTGGTGCGCCGGATCGGCAGAGTTTCTTTCAGTTCCACAAACGTCAACAGAATGAGATTGGAATCGAGCGCCTTGGCGGTGCCCGAGACGGTTTCCTGATTACCTGTTTGCCGTGATGCAGAAACAAAAATGCAAGTTCAACAAAACAAGCCAGCGAAGAAGAGGTCCGGCCCTGAAGGCTCCTGCCCCTTCCGCCCGTTTCGTCCCTTCGTGGGTCGGCGAAGGGTGGTGGAAAACTGGCAGAAAAGGCCTCCAGCTCTCCCATCCTGTCCGGGGTGTTGGAACCATCCTCTTCGCGCTCCAGTCCCTGAGGGAAAGAAGGGCGGGGAACCGGACTCGATCCTAGGGCTCTGACCGCTTGATTTCGCATCATCCTGGGTGCCCCAGGTCTCGACTTTGAGACCTGGGAAACCGGGATGCCAAGGTTCAAATCCATGCGGTCAGAGAACTTGGTGCCCTGAACAATAAAGGGGCGGATCCCGAGATCCGCCCCCTTATTGTTTGTGTTTGTGAACGCTGCAAGTGCATTTTGTGGAATGGCCTAGCGCAAAAATAGAGGCGGTATGTCCTGGTAATACTCTGCGAGGTCACCGCTCCCTGAGGATCGCGTCTTGAAGGCATTGGCTTCGGGCTACAGCAACTATAGTTTCGCTCAAGGCCTGGTTTTCTTCGATATCCCACCCATTTCCGCAAAGAAGGCGGAAATGGGTGGGCCACGGAGGTTTATCCGAAAAGGAAAACGCTGCTAGAACTGGTAGCGCAGCGCCACTTCCATGATGCGCGGGTCCAGGGCTGAGGTGACCTGTCCGAACGCGGAGGAGTTGAACGCCGTTGAGACGGCGCTGAAGTTGGTGTGGTTCATGACGTTGAAGGCCTCGGCACGGAACTCGACCTGATGCTGGGCGAAGATCGGGAAGGTCTTGTAGAGAGCCATGTCGAAGTCCACCAGGCCGGGGCCGCGGATGACGCCGATGTTGGCGTTGCCCAGGTAACCCGCTGCCGGGATCTTGAATGCGGCATCCGTGGGGTCAGTTTTGTAGTTGATGTTGTTGAACCAGGCCAGTGCGGTCTTGGGGCCCTTGATCGACTGGCCGGTTACGTCGGGACGCACCGGGAAGCCGGCATTGTTGCCGCTATAGGTCATGTCCAGCGAGAGGCCGGAGCGCAACAGGGTCATGTCGGAGAACTTCCAGCCGCCCAGCAGCGTCTTCTGCAACACGTTGGAGGAGTTTTTGAACCAGGGCAGGGTCCAGATCAAGGTGCCCGAGCCCATCTGCGGGGTGTTGATCGTCGGTACGTTGCCGTAGTAGCGCGACGGGTGGTAGACGTCGATCATGTTGTAGGTGCCGCCCGTGGTCCAGTTGCCCAGCGCGTGGCCCCAGGTGTAGGCGATGGTCACGAAGACGCCGCTTGAGACCTGGTGCTTGAGCGTGGCTTCCAGGGCGTTCCAGTTCGAGCCCTGCCGGGAGGCCAGCGCGTTGATGTTGGCGTAGCCGATGTAGGGCGCGTAGGCGTAGGGAGTATCGGCAGCGTTATTGGTATTTGCTGGATTGCTGATGATGTTCGGGTTGAAGTCGTACTGTCCGTCCGGCAAGGGCTGGTTGTAGTTCCAGGTGCCCCACAGGTGGCGGATGTTCGATCCCGCGCCGGTTACCGAAGCAATCCAGCTCTTGGGAAACTCGTGCTGCACGCCGAGCGAGTAGCTGTTGATCTGCGCCGCTCCAATATTCATGTCGGCCGAGACCAGTGACTGGATGGAGGTGGTGGGCGCGCCCGACCCGACAACGTTCGGGAAGTTGACGTTGGTCAGATAACTGGAGGTGATGTTGGGAGGGTTGTTGCCGCAGTTGAACGAGCAGTCCTGGTTGGTGAAGACGCGGGTGTGGGCCAGGCCGTAGCCGCCACGGAGAGAGGTCCGGCCGTCGCCAAAGACGTCGTAGGCAAAGCCGGCGTTGGTGCCAAAGTACCAGACGTGCGCGTTGGAGAAGTTGTTCGGTACTCCGTTCTGTCCGGCGGTGATCAGGCCGTTCAGCGGATTGGTGCCGGCGGTGGTGATGACGCCGGTTTGATGGTTGATGGTGGGCGCGGCCGTGGCCACGTAGGTGGCGGGGTTGAAGGCCGTTTCCGTTTGATCGGCGTGGGGCAGGGGCAGATGGTAGAAGCGCTCCCCCAGGGTGACCGTCAGCTTCCGGGTCAGCGAAATGCGGTCTTCGATATACGGTGAGACTTCCATCGCGTGGACGTACATGCGGCGGGTATCGCTGGCCTGCTGGAATGTCTTTGCGTAGCCCAGCATGAAGTCGGCCAGGGCGTTGCCGCTGGCGTATCCGGTGAAGGTGAAGCCGCCGTTGGTGCCGGCCGCGTTGTTGGTGTTGATGTTCTGGCGCTTGGTGTTGAAGACGATGTTGAAACCGCCTTGGATGTACTGTTTCCCCTTCAGCCAGCTCAGGTTGTCGCCAATGGAGTCGTCCAAATCGGCAGCATGGTGCAGCGGGCGGGAGTTGGGCTCGCCCTCCGTCATGATGCTGGTGATGGTCAACGAGGGAATGCGGGTGGACAGGCCGCCATGGAAGGGCAGCGACTCTGCGTAGCCCTGGACCTGGCCGATGTCGGAGATGCCTTCCAGGTTCAGGTCCACGTCGTAGATGTTCAGCGAGACGCTGGCGGAGTTCACAAGGTTGTTGCCGACCAGCGTGGTCAGCGAAACCTGGGCCAACTGGTCGTTGGTCAGGTCCTGCTCCCAGTTCAGGTTGGAAACCTCGCCGCCGGTAGCCGAATTCATGCTGGACATGGTCCAGGTCTGGCGCTCGTCCAGATATTCGCCCATCAGACTCCACTTGGGGTTGAAGTGGTGGTCCACCTTGATCTGGTCGTCGCGGGTGTTGATGATGTTCGGCGCGTTGTTGATGTAGTTGAGCGCGCCCTTCGAGTAGTTGACCGCCGGATAGATCGCCTTGGCCAGCGCCACGGGAGCGGCTGAGCCGGAGGTGGGCGTGGAGTTGCAGTTGGCGCCGCTCAGCATCCAGATGCAGTAGTTACCGTTGGTGTCGGTAGGAAACGCCAGGCTGGTGGCCGGGTTGATGATGGGGGTCGAGCTGGCGAAGATGCCGCCGAGTTGGTTCGCGGTCGGCGTGGTGCCGGTCAGCGACTGGCCCTGGTGGAAGATCACAAACTGCTGATCCCAGAAGAAGAAGGTCTTGTCGCGGGTGGTGTTGTAATGGTTGGGGATGAAAAGCGGACCGCCCAGGTTGTAGCCAAAGATGTTCTCTTTATAGGGCGGAATGGTGGTGGAGAAGTAGTTGCGGGAGTTCAGATCGTCGTTGCGCAGATACTCCCAGGCGGTGCCGTGGAAGTTGGATCCGCCGCTCTTGGTCTGCAGCATGACGACCGTGGCGCCCATGATGGCGTAGCGGACGCTGTAGTCGTTCTGGAAGACGCGGACTTCTTCGAGCGAGTCGGGGTTGGGCAACACGGCCTCGGCGTTCATGTTGCCCGTGTTCTCGTCCCACATGCCGTCCAGCGCATAGAAGGTGGTGTTGGTCGGGGCGCCGTTGATCGAGATGGTGTTGGAGGTGGAGCGGCCGCCCGAGCCCAAGCCGGTGCCGGCGCTCAGGTTTTGCACGCCGGGCATGACCGCGGCCAGCGAAGCAAAGTTGCGCCCGTTCAACGGCATCGTGGATACCTGCGCGGAACTCACATCGCCGCTCACTTCCGGCGTAATGGTTTCCACCTGCACTTCGGTCGCGTCCACCACCACCTGTTCGGTGGTTGACTTGGGCTGCAGGGTCACATTTCTGCTGGCTGTCATGCCAGGGTGCAGCGTAACGCCCGCTTCCTTGTAGCTGGCAAACCCGGTGCTGGTCACCGTCAGGTTGTAGGTGTCAACCGGCAGGCCGGGGAAAACGAAGGCTCCGGTGCCGCTGGTCTGGTGAACGGTTGCCACTTTGGTGGCCTGGTCGGTGATGGTAACCGTGGCGTTGGGCACCACCGCGCCGGTGCTGTCAGTGACAGTTCCGGTGATGGTGGCCGTGCTGGACAGCTGCGCGTGGAGCGCAACACTGGCAAAGATACTGCACAGAAGAACAGTCAGGAGCCGTCCGGCGTTGCTCAAGAGCGTCCGGCGTGCTTTGGATTTAGCTGGCATAGCAGAAACTTCCTCCTATTGAATTGGCCAAGGCTGGATGGAACGTGAAACGGGTAATGCAGTGGGCGTCCAAAAGGGAGCATCAACAATTGCATGAACTTTCAATAGAAAACTTGTTGCGGACAGAACAATCTCATGGCCCTCTAAAGCCTGTCAATAGATAAGTTTCTCCCTTTTGAGTGGTTGCGGGGCTGGTGGCCCTGCGCGGTTTTTCGCGGCCAACCCTCAGCCCGCCCAAGCCGCTCCCAAAGGGCGCGGGAAAAAGGTAACGCGGCAAAGCCTTCCAATTAAGTCGCAATTTATCTGTATCTTGCAATACTGTTCCTGGCTCGCACACCTTCCAGACCCCAGCCCGCACGGCTCCTCTTCAAGGAGTTCGGCGGAGCGGAACCGCTAAAAGAATTCCACAGAAATTTGCAGTGGTCAGACCTCTTTGGGCAGGGATTTCAACCAAGAAAGACATTTGTATACATTATGTCGGCATGTGGAATGCAGTTTAACCCAATAAATATGCAACTGTTGCTCAGCTTTCTCTCCGGACGCCTCCAAAGTGGTTTTACTTGAGGTCAGACCAGAATCAGAATTCCTCTCTCCAAGAGGTCCGTTCCTTTGTCGCCCCGGTTCGCCATGGTTTCTTTAACCAACACAAACTTAAACAGTTAATGAGACTGGAATGGAGTGCTTTTGCACAACCAGAGGCGGTTTCAAGGCTCCCTGTTCGCCGCGATCAAGTCCAGTGGAGTGGCTTGGCAAAACGGGCGGGCAGGGAAGACCCCGCCAATCCCACATAACATGTCGACGACTCCGTACTTCAACTACAACCTGAACAAGGCTTACAGCACCAAGATCGCGAACCCGTTCCAGAACGCGCTTGCCTCGACCAATACCACGGGTCTGAACACTTCGAGCACGGAAAGTGCAAGCAGCTTCATGGTCCCCTTCCCGCAGTACGGCAGCACGGCCATCACCGAACAGATATGGACGCTTCGATCCTGAAGGATTTCCACGTGACGGAAAATCGTATTTCCAGCTTCGCTTCGAGACGTTCAACACCTTCAATCACGCGATCTTCTCGGCGCCAGCCCTGCTCAACTGAAGTGGTTCTTGCTCTGGTCGTTCGTGCTCGGGTTGGCTGGAGCGGACAATTCTTCCTGGCCCGCGTCGATTTCTATGCCGATGCCAGGGAACGATTTGCTGCAGCCCCAGGGTTGGTAAGAGCGCACCGTGCCACGGATGGCCCTCGTATCGCCCGGAAACTTCAGCCATACGCGCTTGCCTACCTCCCACTCCAGCGCGCTGTACACGAAGACGCCCTTGTCGGATAAATTGACGGTTACCGACTTCTCGGCATGCGCGAACGATTCGTCGGCGGAAAGAAAGACCGCAAAATGCAAGGTCTTGCGCTCCGATAGCCGTCTGGTTCTGGGTTGGAATTGCAGGCATCTACCTACAAACTGTTCGAAGGTTTCGCCCACCATGAGAATTTGCCCGTGGTCGAATCGAAATTTGGCACACGGATAGTATTCGAGAAGCTCCAGGTTGACCTTTTTATCATTCGTCGAGGCGGTGACCACGGACGCCAGCTCCACCAGGATTCCGCACACGGCAACCGTGCCCAGGGTTACGGACAACTCTCCCAGCGACGCCAGCAACACCGCGTCCAACCCACTGGCTTTCAGCAGCGAACCGAGAAATTCCCGGTTCGCCTGGTTTTGCGCGACTACCACACATGTGTGCATTTCCATACGGTCCCACCAGCTTAGTTTGCGTCATCCGTAGTCGGCAAATGGCGCTTTGACGGCATGATCCCGGGCCGGCGTTCAGGAGTTCCACCCTGGATGCACCGTGCCCCATCCAATTCCGCGTTCCCTGCGGAAATGGGTGGGTTGCCTGCATACTCTTTGCGGGCCGGAGCAACACGATAGGGCGCTCCAAACCTGTCTCTGAAGTTCGCAGCACCAGACCTATGTCCATCAGGTATGCGCATGTATCTGCGCGGAGCGCGTCCGCTGCATGCAATGCCGCGGAGCGCGTCTGCTGCATGCAATGCCGCGGAGCGCGTCTGCTGCATGCAATGCCTGCAGGCAATGCATGCAGGCAATGCTCAGGTTCCGGGCTGGACGTAGGGAACCTGCTCCACAAAGCGGCGCTCGTCGCCCCTGGGGTCGTAGACCAGCTTGGAAGGCGCGGCAAAGCTCATGGTGGCTCGCTTTTCCAGGCTGTAGGGCTCCCAGGTCGGCAGTCCTGGGTGGTTCGGACTGCCGGTCGCGGCAAAGGCCAACAGCGTGGCGCTCATCCCGGCCGCCACGGTACGTGCTTCTTCGCTGTCCCCTGTCATGTTGGGGGTGAAGGCGGTGTTGGCAAAGAACAGCGGAATGTCCAGTGTGTGCGGCGCCTTCCACTTGCCGCCCTCGAGCGGCGTAAACCAGTCCAGCTCGTACACCCAGGTGTGGGGCTGGGCGGCGGGCTGCGCCGCGCGCCGCTCGGCTTCGATCACCTGCCCACGCCACGACCGGAAGGCGGTGGTGATGGCAAAGAAGATGTCGGACGCCGAGTCGTCCGGGTGGATCTGGCGGAAGCGCGCCACCACCTGTTGCCGGTCCAACGGCCCCAGATACTGCGCAACGGCCTCAATCCGCTTGGGCAGCGTCTCCCAGTTGATGCCAAAGCTCTCCTCGGAGGGAAAGAAGAAGCGCGTCTCGTCATGGGTGTTGCCCAGGATCATGGGCACGTCGGCTGAAAGCGGCGGGGCATCGGGTGAGAACGGGTCACGCGGCAGCGTCCGGCCGTCGCGCACCGGGCCAAAGTAGCTGGAGGCGTGGGCGGCGGCGATCAGCTGCTCCATGGGCAAGGTGAGGATACCGTTCGTTCGGTCGGTGGTCAGACCCAGAGCTTTCAAGACCGCCTCGGTCCGCGGCGTGGCAGCCTCTGGGCGCGATCCGGTCAGCTGCTGGCCGCTCATGGTCAGCACCCGGTGAAAAAGCCCTCGCGCAGCCGGCATGGCCATCAGCGTGGCGCACTTGGCCCCACCGCCGGACTGGCCAAAGATCAGCACCCGCTGCGGATCGCCGCCAAAACGGTCAATGTTGTCACGAACCCATTCGAGCGCCAGCACCAGATCCAGCATGCCCACGTTGCCGGAGTCAGGAAACTCCGTGGACAGACCAGCCAAATAGAGGTAGCCGAAGAGATTCAGGCGGTGGTTCAGGGTTACCACCACGGCATCACCCTGGCGGCACAGGTTCACGCCGTTATAAATTTCGCTGTTGGCGCTCCAGCCGTTGTAGCCGCCGCCGTGGATATAGACCAGTACCGGCCGTTTGCGGCCATCGTTGAGGGCGGGGGTCCAGACGTTCAGGTGCAGGCAGTCTTCGCTCACCGGCCCGGTCTCCGGGGGCAGATAGAAGCCGTGCCCGGAAGCGGCGCGTCCTGTGGGTTGGGGGGCGCGCGGCCCGTATTCCAGCGCGTCGCGGACCCCGGTCCAGGGCGTGGGGGCCAGGGCTGGCTGGAAGCGGCGCTTGACGGTATCGGCCCCATACGGGATGCCTTTGAAGCAGAACAGGCCTCGGTCCAGCGCGCCCCGGACGCGGCCCGCGCGCAGCTTGACCACGGGGTCAGGAGCCAGTCCAAAGCCGTAGTGGGTGACCAAAGCGGTGGCGGCCAAGGCGGAATGTTGCAGCAACGTGCGTCGAGTGAGCGGCATGTGAGTTCCTCAAGGTGAGACGGTGAATTTTTTTTGAAAGCTGCGGATTGCGGTTGGTTTAACCGTGCTTTCACGCTAAGGTCTGACCAGACAAGATCTTGCAGAAACGGACTATAACACGGTTGGGACGCTGGTTGCAGAATGGTCCTCGCGTTTCGGAATCGTTGCCAAAATGGTTGACAAGCATGGTTTTCTTGTTACAAACTAACCAAGCTCTACAATTGTGGTCAGACCACAAGCGCGGAGCGTGTGTGAAACAGCCCCATCCGCACCGGGACGATTGGCTGCGATGGCAGGACAACAAGAAAGCAGATTAACCACAGAAGTGTTCGAGGAGGCAGATTCAAATGCAAGATTGGCTCAATAGCCGGTGGAGCAACCATGTGGAGGCCGGGCGCGGTACCAAGCGCAACGGGCTTCTGGCCGGATGTCTGGCAGTCGTTTTGGCAGTGTTGTTCGCGGTAACGGCGAACGCGCAGCTGGCCGGCAGAGGACAGATTACCGGAACGGTGACCGATAAGACCGGCGCTGTGATTCCCAACGCCGAGGTGACGGCGACCAACAGCGCCACGCAGATCAAGACGGTGGGCAAAACCACCGCCGCAGGCGACTATCACTTTTCCGCGCTCGATCCCGGCATCTACACCGTCGAGACCAAGGCGCAGGGCTTCCAGCCGTTGAAGCAGGAGAACATCCACGTCAACGCCATGGAGTCGCAGGTGTATAACCCTGCACTGACCGTGGCCGGCGCAGCGCCGGTTGAAGTTACGGTGACCGCCGAGCCGCCGCAACTGGAAACCAGCAATGCGACCCTGGGCCAGACCATGGAGCAGGAAACCTACTCCGAACTCCCGGTTGAAATGGGCGCGTACGGCCAGGCCGATCAGCGCCGCGCCACCGACTTTGCCTTTCTGATGCCCGGTGTGCAGGGCAACAACACCAACGGCAACGCCACCACCAACGTGGGCATTGTGAACGGCTCTGGTTCGAAGGGTGCTGCCTCGGCGGTGTACATCGACGGCATTCCGTTCGTGCGCGCCGGCGGCAATGGCGATCCCCGCTATGTATGGTCGGCGATCTCGGTCGACGCCATTGACCAGTTCCAGGTTCAGACGGTCGGCTACTCGGCGATGTACGAGGGCCAGGGCGTCATGAACTACTCGATCAAGCCCGGCGGCCTCAAGTATCACGGCACGGCCTACGAATTTATCCGCAATACGGCGTTCGATACCTGGGGTTTCTGGGGCAAGGCGCCGGTGGTTGTGAACGGCCAGTCGGTGGTTGTAAAGCCGGTGGAGCACAGCAACGAGTACGGCATCAGCTTCAGCGGTCCGCTGGTTCCGTTCAAGTCACTGAAGGAGAAGCTCTTCTTCTTCGAGAACTACAACGGATTCCGTTATTCAAGCACTAATCCGACCTCGATCTCCTTTCCCACCCAAGCGCAGTTGACAGGCGATTTTTCGCAATCTGGTTTGCCGCCGATCTACGATCCGAGCACGCAAACGACCTGCACGAGTGGCACCAAGGTCTACAACTGCCGCAGCCAGTACAACTACAACAGCGTTCCGAACACGATGAGTCCGGCGGTGTTGTCGGCCAATCCGATCGCGAAGGCGATGCTGCAATGGGTGCCCAAAACCGCAATTGGCAACTCGCTGCAGAATAACTACCTGGCGCCTAACGCCGGTTCGTTGAACAACTGGTCGACGACCAGCCGCATCGACTACAACGTCGATTCGAATGACACCTTCAGCGTCATTGGCGCCGTTGGCCGTCAGGCCAGCGCCAATCCGCAGAATCAGTCAACCGCCGGTCGTGGCGTAGGTCCGGTTCCCTATAACTATGACTAGACGTTTGCCCCCAAGACGGCGGTCTGGACGTTGGAGGAAACCCACGTCTTTACGCCCAACGTTGTAAACCAGTTGAAGTGGGGCTATGCCCGCTACAACGGACCGACGTACAACCCGTCTTACAGCGCGAAATATGCGGCGTCCACGATGGGCCTCACCGGCCTTCCGGCCGGCCAGGCCGCGGGCGAATTCCCGATCGTGAAGTTCTCTGGCACGGATGCTCCGACCCAGTGGAACGGCACCACGGCCAGCGTAACCGTTGCCGAAAATTACACCCTGCTGGACAGCTTGCAGTGGAACCGCGGCAAGCATTCGTTCACCTTTGGCGGACAGATTGCCTGGCTGCTGTATAACACCAGGTCGGCAACGGATGGCACCACGCCTCTGACGCTGAACTACACCAACACCGAAACCGGCCAGTTCAGCGTGCAGACCACGACGAGCGCAACCGATTTCACCATTGGTTCGACGACCGGTCAGCCCTTTGCCAGCTTCCTTGCGGGTCAGCCGGATTCTGCCAGCCTGTCCGACTACACCTACCACCTGACCTATGGTGCGCGCTTCCGCGCGATCTCCCCGTACATCCAGGATGACTGGAAGGTGAACTCCAAGCTCACTGTGAACGCCGGCCTGCGCTATGACTTCTTCCCGACGCTTCGCGAAGTCAACAACATGGCTAGCTTCTTCAACTCGAACCTGGCCAGCGCGGCGACCGGTATGAACGGTGCTCTGCAGTTTGCCGGCTACGGCGCGGGCACCTGCAATTGCACATCGCCGGCCAACAACTACTTCAAGAACTTCGGACCGCGCGTGGGCGCTGCCTATCAGCTGGATTCGAAGACGGTGATTCGCGCCAGCTACGGCATCATGTTCACCCACGGCGATGCGGTGGGCGGCAATGCCTCCAGCATGGGCACGCTGGGCTTCTCGGCTGCGGGTTCTTGGACCAACAGCAACGCGCTGACGCCGTTCACTACGGCTACCACCTCGAACGGCTATAACACCGGCCAATGGACGGGTGCGGTTCCCTCCTATGCGGCGGCGGCGGGTGTGAACTCCGGCAATGCCGATGGTTCGGGATACCTGGCCACGGCATATGCCAAGAACGGCGGCATCACGGGTTCGCCTTCGGGCGTGAACTACCTGGATCCGGTTTTGGGCAGCCGCGCTCCCGAGTACGTTAACTGGAGCTTTGGCGTCCAGCGTCAGCTGAGCAACGCCGTAACCATGAACCTGACCTACGTCGGATCGCAAGGCCACTTCCTGCAGATGGATGGCACGAACGCTCGCGGTTACTGGTCCAACCAGCTGGATCCGAAGTACCTGTACCTGAACTCTGCTCTGGCGTCCAGCAAGGCGGCGGTCACAACCGCTTGCGCGACGGCGACGGCGGCGAACTCCGCCGTGAACTGCCAAGGCCTGAACTACTACAACGCCACCAGCTCCAGCTTTACCGTTGCCACCGCCCTGAAGCCGTTCCCCTTCAACTCGGTGAGCGATTCTTATGGATACGTGGCCAACGCCAACTACAACGCTCTGCAGGCAGTACTGAGCGCGCGTAACTGGAAGGGTCTGACCTCGACCGCGAGCTACACCTGGTCGCGTTCGATCGATAACGGCGGCTTCTTCCGCGCCGGTTATGCGATTCCATCCAACACGATCTACAACGGAACGGGTGGTACGCTCATTGACAACCAGCGCATTGAGCGTTCGGTGTCGACCTCGAACCAGCCGCAGCACCTGACAGTGACGGTTGTGTACAAGGAACCGCTGGGCAAGACCTACCTGGCCAGCAACCGCGCTGAGCGCGCGCTTCTGGGTGGTTATACCCTGTCGGGTGTGTACCAGGCCTTCTCGGGATCGCCGCTGATCGTGACCATGTCGAGCTGCACCACGAACCCTGTGAACGTCAGCACGTCAACGACAACGACGATTCCCAATACGACGGGAACGTCCAGTCAGTGCCTTGCTTCGTACAACCCGAACTTCGCCGGTCCGGCTCGCATCAACGGCAAGTGGGGCAAGAGTGTGACGACGGGGACGGCAGGCAGCATGTCGTTCATCGATCCCAACGCCTTTGTGAGCACGCCAGCCTATACGATCAGCAACCTGGCTCGTACGGCTCCTTACAACCTGTATGGCCCGGGCAACTATCAGCTTGACCTTTCGCTGGGGCGCAGCTTCCCGCTGCACTTCACCGAGGGCTCCAAGTTCGAGTTCAAAGCCCAGTGGTACAACGTGACCAACCACACCCAGTTTGCTGTAGCCAGCACCGGCTTGGGTTCGAGCAACTTCGGTCAGGTGAGCACCAACTCTGGCGCCAACCGCAAGGCCGCGCAGTTCACGGCCCGCGTCGTATTCTAAGCTGGCGATGCGCAACAACGGGGAGGCTGTCGGCATTGCCGGCAGCCTCTCTTTTTGCCTTTGAAGCGCACTCCAAGCGGAACTTTCCCGCTCCCTCCGGCGTCAGAACAACGGGGCCGTCTGCTGCTCCAAGCCAACCCTTCCCGGACCAGGTCTACGAGTGCTGTGGTGCTCGGAACCAGCGGTTCATACCCCCAGTTTCTGCCCGGTTGCGGCAGGCGCGCGCTCCAAGGAGATGGCAATGAAAACAGGATGGAAGCTTTCTGCGTTGTTCGTACTTGCAACTGCGGCAGGATTGGCCGCCGCGCAAGCGCCCGCCGCCGCCCCGCAGTCTGATGTTGCCCTGCCGCATGGCGACGTGCAACTGCTATGGCCGGCTGGCGCGCCCGGCGCCGTGGGCGCAACCGATGAGGACAAGCCGCGTTTGGAGATCTTTGGAGCTTCTGGAACGGCTCCGCACTCCGCGGTCATCGTTTGCCCCGGCGGCGGCTACACGCATCTGGCCTACGAGAAGGAGGGCACGCGTATTGCCGAGTGGCTCAACCTGCACGGCGCGACCGCCTTTGTGCTCACCTATCGTCTGGCTCCGCGTTATCTGTATCCCGCGCCCATCGACGATGGCAAGCGCGCTGTCCGCTGGGTGCGGGCGCATGCGGCTGAATATCATGTGGACCCCAATCGCATTGGCATGTGGGGATTCTCCGCGGGCGGCCATCTGGTGGGCATGGTGGGTACGCACTTTGACGCAGGCAACGCGCAGGCCACCGATCCCGTTGAGCAGAAGAGCGACAAGCCGGACTTCGTGATCAGTTCCTACGGCTTGATGTCGCTCGACGCTTTGGCCGCGCGGCCCGGCCAGCTGCAGCAGTTTGTCAAAGGCCCCATCACGCCGGAGTTGGTCAAGGAACTCTCTCCCGACAAGAACGTCAGCAAGGACACGCCGCCCTTCTTCCTCTACGCCACTGAGAACGATGAGAAGGTTCCGGTGGAGACCGACTTGCTGTTCTACGCCGCCATGAAGCGGGTCGGCGCGCCAGTGGAGATGCACCTGTTTGAGCAGGGCCCGCATGGCACGGCGCTGGCGCAAGGCTATCCCGCGCTCTCCGCATGGACCACCCAACTGGAGAACTGGCTCAAGCTGCATGGCTGGATCGGCGCCGCCGTCAGCCGTTAATTCGAACCGAAGCAGAACGAGAAAGAGATCATGACACTGAAACTCCTGATGCGGCCGGCAACGCTGGCCCTTGCCGTTGCCTTGCTGTTGATACCTGCCTGCACCTACGCGGCCACCATTGGCGCCAACACCCCGGCCCGCTCGCTGACCCGCGAGAGCATTCTCCTGCTTCCCAAGAACGAGCAGAAAGCGTGGCTGGTTTACATCGATCGCTCCGAGCGCCTGCGCGCGGCGGATCAAGCAGCCTTTGCCGCGGAGGTGAAGGCCGCCGGCGTCGCCACGCCCACCGAGCCCGCGCACGGCTTCAATGCGCGCTCGCTGTCGTTGCGCCGGGAGACCGCATGGTACGCGTCCGATGAGGCGCGCAGTGCAGCATCCAACCTGATCACCTATCAGACCCCGGCCGGTGGTTGGGGCAAGAATATGGACATGGCGCACACCCCGCGCAAGCCCGGCGAGCGCTACGCCCCCAACAACGTCTCCCGGCTTCTCTCCGCCGACGACTACGACACCCCCGCCGATCCGGAGTGGAACTACATTGGCACCATCGACAACGATGCCACTCACACCCAGCTCAACTTCCTGGCCAAGGTCATCACTGCGGCCAACGGCGCGGATATCGTTGCCTGGCGCGCCGCCTTTGAGAAGGGCATTGAGTATCTGCTCAACGCGCAGTATCCCAACGGTGGCTGGCCGCAGGTGTATCCGCTCGAAGGCGGCTATCACGACGCCATCACCTACAACGACGACGCCATGACCGAGGTGATGAACCTGATGCACAACATCGCCACCGGCGAGGGCGACTTTGCCTTCACCACGTCGCAGATGCGCAAGCAGGCCGCGGCTGCCTTTGCGCTCGGCATGAAGTGCACGCTGGCCTCGCAGATCAAGGTGGAGGGCAAGCTGACCGGCTGGGCGCAGCAGGAAGACCCGCTCACGCTCGTGCCTGTTTCAGCGCGCAACTATGAGATGCCGGCCATCAGCGCCGGTGAGAGCTCCGGCGTGATGATGATGTTGATGGAAGACCTGCCCCATCCCACCGCGCAGGAGCAGCAGGCTATCCGCGCTGTGGCCGCGTGGTTCCAGCAGACCCAGATTCACGACTTCGCTTATACCCGCACGCCCCACGGACGCGGCCTTGTTGCCCAACCCGGTGCAGGCCCCATCTGGGCGCGCTACTATCAGATCGGAACGAACAAGCCCATCTTCGGCGACCGCGACAAATCCATCCACGATACTGTGGACGAGTTGTCGTTGGAGCGCCGCAATGGATATGGTTGGTACGGGACAGAACCCAGCCATGCGCTGGAACTGTACGCAGCTTGGCTCAAGCAGCATCCGGAGACGAAATGAAGCTTTCCTGGTTTCGCAATCTTGCCGTAGTTGCAGCGGTTGTCGGTGCAGCTCTCTCGCTCAGCGCGCAAGCCGCCAGCAGCGCGCAGCCCTGGTCGGTGCGCGCGGCCAATGCCGCCATGGCGCGCTGGCCGCAGGGCCACATCGGCGTCAAGCCCGCCTTCAAGTACGAGCTTGGCACCTATCTTGAGAGCATCGACGATGTGTACCTGAACACCGCAGATCGCCGATCCTACGACTACATCAAGACGTCCATCGATGAGCTAGTTACCGAGGACGGCGCCATCCCCACCTACCGGCCTGACGAGTGGCAGCTCGATGCGGTGCTTACTGGCCGCCAGCTTCTGCGCCTTTACGGCATGACCGGGCAGAAGAAGTATCTGACCGCCGCCACCACCCTCTTCGGTCAACTGGAAAAACAGCCGCGCACCGCCTCCGGCGGCTTCTGGCACAAGAAGATCTATCCCAACCAGATGTGGCTGGACGGCCTCTATATGGCCGAGCCCTTCTACGCGCAGTACGCCACCATCTCCCATCACCCGGAGAAGTACGCCGACATCGCGCTGCAGTTCACGCTGGTCTACGACCACATGCGCGACCCCAAAACCGGCCTGCTCTATCACGGCTGGGATGAGAGCAAGCAACAGCGCTGGGCCAATCCGCAGACCGGACTGTCGCCCGAGTTCTGGGCCCGCGCCATGGGCTGGTACATGATGGCGCTGGTCGACACGCTCGACTATCTGCCCGCGGATAGCCCCGAGCACAAGAAGCTCGTTGACATCCTCAACGCCGAGTCCGCGGCCATCGTCAAGGTGCAGGATGCGAAGTCCGGCGTCTGGTTTCAGGTGCTCGACAAAGGCGCGGAGAAGGGCAACTACCTGGAGTCCTCCTCGTCGTCCATGTTTGTCTATGCGCTGGCCAAGGGCGTGCGCAAGGGCTACCTACCCCAGAGCTATCTGCCCGCCGTAGAGAAGGGCTGGAAGGGCTTGCTTGCCAACTTCGTTGAGGTTGGCCCCAACGACGATGTGAACATCACCAAGACAGTCAGCGTGGGCGGCCTCGGTGGCTCGCCTACCTATCGCGATGGCACCTATGCCTACTATCTGAGCGAGAAGATTGCCACCAACGACCCCAAGGGCGTAGGCCCCTTCATCATGGCCGCTACCGAAGCCGAGAACATCCAGAACGCCAAGCTCGCGCGCGGCAAAAAAGTCGTGATGGATGGCTGGTTCAACTCGCAGCAGCAGACCGACGCCTTCGGCCAGAAGTTCCTCTTCCATTACAAGTGGGACTTTGAAGACCAGGCTGGCTACTCCATGGTGGGCCGCATGGTGGAGAACTTCGGCGCTTCCACTTCCGTGCTAGCCACGGAACCAACGGCTGCATCGCTGAAAGACGCGCAGGTCTTCATCATTGTCTCGCCCGACAATGCCGCCAAGAACCCCACACCCAACTACGCCAATGCGACCGACGCCGAGGAACTGGCCAAGTGGGTCAAGTCCGGCGGCGTGCTGGTGCTCATGGCCAACGACGCCGTGAACACGGATCTCGCACACTTCAACCTGATCGCCGACAAGTTCGGCCTGCACTTCACCGATCTCCTGCGCAAGCACGTGATCGGTACGCAGTGGGAGCAGGGCAAGGTCGTCGTTGATGGCAAGGGGCCGGTGTTACACCCCACGGACAAAGACCCGTCCGCGGGGACCCCGGTCTTCCACGTGCCGCATACGCTTTACATCAAGGACGTCTGCACCATCCTCCCAGGCAAGGGTGTTGAGTCGCTGCTGAAGGAGGGTGACGACGTCTTCATGGCCCGCGCCAAGTTCGGCAAGGGCTCAGTGATTGCGTTTGTCGATCCGTGGTTCTACAACGAGTACGCAGACGGCCGCCGCCTGCCCGCAAGCTACGATAACTACGCCGGCGGTGTGGAGTTTATTCGCTACATCCTGCAGCAGACCGGCAAGTGATTTTTCTACCAATACCAACACGACGCGCTCCGGAGCCAACGCTGGAGCGCGTTTTTCTTGGTATGTTCTTCCTGAGCGATCCTGCCTGGGTGCCCCATCCTTCGAGCGTTCTATGCTCGAAGGGTGGGATCGCAACACATCTCTTGGCACTCCGCGCGAAAAACGCGAAGTTGTCTGCCGCACCGCAGGTGCCGCCCTGGAAGGGCGCTACGAACATAGCCCAGGGTGGACTCTGAGCGAAGTCGACGGGGGAACCCTGGAAAAGCCGAAGAGAGCGGCCAGCGCCCCGTCGGGGCGCACGAATCACGCGGAATGAGGATGACGATCAACTCTGCGTTTCGGCTTCTTTCACAAACCCCGCGCCAACAATGATCGCCGCACCCACAATCCACAGAACGTGGCCAATGAGCGGAAAAATTCCCATCCGCGTAAACAGCGTCCAGGTGGCGATCATGCCGACAACCGTGAGTGCGCCCATCGACAAGCCAACCCTGCGCCGCTTCTGCGCAAAGCTCAAAAACTGCGCCACCACCAGCGGATTGATCAATCCGCTCAGCGCCAGCAGAAACGTATTCTTGAAGTCCATGCCATCGTCAACAAGGCGAACTTCTGCATTGTGTGCCACAAAGGGCCAGCGCGCCAGCTCGTAGATGCCGGTGGATGCAATCCGCGCACACTCATACCCCGCAAACGTGGGCGAGAACATATCGGCATGCTTGCCCACCCGCACCGCGGGCAGCGCAAACGCGATCAGGAAGAGGATGAGCCCGGCAATCCGCACGGATGCCGCGCGATGCCTGCGCACAAACTCAACGATAGGGAAAGGCATAAGCGTCTCCAATCGGTACGCTGGCATTGTAACGCCGGCTGCTGAGTGTGAGCACCTTCGCTTGAGTACGCATCAAAAGCAACAGCAGATCCTTCGACTCACCACCCCCAAACTGAAGTGCGTTTGGGGCCCCGTTCGCTCAGGATGACAGGCATCGGGAAGGGAAGCGGCACGGTGGCAGACGCAAAACGCGCACCGGAATCCGATGCGCGTTCTGTGTCTGCTTCTGTTGTCGGCTTATCCCGTCACAATCTCCGAAAAATCGGCGATGGTCGAGAAGCTCGATAGAATGCCCGAGATCAACGCCAGGTTCGCTCCGCGCTTCTTCTCCTCCGGATCGAGCACCATCACCTTGTCAAAGAAGGCGTCCACCGTGGGCCGCAGCGTGGCCACCAGCACCAGAGCCTCCGCGTAGTTGCGCGCATCGCGCAGCGCAGCAACCTTGGGGGCCAGAGCCTCGGCAGCCTCAGCAAGAGCCACTGCCTCTGGAGCAAGAACCACGGAAGCGTCTGCCTGGATCGTAAAGCCCTTCTCGCTAGCTTGGCGCACGATGTTCTTGATGCGCTTGAAGGCGGCGGAGATGGCGGCAAAGTCTTCGCCGCCACGCACGGCCGTCAGCGCCTCAGCGCGGGCAATGGCATCGCGCACATCGTCGGAACCCGCGGCCAGCACGGCGCTCACCACGTCGTAGCTGTAACCCTTCACGTCCTTCAGGTAGAAGTTGAGGCGCTCCTGCAGGAAGCTTTCTACTTGCTCGCGAACCTCTGCGAAAACCTCTAGAGAACTAAGCACCGCCGAGAGCGTGAGCGGCAACGCAGATTCCGCCAGAATCTTGATCACGCCATTCGCCGCACGGCGTAGCGCAAAAGGATCCTTTGAGCCAGTGGGTGCCATCTTGATGCCGAACATGGCTGCGATGGTGTGGATGCGATCAGCCAGTGCGAGCAACTGTCCTTCAATCGTCGAAGGAATGGAATCCTCTGTGGAGGCCGGCTTGTACTGTGCGTAGATGGCCTTGCCAACGGTCGCGCCCAGTCCCTGCGCCTCGGCGTACACGCCGCCGATGATGCCCTGTAGTTCGGTGAATTCTTTTACCAACTCCGTGGTCAGGTCGGTTTTCGCAAGCTCCGTAGCTTTGATCAGTGCAGCGAGGTCAAGACTTTGAATCGTCGAGACCTTGCGATCCGAATTCGAGTCTGCGATCGCTTGGTATAGAGCCTTCACCACAGCCAGATTCTGTTCCGTCTTCCAGTGATAACTGCCCAGCTGCTTCTGGAAGGTGACATTCTTCAAACTCTCCAGACGATCGGCCAGAAAGGCCTTCTGGTCAAAGTCCCAGAAGAAGCGCGCGTCCTTGAACCGCGCGCGCAGCACCTTCTGGTTGCCGTGCTGGATGTTTTTCTTGCCTTCCTCGTCGACCTCGATATTCATGACGGCCAAAAAGTGCGGAGCCAGCTTGCCATCGGCTGCTTCCACCGCAAAGTACTTCTGGTGGTCGCGCATCACGGTGACCAGCACCTCTTCCGGCAGCACCAGATACTCGGGCTCAAAGTTGCCCAGGATCACGGTGGGCCATTCGGTGAGGTGGACAACGGTTTCGAGCAGCGCATCGTCTTCGCGCCAGCGCGCGCCAGCAACGGTGCGGGTGGCCGCGTCGAGCGCTTTTCGAATGGTCTGCCGACGTTCGGCCACATCGACAACAACCTTGGCCGCGCGCAACGCCTCTGCATAACTCTTCGGAGACGAGAGCACCACTGGCGCCTCTCCATGCAGGATGCGATGGCCCCGGCTGGTGTTGCCGGCCGCGATGCCCGCAATCTCCACTGGAACCACCGCGCCGTCGAGCAGAGCTACAACCCAGCGGACAGGGCGGACAAAGCGTTCCGGCTTGCCCGCGCGCCAGTACATGTTCTTGGCCCAGTAGAGCGAGAGCACTTCCTTGGGCAGCTCGGCCAGAAGCAACTGCGTTGCGCTGACGCCCTTGCGCAGTACCGTCACACCAACATACTCGCCCTTGGCGTTGGTCACCTTGACGAGCTCGCTTACCGCGCAGCCAGCCTTCTTGGCAAAGGCCTCGGCGGCTCCGGTCGGTACGCCATCCTTGAAGGCTACCTTCCACGAGGGGCCGGTGAGCTGCTCTTCGGTGTCGCTCTGGCTAGCCAGCACGCCCTCGGCCACCACGGCCAGTCGGCGCGGGGTGGAGTAGGTGGTCACCTTGCCGCCCTCGGCAAGCAAGCGCTCGCGGACGAGCAGATCGTGAACGCGGCGGCCCAGCTCAGCCTCAGCCTGGGCAATCATGCGGGCGGGAATCTCATCCAGCCCAATCTCAAGAAGAAAGTCTGCCATTGCGGTTCTCGAATCAGCCTTCAGCTTTCAGCCGTCAGCTCTCAGCTAAAATTTCCGTGTACAAAATCAGTGTGCAGAGCGAAGCATGAGCTGAAAGCTGATAGCTGACAGCTCGCAGCTACGCCAGCAACTGCTGGCCCGCATACACCTTGGCCACGCCTACCGACAGGTTGCGGATGCGGGCAATCATGCCTACGCGCTCGGTCACGCTGATGGCGCCACGCGCGTCCAGCAGGTTGAACAGATTGGAGCACTTCAGCGCCAGTTCGTAGGTGGACCGGAGCGGGAATCTCTTTTTTTCTTGGACGGGGGCATTTTCGTCCCCAAGCAGAGCATTGCCCCGCGCGATCAGCGCCTGGGCCTCGGCCTCAAAGCTGTTGAAGTGGGCCCACAGCTTGTCCACGTCGGCCTCTTCAAAGTTGTACACCGAGTACTGCAGCTCCTCTTCCAGCCTCACGTCGCCGTAGGTGATGGCCTCGCCGGTCTCCGGATCGCGCGCCCACACCACGTCGTACACCGAGTCCACGTCCTGCATGAAGGCGGCCAGCCGCTCCAGTCCATAGGTCAGCTCCGCGCAGATGGGGTCCAGATCGAGCCCGCCGCACTGCTGGAAGTAGGTGAACTGGGTGATCTCCATGCCGTCCATCATCACCTGCCAGCCCACGCCCCAGGCGCCCACGGTGGGACCTTCCCAGTTGTCTTCTTCGAACTTGAGGTCGTGCTTGCTGAGGTCGATCCCGATGGCCTCCAGCGACTGCAGATAGAGTTCCTGCACGTTGGCCGGCGGCGGCTTCAGGATGAGCTGGAACTGGGTGTGGCGGA
>CAZYDF010000062.1:0-24508 GCA_964645855.1 uncultured Occallatibacter sp.
TCACAGGCTAACCCACGACCAGCACAGGGGGACCGGTCACTCCATGATGACTAACCCGCGTGAACACAGAGAGTCTGCTTGAGGCTGTTCGCCCGAAAGGGGTTGGGGCATGATAAGAAGACGCGGTTCAGCCAGCTGGGCCAAAGGGATTATTTCAGCCAGTCTTTTGTATTCAATCTAGTTCCCTCCTCCTTCCAGGATTACTCCCCGAAAGCGCCTTCGCATCCTTCCGGTCCTTGATGTAGCGCTTGGCTGCCTCGTCGAGCGTCTCGCGCTCGGAGGTGCGCTCGACAACTTCGAGTCCTGCGTTATCGGCAACCTCCTTCGCCGCTTCGGCCTTTTCGATCACGCGCCGCAAAAGTTCAGCTTCCTGGGCATCGGTGCCGGCAGGCTTATATTGCGCCCGCCGATCTACATAAAAGCGAATCTGATATTGGTAGGGCCCTACTGACACCATCTCATTGTTGATCACGGCATGTCCGGTCTTTATCTGGCCATTATCGGAGTAGGCAGCGTCGGCCCGTTTCCATGTGCCGTCTTCTGCTTTGTAGCGAATGATAAGCGTGGTCGCCTTTGTGGCCATGGTCTGCGCATCCAATTCGATTGAAATGTATAACCATCGCATCACCACACTTTCAAACGTTCAAGCGCACACATAAAACCTCGATAATAATGCGCATAATTCCGTGATTACCATTTCTGCATATTTCACATTAAGCGTCCCTACGGGACTCCGATTAGTCTTGATGGGCCGCCAACCCCACCTTGAAAGGTGGGGCTAACCTATACTGCGCCAACGGCGCGGGGTTCGTGATAAATCCAGACCCTTCGACTTCGCTCAGGGCAGGCTCTGGGGCACCCACAGTCCGTACCCTTGGTTACTGAATCTAGCGGTCACTGTACTAGTGTGGGTTGGCGTCCGCGGCCAACGCGGCAGCCGGTTGCAGTTGGTAGCTGCCATAGTCGATGGTGAAGACGGCGGTACCGCCCACGCGAACATGCGTCTCCGAGCGGTTGCGGGCTGGCTGCCAAAACTCGCCGAGACGAACGAAGGACTGCTCGATATGGGTGCGCGCGATCCAGAACGAAGGGCTCTTGGCGGGGCTGGCATCGATTTTGACCAGCGCAAACTCCACCGCATCCACCCAGATACGCCCGCGATAAAGATACCTGGATGGACTGATGGGATCGACCGCGAGGATGTAGGCTGGACGGCCATTCACGGGCTCTTCTCCGAGCAGGGAAAAACTGTAATTTGCCGCGGTGAGCGCGGTAGCGTTGTGGTCCTGCGAGGCCTCGCGCTCTGTATCCACAGCACGGCGGAGCACCTTTTCGCAGAGCATATGCGAACCCGACTCAGAGATGATGCGGAAGCTCTTGCCGGTGCGCGCGTCCCAGCTGGCCTGGACCTCCAGATCTGCCGCCAGATGGGTCACTCCGCTGTATTCGACACGATAGTGACGCAGCGCGGTGAAATGCGCCAGGTGCGCAGTGCGCTGCTGGTTCAGCTCCGCCATGCGATCGACGATTTGTACGGCGGTGATTTGCGCCAGGCAGGCATTGGGCAACGCCAGCAGAGCAAAGAGTCGAACGGCCAGCCTGAGGAAGCGAGGGGCAGTCGGAGACTTCATGCGATGAGTATAGGCAATTCCCGGTCAAGCGGAGGTGAACTCGGACGCAGGAGCACAAAATTTCAGTGAAAAACCGTGAGTGGCGGCAGGCAGGTTCCCGGAACGGAGTGCGCTATCCTAACAGAACCAACGATGCGATCTCTATGGCGCGAACCCGTACGCACAGCCCTTTGCGGGTTGGCCTTGCTCAACCTCGGAAACTTTGGCTTGAACAACCTGGCTTGTGCAGCGGCTGCGGAGGCGAGCGGGATTCGCTACCAGGACGAACAACCCGCGCGCGCCCGCCACGGGATGGTGGTTAGCGTGCACCATCTGGCCTCCGATGCGGGGCTGGAGGTGCTGCGCGCAGGGGGCAACGCCGTGGATGCGGCCGTGGCCACCGGCTTTGCGCTGGCCGTCACCCACCCCATCGCCGGCAACCTGGGCGGCGGGGGCTTTCTGCTGCTGCGCATGCACGATGGCAAGACCGTTTTTTTGGACTTCCGCGAACAGGCTCCCAAGGCCGCCACCGAGCGCATGTATCTGGACGCCAAGGGCGAGGTGATTGAGGACCTGAGCCTGGTCGGGTACAAGGCGATTGGGACGCCTGGCTCCGTGGCCGGCCTTACCCATGCCGAGCGCAAGTACGGCAAGTTGGGGCTGGAGCGGGTGATGGAACCGGCCGTCCGGCTGGCGCGCGACGGTTTTGTGCTGACCGCGGAAGAAGCTGAAGAGCTGAAAGACCCTGATCTGGCAAAGTTTGCCGCTTCCCGGCGCATCTTCCAGCGCAATGGTGACTTTTACAAGGCTGGCGACAGGCTGCGGCAGCCGGAGCTGGCGCGCACGCTCAGGCGCATCGCGGCTGACCCGGAGGAGTTCTACCACGGACGCATGGCGCGGGAGTTGGTGGAGGATCTGAAGACGGGCGGCGGGCTGATTACGCTGGAGGATCTGGCGGCCTACAAGGTGATGGAGCGCGAACCGGTGGTGGGCACATTCCATCAGTACACGGTGATTGGCGCGCCGCCGCCCTCCTCCGGTGGCGTGGTGCTGCTGGAGGCGCTGAACATTCTGGAAGGTTTTGAGCTGAAAGATCTCGGAGACCGATCTCCGCAGTGGATTCATCTGGTTGCCGAGGCTTACCGGCGAGCCTACCTGGATCGCGCGGAATATCTGGGCGATCCGGGCTTCAACCAAATGCCGGTGGCCGAGCTGACCAGCAAGAAGTATGCCGAGGCCTGGCGGGCAAGCATCGATCCGGAGCGCGCCACGCCCAGCGCCGGACTGAAGCGGCCAGAGGGGTTTCTGCCCGCGCCCCCAGCCAGCGCCGGAAGTCTGCAGGAGGGCAACCACACCACGCATTATTCCGTGGTGGATGGCGAGGGCAACGCGGTGGCAGTGACCACCACGCTGAACGACAACTTTGGTTCGCGAGTTACAAACGGCCGGCTGGGCTTTCTGCTCAACGACGAGATGGACGACTTTGCCGTGAAGCTGGGCGCGCCCAATATGTATGGGCTGATCCAGGGACCGGCCAACGCGATTGCGCCGCTGAAGCGCCCGCTAAGCTCCATGACGCCGACCATCGTGCTCGAAAACGGGCGGCTGCGCTTTGTTCTGGGTTCGCCCGGCGGAGCGCGGATTATTACGACGGTGGCAAATATTTTTTTATCGGCGGCGGAGGGTAACCTGAACATTCAACAGGCGGTCGACGCGCCGCGGTTCCATCACCAATACCTTCCGGACCGGCTGAATGTGGAGCCAGGAATTCCGGAATCCACGCGTAGGTCATTAGAAATAATGGGCTATGAGGTGAAGGTGAAGGACGGTCACTGGTCCAATGGCGAGTGCATTGCGGTGGATCCGGAGACCGGAGAGCTGGAGGGTGGGCAGGACCAACGCAGCCACTACGGGAAGGCATCCGGTTGGTAAAGGTTACCGAAAACGATAACTTTTTGCCCGTACAACCTTGTTTTTTGGAAACATTTGCCTTCTAATCTTCGGGAACAGCTTTTTCATCTCTGTTGGTTCTGAAAATGCTGCGCCAAACCGAGGCTCACCCGGTTGGCACACCGGGCCCACTACCGGTTGATCCGCTAAAACCAGTGGCGCGTAGTTAGCCGTGCCACATTCGCCCATCAACCCATTTGTTGATAGCAGCACCTTTCCCAGAAGCACGTGCTGAGGCTCGGAACCACGCCCTTATGGCTACGGTTCCGGGCCTTTCACGTTTGCATACGATTGTCTTGAAGGGTTCCGCACACCCGCTGGCGGGAAAGTGCGGCCCGACGAGCTACGTGGAAGAATGAGAGAATAAGAGAGCGTCCGTACCCAGAAAACGACCCTCGGACGCGGGGGACTCTGCTTGACGAACTTGCGTGTTCTTTCGACCCACCTGTTTTTAAGCCAAAGGCTACATCCTGGATTGCTGGAGCTGGCCGGCCGAGCCGGAGCCGAAGCAGTGGAGATTTTTGCCGCCCGCAACCACTTTGACTATCGCAGCCGGGACACCGTGCGGGAGCTGGGCAACTGGTTTGGATCGAACGAACTGAAGCCTTTCTCCGTGCATGCGCCGCTGTATCCCGACCTGGAGATGGGCCGTTCCGGAGCCCCCGCGGTGAATCTGTTGCACCCGGAAAAGTCACGCCGGATTGATGCCATGGATGAGATCAAGCGCGCGCTGGAAGCCGCTGAGCACATTCATTTTGCCAACCTGGTGGTGCATTTGGGCGAGCGCACCGACGACTGGTCAGATCATGCGCTGGAGTTCGCCATGACCGCGCTGGAGCATCTGGGGGCGTTTGCGCGGCCTTTGGGCGTTCGGCTGCTGGTGGAAAACCTGCTGAACGAAGCGACGGCGCCGGAACATCTGCTTCAGATTCTTGGGATTGGGCACCTGAACCAGGTGGGAATTTGCCTGGATCTGGGCCACGCGCACCTGACCGTGGGTACCGCCGAGGCGCTGGCAACCTTTGGCAAACGCATTGTCTCGCTGCACGTCCATGACAACAACGCAGTGCGCGATGAGCACCTGTGGCCAGGGGATGGGACCATTGACTGGACGCAGGCTGCGGAGACGGTGAAGCAGCTTGACCCGCCGCCCGCGTTCGTTCTTGAGATCAGCCAGCATCTGCCGCAGCAGCCGGCGGAGCTGCAGGCCAGGATCGCCAAGGCCTTTGAGCTCTTCGGCTGATTGATACTAAAGGACAATACGGAAAAAGCCCGGTCCTGGTGACCGGGCTTTTCTGTTGCCGCGGCCTCTATGCTTTAGAGCATTTTGGGGAATGGTGTAGACCTCAAGTTCATGTGTATCCCACCCATTTCCGCAAAGAACGCGGAAATGGATGGGGCCACAGTTCGTACCATCGATTTCTGAATCATGCGGTCACGAGACTAGATCGGCGCGGAGACGCCGCAGTGGGCGTTGATGCCGCCGGGGAGCGAGGTGCAGGCGCTCACTTGGCGCACGTTGAGCGTGTAGGTTACACTCTGGGTTCCGTAAGCATCCGCGCCGGTGACAACGATCTGCTGGTTGCCGGCGGCAACGCCAGGGGCAACCGCAAGGGTAACCGTGGTGGAGGAACCCGCCACGACCGACGCTGGTCCAAAGCTGACCGTGATGCCAGCAGGCACAATGGCGGTGAGCGTGACCGTGCTGATTGCCGAGCCCGTGGCCTCGACCTGCAGCGTGAAGCTGCCTGAGGCTCCCGCCGCGATGGAACCCGAGGTGGCGGAAGCGGTGAGCGTGAAGTCTGGAGGCGTGCAGGGCACAATCCAGTTCTCCACCAGCACCGTTGCGTTGACGGAGCCAAGCCCGGTGGCCAGATTGTAGGTTGCTCCCGCAGCCGTGTAGCCAGCCACGCCGGGCACCGTGTTGTTGCCGGAGGGCGTGACGTGGAAGGCCGCGGGGGTGCTGGCGGCCAGCGCATAGAATCGCGCGTTGGCGCTTCCCTGCCCCTGGCCTGCCTTCTGGACCGCCATGGCAAAGATGCCAGCCAGCGCGGGCGCGGCCACGGAAGTGCCGGAGACAACGTACATTGTGCCGCCTTCCAGAATGATGGAGCCATCGTGGGCGGCGGCGTTGAGCGCAAGGTCGGGCACCGCGCGCATGCCGTTGGCGGCGGCTGCGCCTGAGACCGCGGCCTGCCAAGTGGGCTGCGTGTAGATGCGGCCAGGGCCGCCACCGGAAGCCCAGAGGTTGACGCCGCCATTCAGTGCGCTCTCGTTCCAGACCGTCTCCGGAATGTAACTGAGGGCCGAGCTGTAGCTACTGGAGTTACTGCTGGCCCAGTAAGCAGCGGGGTTGGAGCCGTCGTTGAACTGGGTGCCCCCAACGCATGTGGCATAAGGCGAGCTGCACATGCCGTTGACCGCTGCCGAGGTGCCCTTGGCCTCCGCACCCGCCTGGCAACCTGCGGCGCCGGAGTCGCCGGAGGAGACAAAGACCGTCTGTCCCTGAGCCGCGGCCTGCTTCCAGAGCGCGTTGTAGAAGCTGAGTTCGGTCGCCGTCATGGCGCGCTCGCAGTTGGCATAACTTACACTCACAATGGAGCCGAGATTGTGGTTGACGATGTAAGCCGAGGCCACGTCTATGCCGTCCGTGGCGGAGGTGGAGGGCGCGGCCACCAGAGTGACGTTGGCCGCTGGAGCCACGGCGCCGGCCCACTCCACATCGAGCGTGGCCTCGTCGCGATCGTTGCCGTTCAAACCCGGATCGACGCCGGGAACCACCACCGTGGGAGCATTCACGCTCAAGCCAGCCGTGGAGCGGAAGCTGGCCACGTCGCTGAGCAGGATGTTGCTGCGCCCCGCGACGGCGATGGTAACGCCGGTTCCATCCAGACCGGCTTGGGAGAGCACGCTGACGTTGTAGATGGAGGCAAAGTCGGCCGGAAACAGATAGTGGGTGCTGCCTGCCGAATACATGGGCTGCACGCCGCTCGATACCGGCGCGGCGGCGGCAACCGGCTGGCGGCTGGCAATGGTAGAGGCGCTGTGGAAGTCATTGAGCGAGACCGCGCCTGCAACCACGCTGGCCAGTGCAGCCGGAATCTCAGGATCCTGGGCGTTGGCCATGTGGGTTACGCCGTTGACCAGATAACGATGGAGCGCGGTGTGGAAGGCGTCTTGGACCTGAGCGGCATTGCCGGAGAAGGTGATGAGCCGGGCGGAGGGGGCAACTTCGTCGATGGTGAAGCCATGGCCCTTGAGCCAGCGCTCGACCAGCGCCAGCGACTCTGCGGAGACGCCGAAGCGCGCGCCAAACTCAGCCGGTGTGAGCCATTGATGATAGGAAGGCGAGGCGGGGTCCTGCTGCGCGGCCAGCAGAGCGGCGAGCGCATCCTGTTGCTGGCTGGTGGGCGTGAGCGAGAGCAGCATGCCCTGCACGGCGGTGTCGGCGGAGACAAGGCCCTGGTCGTCAGCCGGCTGGGCCAGCGGATTGGTGTTGCCGGTGAGGGTAACCGTCCGGGACTCGTCAATGCGAGTAAGAGCTGAACTGCGCACCGCCGTCGATTGAAACGCGCTAGAGGCAACGCGGGCCCGCGCCTGAGCCACAGGGGCTTGAAAATGGGCGCAGGAGGTCAATGCCGTGAGCGCGAGGGCTCCGGCCAGATGTTGGAGCAATCTGGTCATAAGGTAGGTTTCTGCCTTTCCGGCCATAAGATAAGGGAGTGAGGCCGTCGCGTTACTTTCTACTGTAGGGCAGAAGATTAGAAAACTTTATAGCTAAAAATGATGTCTTTCAGGACTCACTTACCTAAGTACTTCTTTGCTGTCCGAATTCAGGACACTTGAGTGAGCATATAGCAAAACTGGACAGTATTTCCGTAAAACCCAAGGGAAACACGGCACGACGTGAGACGGCGAGTTTGTTCTATCCAAGACAGTGTCGTGAAATTAGTTACCACTTTTGAGTTACCTGAGTCATGGAGTTATCAATTGATAACTCCATGACGGAATGCGGTCGGAGACCTATCCCCTACCCCCTACTCCCTAGTCCCTAACAAATTCTCGGCAATTGCTCGCCAATCTGGGTGGGGATAACGCGGTTGGAGCCCATCAGGGTGCGGGCAACCAGCATGCGGGGATGCTCGGCAACCACGTGGCCAATGCGCGCGGCTTCCTTGCCCAGCGGGTGGGCGCGGAGAACTTCCAGGGCGCGATCCGCGGCCTCAGGCGCGACAAACAAGACCACTTTGCCCTCGTTGGCCACGTAGACCGGGTCTAGGCCGAGCAGCTCGCAGGCCGCTGCCACCTCCGGATGAATCGGAAGCGCTGCCTCTTCAATCTGGATGCCAACGCCGGAGCTGGCGGCAATCTCATTCAATGTGGAGGCCAAGCCGCCGCGGGTGGGATCGCGCATGGCGTGGACGGCGGGGCCGACCGCATCCAGCACATCGGAGATGAGCCCGTTCAGGGCAGCGCAATCGGAGCGGATCTGGCTTTCAAACTCCAGGCCTTCGCGCAGGCTCATGATGGCCATGCCGTGGTCACCCATGGAGCCTGAGACCAGGACCACGTCCCCCGGCTGAGCACGGTGCGGACCTACGCTGATGCCGGGGCGGACCAGGCCAACGCCAGCCGTGGAGATGTAAACGCCGTCGCCATGGCCGCGCTCCACTACCTTGGTGTCGCCAGTAACAATCTGCACGCCAGCCGTGCGGGCAGCGGCGGCCATGGCGTCCACAATGGCGGCCAACTGGGCCAGCGCGAAGCCCTCTTCGAGGATGAAGCCGGCGGTCAGATACATGGGAATTGCGCCGGAGACGGCCAGGTCGTTGACGGTGCCATTCACAGCCAGCTCGCCGATGTTGCCGCCAGGAAAGAAGAGCGGCTGGACCACGAAGGAGTCGGTGGACATGGCAATGCGGTTGGGTTTGCCGTCAAAGGGCAGCTCGAGCACGGCGGCGTCACCCAAGTTCTCGAGCGCGGTGTTGCGGAAGGCGGGCAGGAAGAGGTGCTCCACCAGCTCGTTGCCGAGCTTGCCGCCGCCGCCATGGCCCATCACGATGGTGGGGTAGTCGGCAAGAGGCAGCGGGCAGCTCCAGTTGGAGAAATCGGGAGTAGAAGGGTTTTGGCTCATTTGTTTATCCGCTTCCAGCATCCCCCGCCAGCCCCCTTCCTGGCAACCACCTGCGGTGGGGCTAGCCGCGCCTTCGGTGCCAGGCATTGCTGTCACCAGCTTTGAGGGTTTGAATCCCGGGCCCCCAAGTGCGAGGGATCCGGGGCAGCATTGCATGCAGCAGACTCTTGAGGCATGGCGTCCAATTCCTACCTCTTGCCGCAGACGCCGCGAAGCGATCTGCTGCATGCAATGCGCCGCGCCGCAGATGCTTGCTGCAATGCCCGCCCCGTCAGGGGCGATGTGTAAATAGCCCAGGGCCGGCCGAAGGCCGAGCCCTGGGTTCGTGCCCGATGAGAGGCCGCGCCCTGTAGGGGCGTTGTGCTCTCTCCTGAAGCTCTTTCCACAGAGGACGCGAAGCGGTCTGCCCCACCGCAGGTGGCAATGCCTAGTCGATGGCTTCTACCAGAACTTCGACATCCTGGCGATGGGTGGAGCCGGGCAGCTCCAGCGAGCCAATTACCAGGGGAGAACCGATCTTGAGCAGAGAAGAGCCTTCCAGCACGGTCTGCGCAATGGAGGGCTCCTCAGGATTGGCAGCCGCGGCGCTGGGCACTACGGCCGACTCTTCCACCTTGGTGGAGAGGCGATTGCCCTCGATGCTAGCCTGCAGATTGAGACCAACGTCCACGTACTGTACCTGGACGGCGGTAACAGACTCCTTCTTGTCGGCGCCGGTGGTAATAGGGATGCGCTGACCCTGCTTGAGCGTAGTGCGCTCGTTGGCCCAAAGCACCAAGGAGAATTTGCGGGCGCCCATGCGTTTGCCGGCTTCCACCTGCACCAGCGTAAAGGTGACCCGATAACTTTTGCGCGGCTGGTCAAGCTCGACAACAATCTTGCGAGCCTCCTCCATGTTGGCCGCTGAAGCGGAGAGCGAGAGCGCATTCTGCGATGGCACGTAGTAGATTCTGGCGCAGGGCAGCATGTTGCGCAGGTCGGTTTGGACTTCGTTGGCGTCGCGTTGCTGGGTCATGTTGACCAGCCGGATAGTGGCATAACTGTCCGGATCGCGTTTGCCCTCGGTTTTGCAGGGATCGGATGAGGACTGGGCAAAAGCAGTAGCCGCCAACGCGCCGCACAGTGTTACGGCAACCAGCCCCGCAAGACGCAGCATCCCCGGGGTTCTACGAGCAAGAAACATCACAGTACACCTCCTAGGTTGTTGTTGTGCGGATGAACCGGCAGCGTCCGCTACGCCAAACCGTTCCATTCAGAAGGACGCAGCCGGGACTGGAGTGCTCAAAGAAATCCGCGACTTGCCCACGGAGCGTGGGAACCGGCGCCAACCTGCACACGTAGTATGCTGGCAGGCAGAGGAATCGTCCAGTTTTCTGACATCGTGGATTTGTTCCAGTGAGAGGCCCAGTTCAGAGCCAACAGGAGGCACCATGTATTGCAGCCGATGCGGTCAAGCCGTTCAACCAGGACAGGGAGTTTGTCGGCAGTGCGGGTTAGCGGCCGACCCGGCCGTGCCGCAGATTCCAGGTTTTGAGTTCCAACTGCAATCTCATGCCGGCAAAGTGAAGGCGCTGGCCATCTGCTGGCTTGTGTATGCAGGGCTGGCGGTGGTGAGCGGAATCGTTGGCCTGAGGTTTGCGCACCTCTTCCTCATGGGCCCCTTCTCCCCGTGGACGCACCCCAACCACGACTTCGGAATGTCGGTCCCGTTCCTGCTGCACTTTGCCTGGATCACGATTGTGATCCGCGCGGTCATGGCGCTGGCAGCCGGTTGGGGACTGTGGGAACGCACCGCATGGGGCCGGATTTTGGCCATCGTCTGCGCCTTCCTGAACATCATCAAATTCCCCTTCGGTACCGCGCTGGGTATCTGGACGCTGGTGCTGCTGCTGGGCTACCGGAATTCGACGCTCTACGAGCAGGGACAGCAGCGATAGAGGGATTCGCCTGCGGGCGTGGAGCCCCCGAGACTCCATCCGCGGAGGCCGCGAAGCGAGCGCTGCATGCAATGCCGCGAAGCGGGCTGCCGCACCGCGGGTGCCGGGCGCTACAATTTAGGCCATGAGCTTCCCTATTTCACGTATGCGCCGAATGCGGCGCAACGAATCGCTTCGTGCTCTGGTCCGAGAAACAACGCTGGACCCGGGCGACCTGATCTATCCACTGTTTATCCGCCCCGGCGAGGGCATCCGCAAGGAAATCAGCTCCATGCCCGGGGTCTTCCAGCTCTCCGTGGATGAGGCCGTGCGTGAGGCTGAAGAGGCTGCGGCGCTGGGTTTGGGCGGCCTGCTGCTCTTTGGCCTGCCCGCGACCAAGGACGCGGAAGGCACCGGCGCATGGGCTGAGAACGGCATTGTGCAACAGGCTCTGCGTGCCCTGAAGGCCTCAGCTGCCTCCAAAAAACTGGTGCTGATTGCCGATGTGTGCCTGTGCGAGTACACCAGCCACGGCCACTGCGGACTGATCGTGGAAGGCCACGACGGCTGGGCGGTGGACAACGATCCCACCCTGGATCTGCTGGCCAAAGCCGCGGTGAGCCTGGCCGAGGCTGGCGCCGACGTGATTGCCCCCAGCGACATGATGGACGGCCGCGTTCTGGCTATTCGCGACGCGCTGGATGAGGCGGATCTGGGCATGACGCCCATCCTCAGCTATGCATCCAAGTTTGCGTCGGCGTTTTATGGACCCTTTCGCGAGGCGGCGGACTCGGCTCCGCAGTTTGGCGACCGCAAGGCCTATCAGATGGATGGCGCGAATTTGCGCGAGGCTATGCGCGAGATCGACCTCGACCTGAATGAGGGCGCGGACATGATCCTGATGAAGCCGGCCATGCCCTATCTGGACGTGGTGCGGGCGGCGCGGGATAACTTTGACGTGCCGCTCGGCGCCTATCAGGTGTCGGGCGAGTACTCCATGCTGCAGGCGGCGTTTGCCAAGGGCTGGCTGGACAAGGATCGCGCCACGCTGGAGTCGCTCCTGGGCATTCGCCGTGCCGGGGCGGACTTTATCGTCACCTACTTTGCCAAGGAAGCGGCCAGACTACTCGGGTAACGGTTTTCGGCAGGCGTAGAGGCATTTCGATCATCGACGGAACGCAGGCTCGAGCTTGCGTTCCGTCAGAGTGCTACTTCACGGGCTGCGGAGAGATCTGCTTTGGGCGGATGAAGCTCAAGGCCGCCCGCAAGGGCTAAAGCCATACCATAGGGCTGAAGCCATCCCTTTTAATGCGCCCGTCGTGCGGCACGACTAAAATCGTGCCCTGACACTTCTTGCCTTCAATTAAGAGTTCTTCCGCAGCCTGTTCAACCCTTACAAAGGAATGCAGCAGAAAACGGCAGGCTTCAGGCTCTGAGGGAGTTCCTTCGCAACCCTCACGTTACTCCAATATTCGGTCCGCACTTCAAGCGCAGAACCCGCGCGCCCCTTTCAAATTAGTCCTTCACTCTACCTTCAGATTAGAAACCAAAAAATAGAAGCGAGCCCTCCGTGCCGCTGGATATAATGGCGCATCTCATCTGGAGCATCTTGCATGACCACTGAACCATTGGACTCTTCTGCTCTCCATTCCAAGGTGGACAACGGACGCATGAGTTATCAGCGCTGGATTGTCTGCGCTCTGCTCTTTGCCGCTACCGTGATTGCCTACGTGGATCGCGGGGTCATCGCACAGCTTGAAAAATATCTTGAGACTGTCATCCCCGGCCTCAACGTCAAGCAGTACGGTTACATCACCGCCTCCTTCCAAACCGCCTACGCCCTGGCCATGTTTTTTGCCGGTGGCATCACCGACAAGCTGGGCGTTCGCAAAGCCTTCATCTTTGCCATTGCTCTTTGGAGCGTGGCGGCCATGCTACCCGGCGCGGCCTTCTCCGTCATCACGCTGGCGGTGGCCATGTTCATCCTCGGCCTGGGTGAGGCGGCCAACTTCCCGGCCTGCATCCGCACCGTGGCGGAGTGGTTTCCCAAGCGCGAGCGCACCTTGGCCACCGGCATCTTCAACTCCGGCGCCAACGTGGGCAACATGCTGGCGCCCATCCTGGTGGCCACGTTGATGACCTTTGTCAGCTGGCGCTTTGCCTTTGTGATCGCGGGCTCGCTGGGACTGGTCTGGCTCCTCATCTGGACCCTCTACTACCACCCTCCGGAAGAGCATCCGCTCGTCTCCAAAGCCGAGCTGGCGTACATCCTCTCCGATCCCGGCGAGAAGATCGCCACCGTGCCCTGGAGCCATGTGTTTCCGGTGAAGGAGACCTGGGCCTTTGCGGCCGCCAAGTTCCTTACTGACCCCATCTGGTGGTTCTATCTATTCTGGATTCCCGGCTACCTGCAAGCCACGTTCAGGCTCACCATGGCCGAGGCACGCACGCCGGTGGTGATTGCGTACGCCATCTCGATTCTGGGCAGCGTGGGCGGCGGTCAGGCTCACTCCTGGCTCAGCAAGAGAGGCGTGAATGCCAACCTGGCGCGCAAGGGCACCATGCTGGGCTGCGTGTTGCTGATCCTGCCTATCGTTGCCACACCTTTTGTCCCCAGTCTCTGGGTGGTGGTGGCCTTGCTGGGCGCGGCGGCGGCTGGCCATCAGGGCTGGTCCGCCAATTTGTTTACGGTACCCTCTGACCTGTTCCCCAAAGCGGCCGTTGGCAGTGTTACGGGCTTTGGGGGCATGGCGGGAGCGGTGGGCGGCATCCTGCTGCAGATGGGCACGGGCCTCGTGATCTTCTACACCCACAGCTATGTACCGCTGTTCGTCGTCGCTTGTCTGGCGTATCCCACGGCGCTTATCATTTTGCACACTGTCTCGCCGCGGCTGGCTCCGGCCAGGCTTTCCTGATTCGAATGGTGTTGAACTGGATTTCATCGCTATCCCACCCATTTCCGCAAAGAACGCGGAAATGGATGGGCACGGAAGTCTATACCAAAAGGAAAAATGCTCTAGCCGTTGTAGTTGATGGACTCGAGGCCGAGGAAGGTAGCGCCCGAGCCCAGCTCTTCTTCAATGCGGAGCAGCTGGTTGTACTTGGCGATACGATCGGTGCGGCTGACCGAGCCGGTCTTGATCTGGCCCACGCCGGTGGCGACGGCGAGGTCAGCGATGAAGGTGTCCTCGCTCTCGCCCGAGCGGTGGCTCATGACGGCGGTGTAACCGTAGCGGCGACCGAGTTCGATGGCCTCCAGGGTCTCCGTGAGGGTGCCGATCTGGTTGACCTTGATGAGGATGGAGTTGGCCACGCCCTCTTCAATGCCACGCTGCAGACGCTTGACGTTGGTGACGAACAGATCGTCGCCGACCAGTTGGATCTTGTTACCCAGCTTCTCGGTCATGGCGCGCCAGCCGGCCCAATCGTCCTCAGCCAGGCCATCTTCGATGGAGACGATGGGGTACTGGCGAACCCAGTTATCCCAGAAGTGAACCATCTCGTCGCTGGAAAGCTCGCGCTTGTCGCTCTTCTTGAAGACGTACTTCTGCTTTTCCTTGTCGTAGAACTCGCTTGCGGCAGGGTCGAGGGCGATGGAGATCTGCTCGCCGGGCTTGTAGCCGGCGGCCTCGATGGCCTCCAGGATGAGTTCGATGGCTTCGCTGTTGGACTTGAGCGAGGGAGCAAAGCCGCCCTCATCGCCAACCGCGGTGTTGTAGCCGCGCTTTTTGAGCACGCCCTTGAGGGTGTGGAAGACTTCAGCCGACCAACGCAGGGCATCGGAGAAACGCTCCGCGCCTACGGGCATGATCATGAACTCCTGGAAGTCGACGTTCGAATCGGCGTGAGCGCCGCCGTTGAGAACGTTGAGCATGGGAGTAGGAAGGATGGAGGCATTGACGCCGCCGAGATAGCGATAGAGCGGCATCTCGAAGGTCTGGGCAGCAGCGCGGGCGGTGGCCAAGGAGACGGCCAGGATGGCGTTGGCGCCAAGCTTGGCCTTGTTCGGGGTACCGTCGATCTCGATCATGGTCTGGTCGATGAGGCGCTGATTGACGGCGTCCATGCCTTCCAGCTCAGGAGCAATGACGCTCTCAATGTTTTCAACAGCCTGCAGAACGCCCTTGCCCAGATAGTAGCTCTTGTCGCCGTCGCGCAGCTCAACAGCCTCGTGCTCGCCGGTGGAAGCGCCGGAAGGAACAATGGCCCGGCCACGCTCGCCGCTTTCCAGAACCACGTCCGCTTCCACGGTGGGGTTGCCGCGTGAGTCTAGGACTTCACGGGCATGAATGGCAACAATCTCAGTCATATTGCTCCTCATGATGCGGTGCTGTAGCCGGTCGTTCAGTTTCGGACGGCGATCCACGGCCAGATCTTCACCGGCGGCACTTCGAATCATATTCAGAAGTTCTGGCATTCCAGGGGATCTCCATTCCGTCCCAAGATGATGTGGCCTTGCCCGGATGCTGAGCACTGGAGTGCAACTTCCGCTACGCGCGGGGCTGGCAGTTGCAGAGGGACCGCGCAATCCGGGGAAGGCCGACCTAAAAGACACAATTCCCTATTGATTTTAGCAAGCCCAACGCCAGATTTGGGTGTGGCGGTGGTCACATGGAGCGAAACAGTTGGCAGACATGGGGGAGTGACACTCTTGATGCGTGCTGCCCTTGGCACATTCATGGCTCCAAAAGTCACACGGATGCATCCAATTGTCTTAAGGCAGGCTAGTCTTAGCTTGGGAAATCCGGCGCTGAGGCCGGAAGGCGCTCTTGGGCGCAACTGTTCAACTCCCGGCGGGTTTGACCCCATAGTGGGCGCACCCGGCTGGGATGGGAGGTCCC
Organism: uncultured Occallatibacter sp.; assembly: GCA_964645855.1. GTDB lineage: Bacteria > Acidobacteriota > Terriglobia > Terriglobales > Acidobacteriaceae > Telmatobacter. The sequence continues at coordinate 15,452 of CAZYDF010000062.1, forward strand.
GACGATGGAGAACCAGATGAAACGCACGCTTCTTGTTTGCCTGGTCCTGGCCGCTGGCGCCGCAGCACTGCTGGCGCAGGAAGAGGGGCAGAACAACCCCTACGCTGGGACGTCCAATCCGCCGCAGGACGACGCGATCATCACGACCAGCTCGCAGCAGATTCAGAAGCCCTCGGCGGGTCGGCCGCTGGTTGGCCAGCAGGCTGCGCCGGCCAGTTCGCGCTATCAGCAGCAGCCCCCTGTGTACAGGACAACAAATGGTGGGCAGCCGGGCAACGATGACGGGATCGTGCAGAGGTCGCCGGAGTCCTCGTATCAGGATCCGGAGTCGAATCTGTATCAGTCGGTCCAGCCGAGCAACCGGTACCAGCCGGCGCGGAACAGCCGGTACCAGAGCACGCAGACCGATCCCTACTATCAGGATGCTCCGAGCAGCCAGTCGCGGCCGGCGCCGACTAACCGGTACCAGCAGGCGCAGACCGATCCCTACTATCAAGATGCTCCGCCCAGCGCGACGCGTCCGGCGCAAAACAGCCAGTATCCGCCGACGCAGACCAACCGGTACCAATCGACACAGCCCGATCCGTACTACCAGCAGATGCCGACCAACAGCAGCCGGCCCGTGCAGAACAACCCGTACCAACCGGCGCAGAACAACCCGTACCAGTCAACGCAGCCGGATCCTTACTACCAGCAGCAGGCTCCAACCCGGCTTTACCGGCCGTCGCAGACCAACCAGTCAACGACCAGCCAGCCGTACCCGTACGACCAGTCCGGGCAACAGACACCGACCTATCAGGGCCAGCAGGCGCCGAACTATCAGGGGCAGCAGAATGGATCGTACTATCCGTCGGGCCAGTACGATCCTTACTACCAGGGGGGACAGAACAATCCCAATTATCAGCAGGATCCGACCCCCTATACCGATCAGCGTTACCCTTCGGGTCAGCCAACGCTGAACCACCGCATCTCTCCCAGCTACGATCCGGATGGCGACATTGTTCGCCCCTCGGCGCTGGGACCACAGCAACTGGCGGAAGGCACCACGATTCGCGTGAGCCTGGTGGGGCGGATCTCTTCATCGGACGCCGTGAACGGGCAGCGTTTTCGCACGCGTGTAGTGAATGACGTGGTGCAGAACGGCCAGTTGCTGATCCCGGCGGACTCGGAGATTGATGGGAGGATCTACGACATTTCACGGGGACACGTGGGCAGCGGCGGCTATATGCACCTCCGGCCTGAGACCGTGACCCTGCGCGACGGGACCCGCTACAAGCTCTATGCGCAGGTGACCGGAGCTCCGGGAGCCAATGCGCACATCGGCACCGAGGGCACGGTGAAGGCTGGCTCGCGCATGAAGCGGGATACGATTGAGTACGGCAGCGCGATGGGCGTGGGAGCGGGCACGGGCGCGTATCTGGGCGGACCGGCGGGCGCACTGGCCGGCACCTTGATTGGCGCAGGCGTGATTACCGCGCACCTGCTCATCAGCCACTCGCAGGCCACGCTGGAAAGCGGCACACCGATGCAGTTCACCCTGACGCAGCGGCTGAACCTGGTGCCCTCACCCTACGGCGATTAGTTGAGTACCACCGAACGGCAGTACGGAGAGGGGCGGCCAACCAGCCGCCCTTTCTGTTGGTTTGAGGATTTCCGCGATGCGCAGGGCGGCACACAAGGTCAGGCTTGCATTTAAACTGAATATTCAAGATGAACGCCAGCACCAGCCAGACTTGAAAATGTGTGGGTGGTTACAACGGATTCAGGAGAGTTGAGTATGCCCAATTTTGTTACCTTCGATGATGGCCTCAGTTATGTGTCGATTTCTGACATCGAGTCCTTCGGTTATGAGGAAGAGGAACGTTTAAGGGTGGGACTTGGATCAAACTGAGGAACGGCCATACGGTACGTACCCAGTGGGAAGTTTCAAAAGTAGCCGAAATGCTCGGACCAACCGCAAATCTTCACTCTTAGGAGCCTCTTGCAAAATTCCATTGTGGAGGCAAGAAGCGTCAGGGCACGACTTCAGTCGTGCCGACACGAGCAACAACAGGTTTCAGGGCATTAGCCCCCGCATTTTGTTTTTCAAGGTCTTGCCATCCCTCAGCGGTTAAAGCCGGGATCTATTTTGACCATTTTGCGGCACGACTGAAGTCGTGCCCTGACGCTATTACCCGCCTGCGGGCAATTTTGCAAGAGGCTCTTAGGAAAGGCTTATGGACAAGTACGTCATACGCGGCGGCAATCCACTGGTGGGCACCATTCGCGTCTCCGGCGCCAAGAACTCGGCCCTGCCGTGCATGGCAGCGGCGATTCTGACCGAGCAGCCGGTGATTCTGCACAACGTGCCGCAAGTGCGCGACATTGCCACCGAACGCCGCCTGCTGGCCAGCATGGGCGCGGAGATTGAGGTGGACGACGCCCAGGGCCGGACCGCCCTGTGTTGCGCGCAGCTCTCCGATCCGGTGGCGCGCTACGAGATTGTGAAGACCATGCGCGCCAGCTCCCTGGTGCTGGGCCCGCTGGTGGCCCGCACCGGCATGGCGCGAGTAGCCATGCCCGGAGGTTGCGCCATTGGCGGCCGCCCCATTGATCTGCACATCAAGGGCCTGGAGAAGATGGGCGCCACCATTACCCAGGAGCACGGCTACATTGAGGCCCGCGCCAAACGGCTGCTGGGCGCACACATTGTGTTGGACAAGATCACCGTGACCGGCACCGAAGACCTGCTGATGGCCGCGGTGCTGGCCGACGGCGAATCCCTGTTGGAGAACTGCGCACGAGAGCCCGAGGTGTGCGATCTGGCGGCGCTGCTGGTGAAGATGGGCGCAAGGATCGAGGGGGCGGGAAGCTCCACCATCCGGGTGCGGGGCGTGGCCCAGCTGCATGGCGCAACCCACAGCATCATCCCGGACCGGATTGAAGCTGGCACCTTCCTGGTGGCTGGAGCCATCACCAACGGCGACCTGATCGTGTCTGGTTGCGAGCCGCAGCACCTGGGAGCGGTGATTGAGAAGCTGCTTGAGGCTGGAGCAAGGGTGGAAGCGCTGGGACCTGACTCGGTGCGCGTGCGCGGCGCCGCCAAACTCCGTGCCGCCGACATCTCCACCGAGGAGTATCCGGGCTTCCCCACCGACATGCAGGCCCAGTATATGGCGCTGGCTACCCAGGCCGAGGGCGTAAGCCTGATCAAGGAGAACATCTTTGAGAACCGCTTCATGCATGTGCAGGAGCTGGTGCGCATGGGCGCGAACATCAAGGTGGATGGACGTACGTCCACGGTGCGCGGCAAGGCACCACTTTCAGCCGCTGCGGTAATGTGCTCTGACCTGCGCGCCTCTGCGTCGCTGGTGCTGGCGGCGCTGGTGGCCGATGGCGAGACCATCCTTGACCGGGTGTATCACATGGACCGCGGCTACGAGCGCATCGAAGAGAAGCTCCACGGGGTGGGCGCGCAGATTCACCGCATGGGCAACATCTTCCCGACCAAGGACGAGGAGTAAATACTGCGCATAAGATCGCGAGCAACTACGAACGGCGATGGAGAATATCCATCGCCGTTTTTCTTGATTCCGACGGTTCTGTCTCAAGAGTTCACAACAAAACAGGCCGTACGCGGCGGAGCGTGCCCCGGAGGGGCGCACGAGAATCTTGATCTGGCCCTCAAAGAGTGTCACTCTATCCCACCCATCCCGCACAAAACGCGGGATGGATGGGGCACCCAGTTATCAGTCTTCACGGGCCGGATCCATAGCCGATGGATGAACCCTGAGCGTAGTCGAAGGGGAACCCCAGAGAAAGCGCGATTACATAGCGCCAACATCCCGGCGGGACGCACGAACCTTCGCAGAAAGCGTCACGAGCGCCGCGAAGCGAGTTGGCCCCACCGCAGGTGGCCGCAGGTGCTAGAGCTTCACGTCATAGGCAGGCAGGATGCCAAGCTCCGTGGCGGTGCGGTAAAAACCCTTCATGCCGTCGATGCACTGCTGATCGAGGATGTAGTGAATGTTGGTGGAGAGGTAAGTGCGGATGGTGGCGGCGGGGATGGGCAGGCGCGCGGACCACTCCCGGACCAGCGACTCGATATTCGCCAGACCATGGTCGCGGGAGCGGATGCAGTCCTCGGCCACCGTTTCCAGCGAGGCCGTGGCATGCTCCAGAGGCCCGCTGCATGCAATGCTGGTGCACCAGACGGCGGAGATGAAGGGCAGGCCGGTAAGGGCGCGCCATTCGTCGGCCATATCGTGATAGACCAGCTGTTCGCCGGTGCGGGCCTGGCGCGCTGGCTGGTCTTCAAGGGCCAGCAGGGCCGGGTCGCCGATGACGATGGCGGCGTCAGCCTCGGCCAACATGCGATCCAGATCGGCAGCCAGCGGCAGGAAGGGTACTTGGCCGTTGCCCCACTTGTGGAAGAGCATGCGGGCATAGGTGACGGTGGTGCGGCTGGCAGTGTCGGCCGCGACCGAGCGGATGCTGGCCAGCGGCTGGCTGGCACGGCGCACCAGCACCAGCGAGCGGATGTGTCCCTTGGAGCCGATGGTGCAGCCGGGCAGAATGCACAGATGGGGATGGGCCGGCAGCGCCGCTATGGGGATCAGCCCCAGATCGGCCCGTCCGGTGACCAGCCGCTGGGCGCACTCGCTGGGCGTCATGCGGTCAATGCGGTAGCGGAGGCCGAGCTCCGCGGCCAGCGGGGTATGTTCAAAATCCCACATCAACGGGGCGGGATTGAGGAAGTCGATAGCGGCGATACGCAGCCGGGCGTCTTGCTGGGAAGTCACGCTCATTAGACTACCAAGGCGCGCCAAGGATGCAAGCCAGATCCCAAGCGTTTTCTGAAATGGTGTAGACCTGAATTTCATAGGTCTCCCACCCATTTCCGCATAAAGCGCGGAAATGGGTGGGGCACGGAGGTCTTTAGCAAAAGGGAAGATGCTCTGGAAGAAATGAACCGGAGCCAACCAAAGCCTTGACATGGGTTTTTCCCTGGAGGTAAGGTGAGCGCAACATGCAACCAATGCTGCTCTCTTTTCCCTGCGGAGATGAAGACTGTACGGAAATAGAACAGTCAGGCGGAACCCATGAGCTCGTTTCCCCCCTATGCGAATCTGGAGCCGGCCACCAGCCTGGACGATGAACGTCTGGCGTGGCTGGCGATGACCCTGTCCCCAGGGCTGGGCCCCAAACGCATTCTGGACGCGATGCAGCGGGTGGAGTACCCGGCCCAGGTGCTGAACCTGCGCCTGACGGAACTGGAAGCGCTGCGCATACCGGCTGAAGCTGCGCAGTTCCTGTTTGACGGCAAAGGGCGCGCGGCGGCGGAGGCGGAGTGGGCGCGCACGCAGGCGCAGGGAGCCACGCTGGTGAGCTTTAGTTGCGAGGCCTATCCGGAACGCTTGAAGGAGATCTACGACCCGCCCCCGGTGCTGTGGGTACGTGGCGATGTGCGGCTGCTGAGCCGTTCGTCGCTGGCGGTGGTGGGAACGCGCCACCCTACACCCTACGGCTCAGGGATGGCGGAGCTTCTCTCCCGCGACCTAGCGGCGCGCGGGCTGCTGATTGTGAGCGGCATGGCGCGCGGCATTGATAGCTGTGCCCACAAGGGGGCCCTGGCCGCCCGCCGGCCCACCCTTGCGGTGTGGGGCACGGGGATTGATGTGGTGTACCCCAAAGAGAACCGCAAGCTGGCCGAGGAGATTCTGGCCGCCGGTGGCGCCATTGTGAGCGAGCTGCCGATGGGCACCTTCCCTGCTCCGCAGAACTTTCCCCGCCGCAACCGGATTTTGAGCGGGCTGGCGGTGGCCGTGCTGGTGGTGGAGGCCAGCGAGAACTCCGGCACGCGGGTAACGGCCCGCTGCGCCGCCGAGCAGAATCGTGACCTCTACGCCGTGCCCGGCAACGTGACCAACAAGGGCTCCTGGACTCCCAACATGTTGATTCAACAGGGAGCCAAGCTGGTGGCCACCTGGGAGGACATCTGGGAGGACCTGCCCAGCCAGGTGCGGATCGGGCTGGAGTCGGAGGCCATGGGCGAATCCCGCGATGAGACTCCTGCATCCTTATTACCCGAACCGCTGCTCCGGCCCCACGAGGCCATGGTGCTCGAGGTTCTGAAGTGCGACGACAGCCTGCAACTGGACGAGATTCTGGAGCTTATGGAGCTGCAACTGACCTCGTCGGAGGTGTTTACGGCACTCTTTGAGCTGGAGATGGCAGGCCGGGTGCGGCAGTTGCCGGGCAAAAACTACGTCAAAACCATGTGATGGTGCAAAATGGGGAGAGAAGGCCAAAATCATGCGCATGCACAACCCACCTCATCCGGGAAAGATCGTCCGTGAGTTTCTGGGCGAGATCGACATGACGACCGCCGCCCGGCGGCAGCAAGCCTCGCAGCGCCAGCAACCCCGGATCGAACCCTTTCACTGCGCCGCCTGAGCCAATGCCCGCAGAAAGGACCAGTTCGGTATATATTTTGTATATAGTTTATTTATTTAGACTTACATCATACAAACAGGCCAATTTCAAAAACATTCCCCCGGCTTGGCTTCGTCAAAAATGGTACAGTTGGGCCGGGAACTGAATTTCTCCGGTGGAAATGGCCTGCCCTTCCGTGGTAGGGTCCAACACTTGTAGCCACTTTTTTCAAGGACTGGTGGATTGACGTCCGGTGGAAGGTGGCCCCCGCGGGATGCGGCCTGGTTGCAACAGGTGGATCTTGACGGACAGGTTCGTAGTTTAAGGATGGCAATGAGCAAAGCATTGGTGATCGTGGAGTCGCCTGCCAAGGCGAAGACGATCGAAAAATATCTCGGCAAGGGTTTCGAGGTGCGCGCCTCGATCGGCCATATTATGGACCTGCCGAAGAATGACATTGGCGTGGAGCTGAAGAAGCGAACCTTTGAGCCGGAACTGATTGTCTCCCCGGGGAAAGAGAAGATCGTTGACCAGCTGATCAAGGCCGCGGCCAAGGCCGACCAGATCTTCCTGGCACCCGATCCTGACCGCGAAGGGGAGGCCATTGCCTACCACCTGGCGCTGCAGTTGGGCAAAACGGCAAAAGAGCGCAAAAAAATTCGCCGCGTGACCTTCAACGAGATCACCAAGAAGGCCGTGCAGGAGGCCTTCAACCATGCCCGCGACATCGACCAGAATCTTGTCGACGCGCAGCAGACCCGGCGCGTGCTGGATCGGCTGGTGGGCTACCAAATCTCCCCCCTGCTCTGGGACAAGGTGCGGCGCGGACTCTCAGCCGGCCGTGTGCAGACCGTAGCCGTGCGCCTGATTGTGGAGCGCGAACGCGAGGTTACCGCCTTTGTGCCCCAGGAATACTGGACCCTGGACGCCTTTCTGCATCCCGACAAGCAGGCTGCCAGCAGCTTCAAGGCGCGGTTCATCGGCATTGAAGGCGAGTCGGCCCGCGTCCCCAACGGCAAAGACAAGGACGGCAAGGCGCTGTTCGTGGCCAACGCCCTGGGCTCCAAGGAGACCATGGACGAGACCGTCCTGGCTCTGGAAAAGGCCAAGTGGACGCTGAGCAGCGTGCAGGCTCGTGAGCAGCAGCGCCGTCCGCTGCCGCCGTTCATCACCAGCCAGTTGCAGCGCGATGCGGCCAACAAGCTGGGCTTCAACGTGCGCCGTACCATGGGCGTGGCACAGAGGCTCTATGAAGGCGTGGACCTGGGCACCGAAGGCACCACCGGCCTGATCACCTACATGCGTACCGATTCGCCCCGTGTGGCGCCGGAAGCCATTGCGGGCGCACGCGAGTGGGTCACCAAGACCCTGGGCAAGGAATATCTGCCCGCCACGGCCAACACCTACAAGGGCAAGAAGCAGGCCCAGGATGCGCACGAAGCCATCCGTCCCGCCGATCCCTCGCGTACCCCAGAGTCGATTGCCAAGTACCTCTCCGAAGAGCAATTGAAGCTCTACCGCCTGATCTGGCAGCGTTTTGTGGCCTCGCAGATGGTTCCCGCGGCATACGAAGTGACCACGGCCAACATTGCCGCCCAGTCCGCCAAAAACGGCAAGACCTACGACTTCCGCGTATCCGGCTCCGTGCTGCGCTTTGACGGCTTCATGAAGGTCTACGAGGTTGCCGAAGACAAGAAGGACGACGACGACGAAAGCTCCAACCGGTTGCCTTCTCTGGACGGCGTAAAGACGCTCAATCTGGAAAAGCTGGACCCGGAACAGCACTTTACCCAGCCCTTGCCGCGCTTCAACGAAGCCTCGCTGGTGAAGGAACTGGAAGAGCGCGGCATTGGCCGCCCGTCCACCTACGCCTCGATCATCAGCACCATTCAGGATCGCGAGTACGTGGTCAAGCACGGCGGCTCGCGTGGGCGATTTTACCCCACCGAGATCGGCGTGGTGGTCTGCGACCTGCTGGTGAAGAACTTTCCGTACATCTTCGATCCCGCCTACACCGCCAAGCTGGAGTCCGAACTGGACGACATCGAAGAAGGCAGCGAGAAGTGGACCACGCTGCTGAGCGGCTTCTACGACCACTTTGAGGATGAACTCAAGGTGGCTGAAACCGAGATGGAAGACATCAAGCGGATGGAGCAGGCTACGGACGAGAAGTGTGACGTCTGCGGCTCGCCGCTGCTGTTGAAGTGGGGAAAGTTTGGCAGCTTCTTTGCCTGCTCGGCCTACAAGAAGAAAGATCCGTCGAGCTGCACCTTTACCAAGGAAAACATTGCCGCCAAGCCGGACCTGAACACGCCTGAAGCGCAAGAGGCCGGCGAGACCGAGGAGTATTGCGAGAACTGCGGCAAGGTGATGGTGCTGCGCCGCGGCATCTTCGGGCCCTTCATGAGCTGCCCGGACTACAACGCCGACCCGCCCTGCCGGACCTTCCGCAAGCTGAGCCAAAAGCAGCAGCAGAAGCCGCCCGAGCCCACCGGCGAGGCCTGCCCGCAGTGCGCCAAACCACTGGTGCTGCGCCAGGGAGCCTATGGCGAGTTTGTAAGCTGCTCCGGCTACCCCAAGTGCAAGTACATCAAGCAGAACCTGATTGAAGGCATGAAGTGCCCCAAGTGCGGCGAAGGCGAC
>CAZYDF010000063.1:0-24262 GCA_964645855.1 uncultured Occallatibacter sp.
CAAACGGCCCCAGCCCAGCGGACTCCACACCAGCGCGCCCACCTTCTGGTCCAGGGCGAGCGGCATCAGCTCCCACTCGTAGTCGCGGCCCACCAGCGAGTAGTACACCTGCTGGGCGCTGAAGCGGGTCCAGCCATACTTGTCCGCCACGCCGAGCGACTTCATCAGGTGCCAGCCGGAGAAGTTCGAGCAGGCCGTGTAGCGCACCTTGCCCTCGCGGACAAAGCCGTCCAGCGTCTGCTGCACCTCTTCGATGGGCGTTTGAGCGTCAAAACCGTGCAGGTGGTAGATGTCTACATAATCCGTGCCGAGCCGCTTCAAGCTGGCTTCAAGCGAGCGCCGCAAGTGCCAGCGGGAGCTGCCCACGTCGTTCGGCCCGGTACCCAGGCGGAAGGTGGCTTTGGTTGAGATCAGAGCCTGATCGCGGCGGCCCCTGAGGGCATGGCCCAAAACCTGCTCGGAGCTGCCGTCGGAGTATACGTCGGCGGTGTCAAAGAGCGTGACGCCGGCCTCCAGGCAGATAGAGACAATGCGGTCGGCCCGGGCCGCGTCGTCGGACGCGCCCCAGCCGTCAAAGAAGACGCTCCCTGCGCCCAGCGTTCCCGCGCCAAAACTCAAAACCGGAACCTTGAGGCCGCAGCCTCCCAAAAGTCTGTATTCCATGCTCTCTTCGATGCTTTTCTCTCCTTGAGGATGCATCCGGATGGAGCCATCCTCGAGGAGTCGTGAGCAGGCCTCACTGTTCGCGCAGATTCAGCCCAAACTCGGCCGGATCGCCCAGGACGTTCAGGTAATAGTTGCGGTTGGGGTAAGGAGCATAGACGCGCCCACCGGGACGCAGGTGGGAATACTGCTGCCAGCGGGGATTGCTTTGGTCTCCGCCGCTCAGGTCTGTAAAAGTGAAGGTCAACCATGGCCATACGCGAATGTAATCAACCTCCACCTCTGGCACGCCACCCTTCTCGCTCTTCACCTTGCCGTAGATGCGAACCAGCGAGAGGCCGGGAATCTGCGCGGGATCGAGCTTGAGCCGAGCGGTAAAGTCCCCCATCCCGCCAATGCCTACCAGCATGATGTGGCAATCCGTCATGCCGTCAAAGAAATGATGCTGCACCAGAAGGGTTGTCTCCCCACCGGGATCGGCAGAGGTTTTGACACCGCGTACCACTCCGAACCATGCAATCGAGACGCCGCTCTTGCCTCGCAGGCTGTACTTGCCGTGGAAGAGCGGGTCGTTGATCCGTTCGCCTTCCGGCGTGTTCTTCAGAAAGGGGGCCTCCGCGGCGGTGGGTTGATAGTCGCAGGTGCCCAGTGTGCCGGTTGGTTTCAATTCCTTGATGGGCTGGATGTCAAAGGGGGTTTGCGCGGTCAGCTTGGCTGCGCTCAGAAGCACAATTCCTGCAAAAGTCAAAACGACGGATCGCATAAGGAGCTTACCTTTCATAGGCTTTTCCGGATGGACACATTCTAGCCCCATCGGCTATCCAGTTGGCGCAACATTTAGTTCATTGAGCAATGCCAAGGGGACGCGCGTCCGGCAAGCCTGCCGCAATAAGATAAGAACATGAGTTTGGCGAAGAAACAGTTGAAGTTGCTGGCCGAGGACGGCGCTGCCATGACGCGCGAGGTAGCGGCCGAGGTGCTGGAGGAGATTCTCACCGGCGATGTGCCCGAGGTAGAGACGGCGGCGTTGCTGGCCGTGATGGCCACCCGTGGCGAGCAAGCTCCCGAGCTGGCCGGCTTTGTGGACGTGATGCGCCGCCACCTGAAGCCCATGCCGCTCGAAGACGACGAGCGCGAGCGGCTGGTGGACGTGGTGGGAACCGGCGGCGGCGGTCCGCTGACCTTCAACATCTCCACCGGTGCGGCGCTGGTGGCGGCGGCGGCGGGTGCGCATGTGGCCAAGCACGGCAATCGCGCGGTGACCTCGCGCTGTGGCACGGCCGACGTGTTGGAAGCCCTCGGCGTTCCCATTGATCTGGAGCCCGAACAGGCTGTGGAGTGCCTGCGCGAGACCGGCTTCATGTTCCTGTTTGCCCCGCGCTACCATCCGGCCATGAAGGCCGTGGGGCCACTGCGCCGGGCGCTGGGCTTCCGCACCATCTTCAACCTCTGCGGACCACTGACCAATCCGGCCGGAGCGCGGGCGCAGGTGATTGGCGTGCTGGCTCCGAGCAAGGTCTTGCTGGTGGGCCGCACGCTGGCGGAGCTGGGCGCGCGTAGGGCTTTTGTGGTGCACGGGACGGACGGAATCGACGAGCTGACCACCACAGGCGAGAGCGTGGTGGCGCGCGTTGAGCAGGCGGAGGGCAGCGACAAGCCCACGCTGAAGGGCGCGCGCGTTACCCCGGAGATGGCGGGCCTGGAACGCCGCAAGCTGGAGGATTTTACCGGCGGCGATGTGGCCACCAACGCCTCCTTGCTCTACGACGTAATCACCGGCATTCCCGGCGCGCGGCGCGAGATTGTGCTGCTGAATGCGGCCGCGGCGCTGGTGGCCGCAGGCTTGGCGATCGACCTGAAGCAGGGCGTGCAGATGGGCGCTGAAGCCATCGACTCCGGCGAGGCCGCAGCCACGCTGGCCAAGCTGCGCCAGTTCGGCACCCGCTACGCCACCAAGCACTGATCTGGGGCAGAAGAAAAATCTCCGCACGGGAAAGCAAAGTTTCCGTGCGGAGTTTTTCATTGGTTTGGTATAGACCACGGTATATATCAAGGAGTGTGATTTCGCTTCCTTGGTGGAATAGAGGAGAGGCCTGCAAGTTTCTTCGCGCTCTACGTTCATGGGTTGAAGGAGAACGACCCATGCAGACCCGAATTGTTCTTGCCGCCTTTGTTTTAGCTACAGGATGCGTTGCCGCCACGGCCCAACAGGCCAGTCAGCCACAGCTCAAGATTGATGGAAGCAATCGCATCCTCACCGTGCAGGCTGGAGCGCGGGTGACGGCAGCGCCGGACCTGGCCATTGTCCACCTCGGCTTTGAAACCCAACTGGGCGATGCCAAGCAGGTGTATGCCGACGGGGCGCGCATCTCCAACACCATCATCGCGGCGCTCAAGCAGGCTGGCATTGAAGAGAGCGCGATCCACAGCGAGTCGCAGAGCCTGGACCACGACTGGGCCAAGCCGCACAAGTTCAAGCTGACCGAGCAGTGGACGGTGCGTGCCCCGGCCGGCCGTGCCGCGGAGATTCTGGATGTGGCCATCAATGCCGGAGCCACGTCCAGCGGGCAGATTGATTGGGCGATGAAGGACCGCAATGCGCTCGAAGAGAAGGTGCTGGATGAGGCCATGGCGCAGGTGCGGGAGCGGGCCGCGGTGCTGGCCAAAGGCATGGGCGTCAAGCTGGGTGCGCTGGAGTACGTGACCAATGAGATGGCCGCTGGGGAAGCGCCGGTGTGGCGGGATCGGGCGATGGCACCGATGGCGAACAAATCCATGCTGGCCGCGCCGCCACCACTGGCCATTGAACCTGAAAAAATCTCTATCGAGACCACTGTCTATGCTGTTTTTGCCATCGAGTAGGCAGACTGCAGCCGTTTTGATATCGAGGCAAGGCGCATCTTTCGCTGGCCCGGAGGGGCCGCCGGACGAGAATAGCCCAGGGCCGCATTACCCTCCAGTGCGGTTTTGATCTGACCAGAGCAGATTCCCAGCTTTCGCTCGAAGGCTGGGAATCTGCTCGAATGTATCCTGATAGCGGACAATGTAAAACGGTGGGCAAGATGCTGGACCGCCAGGCTGGCGCTTGCTCTATTCCTTCTTTCAGTTTTTGGAGACCAGCACCCTGAAGAGCCCGATGAAGACTTTTTTCTTGCTTTGCTTTGTACTATCGTCCAGCTGCGCAGTTCTTGGAGCGCAGGCTGGCCAGTTGCCGCAGCACATAGTCCAACCCGCTGCCTGTGCTACCGAAGCTTGCGCGTATCTTGATCCGGTCCGCACGTCGGAAGAGCGGGCACACGATCTGGTTGGGCGCATGACCCTGGAAGAAAAGGTGGCGCAAACCCTCAGCCATGCCACGGCCATTCCTCGGCTTGGGGTTGAGGAGTACGACTGGTGGAGCGAGGGGCTCCATGGCGTAGCCCGTAATGGCCAGGCCACCAACTTCCCGCAGTCCATTGGACTGGCTGCCACCTTCGATCTGCACCTGATGCATCAGGTGGCGGACGTGATCGGCACCGAGGGGCGGGCGAAGTACGAAGAGGCACGGCGGCGCGGCGAACATCTGCGCTTTTCGGGGCTCACCTTCTGGTCGCCCAACGTCAACATCTTTCGCGACCCCCGCTGGGGACGCGGCCAGGAGACCTTCGGCGAAGATCCCTTTCTGAGCGCGCGCATGGGCGTGGAGTTTGTGAAGGGCTTGCAGGGCGACGATGCGCACGTCTATCGGCTGGTTGCAACCCCCAAGCACTACGCCGTGCATAGCGGCCCGGAGAGCACGCGCCATCACTTCAACGCCGACATCTCCGATCACGATCTGGAAGACACGTATCTGCCAGCCTTTCGCGCCACCATTGTGGAGGGCAAGGCCGGGTCCATCATGTGCGCCTACAACGCCATTGACGGCAAGCCGGCCTGCGCCAGCGACATGCTTTTGAAGGATCATCTGCGCACAGCGTGGGGCTTCAGCGGCTTCGTGGTCTCGGATTGCGACTCGGTGGCGGATGTGAACCGCGGCCACCACTTTGCGGCCAACGATGTGCAGGCTTCGGTGTTCTCGCTGCGTGCGGGTACGGATCTGGATTGCGGCTCCACGTACAACGCGCTGACCCAGGCGGTGACCACGGGGGCGCTGTCCGAGGCGGAACTCAACCTGACGCTGGAGCGGTTGTTTGCCGCGCGCGTTCGCTTGGGCATGTTCGATCCGCCGGAGTCTTCACCGTTCCGTACGCTCTCCATGAAGGATGTGGACACCAGGGCCAGCGACGAGCTGGCGCTGCAGGCGGCGCGGGAGTCGATTGTGCTGCTCAAGAACGATGGCCTGCTTCCGCTAAAAGCTGGCAAGAGGAAGATTGCGGTGGTTGGGCCTACGGCCGATCTGCTGGAGTCGGTGGAAGGCAACTACAACGGCGAACCCTCGCATCCGGTCACGCCACTTGCGGGTATGACGGCGCAGTTTGGCAACGATGCCATCCTATTTGCGCCGGGCTCGATTGTGGCCGATGGAACCTCCGCGCCCATTCCCGCCGAGTATCTCCGCAGCGCCGGCCCGGAGCACGCGCAGGGGCTGAAGGCGGAGTTTTTCAAGGACGCGACCTTTACCGGCGCGCCCCTGGCTACGCGCCTAGACGCGCACATCAACTTTGACTGGAATCGGGTGGCACCCGCGGCCGGAGTCTCCGACCGCAGCTTTGCGGTGCGCTGGACGGGCGAGTTTGTTCCTCCGATGGTGGGCGATTATGTGCTGACCTTCCATTGCATGAAGCCCTCGGCGGTCTTCGATCCCGGCCCTGAAGCAGGGGACAGCAAGCAGCCGCGGGCACGGTGCAAGCTTTTTGTCGATGGCCAACCGGCAACCGTCAACAGCCGGAACAATCCTCAATTTACCTTGCGCGCTGCCGATCAGCGGGCCCACGCGATTCGCATGGAGTATGACCACCTGGTCGATGACCGTTTTTGCGACTTGGAGTGGCAGCCACCGGCGCAGCCCATGTTGGATCGCGCCGTGGACGCCGCGCGCAAGGCCGATGTGGTGGTGGCTTTCGTGGGTCTCTCGCCCAACGTGGAAGGCGAAGAGATGCCGGTGCATTCGTCGGAGTTCGACGGCGGCGACCGGCTCGACATTGCCTTGCCCAAGGCCCAGGAGCACCTGCTGGAAGCCGTTGCCGCAACCGGCAAGCCGCTGGTGGTGGTCTTCACCACGGGCAGCGCGCTGACCTCGCAGGCGGCAGAGCGCAGTGCCAGCGCAATTCTGTTGGCGTGGTATCCGGGCCAGCAGGGTGGCCGCGCCATTGCCGAAACCCTGATGGGTGCGAACAACCCATCGGGCCGATTGCCGGTGACCTTCTACCGTTCGGTGCAGGATCTGCCGGCTTTTGACGACTACGCCATGGCGAATCGCACCTATCGCTACTTCGAGGGAGAGCCGCTGCACCCGTTTGGCTTTGGCCTCAGCTACTCCACCTTCCATTACGAGCCCGCGACGGTGGGGAAGAGTGCAATCAATGCCGGCGATCCGGTGGAGGTGCGGGTGAAGGTGCGCAACACCAGCGCCGTTGCGGGTGATGAAGTGCCGGAACTCTACGTGCGCGCGCCACAACAGCCGGGCGCGCCCCGGCTCTCCCTGCAAGGCTTCGAGCGCGTACATCTGCAGGCGGGCGAGGAAAAGGAAGCCGTCTTCCATCTGGGTGCGCGCCAGTTGAGCACGGTGGACGCCGCAGGGCATCGCGCGGTGCGCGCCGGGAGCTACACCTTCTACGTTGGCGGCAGCCAGCCCAAGGCGCTCACGACCGAGGCCGGAACCACCCTTGAGGTGAAGGGCAGCGTGGAGTTGCCTCGCTAGGGAGAGTGGGGAGCGAAGGTTGTTCTTTCCCATGTCTCAAAATCGAGACATGGGGCACCCGCTCATGGCTGGCTCGGGGAGATTCGAGAACTGGCTTTCTTCGATCCCACCCTTGCCCACAGAGAACGTGGTCAAGGATGGGGCACCCAGGAGGGTTCAGGAATCATACGGTCAGAGACCTAGACGCAGCCGCAGGAGCGGCGGCGAATCAGTTCGCCGGGCAGGGAGATCTCCTGCACCTCGCCCGCTCCATCCTGCTCAATGCGGCGGAAGAGTGCACTGAGCGCGTAGCGCGTCATCGTCTCGATAGGTTGGCGGATGACGGTGAGGGGTGGGTCCATGAGCTGTGCGTAGCCAAAGTCGTCAAAGCCGATCAGGGGCAGGCGTTCCTCGCGGGTCAGGCCGAACTCGTTGAAGGTGGTGAGAGTGTGGAGGGTGGCAAAGTCGCTGAGCGAAAGCACGGCGTCGGGTGGCAGCTTGCCGCGCAGGCTGGTGCCCAGTTGATAGTGCAGGTGCTCGTAGTCTTCCGGGACGATGAAGTGCGGGGTCAGGTCGGCGGCCGCAATCGCCTCCGCGTAGCCCGCCATGCGTTCGGAGAAACTGAAGACCTTGGGCTTTGCGCCCACGCAGAAGATGGAGCGATAGCCGTGCGAGAGCAGGTGCTCGGTGGCCATGCGCGCGGCTTCGCGATTGCGCAGCACGACGGAGTCCACCTCGGGGGACAGGTAGCTATCGAGCGCCACCAGCGGCACATCGGGCAGCGCCTGGCGCACGTCTGCAAGCAGGGTGCCGGGCGTGGCCACCAGGATCACGCCGTCAGCACGATAGCGGCGCAGGGTGAGCAGGTGCTCCTGCTGCTGAGCTATGCGGTCCTGGTGGGTGAGCAGAATGACGCTGCAGCCCTGCTTGCGGGCCTCTTCTTCCACCAGTTGTGTGGCTTCGCTGAAGAACACATTGGAGACCTTGGGCAGCAAAATGCCGATGGTGTGGCTGCGTCCGGCGCGCAGGGCGCGGGCGGTCTGGTCCGGTATGTAGCCAAGATCCTTGACGGCGTTGGCAATGCGCTCACCCGCCTTACGCCGCACCGGTACGCCGCGCAGAAAGCGGGAGACCGTGGAAGCGCCGACGTGAGCCAGTCTGGCCACGTCCAGAACGGTGGGGTGCTTCGTCATTGTGAATCCATCCTTCGGGCAGCGCCTTGCGGCCGTTGCTGGCTACCCTGCGGCTACGTTTCCAGCGGAGCGACACACGTACACGCAAAAGCAGTGACGCCAGCTTGAGTTGAACCATCTGTTCTAAGCACGGTTGCTAGGTGGAGGACGAGCGCGGCTGCAGCCAGCAAGGCCATACTGCAAGCCACGGCTCTCTCCGTCAGGTTCAAATGCTGGCCCAAGAATACCCCGAGCATCGTACGGGTGGCAAAGTTCATGGCGGTAAAGATACAGCGCATCCTCCCGGAGCCAGTGCCGAGCAGATGGTGTGCGCGGGACCGAGCGCCTTCACCCGGAGGTAGGGACCAGCCAGATTGAGTCCGAATTTATGGGCCTGATCAATAAAGCGGTGTTACCAGGAAGGAAAACCGGTCAATTCATGGGGGAGTTTCCACCCCGCGTACGGAGAGAAAGAATCGGCAACCCCAAAAAATCGATCTGTGGGTGATCTGTGGGGTATTGAACGTTACCTTTTTGCTAGTTTAACGATCAGGGACCGGTACTCGCTGTTTCGGCACTTCTGGTTGCTTGCTCCGCGCAACAGTGGCCGGTACCTTCGCCAATAGGCTTGGATGCTGGCATTCTGGATCGCTTCAGCGTTCGGGATTCAGGAGAACGAGGTTGGCAGCGTGGGTTTCAACTGCCAAGCTGGTGAAACCGTTTTCCTTCCCCAGAGCTTGCACGGCGTGGTGTTGAAAGATACGGCCGGCGGATTCAAGGTCCAAGTGCAACAACACATCGCAAAGAGCCGACAGGAGATGGTTGGTAGGAAGCCATGGAAAAGATGGAAAACAAAGAGCGTTTCCCACTTTCCCACGGCACGGCTGCGACGAACTGTTTGATTCTGTTCACGCTCTTTGTTGCACTTGGAATTTGAATGTACCGCCCCGCATCGCCAAGGTGGATTGGCTATAGGAGCAGAATCTCATTGTGGTTTGACGCGTGATGAGATTTATTTAGACCCGCTCCCCCGAAATATATAAAGTGCGGCCCTATTTATATTTAAACAACCAGCCCAAAGCCAGAGTGGCGGAAGATTTCTTCCGCCCTCTGGTTTACAGCAGGCAGCCCCCGTTTCTGTCAGGAAGCGTCCCTGTCGTACCCAAAACCCATGCTACCCGAAGCCGCAACGGGTGGTGTGGCCGGTGCGATTTTTTTATTACTTCCTTACTACTATTATGATGCCCCCCCATCACTTAATCTTTATGTACGCCTGTGCTATATACAGGGGACAGGGCGGGGCGTGGGTGGCGGATGGCTGGCGCGCTCCAGAAACGTCACAGGGATTCATGCCAGACAAGAGCGGGCAGGCACCTGGCGGAGAAGTTTGGCCAGGGGTGGAGAAGAAGGAAAGGCGGCGGCCGCCGGAAGGGCCGTTTCCTGCCAAAGTGACGCCTCCCAAGGTGGCGGAGGTGGTAGTGCGCCCGCGGCTCTTTGAGCTGCTGGAGCAGTCGGCGCACCGGCAGATTACCTGGATTGTGGCGCCAGCCGGAGCGGGCAAGACCACGATTGTGGCGGACTACCTGCAGAAGAACGAGATAGCTACCCTCTGGTACAACTGCGACGAAGGCGATGCGGATCCTGCGACCTTCTTTTATTACATGCGCGAGGCTGCCCGGCGAGCGATCGGGGAACGAGCTGCTTCTCTGCCGCTGCTGCAGCTTGAATATGTAAACGATATCGAGGTCTTTTCCCGGCGTTTTTTCGAGAGTCTGAGCCGTCAGCTTGTGGCTAGCGCGCGCACGGGCGGTCCGGTGGCGATGGTGTTTGACAACTTTGAGGACGTGCCCATCACGGCCGCGGTACAGGCCATTCTTTCCGGCGGGCCAGAGGGCCTGTGCGATGGAGCGCGCGCGATCATCGTCAGTCGCGAAGAGCCACCCGCGGTACTGGTGCGCGCGCAGGCCGGCGAACAAATGGCCCTGGTGGACTTCAGCGATCTCCGCTTCACTCTGGAAGAGACCCGCAAGCTGGTGGAGATGCGCCATCCGCAACTTGACGATGAGGCGCTCGAGCGGATGCATGAACTGACGCAGGGCTGGGCGGCGGGTATCACGCTGATTCTTGCCGGTCAACGCCATCAAAAAATGGCCGACAAAGCGCCCTTTGAAGGGGGCTTTGATGGCGTCATGGACTATTTCGCCGAAGAGATCTTCGTCCATTTGGAACCGGGACGACGGCAATTTCTTCTGGAAACGTCGCTGCTGCCCACGGTGGATGTGGCGATTGCCAACCGGCTGACGGGCAGCGATGCGAGCCAGCACATTCTGAGCGAACTAAGCCGCCAGCAACTGTTTACCAAGCCTCTGGATGGTGAGCGGCAAGAGTACCAGTATCATCCATTGCTGCGGGAGTTTCTGCAGGCTAAGGCGCGTCTGCTCTACTCGCTGGAGCAGTTAAACGGCTTGCGGCTGCGGGCCGCGCAACTGCTGGAAGAAGCCAATCAGGCGGAAGCCGCTGCGCGGCTGTTTCTGGAAGCAGGCGACAGCGCCGGGCTGGCTCGCATGGTGAAGGAACAGGCCCAGAGCCTGTTGGAGCAGGGCCGGAACCACACTCTGGAAGTCTGGCTGGCAGGCATTACCGGTGAGCAGGCCCTGGATCCATGGATTCACTTCTGGCGCGGCTTTCGCGTGCTTACGCAGGATTTTGTCGCTGCCCGGCAGCATCTACAAACGGCGCTTAATGGGTTCATGGCAAGCAATAACCGCAAGGGCATCTATCTGACCTGGGCAGGGTTGGTGGACACTTACAGCTTTGGCATTGACGACTGGCGTCCGTTGGACAACTGCATTGCCTTGTTTGAAGAGCTGCAGATGGACGACGCTTCGTTCCCAGACCACACCACGGAGCTGATTGTGGTTACGCGGCTGCTGACGGCGCTGACGCTTGTCCGCATGGACCAGCCGGCATTGGTGGAGCATTGGATGGAGCGGATGGTGGTGCTGATGGAGTCGCCCGCGGACCTCAATCGGCGCATCGATGCGGTCTTCGCAATGAGCGTCTATCATCTTTGGCGCGGAGCCTACGAAAAAAACGCCGTGCTGCTGGAGAAAGCGAATGCAGAGTTGCGGCTGCACAAGTTGCCGCCGTTCATTGTGCTTCGCATCAAGATGATGGTCGCGGTGCACTGCTGGCTAACGGCGCAGTACCAGGCAGCTTACCAAGCCGTTGACGAAGGGTTGGAACTGGCCGCGGAGAGCGGCATCCATGCTTTCGACTCGCTGCTGTGGGGCGTGAGGGCGACGGCGCACCTGGCGCAGGGAGAGTTGGAGCAGGGGGCAAGCGCTCTGTCCAGCCAACTGACGGCATTGGTCGGCTCCGAGCGCACCCTGGACGTTTACTTCTACCACATCAACTCAGCCTGGTACGCCCTGCTGATCGGTAATCCATTGCTGGCCTACGAACACCTGCAGATGGTGGGCAAAAAAGTGGAGCGGATCAGGAATCGCTACTATCTGGCGCTGTGGCATCTGGGGATGGCGCAAACCACCTTCTTTCTGGATCGGCCAGTGGAGGCCATGGAGCATACCCACACGGCGCTCAACCTGGGGCTGGCCATGGATAGCTGGGTGATTCAGTGGTATGCGTGGGGCGTGGAGGCGTGGTTGCTGCTCCGCCAGAAGCAGGAAACCGAAGGCTTGCTGGCGTTGCATCGAGCGTTGCAGTTGGGTCGCCGCCATCGCTTTATTCACCTGGAGCTGTTCCTGCCCAATGTGATGCGCTTCCTGTTGACCAAGGCGCTGGAAGAGAAGATTGAGCCAGAGTATGTGCGCGGTGTGATCCGCAAGGTCAAACTCTCGCCGCCGCTTGACTCCCCGGATCGCGGGCTGGCGCTGGCCAGTTTGGCGCATTGGCCTTTTCGCGTCCGCATCCACACTCTAGGCCGTTTTGAGATTCAGATTCAGGACGAGCCGCTCACCTTCTCGGGCAAGGAAAAGAAGAAGCCGCTGGAGATGCTGAAGGTGCTGATCGCACTGGGCGGCGTGGATGTGATCGAGGATGTTCTGGCTGACCAGTTGTGGCCCGAGGCAGATGGCGACCTGGCCCACAAATCGCTGGAGACTACGCTGAGCCGCCTGCGCAAGCTGCTGGGCGGCGAGTCGAGCGTTCTCTACCGCAGCCACAGAATCACCTTGAACCCGTCTGATTGCTGGGTGGATTGCCTGGCTCTGGAGCAGATGCTGGCGCATCTGGCGACGCTTGAACCGGCGCAGGCCACGCTGCTGGGGGGCCATGCCCTTGCACTCTGCCAGGGCCGCTTCCTGCGCGAAGACACCACGATCCCCTGCTTTACCGGCTATCGTGAGCGGTTGCGCGAGAACCTGTTGTACGCACTGCTCCGCATGGGCCGCAGCGACGAGGCCGCCAGCGACTGGACTCGGGCTGCTGACCACTATCGACGCGCCATCGGCACTGACCCGCTTAGTGAAGAATCCTACCTGCGCCTGATGCTGTGCCAGCAGCAGATGGGCAATCGCAGCGGGGCGGTGCGTACCTATCAACGTTGTGAGCAGAATCTGCGCGCCGGTTTGGGGATTGAACCTTCACCGGAGGTGCGGGCGTTTTATCGCACCTTGATCGAGGCCAGCCCCGATGGCGCTCGACTCAAGGCAGAGAAGGCACAGAAAACTTCAGCGGCCACAGCAGATGCAAGCGAAGAGGTCGCGGACTGAGACGCTGTTCTGCCGCGGTTCCAAAGCGAAACCAGAGTCGGTGTGTCCTGGCCGTTTTCTGCAACGTCGCCGCTCCCTGGTGGTCGCGTCGACTCGAAGGTATAGGCTTCGGGATACACCAACTCTGGTTTCGCTATAGCTGTGAAGTTTCAGGAATGGTGTAGACCTGAAACTTCATGGGTATCCCACCCATTTCCGCAAAGAACGCGGAAATGGATGGGGCACGGAAGTCTAGAGCAAAAGGAAAATGCTCTAAACCGACTCAATGTGCTTGATGGCGTCGGAGATTTTGGCAGAGAGTACGCCGATGTCCGCGTCGATTTTGCCGAGGGCTTGCTCCGGCAGTCCCGCGCGCAGCTGATCGAAGGGCATTGCCTCGCATCCTGCAAAAGAAGGGTAGCCGGCCGCATCCGCAATCGCGCAGCTGACCTTTACAAGCTCCGCCAAATTCCAAACGTTGTCGGGCGCGATCGGGTCGTGATGCTCCGCCACCACGGATTCAAACTCTGCTGGCAGCTTCCAATCCTGAATCATCTGCAGGCCCGCTTCGCAGTGGTCCACGCCAAACAGATTGCGCTCGCCCTCCAGCAGGCTGTTGTTGCTGCCCTTGTGGGTGGAGAGCAGGGCGGAATACTCTTTGGGCATGACGAGGGAAAGCGCCGCTCGGCCAATATCGTGCAGGATGCCCGCGGTGTAAGCCGTATCCTTGTCGAACTCGGCGTCGGTTGCGATGAGCTGTGCCACCACCGCGCAGGCCAGGTTGTGGCGCCACAGAAGGCGCATGGCAGGCTGGTTCATGCTCTTGCCCAGATAGGCGCGCACACCCACCGTGATGCACATGCCCTGCAACGCATTGCCGCCCAGAATGGCTACGGCCTGCAGGATACTGCTGGCATGATAGCGCAGCGCATAGAGGGGCGAGTTAGCCACGGTAAGCACTTCGCTGGCAAAAGCGGGGTCAGAAGAGATCAGCTCCGACAGTTGGTGCAGTTGCACGTTCTCGC
This sequence comes from uncultured Occallatibacter sp., assembly GCA_964645855.1. GTDB lineage: Bacteria > Acidobacteriota > Terriglobia > Terriglobales > Acidobacteriaceae > Telmatobacter. Next base: position 13,391 of record CAZYDF010000063.1, read on the forward strand.
GATTGACCAGCTGCAGAACGCGCGTAGCAACCTGAGGGAAAGGGGGCAGGCGCAGATGCGCCCATGGCAGGTTGGCAATTTTTCCAGAACTGTTGCTCCACTCACTCATTCTTATTGCCTCCCAAGCTAACTCTCTTGTGTAACTCGCATTAGAAATACTTAATGCGCGCAACGATGATTGTGCCCATTTTACGGGCACAACGCCCTACTCTACTACCTACTTCGTCGGCAGAAAGAAAAACTTCTGTAGTGGCAGAATCGACGGCGGAAGTTTCGGGAATCAAAGGGGAATGCGAAGCTGCGTGCAGCCAGGAATTACCGGGATGGGAAGTTGCGCAACGACCAGCTGGGAGGGCAGAGAAGCGTTTTTTCTGGTACCGCATTCCGGAGTGCGCACGAGAAAAAAGGCTACCGGGCGGTCCAGGTGAGACCGTCCAGGCTGAGCCAGAGCTGGCCTTGATTATTAGAAAGTTCAAATAGATTCGGGGCTGTGGCGTTGGGCGGTGCGGCTGCAGTTTGCGGCGCGGCGCTGGGCGCAGCCGGTGCAGCCTTTGCCGTGTTGGAGTGGAGGCGGAGGGCAACCGCATGTCCGGCCCACTGCGCGGGCACCTGCTTCCAGGTTGCACCTTGATCGACGCTCAGATACAACGCGCCGCTGGCATCCAACGCGAGCACGCGCTCGGCTCCGCGCGCCACCGCTACCGGCGCCTGTCCACTGGGCAACTGCAGGACATGAGGCACGGCGCCAAGAACCATTTTTCTTGATTCCGGCAGTACGGTGAACGACGCAGCCTGGTTGGCGCCGGGGGCGCGCGCGGCGGCCAGGGCTCCACCCCGGTTGCTTTGCAGCTCCTGCTCGGCCCGGTCGTAGGCGAGGGCGGACTTAGCCTTGGCCATGCGCGCGGCGGGTGGGGCCGATGAGATCTGAGCAAGCGGCGGCGCGGGCGCACGAACCTCTTCAACGGGCATTGGCCACTGGGTGTTGACGGCCACCTGAGCCGATTTCTGGGTGATGGTGGTGGGCGGTGGCGCAGGCGCGGGCGGCGGCACGGTCCTTTTTTCTGCCGGTGCGGTCTTGGCGGCCTCCCTTGGGGGCGTAGAAGGGTTGGAAATGACCGCGTGCGACGCAGGGGGCGTCTGCAGGCGGGCCAGATCGGCGGGGCCGGTGGCATGCCAGCGCACCACCGTGACGGTAAGCGCCAGCAGCGCCAGGGCGCCCGCGGGCATCCACGCCATGCGCCAGCCGGCGAGCCAGTTGAGGCGCTGCGGCACTGCGTGCGCCGGGGTTAGCACAGCGGCGGCGGGCAGGGATTCTTCCAGCGCAGCCTCCGTGGCCAGGAAGACAATCTGGCGGCAGCGGCTGCATCCGGAGAGATGCGCCAGGACCTGGCACCGCTCGCGCTCCTGGAGCGCCTGCTCGGCAAAGGCGCTGAGATCTTCCACGCCGGGGTGGGATTCGAATTGGGAGACGCTTGTCATCCTGCCGCCTCTCCTTGGAACGATTGGGAGTGGTGAGCTTGCATCCAACTTTTGAGATTCATGTCCAGGTCGCGGGGATCCACGCCCAGCGCCTCCTGGGCGGCGCGCTTGCTCATGCCTGCGCCCTGGAGGTTTTTCAGAATCAATTTGTGCGCGGTCTCCGCCGCGCGCTTGAGCTTGCGGCTGATGGTGGCTTCGTGCACGCCGAGAGTGGCGGCAATCTGATGCAGCTTGCGCCCATCCAGATAATACGCAGTCAGCAGGAAGCGATCTTCGGGATCGGTTGCGGCGAGCGACGCACCCACGGCCGTGCGCAGGGCGTTGAGTTCGTCGGGCGGCGCAAGGGGTTCGGGAAGGGCGGCGGGAGGATCGAGTCCGGTGTCGCCGTCGTTGAGCGGCTCCTCGCGGCGGGTGCGGCGGTGGTGGTCCACATGGCGCTGGGCGAGGGTGGTGCGCAGCCAGCCCGCGAGCGAGCCGCGTCCCTTGTAACTCAAGAGCGGGCAACGGCGCGCGCCGGCGCGTTCGGTAAGGCCGTAGAGCTCGGCGTAGAGCTGGTCGGCCAGCTCGCTACCCAGCGACTGAGAGCCGGTGATGGCGATGGCGGCGCGGGTGAGGGGTTGGCGATAGAGGGTGAAAAAACGCTCCCAGGCGCGCTCGCTCCCCTGGGCACAGGCGCGGGCCAGGACCAGATCGGCCAGGCGCAGGGCGCTGAAGTGTTCGGCCAGTGCGTTGCGGGTGGGCGGGGAGCCGGCCAGGTCCAGATGAGCGGCTTCCTGTGCCAGCAGCGCACGAAGATCCTCGCGCTCCAGGCCGCAGTCGGCAGCCTGGCTCAGGGGCCATAGCTCGTCAAGCAGGGCGCCGTCGAGCAGCGCCGCCGTGACCGCAGAGGCCTCGGTCGGCACGGCTTCCACGGGTTGTGCTGGCGTCCATCCCACGCCCTCACGATACGCCAAACAGAGACCTGAAAAAAGTATCTGCAAGAGTTCCCGCGGACCGCGTTCTCAGCTTGTTGACCGGCACTGGCGGCCGGTGGAGGAGTCCAATGAGAGCCCTGAGTATTTTGGGATTGTCGGCAGGCATGGTGGCTGCGCTTGCAGCCTTCAACGTTCATCAGTGTGTACAGGCAGCGGCGGGCCCGATGGAACAGCCGGCGGGGCAGTATCGCGTTCTGGAGCCGATTGAGAGCGGCAATCTGGAGCTATTTCCGGTGGTCCGGGCCAACGGTTCCGCGATCAACGAGACGCCTTTTCTCACCTTGGACGAGGGCATTGTCTCGGGAGAAGTTGAGGTAACGGAGGCGGGCCGGGTGCGCGGTCTGGTGCGGCAGCGCCCGGCCGTGCGTCGCGTGCCAGGAGAAGACGGCAACTACGTAACCATTCCCGAAGAGATCTTCGATCATGCGGAGCGCGGCGATCAGGTGAACACGCTGGTGCTGGTCAACCACTCCAAGAAGCCGCTGCTGCTGCTGGCGGGTGAGATTGTGACCGGTGGCAAGCAGGATCGGGTGATCGCGAAGGATCGCATTGTGCCTGGGGGGAGCGAGCCCATCGATCTGGGCGTCTTCTGCATTGAGCCGGGGCGTTGGACCGCGCACACGGCAGTCTTTGGCGCGTCGAACAAGTCTTCCGGGCACGGCTTTATGGTGCAGCCCACGGTGCGGGAACGGGCCATGGTGCAGAAGGATCAACAGGAGGTGTGGAACAGCGTACATGGCGCGATTGCATCGGTGGCGGCCGCGTCGCCCGCGTCGAGCGGTACGGCCTACGAGGCGTCTGCTCCGCGCGAGTTTGGCACCACCAGTTATGCGCAGGTGATGCAGGACCGGGCCGTGAGCGAGCGCGTGGATCAGGCCGCGGCTCCAGTGATGAAGGATGGCGAAAAGGTGCTGGAGAAGCTGCGCGCGGAGCATGCAGTGGGCGTGGTGGTGGCCATCCGCGGAGAGATTGTGTGGGCCGACCTGTTTGTTTCAACCGATCTGCTCTCCCGCTACTGGACCAAGCTGGTGCGTTCCTATGCGGCGGAGAGTTTGACGGCCGGCGAGGGCGGCGGCAAGCCAAGCGTGGCCGATGCGCAGCACTTTCTGGATGCGCCCACCAGCGGCACCGAATCGAGCGAGGGCGTGGTGGGTGTGTATCGGTATCTGGAGCTGCGCAGCGGGCGTACGGAGTCGTTTGTGCTACAGTCGCTGCTGCCCCAGGCCAGCTACGACGTACACATCAGCCGCTTGCGGATGAAGGATGCCGCAGTCGTGGTCAAGCCGCATCCCCATCCGCGTCCGGACCCGTACCCGTGGTACCGCTAGTTTTGGTGTGAAGAACAGCTCCCGGAGCCGGTGCTTCGGGAGCTGTTTTTATTAGGCAGGATCAGCGCCGTCAGGCTTGCGTGCGGAGCCGGGCCAGCCGCGGGGTTGCAATCAGGGCCAGCGCGAAGACAACGATGGAGGCGGCGATGGGAAGCAACTGGCCCTGGCGCAGATCTTCAGCCACCAGCTTGACCGCGGCCAGCAAGAGCAATCCGTAGGCGGAGCCGGTCAGCTCCAGGCGGCGGCTGCGCGCTCCGGCATAGGCCAAGGCAACCGAGGTGGCGCACAGCGCCAAGGTTCGCACCAGCGCCAACTGCGGTGCGGAAGGCGCGGCCAGCAGCAGAGCGGATGTCTGCACCAGCAGGGCCACGGCAGAGAGCGCGCCCAGCGCAGCACAGAGCAGGCGCACGCTGGCCGCCAGCTTTCCGGCGCTCGGCGGAGTGCGGAGGAGCGCCGGGCAGGCCAGCAGGAAGAGGCAAAGCGTCCACCGCGTCCAGCCGCATGCCGGAAGCGGGGAACCTGTCAGAGTGGCCCAGAGGAAGGGAAAGAGGTCGCCAACAAAGGCCGCAGTCATAAGCCAAACCGCTGCGCTGAGTGCCAGCGCGGGTTTGCCCAGCGGTACGCTGGCGGCCGCGGCAAGGGTGGCTGCCAGCGCCAGCAGCAGGGCAGCCGGCTGCGGCGAGAGCGCCAGTTGCACGCCTGCTTGCAGGAGCAGGGTGCTCCACGCGGCAAAGATGCGCCGATTCTTCTGCTGCAGGTCGGAGGCGAAGCGGGTAAGCGCGGCCACGTAGCCCGCGACACTGAGCACGATAGCAAGAACTCCGAAGGCACTCACTGCGGCAGACGAACCAAAGGTGAGCAGCGCCATAGAGGCCAGCAACAACGTCACCGGAGTTTGCACCGCAAGGAATGCGGAAACTGGCTGTTGGCGAAGGAAGGCCTGCACCGCGACCACTGCGGCAAACAGCGTGAAGAGCGCGGCAGGCAGAGCGATGAGCAGGGCCGGGGCAAGCTGGGGGTAATCCGGCCGCGTGGCGGGGGGGCTGGCATAGACGTAGAGAGCAATCCAGCAGGCCAGATCGGCAGCAGCGGCCACCAGCATCCTTACGCCAGCCTTGGAGCCCTGGAGCCCCGCAATCTCCACCAGCAGAACGTAAGCCAGGAGCGTGCAGGTGAAGGGCAGCACGGCGTGGGCAGCGGCCAGCAGAGCCAGCGACAGAGCAGTGGTAGCGCCGCCCGCCACCCAGGCCGTAGACAAGCTGTGGCGCTGGCCCGCGGGCCAGAGTGCCGCAGCCGCATAGACCGCCAGAATGCCCGCCGTGGCCGACGCTGGCAGCAGATGGAAGCGCAAGGTAAGTTCCCAGAGCAGGGGAGCGAGGATCGTCGCGGAAGTAGCCGCATAGATAGTAGGCGCCAGCCAGGTGGCGGCGTGGGATCGGGCCGCGAAGATGAGCCAGGCAAAGGCGTAGGCGATGGAGAGCGGCGCGGCAACGGCCATGGCCATCGGGCTGGACTCCGCCACGGCACGCAGCAGATACGCACCCGCAATGCCCAGCAAGGCGCGGCCCAGCACGGTGAAGACGCCCACCGCGTCGGTCAGCGAGGGGAGTTCCTCAGCGCTTGCGGTGGAGAAGGTGGTGGCAGCCGGAGCAGCGGCTGCCGTAGGGTGCTCAAGCAGTTGGACCCGCGCTTCAAGCGCTTCCAGCTGCTTGACCACAGAATCGAGTTTCAGGGAGAGATCGTCCACGCGGATCGCTCCAATCGTGATTAAGAGAGTTATGTTCTATTGACCCGGTTGGGATGGTTTGCTTTGTACCTTCCCACCCTGGGTATTTGACAGCTTGGATTTGAACCTTGGCATCTCGGCGTCCTTGGTCTCCCAATGAACAAAAGAGTTGATTGAAGAGGTCTATCAACAAAATCAGCAGGTTAGCTTCCGCTTCGCGGAAATCGCGGGTTGGCAAGTTGGCGGCAGTTCATTTCAGCCGTAACTCGTTGGGTCGAGTCGGCTGCTCCCAAGAAACATCCTTGATGTTCCTTGGAAACCCCACCGGTTTGGCCGGTGCCCTGCTCAAAAACGAAACCAGGAGCACCCGGAGTGCGTTGTAAATCAAAAGGGCCCGGATCAGAAAGAGAGTTAGGTTAATCTCCCGGAGCGGTGGCGTGATCGTGGCTGCAGCTCCAGGGAGGCAGGAGCTTGATCAGTATCCACAAAAACAGGAAGGGCAAGAGGGTGAGCGCAATGGCCATCAGCAAACCCTCCCGTGTGACCAAAGCCATCTTGTAGGTGGTGTAGCCGAGGAAGCTCTTGGAGAAGAGCTGCCCACCGATGACAACGTTCCAGCGCATGGCAAAGATGCCGATCAGCGCCAAGGAGCCAGCGGTGGCGTACATCCGCTTGCGCACGATCTCCGGGAAGTGGATGACCTGGGTCAGGAAGAGGAGCACCAGCGGCGTTAGCGTACCCAGCAAGATCTGGATCACGATGTGCGAGACATAGAGCTGCGAGTGCACCATGAAATTCAGGCTGCGGAAGGACTCGTCGGCCTCGTAGATGCGATGCACCAGGTCAAGCATCTCCAGCGAGAAATCGATGATGAAGATGTAGAAGAGATACATGGCAATGGAGTCGACGCAGCGGATGTCGATGGGCTGTTTGCGCAGTTTGGTCAATGCCATATAGAGCAGCATGACGCCGGCAATGCCCGAGACCATGGCGGAGAAGATGAAGACCACCGGCATGAGCGGCGAGGACCACCAGGGATTGGCCTTGATGGAGCCAAAGATGAAGCCCACATAGCCGTGCAGCATGAAGGCCGAGGGGATGCCGATGAGGGTGACGATCCAACCCACCTTGTCGTCAATGGCCAGCGCGCGGTCACTGATGTTGGTGGAGCCGAGGGTCATCAGACCGTAGATGAGGCGCAGCGGCCCGTGCGCCTTCTGGTACATCAGCACGATGTCGCGCCGGTAGTCGAGCCAGATTTCAAAGACCAGCACCGCCATCAGATACCACAGATAGACATAGCCAAACATGGCCATGGCCGAGGTGCTGTGGGGCGTGAAGTACATCTCGGGCGAGCGCTCCGGATGGCCCAGATGCAACTGCAGGGGCAAGGGCGCAACCAGCAGAAACGCCAGCGCCGTAAGCAGCGCCAGACGGTAAGTGGGTTTCACTGCTTCCACGCGAAAGACGCGCTCCAGCGACGCCAGAATGAAGGCGCCGGCCACCAGGCCTGTAATGAACGGGTAGAGCACAATCAAGATGCTCCACTGCAGGCCGATCTCGTTGGGATACATGAATCCTTCAACGCCAGTCATAACCGTAGCTCCTAGCTTCTAGCTCTTAGCTCCTAGCTTGTCTTGCTTGTAACTCCTGCTCGGACGGCGATCTGTAGCACACGTCCAAGCTAGAAGCTAAGAGCTAGCAGCTAGAAGCTGTTCTCCTACCGCACCGATCCGTCCAGGCCGTTGTAGTAGACCTTGGGTCCGGTGGCCATCTGCGGCTTGAGCACCTGCACGTTGTGCGTCTTCAGAAACGCGTGGATGGGATCGGCGGGGTTCTTCAGGTCCACCAGCTGGCGCGCGCCGGTGGGGCAGTTCTCCACGCAGGCCGTGGTCAAACCCTTGGTGATGCGGTGATAGCAGAGGGTGCACTTGTCGGCCACATGCTTTTCGGGATGCAGATAGCGGCAGCCGTAAGGGCAGGCCTGCACGCAATAAGCGCATCCCAGGCAGTAACTCTGATCCACCATGACCACGCCGTCGGGCGAAACAAAGGTGGCTCCTACAGGACAGACCTGCGTACAGGGCGAGTCGGCACAGTGGTTGCAGAGCTTGGGGACGAAGAAGTACTTGCCCGCATCTTCCTTCGCTATCGGGAAGCCCATCTTGCCGCCGTCGGGTGAGATCACCTCGGGGCTGATCATGTCTTCGTCGGTCACGTGATAACGCTCCACCCAGGTGCGGAAGAGGCCATCGGGCACATCGTTCTCGGTTTGGCAGGCGCGCACGCAGTTGCCGCAGCCAATGCACTTGGGGATGTCAATCAACATGCCCCACCAGTGTTCGGAGGTCTTGTAGTTGGAGGCGGCCTCCGGCGTACCGGCCAGCACGGCCTTCCAGGCCACGGCGGTGGCCGGCAAAAGAATCAGTATCTGACGTCGAGAGATCGTCATTTGGCACCTCCGGCGGCGGCATCCATGGCGGGGCTGTGAGGATTGTGGCAGGTTTGGCAGGGAACGCCGCCGGAGTGTTCCTCGGGATTGACCTGCGGGAAGCCCTTGGGCTTGGCCGCGCTGGCCGTGTGGCAGCGGGCACAGAGGATGGCGGTATCGGGCTTGACTGGCACCACCGTGGCCGGATCGGCGGCGTGGCTGGCGAGTGCGCCGTGGCAGGTCTCGCAATTTACGTGGGCGTGCTTACCGGCCTTTTTGGCGTCGGCCTGGTCGGTGTGGCAGGCTTCGCAGGTCTCATGACCGGCGTACTTCATGGGATGGGCAGCCACGTCCCCAAGGGCCGCGCCCCGGTAGTGGCCGTATTGGCCAAAGGTCTTGGGGACCACAAATCCACGCACTCCGAGAAAGATCAAAAAGACCAGTACGAAGAGCCCGGCAAAGCGAAAGAGATGCCCTGCATCCTTGAACAAGTTCATGCGGCTTGCCCTCGTTGTGAGACAGCATTAGGAGAAGCGCAGACCGTGTGATCTGCGACACGTACGATGTCTCGCAAGATTGCTCGTTGGAATTAACCACTGTATGTGTTTCTAATCACAGTCCCATGTGATGGGATTTTTTGGCGTTGCTGGAGGCGGGGCGCGGCCTTGAGCGGTTCCTTTTTGCTCCTGGGCAAAGGGCACCCGCACCGTTGGCGCGCGAAACGGTACGATAAAGAGGGGAGCAAAAGATGCCAGAGATTCTCGACGGAACGGCGATTGCCGCCGCCATCAAGCAGGATGTAAAGCAGGAAGTGGAAGCGCTGGCCGCCCAGGGCATCAAGCCCGGACTGGCCGTGATTCTGGTGGGCAACGTGGCCGCCTCGGAGATCTACGTGCGCAACAAGGCGCAGGCCTGCGAGGAGATCGGCATCCACGGTGAGGTGCTTACCCCGCCCGCCACCGTGACCACCGAAGAGATGCTGCAACTGATTGCGGAGCTGAACGCCCGCGAGGACATTGACGGCATTCTGGTGCAGCTACCGCTGCCCAAGCACGTTGACACCAAGCGGCTGCTCGACGCCATCGCGCCGGAGAAGGACGCGGACGGCTTCCACCCGGTGAACTCCGGCCGCTTGCAGGCTGGACGCCCCGCGCTGGCTCCCTGCACCCCCGCCGGCGTGATTGAGATGCTGAAGCGGTGCAACATCCCCATTGCCGGCAAACATGCCGTGGTGGTGGGGCGCAGCGACATTGTGGGCAAACCGGCTGCCATGCTGCTGCTGCACGAGCACGCCACCGTCACCATCTGCCACTCCAAAACCCAAAACCTGGGCGCGATCATCCGTCAGGCCGACATTCTGGTGGCCGCCATCGGCCGCCCCGGCTTCATCACGCCGGATATGGTCAAGCCCGGGGCGGTGCTGGTGGACGTGGGCATCAATCGTATTGAAACGCGGGAGGAGTTCGACCGCTTCTTCAAAGGCAACCCGAAGCGCGAAGCCGCCTTCGCCAAGCGAGGCTCCGTGCTGGTGGGCGACATCCATCCAGCGGCGTTTGAGATTTCGAGCGCGTATACGCCGGTACCCGGAGGCGTGGGCCTGCTCACTGTGGCCATGCTCATGGCCAATACCGTGCGCGCGGCCAAGATGCGGCGGGGGTTGTAACTAGACTGGCGGCCCAAGTCTGGGATAGCTAGTTCACCAAGAATGTTCGGGTGCTCCAAGTCTCGATTTTGAGCAACAATCCGGTTTTAGACGGTGAAGAGCCTAAACCTCTTGCAGCCATGATGCTTAGAGGCTTGGAATAACCCTTCCTGGCGGGCGGCCCACATCGCACAGGCACAGAAACTTTGAGACCCCGCCAGCACTAGAAGCAACGAATCTGTTTGGGATCAAGAACCGTACCATGCGCATCGGCTGTGAACTTGAACTCGCACTGCCGAATCGAAACGCCTAGTTCTGTAAGCAGCGTTGTATCGGTGTTCTTGTAGCGACAGCGCAGGTAGGTCTTGAGTTCTGTGTTGTGTGGGACCGACCATATTTGTTGGTAGACGTTGCCATGGTTCGAAGTGCTATCTGGAGCAAGATCATATTCCTCACCCACAGCTGACTTCTGAAGTACGGATATACGCAGGACAGGTCTGCGCATCCGCGCATTTTCCGCCGACCAGTCTTTGACGGATCCGGCTGTGTCTATCGACTCAAGAACCGCAGGACAACTAACTTCTCTCGAAGCGTTGGGCTCCTGAACAAGTCCTTCGCGAGGCGAGAGACTTACCGCGGCCAGTAGCAGAGTTTGAACAATGTACTTAGTTAATGACATTGAACTTATTCCCGTTGTTGACGGCCTTCCTGGTGTCATCGAAAAGAATCGTCCGCTCATGCACGGGCTGCCCCACCCACTGGTCCCACACTTGTATGCCAGTTCTATTCTGCCCGACGTAAATGGCAGCATGTGAGCGCCCGTCGGTGTGATTGCCGTAGGTGCCATCTGGATCAAAGGTCGCAATGGCTGTACCCGCTGCCAGAGACAGGCCTTTGACCGCAAGTCCCTTCTTCCAGTGCTTGGTCAGCGGCGCACCGCTTGCAGCCTGAACGAAAACCACGCACTGACCATCTCCAACGACCATGCCCTTGGATTTTGCCGGGTTTGATGCGATGTAAGCCATATAACTTCTTCTCCTCCCTGGATTCAACCGAAGGTTGCAGAAATCATGAAATCAACACAGCGGCAGGCTTGATTGTGGAGTCTTCGCAGGAGAAAACCACGCTGTGTGTCATTGCTCTGGAGTTTCCGACCCAGGATGAAGAAATCCGGAGCGTCGCAGGAATCTTATCATGTTTAAACGCGGAAGCGCGGCATTTGATGAGCGAGTTACGTTGTTAACCGGCCAATCTCTGCCCATTTTCATTCAGTCTATGTGAAGTTTGCGTAT
>CAZYDF010000064.1:0-23901 GCA_964645855.1 uncultured Occallatibacter sp.
CCGAATGAAGATCGAGAAGTGCAGACTCATAACTCCGCGTTCTTCAGAGGTTCCTAAAGTACAGACCTTTGATTCAGCCGAATACCCGGCGGAGCGAGATGTGCGGCTGGCCGTCCAGGAAAAATTGGCAGCCATCCATGCGAGCACCCTAGCCGGCAAGGTTAACGTGACCTTCGGGATGGTAATCGGCCGCTATTTCGAAGAAGATTCTCTCGCCCCCAGTGCCGTGTCTCAAGCAGATCGTCTCTTGTTCAGGACAGCCTTGGCGCAAGTGACTTTCTCCAGGATATCTGTGGCCTTGCCGGTCCAGATGAAGGGCTTGGGGTTTTGATTGTGTCCATCGACGGAATCGGCGACGGCGGTGAAGAAATGCATCCCTGCGTGCGGCTTGTGGTAACCCACGCAGGGATGCAGTTGGTTTGCTGAGAGCCTTGCCCCTATCTACTTCGGCGCGGGATAGAAGGGCAGCTTGGCGTTCTTGTCGTTGGCGCGCTTCACGGTCACGTCGTCCATCAGCAGAGCCGGAGCCAACACCGTGATCGGCACGTCCTCCACATAATTGGCCACCCACAGATCCTTGCCGGCGGCCTCCACGCTGGAGCGCAAGGCGCGCTGGTCCAGATCCGCCAGCACCGCGCCACGCACCAGCGTCCGCTTGCCGTCGGCGCCCACGCGGTAAAGCAGCCGGGGCGAGCGCACCCCGCCCAGCGTCTCCACGCAGTACACATGATCGAGCCCGCGATCCTTGGCCATCTCCAGCAGTCGCTGTTTCAGCGCCTCGTCCGTCATGCCGTCGCGCGCAGTCACCTTCAGCACGCTCAGGCCAGGGTGCGGCGCGCTCATCATCGCGGCTCGGCCGTGGCCATTGGAACGGGGAAAGTCGCGCACCGGTTCGCGGCCGATCAGGTAACTCTGCAGCCGACCGCCTTCCACCAGCTTCACGGTCTCTGCCGGCACGCCTTCGTCGTCCACATCGTAAGCGCCCACCAGGCCCTTGCCGCTGTAACTCTTGAGCGACGGATCGTCCACCACTTCAAGAGACTCCGGCAGCACGCGGGCATGGTAACTGGAGGCAAATGCGCCCATGGTGCGGGCTTCAGTTCCCATTCTGGGACGCATGGCAGTCACGCCACCAAGCAGGGTGCGCAAGGTGTCAGCGCTGGCGTCGCCGCTCAGCAGCACCGGCCCGTGATACTCCTCCTCGACCAGCAGAGCGGAGCGCAGATCGCCAAGCGAGCCGAGCAAACTCGCAACATGATTTTCGAAAACATCCTGCGCGTCCAGATCGCTCAAGGCGGTACCGGCTGAGGTGTAGGAGCGCGCGAGCCTCATGCCATCGTCGGCCTGGGTGCTCACGGCAATCTCTTCCTCAAATGTGTTGGCGCCCTTGCGCACCACGGTGCCTTCGCTGTTGACCAGCCAGGTGGTCAGGGCGCGCGCATGGAACTCCGCATGAGAGCTTTCCACCACGCCGCCGGCCAGCTTCACCGGCTCCGCGGCGCGATAGAGCCCGCTGGCATGCATCATGCGCTCCGGCCACGGCACGCTACCCACATCGAGTTTCCCCCTCGCACTGAGCGCGATCAGCGGCTTCTCTTCGCTGAAGTCGTCGGCCTGGGGCGGGGTCTGCACCTGCTTGAGCGCGGCCTGCTTTTGCGCGTAGACAGCCAGGGCCATCTTGTAAGCCTGATCGCTTGCGGCCCACAAGACCGAGCGTAATGCGATCTCGTCCTCGCTCAAACAGGCCTGCTCCACGGTGCCATCGGCAGCGCCGCCTGAGCTATCCGATTTGCGGTCGCCCACCCGCACCGTGACCACTGCCACGCGATGATGCGCGTGCCCTGCCCCCTCCTCCGCGCCAAACTCCGCACGCGCGGAGTATTCCTCCACATCCTCGATGCGGTACTGGATGAAGTAGGGCTTTTGCGAACCCGGCAACTGCAACTGGCTCACGTTGCGATCAAGCTCCGTGAGCATGGCCTTCAACACGGGGTCCTTCAGGGCATCAGCGCGCGTGGGCGCGGGCTTTTCTCCCGCCGCCACGCCTGCCGCACTTACACTCACCGCAACACAAAGAAGCCAAGCAACCTTGTTCATTTCGCCTCCTGTTTGGACTGCGGCTGGGCAGCAACATTCCCCTGGTCCTTTGTTCCCTCGGTCGCTGTCGGCTGCGGAATGGGCAAGATGGGCGGACGCGCCGAACCCTGCGGCTGGCGCTGGGTTTCAAGCTCGCTCAGCAAGAGCGCAGGCGCAACCGCGCTTACCGGCACCTGGCCAGACTCCGCCCCGCAGATGCCGTTGAACAGCTCCTGCTTGTCGCCAGTGACCAGAATCTTCTTCATCGCCGCCAGCGGCGTGCCCACAATGTTGACGCCGCGCACCAGCTCATCCGGTCGGCCATCCACATACACGCGCTTCACCACCAGCGGAATCACCTGGAAGGCCTGGGGTAACGCACGCTGGGTGAGCGTAAAGCCGGAGGAAATATCTTCAAAGTAGAGTCCGTACAGCTTGCCCTGGCGCTTGGCCTCTTCGATCAACTGGGTGCGCAGCTCCGCTTCCGGCACGGTCTTGGTGGAAGTCACCAGCAGGTTGCCCTGCCGCCCATTGGGCATGTGCCCGGCCTGCGCGCGTCCGTGGCCGTTGGAGTTGGCAAAGCTGGCAATGGGCATGCGCGACATGAGAAACGTCTTCAGCACGCCCTTGTCGATGAGTTGCACGCGCTGCGCTGGCTGGCCCTCGCTGTCAAAGCTGTAGTGGCCGTTCAGCGCCACGTTGCCAAAGGTGGTCTGGGTAGGATCGTCGGCTACGGAGATAAACTCCGGCAGCACCAGCTTGCCCAGCTCTTTGGTAAAGGTCTGGCCTTCCCGGTCGCCGCGCTGGCGCTGACCCTCCAGCCGGTGCCCCAGCACCTCATGGAAGAAGACCGCGGCGGCGCGGCCGGAGAGGATCGCGGGCCCATCAAAGGGTTCGGTCACCGGCGCTTTCTTGAGCGCCACCAACTGCGCCGCCATCTGGCGTACGCTCTGCTCCATCTCCGCCTGCGCGGGCAACCCATCCACTGTTTCCGCCTGGAAGGTGCGCACCTGGAACAGATCCATGCCGTCGTCGGCGCGGGTTACGGCCAGCACCACCAGGTTGGCGGAGCGATTGGGCGTCACGATCCGTGGGCCCTCGGACGAGGCAAAGTAGGTGGTCACATTCTGCACCCCCAGCATAGCCTGGCTGGCGTACACATCCGGATATTCGCGCAGCACGCGGGAGAGCGCCACCACCCGTTTTTCCCACGCGACGCGATCCATCTGCAGCGGTGCCGCGGGCTTCTCCACATGGGTCTGCGGCTTCTCCTGGCTGAAGTCGGCGGAGGTGTCTTCTTCCTTCGCCCGCACCTCAGCTTCGGTCTTTACGCGGAGAAAGTTATCCAGCGCCGCGCCGTAGCCAGCGTTGGTGGCCACCCACAACATGCGCTGAAAGGCCTCGCGATTGTCGCCCAGCGGCAGCCGTACTGTGTGCACCGCCGTGGCGCGATGATCGCCGTGGGTATTGTCGAGCTGCGCCGAGCCTACCCGCACCTGCACGTCGGCGGAGCGCACGTGGCTGCCGGAGTTGCTGGTAACCGCGCCATACTGCGCGCTGATCGCCACGGTCTGCGCATCGTGCACCGTGTAGCTCAAAAAGTAGGGCGGCTGCTGCTTGCCGGCGTCGGACTTTGCTACCGGATGGCCCAGCAGGGCAAAGGCCCGCTCCAGCTCCGCGCTCATGGCATCCAGAAGCGGCGGCGCGGGCTCAGCTGCGTGCGCGACCGGCAGACTCACGCTCACAGCCAGCAAGAAAACCGCTGCTGTTTGCGGGGCGTATCTTCTTAGGCTCAGGAAAGATTTTCGTGGCATACAGATCCACCTTGGCGGGTTTAGCATTTGTACCAAGGATTCTCTCAGACCCGGCCACCCTCAGGAGACTACCTGTGCGACGTTCTTTTCGTTCTTTGCTGGTCGCCCTCTTTGCGCTTTTGCTTTTGCTGGCCGGCACCATGGCACGCGCCACGCAGATGGCCGGACCTGCGCCCGGGCCCGCGTCTCCAACGGAATCCGCCACCCAGCCTGCGCCACCGCCAGCCACCAACGCGGTCTACTTCCTGCCGCCCGAGAAGCTGGCCCACGCCCGCACTCTGGGCCGCATCCGCACCGCGCTGGGTATTGCCGACGCACTGCTGGGCTTCGCCTTCCTTTGGATATTTCTGGCCTCGAGCTGGGCAGCGCGCATCTCCGCGTGGTCGCTGCGGGTGGCCAAGCGCCGCTGGCTGCGGGGGCTGCTGTTCTTTGCAGTTTATTTTCTGCTCTCCGCGCTGGTCAGCCTGCCGCTGGACATGATTGGCCACGCCACCAGCCTGCACTACGGCATCAGCGTGCAGGGCTGGCCCAGCTGGTTTGGCGATCTGGGCAAGGCTCTGGCCATCGGTCTCATCTTCGGCCCCCTAGTGCTGCTGCTCTTCAACTGGCTGGTTAAAAAGCTGCCCCGCTTCTATTGGGTGGCTATCTGGGGCGTGTTCATTCCGCTCCTGCTGGCGCAGATCTTTGCCGCACCGCTGATCATCGATCCACTGTTCAACAAATTCGAACCGCTCACCGCGCATCATGCCCAACTGGCCGCCAAGCTTGAGACCGTGGTGGCCCGCACCGGCAACAACATTCCGCCGGAGCGCATGTTCCTGATGAAGGCCAGCGCCAAATCCAACGGCGTGGATGCCTATGTGACCGGCATCGGCTCCAGCAAGCGCTTTGTCATGTGGGACACCACCACCGATCGCATGCCGGAAGGCGAGGTGATGTTCATCTTCGGCCATGAGAGCGGGCATTATGTGCTCAACCACATCCCCAAGCTGATTGGCGGCGTCGTCGCGGCCATGTTCTTCATCTTCTGGCTCTGCTCCATCCTCACTCGCCGTCTGGTGGCCGCCAAGGCTGCCAGCTGGGGATTTGCCGAGAGCCCGGAGGGCGTTGCGGCCACCGCCACCCGACCCGGCTTTCTGGTTCTGTTCCTGGCCCTGTCGGCTGTGGGGTTCGTCCTCCAGCCAGTCAGCAATGCCTTCAGCCGCCACTTTGAGCACCAGGCCGACGTCTACGGCCAAGAGGCCATCCACGGTTTGGTTCCCGACCCACAACGGACCACCGTCTCCGCCTTCAATCACATGGGTGAGGCCTGGCTGGAAGACCCAACCCCCAATCCCGTCGTAGAATTCTGGGAGTACAGCCACCCGTCCGTTCAAAAGCGCGCTACCTTTGCCGCCCAGTACGATCCCTGGCTCAAGACCGGCCATGGAGAGTTCTTCAGCAAGTAGCGTTGCGACCGCGGATGCGTTTTGGCTCCAAGCCTGCACCCCGCGGAGAAGGAAGTAAGTATGCACGTTCCATTTCGCCCAGTTCGCGCTCTTCCGTTGTTGGGTTTGCTTGCCCTGCTCTCAATCTGCTGCCTGAGCGCCTGCCATAGATCGAGTTACGGCCAGGGTGAAGTGGCCAGTCCGGCCAACGAGGCCGCCATCGAAACCCAGTTGCGCGCCATCCAGAGCGCCCAGAACTCCTTTATGGTCAACCATGAGCACTACGCCTGCACCATGGCGGAGCTGGGCAACCAGTTCGGGCTGCTGGACCACCAGCTGGCCTATGGCCACAAGGGCGGCTACAACTATTCCATTGAGTGCTCGGCCAACGTGAACCCCTCCTATCAGGTGTGGGCCACGCCAAGCGATACCGGCGTGATGAGCCCTGCCTCCTACTGCGTTGATCAGACCGGCCAGATGCACCGCTCCAGCCACCGGCTGGACAACTGCAACGAGGGCCACACGGTGGAGTAGAACCAGTTCACCTCGGAGCGGCCCGCTCGCCGCAGAATCTGGACCCAATGGGGGAGGCCAACCTCCTGCCCATTTCTTTGCCGCCTTTTCCTCAAGACACTTCGTTTTTCCCCTTTAAAATAGAGGGCGTTGCTTTCTTTTTTTGCAGGAGGAAAGGCCCCCATGTCGTACCCCGAGAACTTCCGCTACACCCGCGAGCACGAGTGGATTGCCGTTGACGGCTCCATTGGCACCATCGGCATCACCGACTACGCCCAGGCTTCGCTTGGCGACATCGTCTTTGTCGATATGCCCAAGGTGGGCGACCCGGTGACCGCTGGCGCCGTCTTTGGCTCGGTAGAGAGTGTGAAGGCCGTCAGCGATCTCTACTCGCCGGTCACCGGCACCGTGACCGCCCTCAACAACGAGTTGACCGATGCTCCGGACAAGCTCAACACGGTCCCCCACGAGGCCTGGATCATCAAGGTCGAGCTCGCCGATCCGGCTGAAGCCGAGAAGCTGCTCGACGCCACCGCGTATGATGCGTTTGTCTCCGATGAGACGCACTAGCTTTTAGCTGCTAGCTTCTAGCCTCTAGCCGGTTCGTTCCGCAGGAGCTACAACGATCAGGCGGAACAAACCGGCCTCTCGAAATCCCCTCCGCTTTACCCGCTTCCAGCTAGGAGCTGAGAGCTAGGAGCTGAAAGCTGCCATGCGCTATTTACCCAAATCTCCCGCCGAGCGCCAGCAGATGCTGGCCACCATTGGCGCTGCCTCCATTGACGATCTCTTCGCGGTCATTCCCGCCGAGCACCGCTTCACCGGCGATCTGGACATCCCGCGCCAGCACGCCGAGAGCGAAGTGATCGAGTACTTCCGCCAGGCTGGCCAGAAGAACGCTATCGATTACACCAGCTTTCTGGGCGCGGGCGCTTACCGCCATTACCGGCCGGTCATCATTGACTCGCTCATCCAGCGTGGCGAGTTCCTGACCAGTTACACGCCCTATCAAGCGGAGATCACGCAAGGCACGCTGCAGGCCATCTTCGAGTTCCAGACCATGATCGCCGAACTCACCGGCATGGACGTGGCCAACGCCAGCATGTACGACGGCTCCACCGGCACGGCCGAGGCCGTGCTCATGGCCATGCGCATCACCGGCCGCCAGCAGGCAGTCGTCGCTACTTCGGTGCATCCCGAGTACCGCGAGGTTCTGGCCACCTACCTGACCCATCGCGATCTGCCCATTGCCACGGTTGGATTTGTAGCCGAGACCGGGCGCATCGATCTTGAGGCCTTGGCCGCGTCGGTCACCGACCAGACCGCCGCCGTGCTGGTGCAGAGCCCGAACTTCTTCGGCGTGGTCGAGGACATTCCGGCCATTGCGGAGATCGCCCACGCCAAGGGTGCTCTCTTGATCGTCTCCATTGCCGAAGCTGTCTCGCTGGGCGTGGTGCGTCCTCCGGTGGAGGCCGACATTGTCAGCATGGAAGCGCAGTCCTTTGGCGTGGCGCTGAGCTACGGCGGCCCCGGTTGCGGCGTCCTCGCTGCCAAAGAAAAATTCTTGCGCCAGATGCCCGGTCGTCTGGCTGGCCAGACCGTGGACTCCAACGGGAACCGCGGGTTTGTACTGACTTTAGCCACCCGCGAGCAACATATCCGCCGGGAAAAAGCTACCTCCAACATCTGCACCAACCAGGCGCTGGTGGCGCTGATGGCCACTATCTTCCTCGCCGTCTACGGCAAGGAAGGCATCCGCGAGCTGGCCGGGCAGAACCTGTCCAAGGCCCACTACGCCGCCAACACCCTGGCCGCGGTTCCGGGCGTAACGCAGCTCTTTACGGCAGCTCCCCGCTTCCATGAGTTCGTGCTCAAGACCGACGAGCCCGTAGCGGAGTGGACCGAGCGGCTGCTGGCGGGCAAGATCGTAGGCGGCATCCCGCTCACCCGCTGGTATCCGGAGATGGAAGGCTGCACGCTCTGGTGCGCGACCGAGGTCAACACCAAGGTGCAGATCGACGAAGCGGCCAGGCTGCTCGCCAAAGCCAAGTAAGAAAAAACGCCGCTCAGCCCGGCTGGGCGGCGTTTCTGTTTGATGGAAGATGTCATTCTGACAATGAGATTACGAGACAACCTCGGATTCTCGTTTACGATTCTTCACGCACTGTGCCGAGGTGCTACCCTTTCCCCTACGTATTGCTATGCCACTATCTCCATCAGGCTCCGACACGCGGAATCCTTATGAGCTGGAGTTAAGATATTCTTGAGCTGGACTTTGCCCCAAGGAAGAGGATCTTAGATGTTCACTCCGAAGCGAAAGACATCGCAAGTTTTTGGCGTCAGCAACGTCGTTCTTCCGAACTCATATGTCGATCGAGGTTCTCTCGACGAACAAATCCAGACCCTGCTGCAGCGGACGACACACATAGCCCTACGTGGGGAATCAAAGTGTGGTAAATCATGGCTTCGACAGAAGAATATCAAGGATGGAATCACCGTCCAATGTCGGCTTGATCGTGGAGCACACGACCTTTACATTGACGCACTCTCACAACTCGGAATTTCTTTTGTGCTTGATAACACTAGCTCGGGGAAGATTTCCGGAAAGGTGAATGCTCACGCCGAAATTGGTGAGGGATTACTTGCAAAGGCTTTGGGTGCGTCTGCAGGAGTTAAGGGCGAAGCCGGAGGTGAATACGCAAAGAACACGCGAACTCAGCCCGCAGGACATGACGTCAGCGATCTTCGGTTTATAGCAGACCTGATCCGAGAGTCTGGCAGAAGGTTGATCATTGAAGATTTTCATTATTTGTCGGTCGATGAAAGGAAGAAGTTTGCCTTCGACCTTAAGGCGCTATGGGACTATGGTGTTTTCGTTGTGATTATTGGTGTTTGGAGCCAGAGCAACATGCTCATCTATCTTAATCCGGACCTCACAGGTCGAATTAACGAGATACCCATCTACTGGTCGGCGGAAGACCTCCAAGCCGTTCTCAGCAAGGGAGGAGAAGCGCTCAATCTCGAATTCACAGAAGGCTTCATTCGAAGAATCATCAAGGATTGTTATGGAAATGTAGGGATACTTCAAACACTGATACTTAAAGCACTTGACGCGGCAGGCATATGCGAATCTGCCGACGAGCGAGCGGTCGTCAACAATTTTGAGGCGCTCGAAACGGCTTCGCTTCAGTACGCAGAACAGCTGAATCCTCTCTATCAGCATTTTGCAAAAGGCGTCTCAAGTGGAATAAGGATCAGAAGTGATTCAACAGGAATCTATGCGCATGCAATGGCGGTAATTCTTGATGCTTCTGATGAAGACGCGATTCGAGGTTTAAGCCTTGACTATATTTTTCAGCAAGCTAGATTTAGGGAGCCTCGTATTCAGAAAGGGAACCTTCGTGTTGTTCTTGAGCACTTTGAACAGCTTCAAATCGATGAACATGGCAGAGGGCTTGTCCTAGCTTACAACGAGGCTACAGGAGAGGTTAGTGTAGTTGACAGACAGCTCCTTCTCTATCGAAAGTACTCTACCGTGAAATGGCTCTGGGAGGACTTGATAGCTGAGGCCCACGACCAGTCCGATGCGTAATACGCAATCAGGGATCACCAACTGCTAAACTGGACTTCCATGATTCTCCCGTTTGTCCGCGAAGTTTTTGCGGAGCTGGAGCACGTACCGGGTTTTGAGCGCGTGCGCAGGCATCTGAGCCTTGCCACGGGGCGTCGTCGTGTCTCTGGACTGACGCAGACGGCCCGCGCGCTGTATATTCCCCTGATTGCCCGCGCCGCACGCCAGACCGTCATCGTCCTCACCGCCGACAACAAGGCCGCCGAAACTCTGGAAGCCATGGTTCGCGCTGGAGCGGAGTTGACCGGCGCCGTTGACCCGGCGCGCATTGTCCGCCTGCCCGCGCACGACGTGCTGCCCTTTGAAAACCTCTCGCCGCACCCTGACCTGCAGGAGCAACGCGCCTCCGCGCTGTGGAAGCTGGCCTGCTCCGCCGTCGACATTCTGATTGCCCCGGCCGAGGCTGCCGCCATGCGCCTATTTGGTCGCGACTACTACGCCGCGCTGGCCGTTACCCTGCGCCGTGGCGAGGAGGTCGACATTGAGACCCTCTGCCAGCATCTGGGCTCGGTGGGTTACACGCAGATGGATCTGGTGGAGATGCCGGGGCAGTTCACGCGCCGCGGCGGCATTCTTGATATTTATTCGCCGGAATCCGATCGGCCGGTGCGCATCGAGTTCTTTGGCGACGAAATTGACACCCTTCGCAAGTTCGACCCCGAGACGCAGCGCTCGCAGGCCGCGTTGGATGAAATCCTGCTGATGCCGCTCACCGAGACCCCAGTCTCCGAGCCGCTGTTGGCCGCCATCAACGCGCGGCTGAGCAAAGGCCGCATCGAGGCGGACGGCGACGACGAGGGCGACACGGCTCGCTCGCTTGCCCTTGAGGCTGCTGCCACCGGCGCAAGCGTCTTTCCCGGCTGGGAGTTCTTCTCCCCCGTTGCCGGCGCTGACCGCTCCCTGCTCACCCTGGCCAAGCGCAGCGTGCTGCTGGTGGATGAGCCGGCCATGGTGCGCAACCAGATTGAGCGCTGGTGGAACAAGGTCGAGCAGCGCCACGATCGCTCCGGTATTGGCTCGTTGATTGCTCCGGAAGATATTTACATCCAGCCCGAAGTTCTGCAGGCGCAGCTCCGCTCGCACATGGGTTTGGACCTGGATCAACTGGGCGCCGTGGACGTGCTCGAAGACGACGCCACGCTGGGTGAAATCGAGATTCCCACCCGGCCCACGCTGCGCTTTCACGGGTCCATCCCGGCCCTCACCGAGCAGTTGCGCAACCTGATCGCGGCGGAGAACCGCGTCGTGCTGGCCGCGCCCAATCAGGGCGATGTGGAACGGCTGGCCACCGTGTTGCGCGACTACCAGATTCCCTACCGTCTGGGCAGCCGCATCACCAAGCCGGGCGAGACCATTGCCGACGAGGGCAGCTACAACACCGGCGATCTGCGCGTGCCCACCATTGTGCGCACCCCCCTGGCCGCGGGCGTCAGCTTTGCCGAGATCAATCTGATTCTGTTTGGCGCCAACGACCTCAGCGACGAGGCCGATATTGCCGCGCGCCCCGAGCCCAAGCGCTCCAAGACCGCAGCCTTTGTCTCTGACTTCCGCGACCTCACCATCAGCGATTATGTGGTGCACGTGGAGCACGGCATTGCGCAGTATCAGGGCCTCAAGCAGATTGAGCAGGATGGGTTGTCGGTTGAGTTCATGATCCTGGAGTTTGCAGATCAGGCGCGGCTCTATGTTCCGCTCACCCGCCTCGACTTAATTCAAAAATATCGTTCCACCGATGCCGGGCCCGCGCCGGTATTGAACAGGCTCGGCTCGCAGCAGTGGGCCAAAACCAAGACGCGGGTGCGCAAAGCCATGCAGGACATGGCCGGTGAGCTGATCAAGCTCTACGCCCAACGCGCTGCCGCGGAAGGCACAGCCTTCTCCCCGGACAATCAATTCCAAAAAGAGTTTGAAGACTCCTTCGACTACAACGAAACCGAGGACCAACTCTCCGCCATTCGCGCCATCAAGTTCGACATGGAGTCCACGCGCCCCATGGATCGGCTGCTCTGCGGCGATGTAGGCTACGGCAAAACCGAAGTGGCCATGCGCGCCGCCTTCAAGGCCGTGCAGGATGGCAAGCAGGTGGCCGTGCTCACGCCCACCACGATTCTCAGCTTCCAACACTTCGAGACCTTCAAGAAGCGCTTCTCGCAATTCCCCATCATCGTTGAAATGCTCTCGCGCTTCCGCACGGCCAAAGAGCAGAAAGAAATTGTGGAGCGGGTTGCAGCCGGCAAGGTGGACATCCTGATCGGCACCCATCGCCTGCTTTCCAAGGACCTGCAATTCCAGGATCTGGGCCTGTTGGTGGTGGACGAGGAGCAGCGTTTTGGCGTGCGCCACAAGGAGCGGCTGAAGCAGATGCGCAAGGAGATTGACGTGCTGGCCATGAGCGCCACGCCCATTCCGCGCACTCTACACATGTCGCTGGTTGGCCTGCGCGATATGAGCGTGATTGAGACGCCGCCCAAGGATCGCATGGCCATCCAGACCGTAGTGGCCAAGTACGACGAGAAGATTATTCGTTCAGCAATTGAAGTGGAACTCGAACGCGGCGGGCAGATTTATCTGGTGCACAATCGCGTGGAGTCCATCTACGAACTGGCGGCGCGCGTGCAGGAGCTTGTCCCCACGGCGCGGGTCGTGGTCGGCCATGGACAGATGGGCGAATCCGAGCTTGAGCGCGTGATGCTGGCCTTCATGCATCACGAATACGATGTGCTGGTGGCCACTTCGATCATTGAGAACGGCCTCGACATTCCGCTGGCCAACACCATGATCATCAATCGCGCCGATCGCCACGGACTGAGCGAACTCTATCAGCTGCGTGGCCGCGTGGGCCGCTCCAATCGCCGCGCCTATGCATATCTGCTGATTCCGCCGGAGAAGGAACTTACTGACATTGCACGCCGCCGTCTGGCTGCGCTCAAAGAGTTTTCCGACCTTGGCGCGGGCTTCAAAATTGCGGCACTCGATCTTGAACTGCGCGGCGCGGGCAACATGCTGGGCGGCGAGCAAAGCGGCCACATTGAGGCCGTGGGCTTTGAGCTTTACACTTCGATGTTGGAAGAAGAAGTAAAGAAATTCAAGGGCGAGCGCCCCGAGGATCGCATTACCACATCGCTCAACCTGGGCATTGCGCTGCGCATCGACGAGCACTACGTGCCGGAAGAGAATCAGCGCCTGCGCCTCTACAAGAAGATTGCCAGCGCGCAGACCGAGAAGGACATCGAGGACGTGCGTTCCGAGGTGCAGGATCGCTACGGCGCGCCGCCCGACGCTACGGTTTACCTGATTGAAGCATCGCTCCTGCGTTTGAAGTGCGAAGCCCTCGGCATTGCGCAGCTGGATCGCAAGCGCAACGAGCTGCAGATTCGCTTTATGGACAAGGCACACCAAAACGTTCATGTTGACCCGCAGCGCCTCATGCGCCTTGTGGCGCGCAACGCCAAGCGGGGCGCACAGTTCACGCCGCAAGGCCTGCTCAAGTTCCCTATCGCATCTACTAAACCCGATGAGACCATTCTTGAAATTCACGAGCTGCTCGACCAACTCGCTCCCGCGCCGTAGGCGCAGCGTAAGTTAGCCCCGCGTTTCAACGCGGGGTAGCGCTGCAGTGTGTTGCTTGGCTACGAACTTTAGAGACAGGACACTTGAATACCATGACCAAAACCCTCGCCGTTCTCATATTGGGAGCCTCTATGATTTCCACACTTGTCGTCCACGCCGAAGACTCGAAGCAACAGTTTCAAAAACTCGCTGACGACTACTTCGATCAGGTCTACTTCCACTACTCTCCTACGGGCGGCACGCTGGCCGGCTATCACCAGTACGACACGCAGCTGGAAGATCTCTCGCGTAAAAACATCGACGCCGAGATTATCGCGCTCAAGGACTTCGAGAAGCGGGTTGCCGCCGTGCCGGAGGCCACGCTGGACCAGACCACGCGCGGCGATCGCGCCATGGTGCTCGGCTCCATCCAATCGCAACTTCTCACCCTCGAAGTGATTCGCCCCTGGGAGAAGAATGCCGATAACTACTCCGGCATCTGCGCCAACGCCGCCTTCACGCTGATGGAGCGCAACTTTGCCTCGCCCGACGAGCGGCTGCGTTCGCTCATCGCCCGCGAACAACAGATGCCCGCGCTCTTTGCCGCCGCCCGCGCCAACCTCAAGAACCCTCCGCGCATCTTCACGGAGATCGCCATCGAGCAGTTGCCCGGCATGGTCAGCTTCTTTGAGCACGATGTCCCGCTGGCCTTCAAAGACGCGCACGATCCCGCGCTGCTGGCCCAGTTCAAGGCCACCAATGCCGCTGTCATCGCCGCAATGAACAGCTACCAGGCATGGCTCAAAACGGACCTTCTGCCTCGCTCCAATGGCGACTTCCGCATTGGTGCGGAGACCTTCCAGAAGAAGCTCGCTTACGACGAGATGGTGGAGATTCCGCTGCCCAAGCTGCTGGAGATTGGTTGGGCCAACATGCGCGAAAATCAAGAGCACTTCAAGCGCATCGCCGCCGAGCTGGAGCCCGGCAAAGACCCGCATGCTGTGTTGGAGCAGTTGGGTGCAAACCATCCCGCGCCCGACCAGTTGATGAACGCCTTCCGCAACACCTTCGACTCCATCATCGGCTTCATCCACTCGCACCACATTGTCACTATCCCCTCCGATGTGCGACCGACGCTCGAAGAGACGCCGCCCTTCATGCGCGCCACCACCACGGCCAGCATGGACACACCCGGCGCCTTTGAAACCAAGGCTACCGAGGCCTACTTCAACGTCACGCTGCCCGACCCATCCATGACACCCGCCGAGGTGGAAGGCTACATGCACGGCTTCAATGTGGGCACCATCATCTCCACCGCAGTGCATGAAACTTACCCCGGCCACTACATTCAGTTCCTCTGGGTTCCGCAAGCGCCCAGCCGGGTGCGCAAGCTACTGGGCTGCAACACCAACGCCGAAGGCTGGGCTCATTACACCGAGCAGATGATGCTCGACCAGGGCTACGGGCAGCCGGGCCTGGGCGCAAAGGACGAGCGCGAAGCCAAGTTCATCCGCCTGGGTCAACTGCAGGACGCGCTGTTGCGCAACGCTCGCTTCATCGTCGGCATTGAGATGCACACCGGGCACATGACCATGGAGCAGGCGGAGGCCTTCTTCCAGAAGGAAGGCTATCAATCGCGTGAGAATGCGGTGGTGGAGACCAAGCGCGGTACCGGCGATCCCACTTATCTTTACTACACGCTGGGCAAACTGGAGATTTTGAAGTTACGCGCGGACATGGAGAGAAAAGAAGGAAAAAACTTCAATCTGCAGAAGTTCCACGACCAGTTTTTGCGGCAGGGATTTCCGCCCATCAAAATCGCGCGCGAAGCGATGTTGGGGGATAACTCGCCCACGCTGTAAACATGCCTCACACCCAAACCAAGAAGAAGCCCCAGTACGGAATCACTCCGCTCCGGGGTCTTTTTCTTGGACAGCGGTTTTCTCTGCCGCGGGCTCAGGACTGCGTGAGCTGCGCGTAGATGGCCTGCGCGTAGGCGGCCGCTCCCAAGTGGTTAGGATGGCCGACCGATGCCAGACAGCATTGCAGAAACTCGGCTGGATTGAGGGATTTTAGCTGGCACGCGGTACAGGACTGGCGACGCTCTTCGATGACTTCGTCCTCGGGTTCAATTCCGTCTTTCAGGCCAAATAACCAGGGCGTTGTGGCAAACAGCGAGTTGGCCTCCGTCATGGGACCTGGTACGTAAATGAGGCGGGTGCCGAGCCCTGTGGATTGGGCCGACTCCTGAATGGCCAGCCTGAAGGCGGCGTCGGATTGCTGCCAGAAGAGCATGCAGCGTTTGGTGATCTCAAGGAAAAAAAGGTCGGCCTCGAGTTTGGAGTGGATGGCCAGACCAAAGGTGGAGATGTAGTCGGCGATGAGGGATTGATCGCTCTGCGGGCTGAGGATGGGATAGTAGCTGGTGAAGACGATCCGCGCGGCCGGGTGGGTGAATTTTGCCGCAGCCTCGCTCAAGAGAGTTTTCACCCCGGCGTAGCACGCTTCCTGGATGTAGCGCGCGAGATCCTCAAGCCGCGTAAAGAGATTGACGATGCGCGGAACCTCAACATCGTTGATTCCGCCGTTGAGCAGAATCAGATCCGCTGTTTCCGGCGTGGGCACGGTGCGAAGTTGCGCGCGGATGGAGGGCGCGGAGGAGGGAATTTCGCCGCTGAGGGTGTGACAGGGAGAAGCCGTGTTCCCCAGCGTGCCCTGAGGATCGATCACAGCACCGGAGTGCGCAAAGCTGTCTACGACCGGCGCAGACCCGCCCGCGACGGTCAGCATGCCACTCAGCAGTTGGGAGTATTTGTGATTGGGCGCAAGCCCCTGACCCCAGGCTACGGAGTCGCCGAGAACAACAATGCGCGATACCGCCATAGATATCCTCCTGCTATTTAGGTGCCAGCAGTTTAGGGCAGGAAGGCAGGAGATGCAAGAGGCAGATTGGGCTTGCGCAGCGGCTCTGCCTGCCCGCTACCAGCCCACTTCGCTCATGCGCCGCTGGATGATGGCGCTGTAGTGGGCCATGCGTTCGGGCTTGCGTTTGCGCGGTGCGGGCAGAATGGCCGCCAACCGGGCTGCTTGGTCGCGGCCGATAGTGCGCGGGCTGGTCTTGTACCAGGTGTGGCAGGCGGCGTCCGCGCCGTAGACGCCCGGGCCCCACTCCACCACGTTTATGTAAAGCTCCAGAATCCGCTGCTTGCCCAGGATCAGCTCCGCCATGGGCACCAGCGCGAGCTCGCCCAACTTGCGAACATACGAACCGCCGGTACCGAAGAAGAGATTCTTCACTAGCTGCTGGCTGATTGTGGAACCGCCGCGCGTGCGTCCGCCTTCCATATCCTGCTCGGCAGCCTTCTGGATGGCCTCCCAATCAAAGCCGTGATGGATGTAAAAACGCGCATCCTCGGCTGAAACCACAGCGTGCTGAAAGTGGGGCGAGATCTGGCTGAGGGGGACAAAGTTGTAGCGCTTTTCGTAGGGTTTGCTGCTGAAAAGCGACTGCAACCGCCGCTCGGTCTGGACGGCGGTGGTGGGCGGATCGATCCACTTGAGGGCCACCAGCAACAGCACAAAGAAGAGCCACAGAGACGCTGCGGCGGCGGCGGACCACTTGACGACCTTCCAAAAGGTCAGCTGTTTCAGAGAATTTTTGATGGAGAAGCTCACAGATCAGGATACCAACCGGGAGGGGAGGGGGTTGGCATAATGTGGCGTGGGCGGGGTATTCCGAAGGCTGTGCCTTCTGTCCTCGCCTCAATGCGCGAATTCGGCTTCCGGAATCTCCAGGCGGATCTCGGGTTGTGGCTTGGCGGCGCCATCCGGCTTGTCGCGCAGAACCGCGATCAACTCCACGCCCTCGTCCTGGCGCTTGATGTGAACCTCTTCCACACTCCATTCCGAACTTTCCGCTTCGCTGAAGTCGGGCGCGGGCTGGTGGAAGCGCTTCTCCCACCCCGTCCCAATCGACTTCAGAACATCCACGCGCACATAGCCATACGGCGTAGACAGAAACAGCAGCATCGTGCTGCCCGTATCGTCACCGCCGTACCACGTGTAATCGGGCTGCCCATCGGCGTTAAAGTCGCCTTCATTGGCAATGCCGTAGTTCCACCAGCCATTGGTTTCGCCTTCGGTCTCCCACTCCACCTCCACGCGAAACACCTCTACGTCCGGCTCGCTGCGCAAGCGGAAGGACTGATAGGTGGTGCGGTTGCCGGGCTTGCCCTCCACAATCTTGACGGATTGAAGCGTGGCCGTATTGCTTCTGGTCTTGATGCAGACACAGGTAGGGTTCAAGCGAAACAGCTGGGCGCCCGCAGCCACGACAGGCCGTTGCTGGGCTTGCATTGGGCACACCGCCGTGCAAAGGATCGCGGCTGCCAGAATTCTCGGAAACATGCGGCTATGATACACCGCTTTGGGAACCGTCAAGCCCCAATTTAAACCCATCCCCTCTGTCACTTCCGGCGCTTGGCTCGTCTAAACTGAGGGGCGGGGGATGACCATGATGAAACGCGCTGGGTTGGCATTGTTTTTGGCGGCGTGCCTTGCGGCAAATGCGCAAACCACGCCGATCACCCGCGAGCCAGACAGCTCCGGCCCCCAGCACGGCAAGCCCATGGAACTCAAGCCCGACCCTCCTGGCGAGCGCCGCAATCACCGCCTCATCCTCAAGGACGGCAGCTATCAGCTGGTGCGCGAGTACCAGACCGTGGGCGACCGCGTGCGCTATATCTCGGTGGAGCGGGGCGGGGACTGGGAAGAGATTCCGGCCGACCTGATCAACTGGGATGCCACCCGCAAGTGGGAGCGCGAACACTCCTCCGCGGCCACGGAAGAGGATGCCTCACCCGCCATGCGCGAGGCGCGCGAGCTGGATCGCGAGGAGGCCGAGGAGCGCAACAACGTGAAGGCGCGCATGCCCCAAGTGGCCGCGGGCCTGAAGCTGCCCGACGAAGATGGCGTCTTTGTGCTGGACACCTTTCATGGCACACCAGAGCTGGTGGAGATTCAACCCGTCGAACTGAACCTGAATCAGAAGACCCACCGCGGGGTAAGTGTGCTGAATCCGCTAGCCGGACAGCGCGCCTCGCTGGAGCTGGAGGGAGCGCACGCCAAGGTGCATCTGCATGTGGACGACCCGACCCTCTTCGTCTCGCTCGATGTGGGCGATGAGAAGGAGCCGGTGCTCTCCCATGCCTTTGAGGTCAGTACCGCAGGCACGCGCGAGGCCGCCAACCGCAAGCACGGCGCGCACTCTGACAAGTCTGGCTTTGCCATTGTGCGCATCGACGAGCGTCGTGAGGTGCGCATTGTGGGCGCCATCCACGTAAGCCCCCTGGGCGTGGTCACCCACGACGAGAACGTGATCCCGGCAAAGGCCGAGGTGATGGAAGGCAAGCACTGGCTCAAGCTCACGCCCACCGAGAAGCTGCTGGTGGGCGAGTACGCGCTGGTGGAGATCCTCTCCGCCTCCGAGATCAACCAGTCCGTGTGGGACTTCCGCGTAGACCCGCGCTCGGGCGACAATCCCGGCTCGCTTACGCCCATCCTCGACGAGCCCAAGCGGTAGGCGGGACGAAGGGACGAGGGACTGGGGACTCGGTGCTAGGTGACTAGGTGGCTGCGGTTG
Organism: uncultured Occallatibacter sp.; assembly: GCA_964645855.1. Lineage (GTDB taxonomy): Bacteria > Acidobacteriota > Terriglobia > Terriglobales > Acidobacteriaceae > Telmatobacter. Next base: position 18,652 of record CAZYDF010000064.1, read on the forward strand.
AACCAGCAACCGATGGGTGCCCCGGGTCCCTCGCTTTTGGGGACCAGGGAACGAATGCTCTCGACCCCCGCAACATGCCCTGCGCCAGCCCCACCGCAGGTGCCATCTTTTCTCCCGATCCTTACCTCTCAGGCTCTAGCATAGGAACAGAAAATCCCGGACGCCCCCGTCCTTGAAGGACCGATCTCTTGACCCTTGATCCCGTTCGCCTCCCGCCCTCCAAGTTCTACCGCTGGGCCGTGCTGATCTTTGTCAGCCTGGCCATGTTCGGCAACTACTATGTGTACGACTGCATCGCCCCCATCGCCGATCTGCTGGCCAAACAGCTGGGCTTCTCGGAGTCGAACATCGGCCTGCTGCAAGCCATTTACAGCATCCCCAACATCTTTCTGGTGCTGGTGGGCGGCGTCATCGTGGACCGCATCGGCGTGCGCAAGGCGATTCTGCTCTTCGGCTCCATCTGCCTGCTGGGCGCATCCATCACCGCGCTCTACGGCGCGCTGGTGCCCATGGCCATTGGCCGCCTGGTCTTCGGCATGGGCGCGGAGTCGCTGATTGTGGCCGTCACCACGGCGCTGGCCAAGTGGTTCCGCGGCAAGGAGCTCAGCTTCGCCTTCGGCATCAACCTGACCATTGCGCGCCTGGGCACCCTGCTCGCCCAGCGTTCGCCCACCTGGGCCAGTTCTGCTTATACCAACTGGCGCTCGCCGCTGGTCATCAGCGTCCTGTTTGCCACCTTCTGCGTCACCGGAGCCATCGTCTACTGGATGATGGAGCGCCACTCCGAGCGCAACCACGAGCTGGCCGCGGCCGAGACCGACAAGGTGGTCTTCAAGGACCTGTTCAACTTCGGCGCCTCCTATTGGCTGATTGTTTGCCTGTGCGTGGTTTTCTACTCCGGCATCTTCCCCTTTGAGACCTTTGCCTACCAGCTCTTCATGGATACGCACCACGTCACCCGCGAGGTGAGCGGCCAGTTGGTCAGCATCCTCACCATCTTTGCCATGGTGGCCACGCCGCTGCTGGGCCTGGTGGTGGACAAGGTGGGCAAGCGCGCGCTGCTCATGATGTTTGGCTCGGTCTTGCTGATGCCGGTGTATCTGATGATTGTCTACACCCACGTTTCGCTCTACGTGCCCATGGCCATGATGGGCTTGTCGTTCTCGCTGATTCCCGCGGTCATGTGGCCCTCGGTCGCCTACATCGTTCCGCAGTCCAAGCTGGGCACGGCGTACGGATTGATGACCATGATCCAGAACATCGGCATGGCCGGCTTCAACTTGATGATTGGCTGGGCCAACGACCACACCCACGCCAGCGCCGCCAATCCCTCCGGCTACCAGCTGGGCATGTGGATCTTTTCCTCGCTCGGTCTGATGGCCATGACCTTCGCCTTCCTGCTCCGCCAGCGTGAGACCGGCCCCAACGGCCACGGTCTGGAGACGATTACAGCTTAGGCCACCTGCGGTGGGGCCATCCGCGCTTCGCGCAGGTTCTTAAAGCAGAAGAAGAAACGTGACAAACAAGAAAGGGCGTGGCTCGCGGCCACGCCCTCTTTTCATTCTGCAGCGAACTGCCTTACGCCACTGTCTCCTGCTCCAGCTTTTCTGCCTGCGCCGCATGCGCTCCGTGCTGCTTGTAGCTGGCCTCAATGAACTTGTAGAAGAGCGGATGCGGCTCCAGAGGCTTGGACTTGAACTCGGGGTGGAACTGGCAGCCCAGGAAGTAGGGATGATCGGGAAGCTCCACAATCTCCACGTAGGTCTGGTCCGGGGTGGTGCCGCTCAGTCGCAAGCCGTGGCTGGTGATCACCTCTTCGAACTCGCGGTTGAACTCGTAGCGGTGGCGATGGCGTTCGCTGATCTCGACTGCCCCGCCGTAGGCCTCTGAAGCCAGCGTGCCGGGTTGCAGCACGCAGGCCCAAGCGCCCAAACGCATGGTGCCGCCCATCTCTTCCACGCCCAGCAGCTCGCGCAGCTTGTAGATGATGCGGTAAGGCGTTCCGGTGTCAAACTCGCCGGAGTTGGCGTCCTTCAAGCCGCACACGTTGCGCGCAAACTCAATGCAAGCCGTCTGCATGCCCAGGCAGATGCCAAAGTACGGCACCTTCTTTTCGCGCGCATAACGGATAGCATTCAGCATGCCCTCAATGCCGCGCTTGCCAAAGCCGCCCGGCACCAGAATGCCGTCAAAGCCCGCGAGCTTGGCCTCGTAGGAGCGGTCGTCCTCGCTCTTCGATTCCAGATGCTCGGCCTCAACCCAGGTGACCTTCAGCTTCAGGTTCTGCGCAACGGCGCCGTGAGTGAGCGCTTCCTTGAGCGATTTGTAGCTGTCCTCGTACTCCACATACTTGCCCACAATGGCAATATGCACTTCGTCCGTAGGGTTGTGGACGCGGTCAATCAGAGCCTTCCACGCGCTCAGGTCGGCGTCCGGCGCGTTGATGCGCAGGGCGTTCAAAATGAAGGCATCCACGCCCTGGCTGGCAAAGCCCAGCGGCACCTCGTAGATGGACGGCACGGTCAGGGCGCTGATCACCGCCCGCTCTTCCACGTTGCAGAAGGCGGCAATCTTCTTTTTCATCTCGTCGCCAATCTCGCGGTCGCTGCGGCAGATGAGCACGTCAGCCTGGATGCCGATGGAGAGCAGTTCCTTCACCGAGTGTTGAGTCGGCTTGGTCTTCAGCTCCTGAGCGGCGGCAATCCACGGCACCAGCGTCAGGTGGACAAAGATGGTGTTGTCGCGGCCCAGCTCCTGGCGCATCTGGCGGATCGCTTCGAGGAACGGTAGCGACTCAATGTCACCCACCGTGCCGCCGATCTCGACAATCGTCACGTCGGCACCGTTGGCGGCCACCTTCTTCATGGCGTTCTTGATCTCGTTGGTCACGTGCGGAATCACCTGGACGGTCTTGCCCAGGTAGTCGCCGCGCCGCTCCTTGAGGATGATCTGCTCGTAGATCCGGCCCGTGGTCAGGTTATTGTCCCGGGTCAGGACGGCGTGCGTAAAGCGTTCGTAATGACCAAGATCGAGGTCGGTCTCGGCCCCGTCGTCGGTCACAAACACCTCGCCGTGCTGGAACGGGCTCATGGTGCCCGGGTCCACGTTGAGGTAGGGGTCAAACTTCATCATGTTGACGCGGAGGCCTCGGGACTCAAACAGGCAGCCGATGGAAGCCGCTGCGAGACCTTTGCCGAGACTGGACACAACTCCGCCTGTCACAAAGACGTACTTTGCCGACATGGGGGCAACCTCTGAATTGTATTGTTGGGTTTGGCCGGACTGGGTGGGCACAATCAAGTATGACTCAGGTAAGGCGGGCGAAGCAAAGCCCCAGCCCTCCCCAAGCGCAGAAAACACCCTCAACATCTATCTTAACGTCAACATAAATATGGGTTTGAGAAAATCTTAACGCCTCGTCAACAGGTTTCGGATCTTGAAGCTCAAGCGGCCCCATTTTCGCCCCAACCATGCGGTAAAAATGGAATACGATGCAGGCTAGAGGTGTTTCATTCTCATGGATTCTCTGCACACAACACGCAAACTGGGCACAACCGGACCCGAGGTCTTCCCCCTGGCACTGGGTTGCATGGGTATGAGCGGCATGTACGGACCGTCCGACGAGGTGGAGTCCATTGCCACTCTCCACGCGGCCATCGATGCCGGTATACAACTGATCGATACCGGCGACTTTTACGGCATGGGCCACAACGAGATGCTCATCGGCCGGGCTCTGGAAGGGCGGCGCAACCTGGTGCTGCTCAGCGTCAAATTTGGCGCGCAGCGCGGCCCGGACGGCAACTGGCTGGGCTATGACGCTAGACCTTCTGCCGTGAAGACCGCGCTGGCCTACTCCCTGCAGCGCCTCAAGACCGACCACATCGACATCTACCGGCCGTCGCGGCTGGACCCGAACGTGCCGATCGAGGATACGATCGGAGCCATTGCCGAGATGGTGCAGGCGGGCTACGTGCGCCACATTGGCCTCTCTGAGGTGGGTCCGGAGACCATTCGCCGCGCGGCTAAAGTGCACCCCATTGTGGACTTGCAGATCGAATATTCGCTCGTGACCCGGGGCGCGGAAGAAAAAATATTTCCCGCGCTCGACGAGCTGGGCCTGGCCACTACCGCCTACGGTCTGTTGAGCCGAGGTCTGCTCTCAGGTTCCAAGCCCGCGGCCAAGGGCGACTTCCGCGCCTGGCTGCCCCGGTTCACCGGCGACAACCGCGACCAGAACCAGAACCTCATCGCCGAGCTGGCCCGTCTTGCAGCGGACAAGGGTGTAACCCAGACCCAACTGGCCATTGCCTGGGCCATGGCCAAACGCGCCTCGCTGCTGCCGGTGGTGGGCGCGCGTACACGCAAGCAACTGGCGGAGAGCCTGGGCGCGCTCAACGTGGTGCTGACGGCGGAAGAGATTGCTGAACTGGAGGCTGCGGTTCCGGCGAATGCGATTGCTGGCACCCGTTACGGAGCGGACCAGATGCGGTCACTCGACAGCGAAAAGTGAGGTCTTTCATGGAAAGTGAGGTCAAAAACGCAGCGGCCCGGATCGAGCTGGCGCGTGGCGACATTACCCGGCTGGCCGTGGATGCCATTGTGAACGCGGCCAACACGAGCTTGTTGGGCGGCGGCGGCGTGGACGGCGCCATTCACCGCGCTGCTGGGCCGGAGTTGCTGGCTGAGTGTCGCCAGCTCTACGGCTGCGCCACGGGAGAGGCCAAAATCACTCTGGGCTACCGGCTGCCCGCCCGCCACGTGATCCATACCGTCGGTCCCATCTGGCAAGGGGGCAACCACCGCGAGCCGGAGCTCCTGGCCAGCTGCTATCGGGCCTGCTTCCGGATTGCCCAGGAGCAGGGACTCAAGACGCTGGCCTTTCCCGCCATCAGCTGCGGCGTCTACGGCTACCCCATTCCCCAGGCCGTGGAGATTGCCCTGCGCGAGACCCGCGCCGCGCTCGCGGCCGATCCAGCACTGGAAAAGGTGCTGTTCGTCTGCTTTGGCGACGCCATCTACAACGCCTATGCCGCTGGGATTGCATCTAGCTGTGGGGCTGGCGCACACTCTTGAACCTGCGCTCCAACAGAAGCGCCGTGCCCCATCCATTTCCGCGTCCTTTGCGGAAATGGGTGGGATACCCATGAGATTTAGGTCTACGCCGCTTCAGAAAAGGCGCTATTGATCCGGCCTCCAAGAGTGTCACTCTATCCCACCCATCCCGCACAAAACGCGGGATGGATGGGGCAC
>CAZYDF010000065.1:0-23686 GCA_964645855.1 uncultured Occallatibacter sp.
AGTTCAACCTGAACCCGTGGGACACCGCGGCCGGCATCCTGCTGGTGGAAGAGGCTGGCGGCAGAGTGAGCGGCTTCGCCAACCAGGAGTTCAAGATCGACAGCCGCGAGGTGCTGGTCTCCAACGGCCTGATCCACGGCGAGCTGGTGAGCTTGTTTGAGAATCTCTTTGCAGGGCGGGAACTCTCGCCCATTATGAGCCCGCAACGCTTCGCGGAACAGAGAGCGAAGTCCTGACCCCTCAACGCGGTTCGCTGCTGGTTCGCATCTGAACCAGCGGCTGGACCGGGAAAAACTTCTTCCCTGCGCAGGGGGCAGTTGTCGATCTCCTGTGCTAACATCAGCCACGAGTAATTCAATTCCCCGGAGAGACCAAAGATGGCTTACGTAATCGCAGAACCCTGTATCGGCACCAAGGACACCGCCTGTGTGGACGCCTGTCCGGTCGATTGCATCCACCCCAAGAAAGACGAAGACGGTTTTGGCGCGATCGATCAGCTGTTCATCGATCCGGTTGAGTGCATTGACTGCGGCGCCTGCGTGCCGGCCTGCCCCGTCTCCGCAATCTTTGCCCAGGACGACCTGCCGGAGAAGTGGGCACACTTCGCCGAGAAGGCCACCACCCACTTCGGCCAATAAGGCTCGAACTTTCAACCAACAGCTTCCTTGAGGTTCACCTGCGCGCATCCGGCCAACCGGCTTGATGCGCGTTGGTGTTTGCAGCTGCGGTGCGCGCTTCGCGTCATCCCGCCAGCAGTTCCATGCCTGTATCGCGCGCCGCCACGCGGTCGAATGTGACCACGCGCGTGCATCCGACGGCACGCGCTGAGGCGGCAATCAGACAATCGGCAAAGTCGGCGTGGGTGGTGCGATAGCAAGCGAACGCAGTGCGCACGGCTTCCCCTCGCTCAACCATGAGGTGATCCAGGTCGAGAAGCCTTTCCATCTCTTCGGCAATCTGGGTACGATGCAGCCCCTTGCTCCTTGAAAGCACCCACACCATTTCTACGATTGTGACCAACGTGACCCATCCAGGCTCCTCGGTACTCAGCTTCTGCAACAGCGCCGATGCCCGCGGACTTTGAACTGCGTCATCCCGCAGAATGAAGCGCAGCAAGATATTGGTATCTAGGCCGATCACGCTGCCTCGCTCTCCGCAGTCTGCTCTGCGCTGCTCTTGGTCGCTTCATCTAGCTCCCATGCATGCTGTGCAATCAGTGCGTTCATCTCCTCGTCGCTCTTAGGCACGACAAATCCCGCAAGGCACCCTTCCATCTCCATGATCGAAATGGTGCGCTGCAGCCGAAACGATCCGTCTTCGTTCGGCCAGAAGTTCACCGTCGAGCCAGCCTCAATCCCCATCGCCTTCCGTACCTCAGCCGGGATCGTGATCTGGCCTTTGGATGTCACCTTCGCTCTGGGCATGTTTTCTCCTTATTCTCCGAGGGCAGGGAATGCACAGCGCCCTTTCAGGGCGCGGGCCTGCCAGTTCCTTACATTATGGACGATTCCTTACTTGTGTCAATTCTCCTTACTCAATTTCTAGTTCCTTACTTCTTGATGTTTTCCTTACTTTAGTCAAGAGCCCAAGAGAGCAAAGAGCGCAGCCTCCAGACTCGGCAGAATTCAGAAAGATGCAGCCTGAGGGTTTGCTGGCCAAGGCGCAGGAGCCGAAGGCCAGGAGCTAAAAGCTAGAAGCTGAAAGCTGAGAGCTGGCGTAAATGCGATGATGGAACCGATGGCAGTGCAGAGCTCAGAAGCGGTGGTGTTGCGCACCTGGCCGGTCCACGAGGCGGACCTGGTGGTGAGCTTCTTTACCCGCGACTACGGTCTGCTGAAGGGCATTGCCAAGTCAGCGCTGCGCAGCCGCAAACGCTTTGGCGGCGCTCTGGAGCCGATGACAATGGTGCGTGCCTGGTTTGCGGAAAAGCCGCGTCAGGACCTGGTGCGGCTGGATCAGCTGGAGATTGTGGCCTCGCCGCTCTCCGCTCCGGTGGGCCACGAACGGCTGGCGGTGCTGAGCTTTTTTGCCGAGCTGCTGGACGAGAGCCTGCCGGAACGCGATCCGCAGGAGACGGTCTTCCGGCTGCTGGTGGCGGTGCTGGAGCAGATGAACATCCGCCAGAGCACGGCATTGGCTGGGGAACTCCGGCCCGCGGAGCCCCAGGCAATCGAGCCATGGATGCCGCTCACCTACTTCCAGCTATGGATGACGCGGCTGATGGGTCTGCTGCCAGGGCTCACCCACTGCACGGTCTGCAACGGGGCATTGCATGCGGCCACCTGCGGTGGGGCTGACCACTCCCCGGCATCGCACGCTACCGCCTGCGGTGGGGCTGACCGCTCCGCGCGGTTGGAGGCTCCTGAAGAACCGGAAATCAACACGCAGGCAGGGGGAGTGTACTTTCATCCGCACCACGATGGGCTGTTCTGCAACGAGCATCGCGGGATGGGCGCGCACCAGCTCTCCACCGACAGCTGGCTGCTGGCTCAGAGGATGTTGCGCGCTCCAGTTGCTGCCTTTGCGCAGGAGCTGTTCCCCCGCCGCCGGGCGCACGATCTGCGGCGCTTCACGCTGCAATCTTTGGAGCGGCACCTGGAGCGCAAGCTGCGTTCGGCGGAGGCTCTGGCCCGGATGTAAGGCGGAGTTATCGATCCAGCCCTTGGAGCGTTTCTTGAGATGGCGTTGAATTCCTTCGCTATCCCCCCCATTCCCGCAAAGAACGCGGAAATGGATGGGGCACGGAAGTCCATACCCGAGAAAAATTCTCTAAATGCCGTAGCATCTTCCCAACCATTTTGCGATAAAGCCCGGGAAATGGATCGGCACGGTGCATCGATCTACAGGCCGTATCCATAGAACGCGGGCAGGATCAGCGCAGCTTGGTAATGTTGTCGCAGGCGGTGGAGTTGCCGGCGTTGCAGGCGCGGTGGTAGAGCTCCAGGGCGCGGCTGCGATTGACCGGCACGCCGTGGCCCGTCTGGTAGAGCGTGCCCAGGTTGTTACAGCCCCACATATTGTCGGCATTGCAGGACTTCTGGTAGAGCTGCGCGGCGCGGCCATAGTCCACGGACACGCCCTGGCCGTTGTCGTAGAGCAGGCCCAGGTTGGCACAAGCGGAGGAGTTGCCACCCGTGCAGCTCTTCTCGTAGAAGGTGCGCGCCTTCTGGTAGTTCTGCACCACGCCGTATCCCTGGTTGTAAAACCAGCCAATGTTGTTGCAGCCCCACATGGAATCGCCATCGCAACCCTTCTGGTAGAGCTCGGCGGCGCGGCCGTAGTTCTGGGAGACGCCCTGGCCTTTGTCGTAGAGCAGGCCCAGGTTGGTGCAGGCATCCGCATGGTTGCCATTGCAAGCCATCTCAAACAAGGGCTTGGCGCGCGCGTAATCCAGGAGCACGCCGTGGCCCTCGTGGTAGAGCCAGCCAAGGTTGTTGCAACCGTAGATATTGTTTCCGTCGCAGGATTTTTTGTAGTAGGTGATGGCCTGGCTATAGCTCTGGGTCACGCCGTTACCATTTTCGTAAAGCCAGCCAAGATCGGAGCATGCCGCCATGTTGCCGCCCTCGCAGGCTTGCTCAAACAGGGGCTTGGATTCGGCATAGCGTTTTTGCTCGCGCAGGGTTACGGCCTGCTGGTTGAGCGAGTTGGCGCGGGTACGCAGATCGGCCAGGCGCGCGGCCTCTTTCTGCTGCTGTTGCAAGCGGGCGCGTTCATCGGCCTCCTGCTGAGCGCGCTGTTCAGCCTCGCGCTGGGCCTGCTGGCTCTGGTTCAGGCGGGCATCGCGCACCGGTTGCAGTTCCATGCGCACCAGCGACTGGCGGCCATCGTCGAGGGTAACGGTCTTTTCCACGCGATCAGCGCCGGAGGTAGCCACAATCAAGTGATCGCCGGGGACGACGTTGGCCTTGGCCGTGCTGCCAGCTTCCATAGCGCCCTTGGCGTCGCCATCCAGCGACCAGTTGCAGGCCAGATCGCAAATCACCAGGATCTTGGCCGTTTCTTTGGAGACGGCGGGATGCGGCTTGGGCTGGGCAGGCTTGTGGGGCTGCAGAATGATGCCGCCGTTGGGGTCTTGCCCAACTGCCAGAGCAGCGGAGACCAGCAGACAGGCGAGGATCAACGAGCGGGTCTTCCCAGGCATGGCGTATATCCCTTGGGCTCTACGGCACGCGGAAACGGGCCGGCAGAAGAGTGGAAACATTTCACCGCCATGGTAGCGCGGATGGAAGGGCGGGAACAAGGGAAACAGGGGCTGGGATCCGTAGCTGTCCATCTGGAGCTTGGAAGGCAGCGAAATTGTCCACACAGCGGGCGCTTGCTGAAGGATAATTTGCAGCGCGGCAAAAAAGGGGGCCTTTGCGGTGTGCAAAGGCCCCGGTAAAGTTAGTGGATTTCGTGGTTTTATTGGGAGAGGAAACTCTCATTGCCGAGGATGCGGTAGAGTGTGGAGCGGCTGATCTGCAACTGGCGGGCAGCGCGAAGCTTGTTGCCACGGTTGAGATCGAGAACGTACTGCACATGATGACGAATGACCGCATCGAGACAGAGATTTCCCGGAGCCACAGCCTGAGGTGCTTCAGCCTGCACCACCGATGATTCCGTGGGCAGGTTCAGGTCAGCGGCCTGGATAATGCCGTTGGAAGCTTCCAGCAAAGCTGTTTCCAGCACGCTGGCCAGTTCGCGTACGTTGCCGGGCCAGTTGTGCTGCAACAGACGCGCCAGAGCACCGGGGCCCAAAACCACGGGACGTTGCTGATAACGCTGGCAGAGGCGGTCCAGGAGCGATTGCGCAAGCGGAGCGATATCTTCGCGACGTTGACGCAGCGCTGGGACAGCAAAGCGGATGGCGGTGAGCCGGAAGGCGAGATCGGGCAGCAACAGGCCCTGGCCAGCAATCTGACGCAACGAAGTTTGTGACGATGCAACCACTACAGCCCGTCCCGGCGGGCGATCCTGCAACGCTTTCAGCACACCAAGTAACAGACCCTGCCCTGGGGGAGCCAGCAAATCAACCCGGTCCAGGTAGATAAAGCCCGACAGGTTGGCAGGGTCTGCATCAGTGGCCAGCCATTCGCGGGCATCGCGACGCTGGAATCCGCCCTCAGCAATAGGAGAGCGCTTGAAAATGTAGCGCGCAAGGGTATTCTTGCCCGAACCGTGCTCACCCTCAACGGCAGCTACCTGAAGATAGGGAGCCACCATCTCGGCTTGCATGAGCAACTTTCGCCACGACGCGCTGATGCCGACAACATTGGTTGCGGCTAGCGTCTCGTTCTCGACAAGGGTCAACCCGGAGACGGGAGGCTGGAATTGGATTGGTACGGTGCTCTGCAGGGGTCTCAACGTGCCTAGCCTCCGTGGCCCATGGAAACTTCTAAAGGCCGACACTGTTTTCATCGGCTCTTTGTCGAAAAACATGAACAAGAACAGAACACAATGTGCGCGATGGGACAGTGCTCCGCCCAGCTTGCACCAAGGCCATGCAATCCTGGTTGCCGGAAAGCTCGTGCGGCGTTCCATTAGTAACTTCTCATCAGCGTTATGCGCCCTGTTTTCGCGCTCTTTGGGTTCTGGAAAGGCTCTTGAACCTGCACCACCTACAGTGCAGATTCCCTCCGCCCGAGACGCGCTCCTTGCCTCGGCGGCTTCAAAGAGGTAGAAGCTTGGCCCCGCAGGCGGACGCATCTGTGCGCGTCGTTTCATATTGCGGTACTTCTTAAGGGGCCGAAGCCGGTTCACCCTCCTCTCACCAGGCCTTCATCTCTCCTGGCAGGGCTGAACCGGCTCCGGAGTATACTCGAAGCAGTTCCCCGTCGCAGCGCACGGCAGCTCAGGAAGGCCCGGTTTTGTACGCCGTGGGCTCCGGTGTGGCCTGAGCCAGATTCCGGAGGTTTTGGGGCGTGGATTTTTCTACTTTGACCGATACCCGTGTACGCTGGCTCTTGAGATTGTGGCTGGTTGTTCTGGCCGGCTTCGCGCTGCTGCATGCATTGCATCTGCGGGCGGATTTTCCCAACCACTCCCCATGGTTTTCCGACTGGGCCAAGTACACCGACGAGGGCTGGTATGGCGCGGCGGCGATTCGCGCCCACCTGCTGGGCCACTGGTTTATGCCTGGCGACCTGAACACGGCCGTGGGTTTGCCGGTATTGCCCTTCCTGGAGTGGATTCTGTTCCGCTTTACCGGCGTCTCCATTGAGGCGGCCCGGGCGTTGGCGGTGACCTTCTTCTTTGCCAACCTGGGACTCAGTTATCTATTGCTGCGAAGGCGTGTGCCGCAGTGGGCCGCTCTGCTGGCGGTTACGCTGCTGGCCACCAGCCCCTTCTACTACTGCTTCAGCCGCCTGGCGATTCTGGAGCAGCCGCTCTCCACCCTGCTGCTGGTGGCTCTGAACCTGGCCGTGCGCCTGAAGGAGTGGCGGCATCCCACCCTGAGCGCCGCCGGAGTGGGCTTGGTGTTTGCCCTGATGATGCTGACCAAGAGCACCGCGGCCTTTCTGCTGCCGGCCTTGCTGTGGGCTCTGGTGGTGGACTTGTGGGGCGACCGGCGCATGATGCAGCGCGCCGCCGCCGCGCTGCTGGGCACCTCGGGAGTAATCTACGGGGCGTGGCTGGCCATGGTGGCACGGGCAGGATTGTTGCCGGACTATCACTACCTTCTCTTCATCAACAAGTATCCCAAGCCGCACGAGTTTTACTGGCCGCTGGTGAGCCTGACCTGGAGCGTGCACGGTGGCCTGTGGATTGGCCAGGTGCTGTTTCCTCTGGCCGTGGCCGTGACCGTGGGCGCGGTGCTGGCGCGCAAGCGGGAGTGGGGATGGGGTCTGATCAGCGACCCGGTCTTTGGCGCATCGGTGCTGGCGGCGATTGGCTACATTGGCTTTATGGCCTACCAGAACCATCCGCAGCCACGCTACTTTGCGGTGGTGGCGCTGTTCAGCTTCCTGATTGTGGCGCAGGGCGCGGCGGCTTTGCTGCACGACTGCTACGGCTCGGGCGGCCCGCGGCGCAAACGGCTGGGCGCAATCCTGGTGGCGCTGGTGGCCGTACTCAGCGTGAACGGGGCCTGCTGGATCGTCCGCTTTGCGCTCCATCCGCAGTACAGCTTTGTGCAGGCGGCTGAGGGGCTGACGAACTATATTGATGCGCACCCCAACGGCAACCGGTTGCTGCTCTCCATCAGCGCCGACGAGATCTTCCTGACCACGCACTTGCCCGGGATTTGCGACGACTTTGGCACCGTAGAGCTGCCCGCAAGGACCGTGGCGGCACAGCCCGGCTGGTACGCGGCATGGAACGATCTGGACCCGGGCACACTGGAGGATCTGCACTTGCACTACTCGCTGGAGCAGGTAGCCAGCTACCCGGCCTACGACGACCCGGAGCGCAATCTGCTGGTGCTGTTCAAGCTGCATCCGCTGGCCCACGCCCGCGACTACGGCGACGGCGACTTGCGCAATCCTCTGCCGGGCGACAAGATCGACGTTCCGATTGAATAGGTTGGGGCTCGGCAGCGAGTCCCTGGCCTGGACCGGTTTGGACGCGCGTCCCCTGCTCCCTTAAACTGATTCCGTACCCACTATGAAACTCAAGCTTCTATTCCTCGCGATCTTCCTCTGCCTGGCCGCTGTGGGCGGCGGGACGGCGCTGATGTGGAATCTCTGGTTTGCGCAGACGCACACGCCGTGGGCAGAACCGGGCGCGGTGGAGAAGGGGCGTCTGGCGCTGGCCGCTCAGCTGGCCGACTCCGTGAAGCGCGAAGCCGAGATCGAGAAGATCTACTGGGACCAGCCGGAAAAGCTGCAGGTTCTGATCCAGGCCCACCAACAACGCGAGGACAAGCTGGCGGGCAACCCTGCCGCCAACCAGATTGTGGCCCACGACCAGCAAGCGATCGACAGGCTCCAGCAGCGGATTGCGGCGCTTGAAGCCAAGCGCGAAGCCCAGGCCGAGGCTGAGGCCGAAGCCGCCAAGCAAGCCGCGCTGGAGGCAAAGCAAGAAGCGCTGGCGGAGCGAGCGGCAGAGCAAGGCCACACGGCTCCGGCGCATCCCACCACCACGCGGCCTGCCGGCACAACGCATCCGTAGCCTGGTCCCCCGCAGATCCAGTCCAACTTTGCTCGCCGTCCGCCCGATAAACTAGAGACGCCCTCTCGTTGCTGGAAGGGGTATCCTTTCGACCCCCCCCTAGCGTTAGGGCAGAGGCATTGTTCCCTGTTCCCTATTCCCTATTCCCTGTCTTTCGGAGCTTCCCCATGCACCTCTTCCATCCGCTTGCGTTTGCCGTTTTCGCCGTCTCCGTTGCCGCTGCGCAGGCCCCTGAGGGAGGCGCGCTGTTGGTGGTTACCAAGCAATCGCATGCGCTGGCCATTGTGGACGGGCGCACGCTCCAGAAGATTGCCGCCATCCCCATTGGCGACGATCCGCATGAGGTGGTGGTGGGGCCGGACCAGCGCACCGCTTACGTGACCAACTACGCCGACGCCAGCCTGACCACCATCCAGCGCGTGGACCTGGTGGAGCACAAGCAGTTGGAGCCGATCAGCATTGCGCCACTGCGTGGAGCCCACGGGCTCTGGCTGCATGGAACCACACTCTGGTTTACGGCTGGCGGCAGCAACGCGATTGCCGCCCTGGACACCAACACGGGCCGGGTGACCATGGTGTTGGGCACCGGGCAAGACAACACCCACATGCTGTGGGTCTCTGGCGACGGTAATCGCATGGTCGCATCCAACGCCGGCTCTGGGACCATGAGCATCTTGGTGCGCGATCCACGACCGGTCGCGCAAAATGGCGCAACTTCCGGTTGGCGGCACACGCTCGTGCCGGTGGGCATGGGAGCGGAAGGTTTTGCCGTCTCACCCGACGAGCAAACACTGTGGGCCGGCAATCAGGATGGAACCATCTCCGTCATCGACCTTGCGCAGGCTAAAGTTACGGAGACTTTCGACGCCGGGGTGGTGGGCGCGAACCGCATCAAGTTCACCCTGGACGGGCGACGCGTGCTGGTGACCACCCATGCGGGCAAGAATCTGGTGGTGCTGGACGCCGTCACCCACGCCGTGGTGAAGCGCATTCCGATTGAGGAGCGCGGCGCCTCCGGCATCCAGATTGCACCGGACGGCAAGCGCGCCTTTATCGCCTGCCCGCGCGATCACGTTGTGGCGGTGGTGGATCTGCAGAAACTGGAACGCGTGGCCACCATCGAGGCCGGTCGGGAACCGGACGGGATGACGTGGTGGCAGGGACTAGGTGCTGGGTGACTGGGTGCCTAGGTGACTGTGTGCGGGGATTTACGCGCACACAAAAAGCCTGCCGCACCACCCAAGCATCGGGTAGTGGAGCAGAACAGTCCAATTAAAATGTAGGAGCGGTTCCAGATTGAGCCAAGACGGGATGCACTACGAGAGGTGCGTCCCAGGGTACTGACCACCTGGCCACAAAAAGAGACGCGAACCGAGAATAGGTGGTTCCCGGCCGGTCAGTTGCCTTGGAAAAATGCTCTAGGCCAGGGCTGCAATCTGGGTTTCGATCTGGAGCAGTGCAGCCTCCAGAGCCTGACGGCGAGCAGGGCTCGACGTACGTTGCGCGAGGATGCATTCGCGCTGCAGATTCAGTTCCTGGCATTGACGATCGTGCGTGGCGCGCACTATAGCTGCAAGACGCTTCCGTTCGTCGGGCGACACCTTTGAACCGGCTACTGCGGCGGGTACTTCAGACATCAGAATCCTCCACGGATTTACATTCCTTGTTACGGGTCCTATCTTCATTGTACGGGGCTCGCTGCTCTTACGTCCCGAAAACTGGCCCGCGCTTCAAACTAGCGCGCGGGTGGAGGAAACCTTCCGTGCGCGCATGGCAATTTTCGTCCTTTGGATTGGACCATCTGGAGTTTGTGGAGAAGCCCACGCCCACGCCGGGCGCTGGCGAAGTGTTGGTCGGCGTGCGAGCTATCTCGCTGAACTTCCGCGACTTGCTTGCCATCCGCGGGCAGTACAACCCCAAGATGCGCCTGCCCCGCGTTCCCTGCTCCGACGGAGCCGGCGAGGTGGTGGCCGTGGGCGAGGGCGTTTCGGCCTGGAAGCCGGGCGATCGCGTGGCTGGAATCTTTATGCAGAATTGGCTGGACGGGCCGCTCACCGCCATCCGCTCCCGCGGCGCTTTGGGCGGCGATGTGGACGGCATGCTCACCGCTTACACCGTTCTGCGCGAAACCGGACTGGTCTCCGTGCCGGAGCATCTCAGCTTTCAGGAGGCGGCCACTCTGCCCTGCGCCGGGGTCACGGCCTGGAACGCACTCAAGGCCGGAAATGTTCAGCCCGGCTCCACGGTGCTGATCCAGGGCACGGGTGGCGTAGCCATTTTTGCGCTGCAACTGGCCAAACTGCGCGGCGCGCGGGTACTGGGCATCAGCTCCAGCTACGAGAAGCTGGAGCGGGCCAAGGGGCTGGGGCTGGATGCGGGGCTGAACTATCGCGAGAATCCCGACTGGGAGCGCTGGGCCATGGACCAGACCGGCGGCGAAGGTGTGGACCTCGTAGTGGAGGTGGGCGGCGCGGGAACCCTGACCCGCTCCTTGAAGGCGCTGAAGATTGGCGGCACGGTGGCCCAGATCGGGGTGCTAGCCGAGTCCGACGAACCCTTCCCCACGCCGCTGGTACTGCACAAGATGGCCAAGATCCAGGGCATCTATGTGGGCTCGCGCCGCGATTTTGTGGAGATGAACCGCGCCATCGCCCTGGCCGAGTTGCGCCCGGTAGGCGAGGAGTTCCCCTGGACCGAGGCGCGCGCCGTCTTCGAGCGCATGGAAGAGGGCAGCCACTTTGGCAAACTGGTGCTGGCGGTCGGCTAACCACCTGCGGTGGGGGCATTGCATGCAGCAGCCAGGCACCTGCGGTGCAGCAGACCGCTTCGGCACCTGCGGTGCGGCCACCCGCTTCGCGGCACCTGCGGTGCGGCAGACCGCTTCGCGTCCTTCGTGGAGAGAGTGTACCAGGCAGATCGTGCGCCCCTCCGGGGCGCTGGTCCTTCTTTTGGCAGCCAACCCAGGATTCCCGCAGGCCGTCCCTTCGCACAGCTCAGGCCAGCGTCCATCCTGGGCTAGTTTCGTGCCGCCCCTCCGGGGCTTCGGTCGATCGATGAAGGAGGAGATTTCGCCATGGGCCGGCGGCCCGGTCAAAGCCGAGATGACTTGCGAAGCGTGTAACGAAGCTGTGCCCCGTTCATCGCGCTTCTTGCGATGAGCGGGAATCGAGGAGAGTCTTGGCCTCCCACTCATCCACAAAGAACGTGGATGAATGGGCACAACTGTTGCTTGCTGAGCGAATGACCGGGCCACCTGCCCAATTCTTTCTGAACAACCCGCTCATTCCCCCATCCCCAGAGACTCCGCAGGCCGCACGATGCGCACACCGTGCCACGGATCGAGCACCAGCAGGTCCTCGTCGCTGCTGACCAGAATCTCTGCTTCAGATGCGGCGGCCAAAGCCAGAAACATGTTGTCCTTGGGGTCGCGACAGGTGGGGTCAAGCGCGAGAAGATCCTCTTCCTCTACCGCGAACCTCAACACATTCTTCTCGATGGTTTGTACAAACCCCATGCGGGTCTCAACCGAGAGGTAAGGAAGAAACTTCTCTCTGGCCAGCACTTTCTTCAACTCGTTCAGGGTTGCAACGCTTGCGCACGGTTCGCAGGATGCGAGGGCAAGGAGCAACGCCCGATGAGGGATCGAGTCCAGTCGCAGGGCAGCCGACACCAGCGTACTTGTATCGAAGACCACGCGACGAACCGTCATCTCAGCTCATGCACCAGGTGGACCACTTCCTCATCCGTCAACTGTGCGGCGGCGGCGGTCTGCGCGGGAGATTGGCCGGCATGCGCGCTCCACGCTTCCATCTCGGTCACGGCCCGGCTGCGTCGGCGCCGGGAGTCCAAGAGCTCTTCCATATCGCGCGGAGAAACGATGAAAGCCGCCGGGCGGCCATGCCGCGTGACGGTAACGATCTCCCGCTGCGACATGTCAATCAACTGGCCAAAGCGGTTTTGCGCTTCGACAGAGGTAACGGTCACCATGGCGGCCTCCAAACTAGCTAATATGGATAGTATCGCTAATATAGGTAGTTTTCAAGTCGTCACCGCAAGAAGTGTGGGGTTCTTGCACGCCCGGGTCCCCGAATGCGAGGGACCCAGGGCACCCAGCCGTGACATCTTTTTCGTCTCGGTGCTTCTTTGCAGCAAGAAAAAACGCCCAGGGAAGCATCCCGGGGCGGTTTTTTCTTGCTTGGTTTTCGATAGAACCGAGAAAAACTACTCGGCTTCGGGGGTGGGCTCGGCGGCCTTGGTGGTGGCAATGGTCCAGTCAGCTGCGCCAACCTTGAAGCGGGCAAAGCGGCGGACGGTGATGTTCTCACCGAGCTTGCCAACCTTTTGCGCAATCAGCTCCTTGATGGTGAGGGACTGTTCCTTGACGAAGGGCTGATCCAGCAGGCAGACCTCTTCGTAGAACTTGGCCATCTTGCCGTCAACGATCTTCTCCACAACCGGGGCCGGCTTGCCAGTGGCAAGGGCCTGGGCGCGGAAGATGTCCTTCTCGCGCTCCAGATCCTCAGTCGTAACGTCCTCGGAGCGGACGTAACGGGGATCGGCGGCGGCGATGTGCATCGCGATGTCCTTGAGCAGTTCCTGGAAGTCCTCGGTGCGGGCCACAAAATCGGACTCGCAGTTGACCTCAACCATCACACCCAGCTTGCCGCCGGCGTGGATGTAGGTTCCCACCGCGCCCTCGTTGGTGCTACGCGAGGCCTTCTTCTGGGCTGAAGCCATGCCACGCTTGCGCAGCACAACAAAAGCCTCTTCAATGTTGCCCTTGGTCTCCTGCAGAGCCTTGAGGCAATCGCCCATCGGCGCTCCGGACTTTTCGCGGAGCTCCTTTACCAACTTGGCTTCAATTTTCTCGCTCACTGTGTCATCTCACTTTTTGCCAGCTCGACCGAAGATCGGCTGGCGGAATAGGCTGGCACGCGGCCAGAGGTAAATTATTTACACCGGACAAATTTCCGGCAAAAGAAAAGCGTGGCTCAAGAATCGGCCACGCTCTTCTTGAGTTGCGCAACCGGCGCGCTAGAGATTAAACAACGCCTTGGATGGGCTCTTCGACCACGGTAGCCGCGGCAACCGGGGCCTTGCGGATACCGCCGCCCAAAGCTGCTTCCAGGTCAACAACCTCGGGAACAACCTCAACCGGAGCTTCGACAGCAACTTCAACCGGAGCCACTTCGGCAAAGGCCTTGTCGCCAACCAGGTTCACGCCCTCAGCAGCCGAGTCGGAGATCTTGGAGGCGAACAGACGGATGGCGCGCAGCGCGTCGTCGTTGCCCGGGATCACGTAGTCGACCACGGTGGGATCGCAGTTGGTGTCCACCACGGCCACCACGGGGATACCGAGCTTGCGGGCTTCCTTGACGGCGATGGCTTCGTTGTTGGAGTCGATGATGAACAGGGCGTCCGGCAGACGCTTCATGTTCTTGATGCCGGCCAGATTCGCCTGGAGGTGCTTGCGCTCGCGCTCCATGCGGATCACTTCCTTCTTGGTCAGCAGCTCGTAACGGCCATCGGTGGCCATCTCGTCGAGTTCCTGGAGGCGCTTCACAGACTTCTGCACCGTCACCCAATTGGTGAGCAGTCCGCCCAACCAACGGTTGTTGATGTAGGGCATGCCGGCGCGGGTCGCTTCTTCAGCCACCGCATCCTGAGCCTGGCGCTTGGTGCCGACAAACAGGATGGTCTTGCCCGAGGAGCAGAGATCGGTCACAAACTTGGAGGCATCCTTGAAGAGCTTGAGGGTCTTCTGCAGATCGATGATGTAGATGCCGTTGCGCTCGCCAAAGATATATTCCTTCATCTTCGGATTCCAGCGCTTGGTCTGGTGCCCGAAGTGAACGCCAGCTTCGAGCAATTCCTTCATGGTAATCGTGGCCACAAGGCCTCCTTGAATAGGCATCCGGGCGAGTGATCGCCGGGCCCGGATTAAGTCCGCGTAAGCGCGGAGGATGGAACACCAAGTGAACAGTGATCAGTGGACAGTGATCAGCAACCCTGACCACTGTCCACTGACCACTGTCCACTGACAATTAACGCTTGCTGAACTGGAAGCGCTTGCGGGCGCCCTTCTGACCGTACTTCTTGCGCTCTTTTTGGCGCGAGTCGCGGGTCATGAGGCCCTCAGCCTTGAGCTTGGCACGCAGCTCAGGGTTGAAGATCACCAGAGCGCGAGCAATACCCAACTTCACAGCGTCTGCCTGAGCCGCCACACCGCCGCCGCGAAGCGTGGTGAGAACGTCGAAGGTGCCGACCAGTTCGGCAACCTCAAGCGTCTTCTTGGCGGAAGCGCGCTGCTGTTCGGTCACGAAATACTCTTCGAATCCCTTGCCGTTCACCTTCCACGCACCGGTACCGGGGCGGAGGAAGACGCGGGCGACGGCCGACTTGCGTCGTCCCGTCCCGTAATACTGAACCAGATCTGCCATTCCGAATAGCTCCTAGCTTCTAGCTGCTAGCTTCCAGCTCCATCCATGCTGGGCCGACTCTTGGTCTGGCCCAGGACGGTCGCTCCCGCATGTAGTTGCTGGGAGCTAAAAGCTAGCGGCTAATAGCTGTTTTTATGCAATTTCCATGGCCACCGGCTGCTGGGCCTGGTGGGGGTGATCATCGCTGCGATAGACCTTGAGCTTGGAGCCCATCTTGCGGCCCATCTTGGTCTTGGGCAACATGCCGCGAATTGCCTCTTCGAGGATCTTTTCGGGCTTGCGCTTGAGCAGGCGAGCGTAAGACTCTTCGCGCAGACCGCCGGGGAAGCCGGTGTAACGCCGATAGAGCTTGGACTGAGCCTTGAGTCCGGTAATCCGGACCTTGGCCGCGTTGATGACGATGACATGGTCGCCCATGTCGATGTACGGCACGTACTGGGGGTTAAGCTTGCCGCTCAGAAGATCGGCAGCCTTGGTGGCCAGCCGCCCCAGCGTCTTGCCATCAGCATCCAGAACATACCACTTGCGGTCAATATCCTTGCCGCTCGGAATAAAGGTTGACATCTCTCTCCTGCCCCTTCGCAAAAAACCATGCGCAACGCGCCACCCCCCGTCCCAGGCAAATACCCAGGAACATAGGGCCTTAACCTCTACCCACTACCAAACAAAGCTGTTCGGGTGAGAACCGCGGGCGTTCGTCCCCGAAGGGACTCTGAGCCGAACCGGGCGACCATATGGCCCGGCAGCCTCGGGTCTGTCCTGAAAGCACCCGTAAAGGCCCTTTTCAGACGGGTCCGGGTGAGCACACCGAGACTCCAGACGCAACACCGCGCAAGGTCTACAGAATACGTCAAACGGGAACCAGAGTCAATGGATACGCGCTCTCTGCGACCTTCGCCCTCGACACGGTACACGTTCCGGAGCGCTGGATGCACCGGTTTTGGTGCATCCAGCGCGGCCACCGCGCCGCACGGCCTCCCTTGCCAGATCGGACGTGGCCGGTTGGGCCGCACAGCGCCCTTACAGGGCGCGGGCTGTCGAGAAGACCGCGGTCCCAGCACGTCGCACGGCTCCGTGCTGGGCTATTGGCACCGTGCCCCGATGGGGCACGCCCGGCCCGACGCCGTTCCGTGCGGGTGGCTCAGGTGGTTTGGTCGTTCGGTTTGCTCCGAGCAGATGAGCACGCGAGGCTTCGTTCTTGCCTGAGTCAATTCCATCCATGCCGGGCTCTCACAGGCTCAACCCAAGCCGATGTCCTAAGCTAGAGAGATGAGACCCGCGAGCGCTCCTGAAACTGCTGAAAACGGAACTCTGTTGGACCTGCTGGTGGTTGGCGCCGGCCCTAATGGACTGGCCTGCGCCATGGAGGCCACGAAGGCCGGCCTGCGCACTCTGGTGGTGGACAAGGGCTGCCTGGCCAACTCCATCTATCACTTTCCGGCGCACATGGTCTTCTTTACCACCTCGGAACTGCTGGAGATTGGGGGAGTTCCCTTCCCCAGCGCCAACCCCAAGCCCACCCGCGCTGAGGCCCTGGAGTACTACCGCAAGGCCGCCGCGTACTTCCGTCTGGACGTGCGGCAGTATCACCGCGTGGACCGCGTGGAGGGCTCGGATGGCGACTTTACCGTGCACACTGTAGACCGCTTTGGCGGCCCGAAGAGCCTCCGCGCCCGGCGCATCGCCCTGGCCACTGGCTACTTTGACCTGCCCAACCGGCTGGAGATTCCCGGATTCCAGCTCTCCAAGGTTCAGCAGTATTACGACGATCCCCACCCTTATGCGGGGCTGGACGTGGTGGTGGTGGGCGGCAAGAACTCCGCCGCCATTGCCGCGCTGGAACTGTGGCGGCATGGAGCCCGGGTGACCCTGGTCCACCGCGGACCGGCGCTGCACGACCACGTGAAGTACTGGATCAAGCCCGATCTCGAAAACCGCATCAAGGCCGGCGAGATTGCGGCTCTGTTCAGCTCGCGCCTTATAGAGGTCAGCCCCTACGCAGTGGAAGTGGAGACGCCGGAGGGCCGGCGCAAGCTGGCGAACGATTTTGTTCTGGCCCTAACCGGCTACCATCCGGACTTCAGTTTCCTGGAGAGCCTGGGCATCCAGTTCGAGGGGCCGGACCGTAGACCGGCGATGAACCCCGAGACGCTGGAAACCAATGTTCCGGGCATCTATCTGGCGGGCGTACTGGTAGGCGGAGCCAAGACCAACGAGATCTTTATTGAGAACGGCCGCTACCACGGCGAAAAAATTGTCGCAGGGATCCTGGCCAAGGGCTAGCACCTGCGGTGCGGCCAACCGCGCTTCGCGCCGTTTTCCACCCAGTGTCGCGGTCTTGGGCATTCCATCCTGTCGTTGTCTGAGCGCAAGACACCTGCGGTGGCATTCCATGCGGCCATCCACGCTTCGCACCCCCTGACGGATTTGTGAACCGGGCGACCTGCCGAGATCGCGTAGCTTCCTGTCGTCGCTACGCGACGCGCCCCGCCAGGGGCGCTGTGCAAATAGCCCAGCACGGAGCGAAGCGACGTGCTGGGAAGACCGCCCCCTCGACGGCGAGCGCCCTGAAAGGGCGCTGTCCAGCTCATCCAAAATATTTCCGCAATTCGCCGCATATTTTGCGGTACGATTCGGTCCACCATGCCGCACAGCTTCTGCTCCTCGCTCCACCACTGCGTCTTTTCGACTAAAGAGCGCCGTCCTCTAATCGGTTCTGATCTCCAGCCACGTCTGTGGAACTTTATTGGGGGCGTAGCCCGGGAACGGGGATGCAAGTCCCTGATTGTGGGAGGCATGGAGGATCACATCCACATCCTGCTCTCCTTACCCTCAACAGTTTCCGTGGCCGATGCCATGCGGGTCGTCAAGCATGGCTCTTCCGTCTGGATGCATGAAACTGTTCAGCAACCCTATTTCGCCTGGCAGGAGGGATACGGCGCCTTTTCGATTGGCTGGAAGCAGGTGGATGCAACCATCTCCTATATCGAGCACCAGGCAGAGCACCACAAGAAGCGCGATTTCCAGGCGGAGTTCCTTTCTATTCTGAAGATGCACCAAATTGAATGCGATGTGCGTTATGTCTTCGGATGAGCCGCACAGCGCTCTTTCAGGGCGCGGGGCATCGAAAGGCCAGTGTTCCCAGCACGTCGCGCGGCTCCGTGCTGGGCTATTTGCACAGCGCCCCTGGCGGGGCGCGTCGCATAGCGCCACAAGGCTGTTCCCCATACCGCAGGTGAATACAGTACGCAAAGCCCAAGGCCGAGGCCCTTACTAGGGAATGGCGCGAAGCGCGTCTGCCGCACCGCAGGTGCCAGGTGCATGCGACCTTCGGGGGCCGAGATGCATCTACAATCTGAACAGGAAAACAACATGAGCGAGATTCGCGAAACAGTCATTCTGGGCTCCGGGTGCTCCGGACTCACGGCGGCCATCTATACAGGTCGCGCCGGCCTGAAACCGCTGGTTCTGGAAGGGCACGAGCCCGGCGGCCAGCTTTCCATGACCACCCTGGTAGAAAACTTCCCCGGCTGGCCGGAGGGCGTACAAGGCCCCGAGTTGGTGGCCAACATGAAGCTGCAAGCTGCCAAGTTTGGCGCGGAGTTCAAGGTGGCGCACCTGAACAAGGCCGACCTGAGCTCGAACCCGATCAAACTCGAGACCTCGGCAGGCGAGATTCTTACCAAAACGCTGATCATTGCCTCCGGCGCCAGCGCCCGCTGGCTGGGCCTGGAGAGCGAGCGCGCTCTAGTGGGTCACGGCGTATCCAGCTGCGCCACCTGCGACGGCTTCTTCTTCCGCGACCGGGAGATTGCCGTGGTGGGCGGCGGCGACTCGGCCATGGAAGAGGCGCTCTTCCTGACCCGCTTTGCCAGCAAGGTCACCCTGCTGCACCGCCGCGACGCCTTCCGCGCCTCGAAGATCATGATCGACCGCGTCCACGAGCATCCCAAGGTGGACGTGCGCCTGAACTGCGTGGTGGAAGAGGTTCTGGGCGTGGAAGAGAAGGACGTGAAGGGCCTGCGCCTGAAGGACACCAAGACCGGCGAAATCAGTGTGCTGCCGGTCAGCGGCCTGTTCCTGGGCATCGGCCACGAACCCAACGCCAAGATGTTTGCCGGGCAAATGGATTTGGACGACGACGGCTACATCAAGACGCAGAGCAACGTGATCTGCACCCACAACGGCGTGGCGATCCCGGGCGTGTTCGCCTCCGGCGACGTGCAGGACCGCCGCTATCGCCAGGCCGTTACGGCGGCCGGCACCGGTTGCATGGCGGCGCTTGAGGTGGAAAAGTACCTGGAAGCGCAGGGACATTGATGCTTTCGCATCCATAATCCAACGGCCGGGCACCTGCGGGGCGGCCATTGCATGGAGCAGCCGCGCTTCGCGCCGTCCCTGCGAAAGGTGAGCATTGCAACGCCAGGCCGCACAGCGCCCCCAAAGGGCGCATCCTGCGCTGGGGGCTGTTCCCAGCACGTCGCTACGCTCCGTACTGGGCTTATTTGCACAGTGCCCTTTCAGGGCACACGCCCCCTCCGGGGCGCAAGGCTCTCCCGATTACCTTCCGCTCGAAGGTCGCGAAACGGTCTGCCGCACCGCAGGTGCCTGGGTCAGGCGGAAGGCGGCGAGCTCCGCCTGAACCCGCTCCACGACGTCGGCCCAGTCGCCGGGGGTGCGCTGGCGGATAAGGCGCGCGGTAGGGTACCAAGGGGTGGTTTCGCGCTCCTGCATCCAGCGCCAGTCGGAGAGGTAAGGCAGCAGAATCCACACCGGTCTGCCCATGGCTCCAGCCAAGTGCGCAATGCAGGTATCGGTGGTCACAACCGCATCCAGCGTAGCAATCAGGGCCGCGGTCTCCGCCAGATCCTTTTCCTTGCTGGAGCCATCGAGGACGTGCACATCGGGCGGCAACAAGGGAATCTGCGTCACCGGATCGCCTTTTTGCAGGCTGATCCACTCCACACCCGGCATGCGCAGCAAGGGCAGCAGTGTGGAAAGCACCGTACTGCGCTGCGCATCGGCCTTGTACTGGGGATTGCCTGCCCAGGCAATGCCCACGCGGGGGCCCACACCCAGGGTAGGAAACTGGCGTTGCTTTTCGCGGACCATCTCCGGCTCCGCCGCCAGATACGCGCCGTCCCACGGCACCGTATCCACAATGGTGCCAAAGACGGCCGGCAGGCTCATCAGCGGGCACTCAAAGTCAAAGCCCGTGGCCGCCTCGCCCGGCAAAGCCACCGTGGCCAGCCCGCTGCGGACAACAGAGAGCGAGCGCATGAGCCGCTCCGTGGCGTTCTGCACCAGCAGGATGGGTTGCCCACCGCGCGCGACCACCATGGCAGCGTAACGGCCAAACTGGATGGTGTCTCCCAGACCCTGCTCGGCGTGCAGCAGAATGCCCTTCCCCCGCAGCGCCTGGCCCTTCCAGCGCGGCTGCTTGAAGACGCGCGGCTTGCGGTGCACCTGACGGAAGCGCCATCGGGACTCGTACTCGCGCCAGCCCAAAGCCCACTCGCCCATGCGCAGCCGGGTGAGCGCCAAGTTGTACTCCGCTCCGGAGCACTCCGGGTCGAGTTGAACCGCGAGCTTGTGCGCCTCAAGCGCCTCCGCAGCCCGGCCCATATCCAGCAGCGTATTGCCGCGGTTGGACACGGCGGCCTTGTGCCCCAGCTGCTCTGCCCGGTGGAAGGCCTCCACCGCCTCCGCATAGTGCTTGGCGCGATGCTCCAGGATGCCGATGGCGTTCCATGCCTCCTGATGCTGGGGTTCGCGAGCCAGCGCCCAACGCAGCCAGGCCCAGGCGCCGGCCAGATCGTCTTCGCCCATGCGGAACTGCGCCCAGGCCACATGGATATCTGCCTCGAATGGACGCAGGGCCAGGGCCTTGCGCAGGTACTCTTCCGCCTTCTCCGGGTGCTTGCGATCCCGTTCAATCAGCCCCAGGTTGATCCATCCATTGGCCATGTCGGGCCGGATCTCGACGGCGCGCTGCAGGGCCGCCTCCGCATACATCTCCTTGCCCATCTCGCGCTGCAGGCAGCCCAGGTTGAGCCAGGCCGCGGCAAAGTCCGGGCGCATGGCCAGGGCGCGGCGATAGCGCTGCTCCGCCTCCGTCTGCCGGCCCAGTTGCATCAGCGCATAACCGGCCGCAAACTCCGCTTCCGGCAGTTTGGGCTTTACGGCCAGCGCCTGCTCGTATTCGTGCAACGCTTCCGCGTGAAATCCCAGAGAGGACTTGGCGTTGCCCATGCCCAGCCGCGCCGCGGCCAGCCCCGGCTGGCGCGAAAGCGCCAAACCGAACTCCGCCATGGCGTCCTCCGGCCGTTTCTGCGCCAAACGCAGCTCCCCCATGCCCATGCGTGCCAGCACATCCATGCCGTCCATGTGAATGACCTTGAGGTAGGCTGCCTCGGCCTCGTCCATCCTGCCGCTGGCTTTCAGGCTCTGCCCCAGCGTCACCCAGGCCGGTCCCATCTGGGGCGCGGCGGCCACGCCGGCCTGCGCCATGCGGATGGCCTCCCCGGTTTGCCCGCTGGCCAAGGCCACCAGACCCATGCCCACCAGCGCCTCCGGGTTCTGCGGATCGCGCTCTAGCATCTGCTGATAGCCGAGCGCCACCTCCACAAGCCGCCCGGTCAGAGGCTCGTCCTCATTCAGATTTGCCAGCGACCCTGCAACAAATTCGATCACTCAGGCCTCCGCCTTGCACAACTGTGGGAGCGGCGCACACCGGCGCACTGCGCTCCCTGCCTCGAACGTAGCTGGAATCTGTGAATTTTCTCAAATCAAATGCCGCAGGCGCGCGAAGACGGGAATTTGGCTTTCCCATTTCTAATGCATGTCCCGTTTTGGTACATAAGCCAGAAACGCAAGGACTATCATCGATGTGTGGAAGCTTCCAATCGTCTCAGTGACATTCTGGCCAACGCCATCACCCATGGCTTGGGGCTAGCTCTGGCCGTGATCGGAGCGGTCTGGCTGATAGCCGCCGCCGCGCACGGTTCGGCCTGGCTACTGGTCTCCTGCTCCATCTTTGCGGGCACCCTGATCCTGGTGTATCTCTGCTCCACGCTCTACCATTCGCTGGTGCTGACCGGGGCGCGGAAGGTCTTCCAGATCCTGGACCACGCGGCCATCTACCTGCTGATTGCCGGCACCTACACACCGTTTTTGCTGGGGCCGCTGCGGGGGCCACTGGGCTGGTGGATCCTGGGCGTGGAGTGGACGCTGGCGGTGGCAGGCATCCTCTTCAAATCCGTGACTCCGTCGGCCTACACCAACCCCAAGCTGGAATGGGCCTCCGCTTTGCTTTATCTGGCGCAGGGCTGGCTGGTGGTGTTTGCGGTACGTCCGTTGATCCACACGCTGGGCCTGCCGGGACTCTTCTGGCTGGGGATGGGTGGCGTGGCCTACACGCTGGGGATTGCGTTCTTCGCCCTGGACCGGCTGCGCTTCTTCCATGCCGCATGGCACCTGTTTGTGCTGGCCGGAAGCGCCTGCCATTACGTGGCCATCCTGTTCTACATTGTGCCGAAAGGCTAAACACCTGCGCCACCTGCGGTGGGGCCAGCGCGCTTCGCGGCACCTGCGGTGCGGCAGACCTTCGCATTGGGTATTGCGCGATGTGAGGGGCGTATAGGCAGGGTTCGTGCGCCCCGCCGGGGCGCTGGCCATAGGGTTTGCGGCCTTTCCCAGAGTTCCCCCTTCCCTGCCCCTCGACTTCGCTCGGGTCAGGTGCAGGGTCCACTCTGGGCTATTTTCGTTCCGCCCCTCCGGGGCGATGCTTGTGGTGCGGACCGACTGGCCGACGAAAGGGTGGAGCAGCGGGGTCTCGATGCACCCACAAACCCCCCAGTCCCTAGTCCCTTAGCAGGCTGTGGTGAAAGTCGAAAACGCGGAAAACCAGAGTTCAAGGGCTAAAGCCCATCGTTTCAAATCAAACCTTTACGGCACGACTCAAGTCATGCCCTGACGCTTATCGTCAAATGCTGCACTTTCACCACAGGCTGCTAGTCCCTTGTTCCCTCGTTCCCTACTCCCTGCCCTCGTTCTGCCAGTTCGTCTGCCGTTCGCGGCGGAAGATTCCCTGGGTCTGGTTCCAAGCCACTACCCACGGCACGGAGGCCGAAAAGGCCAGCCGCGCCAGCACCGCGTTGCGCCCAAAACGCTTCAGGTGTTGCCAGTCTTTGCCGTAGGCGTAAAAGCCCTCAATGGCCAGCACCACTAGCAGTGGAGCAATGGTCCACTGAAAGCTAACCAGCGCAGCCAACTCCAGCAGGCAGCGGCCAGCATTGCGGGTGAGCCGGGTGCCGCGCACCCTCGCCATGCCGTCGCTCATGGCGTAGCGAGCCATCTGGCGGCAGGCGGTGCGATAGGTGTTCATCGGCCGGTAGATGGCCTTGGCATTCGAGACAAAGGCGACCTTGCCCTGGCGGCGGGCCTCGAAATCAAAGAGGGTGTCCTCGCCCACCAGCACCTCTTCCGGAAAGTGGCCAGCGCGCTCCCACAGGGCGCGGGTAAAGGCCATGGACCGGGCAGTGCAGCTCTTGGTAGGCTCCTCCGGGTCCAGCTTGACGCTGAAGTAGGGGGCAGAGGCCACGTCCCAGCAGGTTGCGCCCGCCGCATCCAACAGAGACCCGCCCAGGGTGTACTCGGCCACGCCCTCCTGAAGCGGTGCGGTCAGGTTGCGCAACCAGTCTGGAGCGTAGGTACAGCCGGCGTCGGCGGTGGCCAGCAGCCAGCTTGATGCGGCCTCAATAGCCACGTTGCGGCCCCTGGAGACAGGACCGTCAGAGTGCTTCAGGCTACAGGTTTCATCGCGGATGGCCTTCAGGCGGGGCTCAACCGCGGCTTTGGCGGCCAGCCACTCCCAGGTGCCATCGATGGAACCGCCATCGACCACCACCACCTCAGCCGCCGGGGGCTCTTGAGCCAGCAGGCTCTCCACGGCGCGCGCAATCTCCGCGACCTCATTCAGTTCAGTCAGAACCACGCTGACAGCTTGCATGGATCGAGTATATCCAGCACCTGCGGTGCGGCCAACTCGCTGCGCGCCACCTGCGGTGGGGCCACCCGCTTCGCGTTCCCAAAAGGCCGAGTGGGCGGATTCAAGCTCCAAGTGCAACATTTCCGAAACCGGAGATAGTTGCATA
>CAZYDF010000066.1:0-23339 GCA_964645855.1 uncultured Occallatibacter sp.
CGCTGCGCGGAAGTCCCTATGCTGGTTCACGCTGGTTTCAAATGCGATTGCCCTGGGCCGGGGGTTGGCAGGCGATGGACTCTGCAGAAGTTGTAGTAGGATAAATCTTCGTTGGCAAGGTGCAAACCGGTAGTAACCGTTTAGCTCTGGATGTTTCTTTGGAAAAAAATGGTTTGTTGTTCCACGTGGAACAATGCGAAGCCGGGCGTCAGGGCGAATCATTGTTCCACGTGGAACAATCAACGCCAACAAGATCTGAATAGAACCTCCATGTTCCACGTGGAACATTCCCAAACCGGGAGCCAAGTACAGGGCCTCTCAGTTGGGAACAAGAGAAGAAATAAAACAAAATCACCCCCGCGCAAGAGAAAGTTTTCCACCATTTTAGCTTTTTGAACCCCTCTCTTCCTCACCCCGGTCGCCGTCCGGAAATTCTTGCCGAATAAGCAATTAGCGCCGTCTGAAGGAAGACTTCAAAAACCCTTTCCACAGCTGCCCCCCGTTCTCCACAACGCAAGCCGCTATCTCTAAAACCGATCTCCCCTTAGTCTTGGAAGTCATGGGCAAGATTATCGGTATCGTCAATCAGAAAGGCGGGGTTGGAAAAACCACCACCGCTATCAATCTCTCGGCCAGCTTGGCTATTCAAGGGCTCAATGTCCTGCTGGTAGACTTCGATCCCCAGGCCAATGCAACCTCTGGCGTTGGTTTTCAGCACGACGAGACCAGCAACTCGGTGTATGACCTGGTGATGGGCGACGCCACCCCCGAGGAGACGATCCAGCCCACGCTGCTTGAACACCTCTGGCTGCTGCCCGGCTCCAAGAACCTGACCGGCGCCAACATTGAGCTGGCCTCAGCCACGGACCGCACCATGCGCCTGCGCGCCGCGCTTGCCCCCATCAGGGACCGCTTCGATCTGACGATTCTGGATTGCCCCCCAGCTCTCGATCTGCTCACCCTGAATGTCCTCTGCGCGGCCGAGACCCTGATTGTTCCCATGCAGGCGGAGTACTTCGCCCTGGAAGGGATCTCCGAACTGGTTTCGACGCTGGAGCGCGTGCGCGCCTCCTATAACCCTGAACTGACGATCGAGGGCGTGCTGCTCACCATGTATGACGAGCGCACCAATCTCTCCCAGCAGGTCTCCGACACCCTCCGCGAATACTTCAAGGATCGACTCTATCGCACCGTGATTCCCCGCAACATCCGCCTGGCGGAGGCGCCCAGCCACGGAAAACCCGTCGCTCTCTACGATCCACGTTCGCGTGGCACCGAAGCTTACTTTGAGATGACCGGGGAGTTCATGGCCCGCAACGGCATTGTGGCCCCCGTGGACCCAGACCAAAAAGAAACGGAAGCGGTGCCTGCCGAGACAAAATCCGGCAATGATTCTAGTCCGCGTTTCTGGCCCTACGCATAACCCAGCCACCAGGGCTGAACTGATTTTATTCAACGCCATTTTTCATTTCCCCCCCCGGGCCCATGCAGGCATCCGGGAACGAAGGACCATTGCTATGAACAACGTTGCCCACGACATGAAACGCCGCGCCCTGGGTAAGGGCCTTGACTCTCTGCTTCCCCGCGTTGCCCTGCCTCAGGCTCCCGCCGCCACCGCTCCTGCACTAACTGAAAGCGGCAAGCCGCGCGAGATCCCGCTGGAGCAGATTGATCGCAACCCCTTCCAGACCCGTCAGCACATGGACGACGCGCAACTGGCAGAGCTGGCCGCCTCCATCTCCGCCACCGGCGTGGTGCAGCCCATTCTGGTTCGTCCTATCGCCAATGGCCGCTTTCAGTTGATCGCTGGTGAGCGCCGCTGGCGCGCCTCCGGCCTTGCTGGCAAGAAGACGATTCCGGCGATCCTCCGCCAGGTCTCCGACGAGCAAGCGATGGAGATCACCATCGTCGAGAACCTGCAGCGCGCCGACCTGAATCCCATGGAGCAGGCCCACGCCTTTGAGCGCCTGGCGCGCGAGTTTCATATGACCCAGGAGCAGATGGCCACCCGCACGGGCAAGGACCGCACCTCGATCTCCAACTTCCTGCGCTTGCTAAAGCTACCAGCCGGTGTGCAGGCCAAGGTGGAGAACGGCGTTCTAAGCTTTGGGCATGCCAAGGTTTTGCTGGCATTCGAGCACGCCGAAGAGATCGAAAAGGCGGCGCAACGTGTGGTGGCACTTTCGCTTTCTGTTCGCCAAACAGAAAACTATGTGCAAGGCATTCTGCACCCGGAGAACAAGGCGGCCAAGGAGCCCAAGCCCGAGCCTGTTGTTGACCCGAATGTCCGCGAGGCACAGGAGCACCTGCAGCGCGCTCTGGGGATGAAGGTGACCATCGACGACCACCACGGACGCGGCAAAGTCATCATCGAATATGCGCGCCTGGAAGATTTCGACCGATTGCTGGAACAGCTTGCGGGAGAACAACAAAAGCGGTCGCGGAAGTAAAAATCTGATAATCTGATTCCGTGAAAGAGCGCCCCATCAGCGTCACCGA
This sequence comes from uncultured Occallatibacter sp., assembly GCA_964645855.1. Classification (GTDB taxonomy): domain Bacteria; phylum Acidobacteriota; class Terriglobia; order Terriglobales; family Acidobacteriaceae; genus Telmatobacter. The sequence goes on from CAZYDF010000066.1 coordinate 2,500, forward strand.
AGCCTCCCGCAACTTTGCGGAATGCATCAACCGGGTCCGCTATCAGGGCCTCTCGTTCTTGCTGGTCAAGAACGGCGAACCGGTGGCGCGCCTGGTTCCCGCAACCGGCGCAGCTCACACGGTGATCGAGGGCAACACAACTCCTGAAGCCCCCGCAGCGCTTCTAGTGGGAAACGCTCGCGGGGAGCTTCCGGAGAACCAGCCACCCCAGCTGACGGCAAAGGCGAAGCCTGCGGTCGACTCCCCTTCGGTGCCGGGTCCGCGGGATCGCTCCCTGCAGTGGTAGCCGAATCTGGCCGTGACGTACACCCAGGGTTCTACAGCATCCAAAAAAATTGTGTGCTGCGGGAGTCGGCGCTGTCTCTGCCCAGAAAAGCAAAAGCGCGCAGGCACTTCCGGGACTCAACGTCAGAACGGCCATTTCACCGTTTGATGATCTTTGCCAGCCGCGGATCTTTCCACAGCGCGGCAAACTCCTGGTCCTTGTACACCCGTCCCAAATCCGCGAAGCGGCCTTCTTTGGCTCGACGCAGGTATTCCAGCGCGCCTTCCAGGTTCCCGTTGCGCGCGTAAGCCTTCGCGATCAGGTAATTCACGCGTGCCCGCTGCTCCGGGGTGCTGATGCGGGCCTGCACGCCGTCCTGATTGGAACTCACAATGTCAGCATCGAGTTCTAGCGCGCGGGAGTATTCGGTCATTGCATACTCCATTTCACCCAGTGCCATCCAACTCTCAGCCAGATTCAGATGCACCACCGCACTCTCCTCATTCAGTGCCAGCGCTTGTTTGTAGTAGCTGATGGCGGGCTTGTACTTCTTTTCCAGATAGGCAACAGCACCAAGATTGTTCAGGGTCAGGTAATTCCCGGGACTGCATTTGAGCGCCAGGTTGAAGTTCTTGCGGGCGCTCTTCAACTGGTTCAGCTTGATCTCCGCAATGCCCAGCTTGTTGTACAGCGCGGAGCTCTGGTGTTCAATGCGCACAGCAGCGTAATAATGGTCGGCGGCCGTGCTGTACTCGCGATGCGCGCGGGCCAGATCGCCCTTCTCCTCTTCCTGCCGGGCTTTGTCCAACCGGTCTTGTGCAGCGTTTCCAACGGGCTCGGCCCATCCGCGCGGGCTGATCGAGGCAATCAAACCAACCATGAGTAGAATCATGCTGAGTCGTTTCATTCCAAGCCTCCCAAGCAGCCAGCCTCTGATCTTTGGAAGGGCTAGTCGCTTTCCTTTTCGTCCCCAGTAAAGAGCGGACTGCCGTGGGAAACAACGCTAGACCTGCTACCGACCCGGTTACGGTTACGTCCGTTCTCGAAACAAGTCCCGTATCTAGCTTGAAATAAATTTCTTATGCACCTGAAATTCTCAAGGTACAAGGGCCGGGAATGGGGAGTTACCTGCCGTTACAACCGCCCCTCTCCGCCCCACGCACTACCGTTAAATCGCGCCAGGGAACACTCTGTGCGTTAACATTACAGTCGCTCTCGAAAACGGACCGAATCGTGAAAGAGACAGTCAATCTCGAAGCGCAACGGGCGGAACTGAAGGCGGTGCTCGCCTCCCGCTACTTCACGCGCGCACCCAAGCTTGCCCGCCTGCTGGGCTATCTGTGCGAAAAGTCCTTTGCCGGTGAGTCGGCCCAGATCAAGGAATATTCCATTGGCGTGGAAGCCTTCGCACGTGGAGCGCATTTCGATCAGGACTCTGATTCGATTGTCCGGGTTGAGGCCAATCGCCTACGCCGTCAGCTGGCCGAGTTCTATGCGAGCGAAGGCACCACGTACACCCTGCGGATCACCATTCCCGTTGGCCAGTACGTGCCGGAATTTGTCTGCCAGATCCTTCCGGAGCCAGTGGAACCCAAGCCCGCCCGCCCCAAGCTGGGTTTGCGCGGCCGACCCGCCTGGTGGATCGCCGGGCTGGCAGGTCTTCTCGTGGCTTGCACAGCTGGCGCTCTCCTCTGGGAGCATCGGGCCCGCCAGCCATTAGCCGAAGCAACTCCTCAGAGCCTTCCGCTGACCGAAGCGCAGATCGGACCCCCTACCGGTGACACCGTCCGCATTCTGGCTGGCGCCACCCGCAGCTTTGTCGATCACGCTGGAAGGCTATGGAGCGCCGACGCCTGGTTCGAGGGCGGAGAGTCGGCGAAGACCCCCGGCCAACAAATCGGGCGTACCCAGGATCCGAATTTCTACCACGCCAGCCGCCAGGGCCAGTTCCGCTACAGGATTCCGCTCAAGAAAGGGATCTACGAGCTGCATCTGCACTTTGCCGAAACCCAGTTCGACGCCGAACAGAATGGCGGCGGGGAAGGCAGCCGCATCTTCAACGTACAGGCCAACGGCAAACCCCTACTCAGCCACTTTGACCTTGTAGCCGACGCCGGAGCCAGCCATACCGCTGACGTAAAGGTATTTACAGACGTCTCGCCCGCGGCCGACGGCATGCTCACCCTGGAGTTCAATGCGGAAAACGGGAACCAGGCCACGCTCTCGGCTCTAGAAATTCTGCCCGGACTGCGCGGACGCATCCTCCCGGTCCGCCTGCTTGCCCGCCAAACGCCCTACTATTCCAACGACAGCCACTGGTGGAGCCCCGACAGCTACTACCAGGGCGGTCAAATCGCTACCTACTCAACCCCGGTGAGTGGAACCGACGATGCTGAGCTTTATGAGACCGAACGGTGGGGCAATTTCTCCTATGCCATTCCCGTGGCGTCTGGAAAATACAGCGTAGTGCTCCACTTTGCCGCGCGCCACGGCAGCTGGAACCAGCCGGGCGGAACTCCGACAGCGGTCGCGCATCGCTTTAATGTCTTCTGCAATGGCGCTGTTCTGTTGAAGAACTTCGATCTGCCGCGCGAAGCCCGCCCAGGCGACGTGGTGGTGCGCCGGTTCTCCGGCGTTGAACCCAATGCCCAGGGCAAGCTACTGCTCGCCTTTGTCCCGGTCGATGGCTATGCCACAGTCACGGGCATCGAAGTTCTGCCGCAATAAGAATTCCGGCAACTGCCAAATTGTGATGAAGCCTGAGAGATGGATCGGACACGGTGCCTCTGTTTACGGACCGGATCGATAACCGCCTAACCTGCCTCAGACGAAGAAGAAAAACCCTCAGCCGGAGGGCTGCCTGTCTCACTCTCCCGCGGTGCGAAAAGAATCACATTCCGGCCGGCCGCCTTGGCCTGGTACATGGCATCGTCAACCAGACGCGTGGCCAGATCGACATCCTGAATGAATTCGCGGAGGATCAACCCTCCGATGCTGGCCGTGCAATGGAGGAGATGTCCTCCCAAAACCGTAAGGCTGACCGATTGCGGACAGAATCTTGTCCGCCACTCCCTGCGCCTCCTCCAAGGCTCTTTCCGGGGATTCAATCAGCGTTTCAAGCAGCACCACAAACTCGTCCCCTCCGATCCGAGCCACGGTGTCTGCCAGGCGTGTGGTCGCCAACAGACGAATTGCGGCCTCACGCAAGATCAGATCGCCGGCGGCGTGGCCAAAAGTGTCGTTCTGTTGCTTGAAATTGTCTAGATCAATAAAGGAAAGGGCAGCGTTGTGCCCGCTGCGATTGCTGAGTGAGAGGTAAGGGGTGAGCAATAGATCTCAACGTCTCGCTCTTCCCGCGAAGCCAGGCGATGATGGCGCAGGGAAAATCCCGGCTCTTCACGCGAGACCTTTCCGGAATCCCTCCGAACCACCTCGTCAGAGAGGCCGTTGAGCCGTTGGATAGGCATCCCAACTAACTCCTCCCGTGCATAACCAAAAAATGAATTGAATCAGATAGAAATCTACCCGTCAGCCGTTTTCGCTACCCAACTGTCCGGCAGGAATATAAACCAGCCGCAATAAGCGGACCCGAAACTGGAATCTTGTCCAGACCCCGAGCCCCCGCCCATCGCTCACACTCTACCGCCCGTCCCGTGGCCTCAAAGGTATAAATCCAACATCTCCGAGTGCCATCTCGCCCCCCTTCTGAATCTCCAGAATGCTCCAGGAGACATCCAGGAGACTCAAAGAGAGGCTCCTGGATGAGCCTTTCTTGGAAAATCCTGGGACAAAGTGGTCCTCTAAACCATTCATCTTGATGAGAAAGACAACATCCCTGAACCAAAGGGCCTGGTCCAGAACAAAACTCTATTTTCCAATGCAGAAGGATGAAAAAATGAGATTAAGAATGTCGTCCGGAGTGGTCTGGCCGGTGAGGGAGTCCAGCGCCCATAGACAGCGGTAGAGGTCCAGGAGGAGCATCTCGTGGGGAATGCCTGCCAAGTTGGCGGCAGCTCCATCGCGCAGAGCTTGAATCGCCGCAAGAATCGCCTGATGCTGGCGCAGGTTGGTCAACATGGCGGGCTCCGCGGCAACGCCGCCGGTGGCCAGCTCCAGAATCTTCCGCCGCAAGGGCTCAATGCCTTCGCTGCTCAGAGCCGAGGTGGGCAGGGCAGGGAAGCCGGCAATCGAATCCTTCCGTTGCGCCCCAGCGAGATCCATCTTGTTGAGCACCACCAGCGCCGGCCGGCCAGCAACTGCCTGCAGCAAGACCCGCTCTTCGTCGTTCAACGCCTCGGTTGCGTCCAGCACCACCAGCACGATCCCCGCATCAGCCAAGGCTTGGCGGCTACGCTCAATCCCCAGGCGCTCCACCTCTTCCAAGCTCTCCCGCAAACCGGCAGTATCCACTAACTCCAATGGAATCCCGCCGATGGCAATCCGTTCCGTGACCAGGTCGCGGGTAGTTCCCGGGGTGGCGGTGACAATGGCCCGTTCCCGCTCCACCAACTGGTTAAAGAGCGAGCTCTTGCCGGCGTTGGGACGGCCAACAATTGCCAAGGTCAAACCATCGCGCGTCACGCGCCCGCGGCTAAAGCTCGTCTCCAGCGCCTGCAGTGGAGGCAAAAGTTCAGAAATCTGCCGGGCGATCTCGGCTGCTGGAGTGACATCCACGTCATCCTCGGCAAAGTCGATCCCGGCCTCAAGCAGTGCCACCAACTCAACCAGCGCCTGCTTGACCGGGCCCACGCGATGACTGAGTGCGCCGCCCAATTGGCTGGCTGCTAAACGCGCTTGGGTAAGGGTTTGTGCCTCAATGAGATCGCGGACGGCCTCGGCCTGGGTGAGGTCGAGGCGTCCAGAGAGGAAGGCGCGTTGGGTGAATTCTCCTGGAGCGGCCAAACGGGCACCGAGACCCAGCGCTCTGCGCACCAGCAGTTCCAAAACCACCGGGGAGCCGTGCGCGGCAATCTCCACCAGATCCTCGCCGGTGTAGGAGTGGGGGGCCTGAAAGAAGGTGACGAGAGCCTCGTCAATGCGGGCAGCATCCGGCAGGTCGCTGTCCATTACGTTGGCCAACCGGGCGCGCCCGTGCTCCAAAGGGTTGCGCAAGCGGACCAGTTGCACTGCAATCTCATCTGCCTGCGGCCCGCTCAGGCGCACGATCCCGATTCCGCCACGTCCTGGAGGGGTGGAGACGGCTGCGATGGTGTCGGTAGCGTGCGAACTCTCGGTCATTCCTCTCAGTGTAGCGGCATCGGGAAACGGCACGGAGCAAATCGCCAGTGTTTCGCAAGAGGACAATTCTGGGATGAGAAAGGAAAAGGCCGACGGAGCAGAGTCCGTTGGCCTTTGTGTTGAGGGAATTGCCTGGAAATATCCTCAGGGGCTAAAGCCCCCGTTGATTTTCTGCCACTTGAGGCACGACTGAAGTCGTGCCCTGACGCTCCTTGCCCTCTCTTGAGAGTTTACCCGCAGCCTGAGAAGCCTAAAGCTTATATTCAGCAACTTACGGAACGGCTGAAGCCGTTCCATTTCAAACCCTCAAATTCTCCAGGGCTGCTAGTCGATATTACTCATCACCAGCATGCGGGGCTCGGTCATCTCTTCAATGGCTGACCGGATGCCTTCACGACCGAGGCCGGAATCCTTGACGCCGCCGTACGGCATGGGGTCCAGACGCCAACTGGGAGTATCGCCAACAATCAGCGCGCCAACCTCCAGCTCACGATAGGCGGTCATGATGCGCCCGGCATCGCGGGTCAACAGACCAGCCTGCAATCCATACTTGGAGTGGTTCACCTGGGCCAGCGCATCCTCAAAGTCGTCATAGGGCTCAATCATGACTACCGGGCCAAAAACCTCTTCGTCGCGAATCTTCATCCCCGACTTGGTGGCCGTCAGAATCGCGGGGGCCATCATGGAGCCGTTGCGCTCCCCGCCGCCCACCAGCTTGGCACCGCCCTCCACCGCTTCCTTGATCCACGCCTCCACGCGCTCCGCTTCAGCGGTGCGAATCATGGGACCAATATCCGTAGCCTCATCCAGCGGATTGCCGAGCTTGAGCTTGGCGGCAATCTCCACCACCTTCCAGAGGAAGGTCTGGTAGATCTTGCGTTCCACAAAGATGCGCTGGACGCTGATGCAGGTTTGGCCAGAGAAGCCGAAGGCCGCGGTCACGGTACGCTGCGCTGCCTCATCCAGATCAGGCCAGTCGCCGTGGACGATCATGGCCGCGTTGCCGCCCAGTTCCAGCAGTACCCGCTTGCGGCCGGAGTGTACCTTCATCTCCCAGCCCACCTTGGCGGAGCCGGTAAAGCTGACCAGCTTGATCCGGTCCTCTTTTTCAGCCAGCCAAGCGGTGTCAGCGTTCTCCAAGGGTAAAACCGCCAGCGCCTCATCTGGCCAGCCAGCCTTCAGAATTACTTCGCCCAGGGCCAGAGCGGTAAACGGCGTCTGCGGCGCGGGCTTCAGGATAATGGGACACCCGGCAGCCATGGCTGGAGCCACCTTGTGGGCCACCAGGTTCAGCGGGAAATTAAAGGGCGTAATGGCCAGAACGGTGCCCACCGGGAAGCGCTGCATCAATCCCCAACGACCTTCGTTGCCCTCGGTCAGGTCGAGCGGAATACTCTCACCGCCCAGCCGGGCAGCTTCCTCGGCCGCCGCCTTGAAGGTGAGCACGGTACGGTCCACCTCAATGCGAGCCAGGCGCAGAGGCTTGCCGGTTTCAGCCACAATCAGCTGCGCAAAGCGCTCCTTCTGCTCAATCAGCGCCCCGGCCACATCTTCAAGAATCTCCCGCCGCTTCCAGCGGGGCAGGGCACGGGTACGGCGCAGGCTGGCCACGGCATGGCTCACGGCCTGGCGAGCGTCGTTGCGCGTGGCCATGGTGACGCGACCCACCACTCCCTGGTCCCAGGGCGAGCGGACCTCAAGCGGTTCGCCCTCGCTCCACTCCTTGCCACACAGCAAAAATCCAGTTTGTTCCCCTGGCCGCATCTTCATGGCGAACGTGCTCCTTCTTACTCTTCCTCGATGTTACTCGCGTTCGGTGAAACAGCCGAGTGCTTCAATTCCGTCCACTTCAAGAAAAAACCCAACTTGGAACTGAAAAGCTCCAACTCCAAAAAACAAGGGGCGGACCGAAGCCCGCCCCTCACCTTAACGCAAAGGCTTGTGGAGTTTCTAGCGTCGATCCCCATCGCCGAAGATCTGCCCGGCAATCCGCTGGTATCCACGGCGGAAGGAGTTGCGATATTCCTCGCGCTGCTGCGGGGGAGCGCCGGGGCTCCGGAACTCGTCGTGATTGCTCGGATCAGCCTGGCGATGGCCGTCAAAATCGCGAATGGCGCTTGCTGCGCCCTCATGATAGGCGCGCATCATCATGTCGCCCTGCGAACCGCGCACGATGCCGTTCGGCCCATCCGTCAACGCGCTCATGGCCTCACTGTAGCCACGGCGGAAGCCATCCCGATAAAACTCAGCTGCTTCGCTCGGTACCCTGGGCTGGCGGAATTCATCGCGATTGCTGGGGTCGCCCCGGCGGTTGTGCTCCTGGTCGCGCAGCGCACCCACCATTCCGTCCTGGAATCCCTGGTGCTTGTACTCCATATCGTGACCGGCGCGGTAATGATGTTCTTCGACCGGCGGCTGCGGCACATAGACCGGAGCAGGCGGTGGCGGAGGAGGAGGAGGCTGCGGCACGCCGTAAAAACGGTCCATGACACGCTGATAGCCCTTCGTGAAGCCGTCCCGATACATCACGCGCTGCAGAAAGGACATCTTGGGAGGGTTCTTGTATTCCGGACGATTGGAAGCGTTCGGCTGAAGTTTCTGGTTGATGTCGTCCTGGGCGGCAAGGATTCCGGTGCGGAAGCCATCAGCCTGGACCTGGATCATACCGGGGGGTGGAACATCCCATCCAGCCTGGTCCTGAGCCTGCCCGTTACCGTTCGGCTGTGGAGTGCCAGCTGCGTAGGCGCAAACGCCCCAACTGAAACTGCCGACTAAAACAAAGAGAGCAACGTGGAACAAATGTTTCCGGAGATATTGCAAGGTCTTTCCTCCTGGCCCAGGGGCCTTTCAGCATCGTACTGTACCGGGCGCTGCAAGGTACAAACCCGGATTGCGAAAATTACACTCGGTCGGGCAACCATGATCATTGCAACCGCAACAAGCTCATCAACGCGGATGGAAGAGGCCACCAGGAGGCATCCGGTTTGATCCGCTCAAACGGCGGGATCGCACCCAGGCAAGCCAGACCAGCGCCTCCGGGCCTGCATTAAGGGAAAAATGTCGCAATCAGTCTCGGGAACCACCGTAGATGAGGGAAGCGATATGCGCGTAACCCCGCCGGAAGGCCTCACGATAGGCGCTCCGCAACTCGGAAACAACGTGGGGGTTGCGATACTCGTTGCGATTGTTGGGGTCGGCGCGGCGGTGGTGGTCCCAATCGCGCAGTGCCCCGCTGGCCCCGTCGTGATAGCCGCGAACGGAAACATCACCGCCACGACTACTGTTCTCTGGCATTCCCGCCAGCGCGCGCATGGCTTCATCGTAACCCCTCTCATAACCGTCGCGGTAGGCCTCAATTGCTTCGTAGGGTACATTCGGTTCCTGATACTCGCGATGGTTGCTGGGATCGGCCCGATGTTTGTGGTCCACGTCGTGTAGAGCGCCCAGCAGACCGTCCTGGTAGCCACGGCGGCGATACGCGGACCCCGGCCGCGGAACCCGGCCCAACTTGATGCTGACAAGGGGAACACGTCCAGCCTGATGGTGCTCAGGATCCAGGCCGCGCGCAGCCTGGCTGGCTAAACCCAGGCCAACCAGCGCGCAACAAACTGTAAGGAACCATATCTTCACGATCCAAGCCGAAATCTTCAAGTTATACCTCCAGGCCCAAGGGGCCATCCAGAAACCTTATCCCATAAACGGGCTCCAGGTGCAAACACCAAATTCGTCGATTACACTCTGTCCATGCTCTACAACGGCCCCAGCCGCAAACTTCCCTTTGATTCCGATGAAGCCCTGGCGCACCTGAAGGCAGCCGACGCCAAGCTCGCCCAGTTGATTGAGCGCGCCGGCCCCTTCACGCTGCGCCTTGACCCCGCCCCCTCGCCGTTCGAATCGCTGCTGGAGTCCATTCTCTACCAGCAACTGCACGGCAAAGCCGCCGCCACCATCCACGGGCGGCTGCGGGAGTACTTCCACGGCAACCCCACGCCGGAGCTGCTGCTGGCTACCCCGGATGACCCTATCCGCGCCGCCGGAGTCTCTGGCAACAAGATCCGGGCGCTGCGCGACCTGGCCAGCCGCACCCTGGACGGCACCGTGCCCACCAGCGGGGTTATCAAGAAGATGAGCAACGAGGAGATCCTGGAGCGGCTCACGCAGGTGCGGGGGATCGGCCCATGGACCGTGGAGATGCTGCTTATCTTCAGGCTCGGTCGGCCCGATGTTTTGCCGGTTTCAGACTACGGCATACGCAAGGGCTTTGCGCTCACCTTCCAACGGCTTCCCAAAAACCGGCCACTGGAAGCAGCGGATTTGCCCAAGCCGGAAGTGCTGCTGAAGCGGGGCAAACGCTGGGCGCCATTCCGTTCCGTAGCTGCCTGGTATCTATGGCGGGCCAGCGATGAGCAGAAAATCACCGCTCCAGCGGGTCGCTCCAGCCTACAATAACCGAAGCGGTTGACGCCGATCCAAATTCCAGACCGCTTCGGAACCCTCATGCCCGGCAGTAAGCGTTATATCTGCATTCACGGACACTTCTACCAGCCCCCGCGGGAGAACCCCTGGCTGGAAACGGTCGAGACTCAGGACACCGCGGCGCCTTACCACGACTGGAATGAGCGGGTGTGCGCGGAGTGCTACGCACCCAACGGCGCGGCCCGGGTGGTGAGTCCCACCCTGCAGATCAAGCGCATTGTGAACAACTACGCCCGCATGAGCTTCAATGTTGGACCCACGCTGCTGAGCTGGCTGCGGGAGAATGCACCCCGCACCTATCGCATGATTCTGGAGGGCGAGCGCCGCAGCCGCAAGAGCTTCCGAGGTCACAGTTCCGCCCTGGCCCAGGTTTACAACCATATGATTCTGCCGCTGGCCTCGCGCCGTGATCGCATCACGCAGATTCGCTGGGGCATTGCCGACTACGAGTACAACTACGGCGCGCCGCCAGAAGGCATGTGGCTGGCCGAGACTGCGGCCGACACGATCTCCCTGGAGCTGATGGCCGATCACGGCATCAAGTTCACCCTGCTGGCCCCCCACCAGTGCAAGCGCGTCCGCCTGCTGAAGGAGGGCGCCGCATGGGCCGACACGCCCAATGCCACGGTCGATACCACCCACCCGTATCTGGTCCGCTTTCCGTCCGGCGTTTCCATTGCCGTCTTCTTTTACAACGGCCCGATCTCCCGCGCCATTGCCTTTGAGGGCTTGCTCAACTCCGGTGAGACGTTTGTTGATCGCTTGAAGACCGGTTTCCACGACGGTACCCAGCCGCAGCTGGTGCATGTGGCCACCGATGGCGAATCCTACGGCCACCACCACAAGCATGGCGAGATGGCGCTGGCCTATGCGCTGCGCCTGCTGGAGCGCGACCGGACGGTAAAGCTGACCAACTACGGCAGCTTTCTGGAGCAGTTTCCGCCCGAGTATGAGTGCGAGATTGTGGACAACACCTCCTGGAGTTGCGCGCATGGCGTGGAGCGGTGGCGCTCCAACTGCGGATGCAACGGCGGCCATCCCGGCTGGAATCAGGCCTGGCGCGCGCCCTTGCGGGAGGCGCTGGATACGTTGCGCGACGCGCTGGTTCCGCTCACGGAGCTGGAAGGCGGCAAGCTCTTCCGCAACGTGTGGGTGGCTCGCGACAGCTATATCGATGTAATTCTGGAGCGCACCGAAGAGAGCCAGGAGCAGTTCTTTGCCGTGCATCAGCATCATCCACTCACCGCGCCGGAACGCATCCAGGCGCTGGAACTGATGGAGATGCAACGCCACACGCAACTCATGTACACCAGTTGCGGATGGTTCTTTGACGATATTGCCGGCATTGAGACTGTGCAGATCATTGCCTATGCGGCCCGCGTCATCCAGCTGGCCCGACGCCACTTTGGCGAGCAGGCTACGGAGCTGGAATCTGCCTTCCTGGTTCGCCTGGCGCAGGCTAGCTCCAACGATCCCCTGGCGCAGGACGGCGCCGCCATCTACAAAGAGTGCGTGCGCACCAAAGAGCTGCAGCTTGAACAGGTGGCGGCCCACTACGCCATCTCCAGCGTCTTCTCTTCGTTTGCCGATGAGACGGAGCTCTACTGTTATAGCATTCGCCGCGACTCCTATGAGATTCACACCTCAGGCCGGGGCAAGCTGGCGCTGGGCCGGGTGCAGGTGACCAATGCCATCACCGGCCACAACGACCGCTTCAGCTTTGCCGTGCTGCACTTTGGCGACCAGAACATTACCGCGGCGGTGCGCCCCTACCACGACGAGGATGCGGCGGCCTTTGAAGCTTTCTCCACCGAAGCCTCGGCCAGCGTGCTCCGCGCGGACTTCCCGCAGGTGATCCGGCTCATTGATCGCACCTATGGCAGCGCCGATTACTCGCTGACCTCGCTGTTTACCGATGAGCAGCGGCGGATTGTGGACCTGATTCTCAACTCCACGCTCTGGGATATTGAAAACTCACTGACTACGATCTATCGAGACCACGCCAGTTTGCTGCATTATCTGGCGCAGGCTAACTTGCCCAAGCCACCGGCGCTGTCCTTGGCCGCGGGCTTTGCCATCAACGCGGGGTTGCGGCATGTGCTGGAGTCCGAGCCCATCGATCAAGCGCAGCTGCGCTCGTATCTGGGGCTGGCCAAGGCCGACCAGGTTCCGCTTGAAACGGCCAACCTCTCCTACATTTCAGACCTGCGCATGAAGCGCGCCATGGTGGAGCTGCAGATGGCAGCCGGGCAAATGGATGTGCTGGATCGCGCGCTGGGGCTGGCGCGCTGCCTGACAGAGATGCCGTTCGAGCTGAATATGTGGCAGGCACAGAATATCTGGTACGAGATCCTGCGCACTTCTTCCTACTCGCTTACGTCGTTGGCGCCAGAGGATCGCCCACTCTGGGATAAGGACTTCAACGAGCTGGGCACATGCCTGACGATCGATACCAAAGCGATTCGCGAGGAAGACAAGCCCCCGACCAATGTGGGGGATTGAGCTCCGAAGTCCACTGCAAGACGAACCGTACGCTCCGGAAGAATAAGGAGCGAGTCTGCCGCATGGAATGCTTGTCATCCTGAGCGAACGGGGCCCCAGACGCACTCTCCAGTCTGGGGGTGGTGAGTCGAAGGATCTGCTGTTGTTCTTGAACTAGCGTCTGACTTTCCACACTACTGAGTCGCCCTAGTGCCCCCGCGCCGGAATCGCCTTTACCTCTTTGCAAACCCCATCGCCACCCGCAGTTGCGATCCAGGCGGGGTCGAGCCGGGCCTGCGAGCGTCCCGGGTAGGGCTGAATGCGCACGCAGCGGCAGCCGGCCGCGGCCAGCGAGACATTTTTAAGAATGTACTCGGGCGAGGCGGATTCCACCAGAATCTGCTGGGCGGTCATGGGCTTGGTGTCCAGAGAATAGGAATCCTTGACCGAGAACCCCAGCCCGCTGAAGGCCGGAAAGATGCCGTAGTTCTGGCGCAACCACTGGGCCTGGGCGGTGTGCTGGTCGTCAAAGAGCAGGGCGGCGTAGTGCAGCGCGTGGTCCAGCACCAGGGGGACGGCGGTACCGGGTTGATCCGTGAATCCCCGCGCATAGCAGGCCAGTTGGGTGGGCACATCGGCAGAGGGCGCAATGCAAGCATTGGCGGACAGCGGAATGTCGCGCTGGAGAGCCAGGAAGACACCGGGCCAGGTGGCCAGAACCGCGTCCACCGCCTCAGGCTTCGGTGGCTGGCAGCGCATGGCCACCAGCACATTCTTGTCGTCGTTCACCAGGCCGGAGTAGGCGGGAAGGTCGGCCACGCGCAGGGCTGGGGTAAACAGGGGCGTGGCGGTGACAAAGGCGCGCACGGCTCCGGGGCGCGAGAGCGAGGTGACCTGCACGCTGGCTGGCACGTAGCTGACACGCAGGTAATCGTTGGGCAACGCCTCGCGGACAGCCGCATCCGTGACAACCGGGGCGGTTTGGGCCGCGGCGGTAAGGGTGAGGGTCGCGGCCAGGGCCAGAGCAAAGAGATTGCGCATAGTGCCTCCTGAGGGGATCGGAGAGGTGCTGGCTCGCCCACCATCGTACGCGCGGGCTGCGGCAAGGTCGAGCACTTTTGCCTCGCTCAGAATCCCGCGCGGACCGGGAGGTCCACGCTACAGCCGGTCAGGAGACCGGCGCTATCTTGCGTGTCGCACTGCTAAATCTTCTCCAGGTTGGCGAACTTCTCAATCAGCTTCTTCATGCCGTGGCGGGTGAACATGATGGTGAGCTTGGCATCCTCGCCCTCGCCCTCCCGAATCAAGATGGTGCCGTCGCCATACTTGGAGTGGCGGACGCGCTGGCCCTTCAGCAGGTTGGATGCGCCCTTGGACGGCGCTGCCGTCACTGGCTGTGCCACGGAGCCCGGTCTGGGAGCCGAGCCCTTCGCGCCAAAGAAGCGCGCTATATTGTCGATCGAGCCCCCATCGGGTGTGGCTGCGCCGGTTGCGGCCGACGATGGAGGGGCTGCGTCCGAAGAGCTTTTAGGCGCCTTCATCCACGAGGCTACAAAGGGCTTCGTGGGATCGGTCTTGCGCGTCGAATTGGCGCTGGTTGGCTTGCCCACCTGATACTCCTGGCTCTCGTCCTCGTAGTTGAAGTGGCGGCCTTCTGTCTCGCCCGCAAAGTTGGAGCGTTTGCGCGCGCCGTATCCGCCTCCGTAGCTGGAGCCGGAAGAGGCCCCGGACCATGCCGGATTCTGGGTGCTCAAGTTCTCCATCAGCTGGCTGGGCACCTCTTCCAGGAAGCGCGAAGGCATGGTGCGCTCCGGTGCGTCGTTGCCATAGCGGCGGCGATAGTCGGCGCGGGTAAGAATCAGCGTGGTCATGGCGCGGGTCATGCCCACGTAGCAGAGGCGGCGCTCTTCTTCCAGCTCCTCGGGGTTCTGGAAGGTGCGCGAGTGGGGGAAGAGCCCTTCTTCAAGACCAGCCAAAAAGACCAGCGGAAACTCCAGCCCCTTGGCCGCATGGAGCGTCATCAGGGTCACGCGGGCGTCGGGATCAATCTGGTCGGTGTCGCTGGCCAGGGCCGCGTGGTCCAAAAAGTCGGCCAGCGACTCGCCACGAGCTTCTGCATCGTGCGCGGCGTTGGCTAGTTCTTTCAGGTTTTCAATACGGCTGGCGGATTCCGGCGTGCCTTCGGTCTCCAGAGCCTTGATGTAGCCCGAGCGATCGATGAGGAAGCGGATCAGCTCTGGCAGCGTGGCGGCATCGCCCGGGGCGCGGAAACCTTCCACGCGCTCAGCGGCTTCTGCTGGCTCAGGATTCATCAGCTCGCGTGCGGCTTCTTCTGCCTTGGTCAGACGCGGGGCGGCTGGCTTCTTGGCCTCGTCCGCCTTTGTTTTTTGCAGGAAGGGCCGTTTGGGCGCATCCGCGAAGGGATTGAAGCTGGCAAAGTCCAGCAGCGGAATCTGGTCCTCATGCCCGCCAAAGTCGAAGCTGGTGTTTTCGGCCTGAGCAGCCCCAGACTTCGTCCGGCTATCGTCGTCCAGGCCCGCTGCATTGGCGGCGCTGTCGTCCGCAGCACCAAAAGAGAAGTCCGTATCCGTGTCTTCGGCCTCGGCCGCGCTGGCGGAGAGCTTGCCGGCAAAGTCGGGGTCCATCATGGCCTGCGCATCCCGCAAGAGCTGGCGGAAGCTGTCCACCGCGTTCAGCGCGCGCGCTGGCAGCAGGCGATTCTTGATGGCCTCGCCCAGCACGTCCCAGGTGGAGCGGCCAGTCTCGAGCGCCAGCCGTTCCAGCGTCTCCAGCGAGGTTTTGCCAATGCCGCGGGTGGGCACGTTGATCACGCGCTGCAACGCCATGGAGTCGTTCGGGTTGCGTACCAGGCGCAGATAGGCCAGCAGATCCTTGATCTCGGAGCGATCGTAAAAGCTGAACCCGCCCACCATGGTGTAGGAGATGTTGTAGCGGCGCAGCGCCTCCTCCACCAATCGCGACTGCGAGTTGGTGCGGTAGAGCACGGCGCAGTGGCCCTTGGCAGGGTCTTTTTCTTCGGACGAATTCTGGGCGCGCAGATAGGCCTGAATCCGGTCCGCGATGAACAGCGCCTCGTTCTCACCGTCCGGGGCCTCATAGTAGCCAATCAGCGAGCCACCCTGGCGATCCGTCCAGAGCTTTTTGCCCTTGCGGCGCAGGTTGTTGGCCACCACGGCGCCGGCCGCCTCCAGAATCACCTGGGTGGAGCGGTAGTTCTGCTCCAGGCGAACGATCTTGGCATTCGGAAAGTCCTGCTCAAAGCCGAGGATGTTGTTGATGTCGGCTCCGCGCCAGGAGTAGATGCTCTGGTCCTCATCGCCCACCGCGCAGACGTTCTTGCGCTCGCCGGCCAGCAGCTTCAGCAGTTCGTACTGCGGCTTGTTCGTATCCTGATACTCGTCCACCAGCAGGTAGTGGAAGCGGCGCTGGTAGCGTTCGCGAACCTCGGTGGAAGACTTCAGCAACCGCACCGATTCCAGCAGCAGATCGTCGAAGTCCATGGCGTTGTTCTTGCCGAGCTCCACCTGATAGGCCTTGAAGATGTGGGCAATGCGCTCGCTGTTGGGGTCCTTGGAGGCGAGAAAGGTCTCCTGAGGGTCCAGCATGTGGCTCTTGGCAAAGGAAATGCGCCCCAGAACCGTGCGCGGGGTCAGCTGCTTGGTGTCCAGCCCCATGCGGCGCATGATCTGCTTCACAATGTTCTGCTGATCGGTCTCGTCAAAGATGGCGAAGGAGCGGGTCAGGCCCTGGCCGCCAATGCGCAGCGCCTCGATGTCGCGGCGCAAGATGCGCACGCACAGCGAGTGGAAGGTGGCAATCAGCGGCTTGGCCAGCGATCCGTGCTCCAGCAGCTTCTCAACCCGCTCTCCCATCTCTTTGGAGGCCTTGTTGGTGAAGGTCACGGCCAAAATCGAGTCGGGGGCCACACCTTTTTCCTGGATCAGCCAGGCTATGCGGTTAGTGATGACGCGCGTTTTGCCCGAACCGGCGCCAGCCAGGATCAGGAGGGGTCCCTGCGTGGTTTCTACCGCAGAGCGCTGTTCGGGGTTCAGCTTGGCAACTAGAGGATGCAATGCGGTCGGTCCGTGGAGGAAGGGTTCCTACTTCAGTTTACGCTTTGTACGCTTTTCGCTTTAGCATGTTGCGGCGGCGTGTGCAGAACAGCCCGTCTCAAAGCGGGCTTGAGCGGCCCGTAAAATAAAAAAATGTGGGATCTTCTGCGCGGAACCCTCCTTCTTGTCGCCTTCCTGTTTCTGGGACAGGGCGTGCACTGGCTCGGCTGCCCCATTCCGGGCAGTGTGGCCGGTCTGCTGCTGCTCTTTTTTGCCATGACCTGCGGGATCGTGAAGCTGAAGTGGGTGGAGAAGGCCGCGGGGCTCTTCCTGCGCAACATGGTGCTTTTGTTTGTGCCGGTTACGGTGGGTTTGATGGAGGTTTGGCCCATCCTGAAGCAATCCGGCCTGGCCATTGTTGCAAGCCTAATCGTCAGCTTGCTGGCCACGCTCATTGCCACTGCGCTGCTCTCGCGCTGGCTCATGCCCTTTGATGCAAACTCGGTGGTGGATGCCGGCCCTGAAGTTCTCGTTGACCCGGAGGAATACGAATGAGCCTCTCCCTGCTGCTCGCCTTGCCTCCTGTGAGCATCGGCTTCACGCTGGTGGCGTACCTCATCGGCCACCGTCTGCACCTGCGCTGGCACTGGATTCCTTCCATTGTGGTGGCCGCTAGCCTGCTCATATGCCTGCTACTGGCTCTGCACGAGCCTTTTGCGGTCTTCAACCGGGGCGGCGGGTGGGTGACCTGGCTTCTAGGCCCGGCCACGGTGGCGCTGGCCATCCCCATGTTCCGCAACAGCCTTGCTCTCCGCGCTTCCCTGCCCAGGCTGGCAGTGGTGGTCTTTATCGGCTCCATGGTGGGAATGGCCTCGGCCGGGCTCACCGCCTGGGCACTGGGCGCGCCGCATGAGGTGGTCATGTCCACTCTGCCCAAGTCGGTGACCACGCCCATTGCCATTGAAGTGTCGAAGGAACTGGGCGGCGTTCCGGCCATCACCATCGCCATGGTGATCCTGACCGGGGTTCTGGGAGCCAGCTTTGGTGTGCCGGTGATCCGGGTTCTAGGCATTGGCAGCGCGCGGGCCATTGGTGCGGCGGTTGGAACAGCCTCCCACGGTGTGGGAACTGCCAGCCTGCTGCGCCGCTCGGAACGTGAAGCCGCAGTGGCTAGCTGGGCCATGGCCGCGGCCGGGATCTTTACCTCGCTGGCGGCAGCGGTGCTCAAGTTCTTTTGGAAGTAGAGGGATTCCAACGCCTGAGACAGGGATATTCCATCCATCTTGAAAATGATCAAAATAGACAAAATGACTATTTTAGACAAATTGATCATTTTCAGGCTTACACTGGTCTCATGACGACCGTTTCCGCAACTCAGGCCAAGCAACAGTTCGCAGCTCTGCTCGACAAAGCCCAACGCGAGCCCGTCCGCATCCGTCGCCACAACCGCGATGTGGCGGTCATCGTGTCCGCCGACGAGTATGAGCAGTTGCGCGGGATGCGGGCCAAGGAGCTGGTCAGTTTTACTGAGGAGACCAGCCGTTACGCTAGCACCCAAGGCATGACGGAAGAAGTTCTGGAAGCGTTGCTTCGATAGGCGAGTTCCATGAAGCCACGGATCGTACTCGATACCAACGTCTACGTAAGCCGATTGCTGCTTGCGCACTCCGTTCCGGGTAAGGCCGTGGAGCTGGCTTGGCGCGACGGAATTACGATTATGTCGGCTATGACGCTGGCCGAGCTTCGCGAGGTTCTGCTGCGTCCCAAATTTGCTCGATATCTTCGGCCTGAGAGTATCGAACCCTATCTGGAAAAGGTCTGGGAACTCGCTTTGCACGTCGAATCCGCTTCGCCTATCCGCGCCTGCCGCGACCCGCGCGACGACAAGTTTCCTGAGGTTGCGGTCCACGGCGAAGCTGATTTTCTCGTCACCGGCGATGCCGATCTGCTGATGCTCGACCAGTTTCGCGGCATGGCGATTCTGACTCTCGCGGCATTTCTGGAACGCAAAGGCTAACTTCCGCCAGTTATTCTTGAAGGGATGACTGAGAAGATCAACAAGTGTGTGGCCGTCTATTGTGGATCGGCCCTGGGCAGCCGTGTAAAGTTCCGCGCCGAGGCTGAGGCGCTGGGCCAGGCAATTGCCGCGGCCGGACTCGACCTGGTGTATGGCGGCGCCAGTATCGGCCTGATGGGAACCGTAGCCGACGCCGTGCTGGCCGGTGGTCAGCGGGTGATCGGCGTGCTGCCCGCCGTGCTCTCTGACAAAGAGATTGCCCACTCCGGACTTACGCGCATTGAATATGTGCCCACCATGCACGACCGCAAGGCGCGGATGGTGGAACTGGCCGACGCCTTTCTCATTCTTCCCGGCGGTTACGGCACGCTGGACGAGCTGATGGAAGTGGTTACATGGGCGCAGTTGCGCATGCACGCCAAGGCCTGCATTCTGGTGAATTCCACGGGCTACTGGGACGGGCTCTTGCGTTTCCTCGAAACTGCGGTCCAGGCCGGTTTTGTGAAGCCGGAAAACATGGCCTTGATGTTGGTGGCGCGCAGCGCGGAAGAGGCTGTGGCCATGGCTCTGGAGTCCATGCCGGCTACTATTGCTCCGGCCACAGAATAGTGCCATGCTCTCCCACCCATCCCGCCCAAAACGCGGAATGGATGGGGCACCCACGCGTCCGTCTTTACGGGCCGGATCTATAACTAAAGCTTGGAGCGTGCTCCACGCAGCGTGGCGATCCAGTTGTATGATCTTGGCATGGCAAACAAGCTGCGTTTCGGCGTTCTCAGCACGGCAAATATCGGTTTGAGAAAAGTTCTGCCCGCCATGATGAAGGGCGAACTCACCACCGTGGCGGCCATCGCCTCGCGCGATTTGGCCAAGGCGCAGGCGGCTGCAAAGGCCCTCGGCATTCCCAAGGCTTATGGCTCGTATGAAGACCTTCTGGCCGACCCCGATATCGACGCCATCTACAATCCCCTGCCCAACCAACTGCACGTGCCCATGACCATCAAGGCTGCTGAAGCAGGCAAGCACGTGTTATGCGAAAAGCCCATCGCACTTACGGTGGCTGAAGCCAAAGAACTGGTGGCGGTGCGCGAACGCACTGGCGTGAAGATTGCCGAAGCTTTCATGATTCGCTGCCATCCGCAGTGGCTGCGGGTTCGCCAGTTGCTCACGGAAGGGCGCATCGGGCAGCTGCGTGCGGTTACCGGAGTCTTCAGTTACTTCAATGCCAATCCGGCCAACATCCGCAATCAGGTGGAGTGTGGCGGCGGCGGCGTTTACGACATCGGCTGCTATCTGATCCAGGCCTCGCGTTTCGGCTTTGGGCAGGAGCCGCGCCGGGTGGTTTCGCTGCTGGACCGCGATCCGGCGATGAAGACCGACCGTCTGGCCTCGGTCATCATGGATTTCGATGGCGGACAATCCACCTGGATCTGCAGCACCCAGCTGACTCCCTACCAGAGAGTTACTTTTCTTGGGACCAAGGGGCGCATGGAAGTCGAGATTCCCTTCAATGCGCCACCGGATCGCGAAGTTCGCATCCTTGTGGATTCAACCGGCGATTTCAGCGGTAGCGGAATTACAACCGAGAGCTTCCCGGCTGTAGATCAGTACACCCTGCAGGGCGACAACTTTGCGCGCGCAGTCTTCGGCACGGGAGAGGTGCCGGTCTCACTTGAAGATGCCATCGGCAACATGGCGGTGATTGAAGCCATCTTCCAGTCAGCAGAAACCGGAACCTGGATCACGCCGCAAAGATAGCCGCCACTCAGTCCGCAACGGGAAGCTTCTTTTATCTCTACAGGTTCTTGTCAGCATGCCTCTTGTTACCAAGAAAAGAATGATTATTCACAGTTAGAAAAAATGCCGGTGTGGAGAGGGGCTCCACACCGGCATTGGTGGCTTCTGACGATCAGTTACTTGGACTAGGAACCAGCCTTGCGTTGAGCCTCCCAACGCCTCTTCACCGCTTCAGCAATACGCTTGCGGCCTTCCGGAGTCAGGTTTCTCTTCTTCTTCTTGGCGGGCTTGACGACCACGGCCGCCGCGTCTTTCCTGGGCCTGCCGGCCTTCTTCTTTGGTGCTTCCGTGCTTGCTCCTGCCAGGAGTGTACGCGCCTGTTGCAACAGGGCAATCTCTCGATCGATCGATGCCAGAATCTCCACTACTCCCATTGTTTCTCCCTTCAATTGACTGGAGGAAAGACCTCTCGACGGGCTATGTTACCGACTTCTCCAATTCCAATCCAGTCCTGAATCAAGATAATAGTTAATTGCTCAATTTGCAAATGAAG
>CAZYDF010000067.1:0-23224 GCA_964645855.1 uncultured Occallatibacter sp.
TGCAACTATCTCCGGTTTCGGAAATGTTGCACTTGGAGCTTGAATCCGCCTACCCAGAGATTATTTACTGGCCGGGTTGATAACACTTTAGCGCAGCGCGGCTTTCAGAGCCGCTGCCGAGGCGGCATAGCTGCCGTGGCCCCGCCAGAGGATGTGCCCGCTGGGACTGAGGACTACAATCCACGGTTCGCGGTCGTCGCTGGCGGCAAACCATGCCCGCCACTGGGGCTCGTCCGCGGTCAGGATCACCGTGGTGGCCTGCCATGCCGTGGGAGTCTGGCGGCGCATAGCCGAGCGGATCATGGAGCGTACAAATCCAGGCGCACGAGCTAGCATCACCACCTGATAGGGCACGGCGGCTGCAAAGGTCGGATCGCTGTGCAGGGCGTGGAGCCAGTCGGTGGCGGCGGATGAGGAGTCGCGGCTGAAGCTGGCAACGAGGACCGCGGTTTGCCCTCGGGTGGCTTCCGCCAGAACCACGGAGCCTCCACTGAGCCGCTCACCTGGGGTTGCAGGTGGAGCCGATTGCGCGCCGAGCCCCGCCACTGCCAACAGAACTGTAGCCAAGGTTACGAGGATCAGCCGCTGCCGGGACGTTGAGGTCGCTCTGCGAGGAAGAGTTTGCATCTTGTCCAACCATAGTCTGGTTGGAGAGTTCAGGCCACAGCTTTCCTCGCCCACGTGGATGGAAGTGTGCGAAACTGTTGGGGTTCATCCAGGCGACAGGCTGCATGCGCCGCAGGGAAGGAGCTTCCCGATGGATTTGTTGCGCTCTGCTTTTCTTGCTCTCTCGCATCATCGGCCACTGCGTCGGTTCATGGAACATTCGCGCTTTGGCGTGCGCATCAGTTCGCGCTTTATTGCGGGCATGACGATTGACGACGCGCTGCATGCAGCAGAGAGTGTGAACCGGCAGGGAATGGCCGTAACGCTGGATTCGCTGGGCGAGAGTGTAACCACCGACGTGGAAGCGCATCGTGCCGCGGAGGTTTACCACAAGGTTCTGGACCGCATTGCCGAGCGCGGACTCAAGGCCAACATCAGCGTGAAGCTCACCCAGATGGGTCTGGAGATTGCGCCGGCGCTGGCCGAGCAGGTGGCCACCGAACTGGTGAAGCACGCCAAATCCGTGGGCAGCTTTGTGCGCGTTGACATGGAGGACGCGCGGCTGACGCAGCTGACGCTGGAGATTGTGCGCCGGCTCAACGCGCAGAGTGGGCTCAGGGGCGCGGTGGGCGTGGTGATCCAGTCGTACCTTTACCGCGCGGAAGCCGATGTGGAGCAGTTGGTGGCGGAGGGGATTCGCGTCCGGCTCTGCAAGGGAGCCTACAAGGAGCCGCCTGATGTGGCGTTTCCGCGCAAGGCCGACGTGGATGCCAACTACGTGCTGTTGGCGGGCAAACTGCTCGATAGCCCCATCTATCACGCGCTGGCTTCCCATGACGAAGCCATGATCCGGGCAGCCAAGCAGTTTGCCACGCGGCACAAGATCGATCCCAGCCGCTTTGAGTTTCAGATGCTCTACGGGGTGCGGCGCGACCTGCAGCGGAAGCTGGTGGCAGAGGGCTACAACGTGCGCGTGTACGTGCCGTTTGGCGCCGAATGGTACCCGTACTTCATGCGCCGGCTGGCCGAACGTCCGGCCAACGTGCTTTTCCTGGCCAAGAACTTCTTCCGGGCGTAGCAGGCTGCCGAAAAACTCTCAAGGGAAGGCTAGAAGCGTCAGGGCAAGACTTTAGTCGTGCCGAAAGTGCCACAAAAGCAACGAGGGCTTTAGCCCCTGCGGCCACCTGCGGTGGGGCCAACTCGCTTCGCGGTACCTGCATGCAGCAGACCACCTGCGGTGGGCACCCAATCGTGGGAAAGAGTCAAACGGTCAGAGACCTGGCAAGGTTGCGGGTTTGCAGAAGATATAGAAGCTTCGCGCTAAGGTGGCTCTAGAGCGGTTCCAGAATTGCTGTACCTGGAAACCACTGCCCTCAAGTCGACGCGACCGCTCAGGGAGCGGCGACCTTGCAAGCCGCTGGCGTGGGTAGATCTATTCTGGAACCGCTCGAGTCCCGCCATCGCTCTTGCTTACCCATGATGGGCGGGCGAGGAGCTTCTCCCATGGCAGACAACGCTCAGATGAAACTTGGCCGCAAGGCCGTTGTTACGGACTCACGTACGCTGCGGTTGGCGGCATATCTGAGCCCCGCACTCCCTCCGCCTCCCCCAGCGCTGGACTGGACCGGCGGAGTTACGGAGTGGGGGATGATGTGCAATGACCGGCTGGGTTGCTGCACCATTGCCGGAGCCGGGCACGCCATCCAGGTGTGGACCGCCAATACCGGCAAAATGGAGACCGTCGCCGACCCGGAGATCGAAGAGTATTACGCGAAGTGGGATGGTTATGTCCCCGGCGATGTCTCCACCGACAACGGCGGCGTTGAGTTGGACGTGCTGAAGGATTGGAAGAGCCAGGGGCTGGACGGCAATGGGCTGCTGGCCTTTGCCGATGCGAACGTGGTCAACCTGCAGGAGATTCGCCAGGCGATTGCGCTCTTTGGCGGGGTTTACATCGGCATCAGCCTGCCGCTGACGGCCCAGACGCAGGATGTGTGGGACGTGGCCAGCGATGCCGGCAGTGACGCCAGCAAGGGCAGCTGGGGTGGCCATTGCGTCTTTGTGGCCAGCTACGACCAGAGCAGCTTTACCTGCATCACCTGGGGCGCACTCAAAACCATGACCTTGGCCTTTTGGCTGGCCTACTGCGACGAGGCCCACGCGCTGCTCGGCAAGAGCTGGCTGGGAACGCATCAGGCCCCCAACGGCTTCGATCAAGATCAGTTGATGGCGGATCTCAAGCTGATTCGGTGACGGATTTAGCTGCGAATCGGTTCCGGCTGCGTCCAAAGCAACAGAAGCCTGCGCACAAGCCTCCCTCCATGTGATTCAATACCTATTGGGGGGAGCATACGGTTTAGCCGTGAGCTTCCGTACTCCCGTGGAGGATTCCCGTCACCGATGTATTCATTTCGTCGAATTGCCCTTTTGCTAGCGCTTGCCATCTGCTCTTTGACCGCCCTTGAGGCTCAGGATTCGAGCAGCAGCACTGCGCCCCAGGCTCCGACCGCTGCCAACCAGACCAGCGTGCAAGCCCGCATCCGCGCCCGCCGCGAGCAGCGCCGCGTGGCAGCCATCCACGACACCTATGCGCATACCTACGAGATGAACCTCGGCATGGGGTATTTGCGCTTTGTTCCCGGTCCGAACCTGCAGCGCGTGACCTTTTACTCCTGGGACACGGGTTTGACCCGTTATCACAATGAGCGGCTTGGAATTACCGCAGATGTTCGGGGCTACTACGGCACCGCCTTCGTGGGCCTGAACCCCTACGGCCTGACGCGTCCGGCCATCAGTCAGTACGACTTCCTGATCGGACCCACCTACCGCTTCTACATGCAGCCCAAGTACTCGATTTCGGCTCGCGTGCTGGGGGGCGCCGCTCTGGGCAACTTCTCAGGCGACACCAACGGCATTGGTCCCAAGAACCTGGGCCTCTACCCGGATGGGACCACCTTTGCGGCCAGTGCCGCGGTCAGTGGAGAGTACAACCTGACGTCCAACATGTCCTTCCGGCTCTCGCCGGAGTACCACTTTGTCGGCTTCGGCTCGACCGTTCAGGCCAGCCGTGGCTTTACCACCAACCTTGTCTATCGCTTCGGCAAGTAAGAGGAGCGGTGCGGCTCCGGCTGCGGAATAGCTTGACCAAGGGCGGACAGAGGAGACTCTGTTCGCCCTTTTTTCTTGGTTTTCCGCCCTCCAGTGCGCCTCCTTCAGGGGCGAAAGTATACTCCCCAACCACTTCCTTCGTGGGGCGATATAATTCCTGCGGCACGGTTTTCAGTCTGCAAAGCAGCGTCAAATGTCCTCAAGCGAGGGTTTGAGTGCTGCCTTTGCGCGGGAGCCTGCCCACAAAGAGGAGCAATCACCCCATGAAATCCAGTTTCTCCCGCCGTAACTTCATTCAATCCAGTGCCTTGGCTGCTGTTTGCGCAGCCGGTGGCGCGCTTCCGGTGGTGGCTGAGGCCGCGCCGGTTTCCGGCAAGCCGCTGCCGATCCGCCTTGGTGTGTGCAGCTACACCTTCCGCAACTTCACCCGTACCCAGATGATTGGCTACCTCAAGGAGCTCCACATGACGGAGCTCAACGTAAAGGACATCAAGGATCATCTGCCCATGGACCCTGCCGCGCAGGCTGAGGCTCTGGTTGAATACAAGGTTGCCGGCATCAATCTGCACGCGGCCGGCGCCATCTACTTCCCGAAGGATGACGAGGCGGACATCCGCGGTAAGTTTGAGTACGCCAAGCGGGCCGGCATTGGCGTGATCGTCGCCGGCGATCCGACGCCGGAGTCGCTGAAGTGGATTGAGCGCTTTGTGAAGGAATACGACATCAAGATCGCCATCCACAACCACGGGCCGGAGGATAAGTTCTTTCCGTCGCCGTTCGATGTGCTGAAGGCCATCAAGGATCTGGACCCGCGCATTGGCTTCTGCATTGACGTGGGCCATGCGGTGCGTGCCAACGCCAACCTGGTGGAGGCTGTCCATGCCACCGGCTCGCGCCTGTACGACGTGCATGTGAAGGATCTAGCGAACTTTACCAGCCGCGAGAGCCAGGTGGCCGTGGGGCAGGGAATTCTTCCCTTTAAGGATCTGTTCCAGGCGTTGATCGA
This sequence comes from uncultured Occallatibacter sp., assembly GCA_964645855.1. Classification (GTDB taxonomy): domain Bacteria; phylum Acidobacteriota; class Terriglobia; order Terriglobales; family Acidobacteriaceae; genus Telmatobacter. The sequence goes on from CAZYDF010000067.1 coordinate 4,721, forward strand.
CATCAAGTATCCGGGCTTTGTGGACCTGGAGTACGAGATCAACGGCGACAACCCGATGCCGGGCGTGATCGAGAGCCTTGCGTACATGCGCGGGATGCTGGCAGGAATGGGTTATTTGACCCACGCATAGGTAGTTCATTTGAACCATTTTCAAGAGCCTGGTCAGAAATCTCTGGCTGGGCTTTTGAGTTTGGGGTCAAGCCAACGGTGGCTCGTCTACAATTGCTGGGTCTGATGGAGCGGGCGTGGAAACATTTTGAAATTTGCCACAGTCTGAAGCGAAATCAGCTTTCTTTGAGGTGACAATGAAACCGATTGCAGAGGCCCTTCGCGCCCTTTTCCTACTTGCTTTGGTAACGCTATCAGCAGTGGCCCAGCAGAGGCCGCCCGCTGTTCCGCTGATTGCCCACAACCCCTACTTCAGCGTCTGGTCGATGGCCGACAAGCTGACCGACCAGGACACCAAGCACTGGACGGGCGCGCGGCAAGCGCTGGTGGGCCTGGCCCGCATTGACGGCAAGACCTATCGCTTCATGGGCGGACGGCAGCGGGGCCTGGATGTTCCGGCGATGGAGCAGACGGGGCTGGAGATTACGGCGACCCACACCGTTTACACCTTTCGCGCGGGCCAGGTGACGCTGACGGCCAACTTCTTTACGCCGAGTTTGCCCAAGGATCTGGAGGTGCTTTCGCGCCCGGTGACCTATCTGACTTTGACGGCTCAAGGCGAAGACGAGCACGATGTGACGGCGATGGTGGACGTGGACCCCGGGATTGCCGTGAATGCGCCAGACCAGCCGGTGACGTGGAGCCGCGCGCATGTGGGCGACCTGACGGTGCTCAGCACCGGATCGCGCGACCAGCAGGTGCTGAACCGGCCGGGCGACGATCTGCGCATTGATTGGGGCTACTTCCGCCTGGCGGCGCCGGATGCGGCGGGAGCCAGCTTTGCTCTCTCGAACGACGCGCTGCGCAACTTTGCCGAGACCGGCGCATTGCCCACGGAAGACCAGATTGATATGCCGCGTCTGCCGCGGGGGCGTACGCCCGAGGACGAGGCTGCGCATCTTGCCGTCGCCATCCCCTTTGGCACGGTCTCCGCCAAGCCGGTGAGCCATCATCTCCTGTTTGCGTATACCGAGGACTATGCCATTGAGTACCTGAACCGCAAGCTGCGCCCCTATTGGCAACGCAATGGCATGAGCACCGCGGAGATGCTGAAGAAGGCAGAGAGCGAGTACGCATCGCTCGAAAAGCGGGGAACCGCCTTTGACCAGGAATTGGCTGCCGACCTGGAGAAGGTGGGCGGACCGGACTACGCGCGGATCGCGATCCTCAGCTACCGGCAGACACTGGCGGCGCATGGACTGGCGGCCGACTTTGACGGCACACCGATGATGTTTGAGAAGGAGAACTTCTCGAACGGCTGCATCGGTACGGTGGACGTGATGTATCCCTCCGGTCCGTTCTTCCTGTTCTTCAATCCGGTGCTGCTTGAGGCGCAGGTGAAGCCCATCCTGGAGTACGCGGCCCTGCCTCGCTGGCGGTTCCCGTTCGCTCCCCACGACCTGGGCACTTACCCCCTTGCCAACGGTCAGGTGTATGGCGGTGGCGAGCGGACCGAAGAGAACCAGATGCCGGTGGAAGAGAGCGGCAACATGCTCATTCTGGTGGCTGCCATGGAGCAGGAACTGGGCAACTGGGACTTTGCCCGGCAGTACTGGCCGCAATTCGAAAAATGGGCTGCGTATCTGCGCGAAAAGGGACTCGACCCGGAGAATCAGCTCTCGACGGATGATTTTGCAGGCCATCTGGCGCACAACGCCAACCTCTCCATCAAGGCCATTGACGCGCTGGCGGCCTTTGCCATGATGGCGGATGGGGTGGGCAAGCACGATGTGGCTGCGGAGTATCGTACGCAGGCCAAAAAAATGGCCGCGGAGTGGCAGACGCTGGCCATTGACGGCGACCACTACAAGCTGGCATTTGACAAGCCGGGAAGCTGGAGCCAGAAGTACAACCTGGTGTGGGATCAGATCCTGGGCTTCAACATCTTCCCCGCCAAGGTGCGGCAGACGGAGATCGCCTTCTACCTCAAACATCTCGAAAAGTTTGGCCTGCCGCTGGACTCGCGCAAGAGCTATACCAAGCTGGATTGGGAGATCTGGACGGCGACCCTGGCCGACAGGCCGGAGGAGTTCCTGAAGATTGTGAAGCCCATGAATCGCTGGGTGGACGCGGGGCCGACGCGGGTTCCGCTCACCGACTGGTACGACACCGTCGATGGCAAGCAGCAGGGCTTCCAGGCGCGTAGCGTGGTGGGCGGCGTCTACATCAAGGTGCTGGCCGATCCGGCTCTGGCCGCCAAGTGGCGCAACCGCGTCGACCAATAGCACCTGCGGTGCGGGCAGGCACCTGCGGTGCGGCAGATGCGCTTCGCGCCTTGGATTCCAGTCGGGTGCCCATCCTTCTCCGCGCTCTCTGCGGGGAAGGGTGGGAGCAGGAACCGATGCAACGAATGATGGCTGGCTCCGTGAAGGGTCAGCCCAAGTTAAAGAACCGTGTGAGGAATTGGAGACTGGCTTCGTGCGCTCCGCCGGGGGCAAAACCCTGGTTGGTTTTATGGCACTTGCGGCACGACTAAAGTCATGCCCTGACGCAAAACATAGACTACGATTTGCGGGAGACCCACCACAGTCCCCTTGATTCTCAGCCTCCAGAGACCATTCTGCCCGCAGGCGGCTACAATACGGAGATGATGTCTACGACCCACCGGGACGGCGCCTGCAACCGCGCGGAACAGCGAGTTGGTACCACCCGATGAAGAATTTTCTGCGTTTGATGCGCTACGGCCTGCCGTACGTGCTCTATTGGTTGCCTGGCGTTCTGTTGTTGGCCATGGTGGGCCTGCTGGACGCGCTGCGCATGGCTCTGTTTGTGCCCATCCTCAGTGTGGTGCTGCAGCCTGACAAGATGGGCAACTCGCTGCCCTTGTTCCCCACCTCCTGGGCGCGCTGGCAGATCGACGTGCATCAGATGGTTCCGTCCTGGCTGCATAACGCCTGGGCGGTGGTGGCATTTGCGCTGGTGGTCTCCACCCTCATCAAGGGCATCTGCGATTACATTGGCACCAATCTGGTGAACTACGCCGGCTTTGGCACCATCACCGACCTGCGCAATCATCTGTACGAAACCACGCTGCGCCGCTCGCTCAGCTTCTATCATCGCTATCCGACCGGCACCATCCTCTCCACGCTCATCAACGACGTGGATCGCGTGCAGACGGCGATGAGTTCCGTGCTGGGCGACTTCCTGCAGCAGTTCTTCACCTTCGTCTTTACCATGGCGCTGGTGGTTCTGCTGGGTGGACGGCTGAGCTGGGCTCTGCTGTTGTTTGTGCCGGTGGTCATCACCTCTGCCCGGCGCATTGGGCGCACCGTGCGTACCCGCACCCGCACCGGCCAGGACAAGCTGGCTGAGATCCAGAACATCCTTCATGAGACGATCACCGGCAACCGCATCGTCAAGGCCTTCAATACCGAGATCAGCGAGCTGCTGCGCTTCAAGTCAGCGGCCAAGCGCTTGCTGCGCGCCAACCTGCGCAATGTGCGCATTCAGGCCATCAGCTCGCCGTTGATGGACACCATCGGTTCGGTCGCCATCGCGCTGCTGTTGTGGATTGGCCGCAACGAGATTCTGCATGGGCGGATGGAGGCTTCGGTCTTCATCACCTTCATCATTGCGCTGTTCAAGCTCTACGATCCGGTCCGCCGCTTCGCCACATACTACAACAGCTTCCAGCAGGCCATTGGCGCATCGTCCTCCATCTTCGCCTTCTTTGATACCGAAGACGATGTGAAGGAGCGTCCGCACGCGGTCAGCTTCAAGCGCTTCAAGAAGCAGATTTGCTTTGAGAACGTGGGCTTCTCCTACTCGTCGGAAGAGGGCGAGCACCAGATCTTGCACAACATCGATCTCACGGTGCAGGCCGGCGAAGTGCTGGCCCTGGTTGGTCCCAGCGGCGCAGGCAAATCCACGCTGGTGAACCTGATTCCGCGCTTTTATGACGTGACCTCGGGCGCCATCACCATCGATGGCATCGATCTGCGTGGGGTGACGCTTGGTTCGCTGCGCCGTCAGGTGGCGCAGGTGACCCAAGAGACGATTCTGTTCAACGACACGGTGCGTAACAACATTGCCTACGGACAGGTGGAGATCAAGCATGATCTGGTGGAGAAGGCCGCGCGTGCCGCGCTGGCGCACGACTTCATCCTGCGCATGCCGCAGGGCTACGACACCGTGATTGGCGAAAAAGGCTTCCGCATGTCGGGTGGCGAAAAGCAGCGCCTGGCCATTGCGCGCGCCATTCTGAAAAATGCGCCGATTCTTATACTGGACGAAGCAACTTCATCGCTCGATGCTGAAAGCGAGTCGCTGGTGCAGGAGGCGCTTGCCAATCTGATGCAGGGCCGCACGGCCATCGTGATCGCGCACCGGCTCTCCACCATCCGCCGCGCCACCCGCATTGCGGTGCTGGAGGATGGCCGCATTACCGCCATTGGCACGCATGAAGAGCTGCTCAATATCTCGCCCACCTATCAACGTTTGCATGCACTGCAGTTCATGAATGGCGCGGAAGCCGAGGCTGCTGGCGCACATACTTCGGGAAGGTAAGAAAGAATGCCGATTGCATCCATGACCGGTTTTGCGCGCGTGCAGTTGCGCGTCAACGATCAGCTCAGCTACACGCTCAGCCTGAAGAGCGTGAACCACCGCTTTCTCGATGTGCAGCTGCGCATGCCCTCCGGGCTGGACGCGCTGGAGATCGATATCCGCAAGGCGCTCAAGGACAACCTGGTGCGCGGGCATGTGGATGTGACGCTCTCCGTGGAGCGCAGCGCGCAGACCAGGAGCGGCTATAATCGCGAGCTGGTTGCCGGCTATCTGGCCGCATTTCGCGAGGCCAGCGAAGAGCACGGACTGACCGGCGCGCCCGACTTGAACGTGGCTTTCCGCCTGCCTGGAGCCTTGCAGGCCGACACGCGCTCCGACGAGGATCAGGAGCTGCTGGCCGCCAGCGTGCGCGAGCAGATTGGCCCGCTGGTAGCCGAGCTCAAAACCATGCGTGAGCGCGAAGGCGCATCGCTTGCCGATATTCTGGAAGAGAATCTTGTCAGGCTGGCTGAATCCACGGAGCAGGTGGCTGTGCTGCGCCCGGAGGTGGAAGCACGCTATCAGGAGCGGCTCACGCAGCGGCTCACGGCCGCGGCCGGCAACGAGTTCAGTCGCCAGCGGTTGCTGGAAGAGGTTGCCGTTCTGGTGGATCGCAGCGACGTGGCGGAAGAGATTGCCCGCATGGTCACCCACATCGGCCACTTCCGCGAGCTGCTGGGCGCTGGCGGCGAGATCGGCAAGAAGCTCGACTTTCTGCTGCAGGAGATGAATCGCGAGGCCAACACCCTGCTGTCGAAGACCGGCGGCGTGGGCGGCAAAGGGACGCAGATTACTGAACTGGGCCTGGCCATGAAGGCGCAGATCGAAAAGGCCCGCGAGCAGATCCAGAACATCGAGTAATTTTTCTTGGTTGGGTGTGGTCGCCTGCAGTTCCAGCCCTTTGGTAACCATCGTCATCAGGGTTTTCGTCCTTTGCATGAGGAAACCTACATTTCCACCTCACCGGGCGATGGTTTTAAAGGATAATGGATTCGTGGCAGGCATCCTTTTCATCATTTCGGCTCCTTCAGGATCGGGCAAGAGCACCCTGGTCAGTGAACTGCGCAAGCAGGTCAGCAAAGTGGATTTCGCCGTCTCCTGGACCACCCGCCAACCGCGCGGGTCGGAAGAGGATGGACGCGAGTACCACTTCACCACTCGTGAGATCTTTGAGCAGATGGTTGCCGAGGACAAGTTCCTGGAGCATGCCGAGGTCTTTGGCAACTTCTACGGAACCGCTCGCGCCTCGCTTGACGAGGCCCGCGCCGCCGGATTCGATTTGCTGCTGGACATCGACGTCCAGGGCGCAGCACAGGTGCGCGCGCGCATGCCCGAGGCATGCAGCATCTTCATCATGCCGCCCACGCCCAAGGTTCTGCGCACCCGTTTGCGCAACCGGAGCCGTGCCGAAGGCGAGGTAAACGAGGCGGAACTCTACAAACGCCTCAGCGAAGCCAGTCGCGAGATTGAGAATTACAGCCAATACGGCTATATTCTTGTGAACGACGTTCTGGATCGGGCGGTGGCGCAGATGGAGGCCGTGGTGCAGGCGGAGCGCTTCTACCGCAACGGGGAAGCCATCGCTTTCCGCTCGCGCCGGGTGTTGGAGGTTGCCGCATCGTGCCTGCAGGCCAATTCGCAGGAGCGGTTGAAGCCCGTGCTGGAGGCCTTCGGTATTCTGGGCGACTCACGGCAGGGCGAATTAGAGTTCGGGGAGGATTCTGATGACGATTGAGAATAGCTTCGATTCAAATTATCGCAAGGTGTTGGTAGCCGCACGCCGCGCCCGTCAGTTGCAGAACGGCTCCCAGGCACTGGTGGCCAGCACCTCCAGCAAGGCCTGCCGCATTGCGCAGGACGAGATAGCAGCCGGCAAGATCTCCTATGTGAAGGACGATAAGCCAGTCCACAAGCCGCTTGTGGATGGGCCGGCCATCACCATCCTGTCCAGCTAGTACCTCGGCATTGCCTGCAAGCGCAGGCGTCCACAGTCAGCCCGCAACCCTGCGATGCGCGGGGTTGCGCCCGCGCTGGATGCCCCTTTTCGCGTTCCGCTACGGATGGGGAAGTCTGGCCGCCCGAAAAAAAGTTACAATCGTTGCATGAGAGTGATGGTGGGCGTAACTGGCGGAATCGCTGCCTATAAGGCGGCCGAACTTGTACGCACCTTGCAGAAGCAGTCCATGGAAGTGCATGTGGCCATGACGGAGTCGGCCACAAAGTTTATACAACCGCTCACCTTTGCCACCCTGACCGGCTACCGCGTGATCACCAGCCTGTGGGACGGCTGGGAGTTGGGCCAGACTGCCCAGAACGGCATGGACCACATTGCCGAGGCGGCCTGGGCGGACGCCATGGTGGTGGCTCCGGCCACGGCCAACATCCTGGCCAAGTTTGCCCACGGCATTGCCGACGACTTCCTTTCCACCATGTATCTGGCCACCCCGGCCCCGGTGATTGTGGCTCCGGCCATGAATACCAACATGTGGATGCACCCCGCCACCCAGGCCAACATCGACCTGCTGCGCCAGCGCGGTGTGCGTATCATTGAGCCCACCACCGGGCAACTGGCCTGTGGCACCGTGGGCGCGGGACGCATGGCGGAGCCCGACGTGATTGCCCAGATCGTGGTCAACGCCATCGGTCGGCATCGCGATTTGGCGGGCGAAACCGTGATGGTCACAGCCGGAGGCACCCGTGAGGCTCTGGACCCGGTTCGCTATATTGGCAACCGTTCCAGCGGCAAAATGGGCTACGCGCTGGCCGAGGCGGCCAAGAGCCGGGGCGCGCGCGTGATCCTGATCAGCGGCCCCTCCGCACTGCATCCTCCGGCGCACTGTGAGCTGGTGCGCGTGACCACCGCTGACGAGATGCGCCAGGCCGTGATGCAGCGCATGGCCGAGGCCACCATGGTGATCAAGGCTGCCGCCGTGGCCGATTACCGCCCCGTTGTCGTCAGCGAGCAAAAGCTGAAGCGCACCGGCCCGCTGACCCTGGAGCTGGCGCCTACCGAAGACATTCTGGCGGAGGCCGTGCGCCATCGCCGCCCTGGGCAGCTGATTGTGGGCTTTGCCGCCGAAACCGAAAACAGCATGGAAAACGGCCGCGCCAAGCTCCTGCGCAAGGGCGTGGACGCCATTGTGGTGAATGATGTGATGCTTCCCGGCGTGGGCTTTGACGCGGACAGCAACGCCGTCACCTTCCTGACCGCGACAACGTCCATTGAGATGGAAAAGATGGCCAAGCGCCAGCTTGCTGACCGTATTCTGGATGAGATTGTGGCCCTGCGCCGACCGCGCTCCCTGATGGTGCAGTTGGACGGCGACCATGATGACGAACAGAGCCGTCAGGACCGCGTGTTGAGTGAGACGGTTGCGCCGGCCGCGGTTCGCCGGCAGTTGATTGTGGAGTAAGACGCGTGCCTATCGCAATGGATTCGGCAACCCGGGCAGCACTGGAAGAACGGATACGCTTCTATCGCGATCTGGGGCTGACGGAGTTCTATCGCCGCCCGGTGGACGAGGCCTTTGTGCGCAAGATGGAGGCGGAAGCCGCGGTGGAGGGGGCCGCGGCTGAGGCCTATGCCGCTGATCAGGCGCGGCTTGCCGCCGCTTCCTCATCCCCTTTCCTTGCTCCGCCCCCCGCAAGGGTGCCATTCAGCAACCAGTTTCAAGAGGAGTCAGATATTCCGCCCCGCAAGGTTTTTCCCAACGCCCCTGCCCTTGGCGCCGTGGTTGCGCCCGCGGAGCGCGCCTCGGCGCTCCAGATCCTTCGCGACGAGATCGGCGACTGCCAGCGCTGCGCCCTGCATGTGGGCCGGAACCAGCTGGTGTTTGGCGATGGCGACCCCAACGCCCGGCTGATGTTTGTCGGGGAGGGCCCGGGCGCGGACGAAGACATCCAGGGCCTGCCCTTTGTGGGCAAGGCCGGCCAGTTGCTCAACAACATGATTGTGGCCATGGGGCTCCAGCGCGAGCAGGTCTACATTGCCAACGTGGTCAAGTGCCGCCCGCCTCAGAACCGCACCCCGGAGCCCGAAGAGGCGCACACTTGCACCCCGTTCCTGTTCCGCCAGATCGACATTGTCCGGCCGCAGGTACTGGTGGCGCTGGGAGCCACGGCAGCCACCTATCTGCTGGGCCAGCGCCAGCCCTTGGCCGGGTTGCGCGGCCGCGTACACACCTTCCGGGGCACCAAGCTGATCGTGACCTACCACCCCGCCTTCCTGCTTCGCGATCCTCGTCAGAAGAAGGAAGCCTGGGCCGACTTGCAGATTGCCATGCGCGAACTGGGGCTGAAGCTGCCGGGAAAGTAGGGAAGAGGGAAGTTCCAGCGCTGCTTCTCAGGGGTGGCTGGTCAATTGAACCTGAACAAACGTCTCGGGACAATCGCACTTGAAAAACCGGGCCGTGCCGCGAATCATGGATGACAAACGATGGGCTAGCGGTGAAGTTTCAGGAGGTTGCCCATTCTATCTAAACGCGAGCAGTTGGTTGTGAGAGGGAACTGTGCGGTCATGAGCCGGAGGGCCGCTGGAAGGTTCATAACTTGATGAATATCTTTCTGCGAAACAATGCCCGCATTGGGATGTAACACATAAGTACAAAGAGAATGGAGTAGATTACGGAGACAAATGGCGGTGGTCCCAGCCAGTGAGGCAGCAAGCCAAAGAGGCATTGCTGCAGGTTGCGTCCGCTGGGCAGCACGATAACGCCAAGATAGATCTGGACGACCTCGGAGAAGACGTAGGCGGCAATGGCATTGGTGCCAAAGACCAGCCAGGGCCTGCTTGCGCGGCGCAACTGGAGCGGGCCGTCGATGAGCCAATAAAGTAGAGCGAACAGAGCCATCGAGATGCCCGCCGTGAAGAGCACGAAGGAACTGGTCCAGAGGCGTTTGTTCAGAGGAAAGCTCTCGGCCCAGAGCAACCCGCAAGCCAGCAGAGTCATACCAGAGGTAAACAAGAGCGCAGCCTTCTGATTGACCGTGCGATGGCTTTGAAGCCAGGTTGCGGCCAGTACGCCAAAGAGGGTTGTCGCCAGCGCGGGCATGGTGCTGAGCAATCCCTCTGGGTCATAGAAGCTCTGATGATACAAATGCGCTGAAGGCACCAGAGTGCGATCGATCCACGCGGTCAGGTTGCCAGCGCGATCCAGGATTGCGACGGAGATTCCTGGCATACCGAAGCCCGGCACTGGAACATGCAGCAGCAGCCACCAGTAACTGGCCACCGCCGCCGCGCAGACGGCAGCGGCGGATTTCCACCGTCCCGCAAGATAGATGCAACTGGCCAGCGCATAACAGAATGCGATGCGCTGCAACACGCCAAATAAGCGCAGTCCGCCGAGGTGGAAGAGGGGCATTGCGTTGAGCAGCAGGCCTACGAGAAGAATCTTGAGCGCGCGCTTGCCGACCTGGGGAAGAATGGCACGACGCGCGGCGCCGCGATCCAGGCGCCCGCTGAAGGCCATCGCGATGGATGCGCCAACGATGAACAGAAAGAGGGGAAAGACGAGATCGGTGAGCGTGCAGCCGTTCCAGGCCGAATGACGAAGCTGGGGGTAAGAGACGTTGCCATCGCCGGCGTTATTGACCAGGATCATGAGGGCGACGGTGAGGCCGCGCAGCACGTCGAGTGAGAGCAGGCGGCTTGGCCGCGGGCCATCCAATGCTGGAGTTGAATGCAGGTTTTGTGCAGGGCTGAGAGTCACAAGCGCTCCGGCGCACTCTTCCAGATCCCAAAAGCAGAATCCGGGGCGCTCAAGTTTGGTTGGAAATGCAAAGAATATGAACGAAAAAGCGCGCGAGGGAATGGTTCCCTCGCGCGACTGGAAGTGAGGGATAGAGCATTTTGCGGAATGGTGTTGACCTGGGTTTCTTCGGTGTCCCACCCATTTTCGCAAAGAGCGCGGAAATGGATGGGGCACGGAAGTCTTTCCCCGAAGGAAGAATGCTCTAGAAGGAGAACTTGGCGCCGAATTCAATGGTGCGCGGCTCGTAAGCCGGCGGGTTCCACTGGCTGGGCGTGCTGGTAATGGTTTGAGCACCCGGCGCGGTGATGTCTCCGCTGGGGAGGCCGAAGTTTGCGTGGTTGAAGACGTTGAAGGCATCGACGCGCAGTTGCACGTTGTAGTGCTCCCACTTGGTGTTCTTCTGCAAGCTGATGTCCCAATCCTGATATCTGGGGCCGCGCAGCAGGTCATAGCCGGCGTTTCCGTAGCCCGAGCAATACTGCTTGCTGTTGGTAGGATCGGTAACCAGCGGGCAGGAGAAGGCTGCCGTATTGAACCAGTTGTTGATGGTCTTCTTGGTGGGATAGAGCGCTGCGCCAGCCACGCGGTTGGGGCGGCCGGAGACTGCGCCCGGCAAGCCAGGTGCGCTGGAGTAGTCCACCTGAGAGACGCCGGCGTCGAAGGTCGGGTTGAAGGGCTGGCCGCTCTCGGCGTTGACCAGGCCGGAAAGCTGCCATCCGCCCAGAAGGGTGTTGGCCACCGGGCTGGCGTTGCCGAGCAGGAGCTTCCCTTTGCCGATGGGAAGTTCGTAGGAGTAATTGACCTGCAGCACCTGCGGCGTGATGCCGCCGATGGGGCCCTTGGAATCGTTGGGATATTTGCCGGTGGGGTCCTGGAGGTTTTCGGTGCCCAGGACTCTGGCCCACTGATACTCCGCGCCGAAGCCCAGACCGCCGCTGAACTGCTTGCGCACACCGGCCTGCAGCGAGTTCATGATGGTGTGGAAGATCGGAGCCATGTAATAGGGAATTTGGCCGAGCAATGGAATCGGGGTATTGGCGATTGCATTGGTGGGTTGAGTGGGATCGATGGGATCGTTCAAATTCAGTGTCGGATTGGTGTTGCCGTTGCCGCCAAAGTTGTTCTGCTTGAGGTTGTGCTGGCCCACGTAGCCGACGCGCACCGCAATTTGACCCTTGAACTGATGTTCCAGAGCCAGGTTGTACTGCTCGGTATAGGGTGTCACCAGCGGGTGCTCGGCATTGACGGAGGTGTTGCCGCTATACGCGCCCACGCCGGAGAAAGGATTGCTCATGGTGAAGGCGGTGGCGCCGTTGGTCGAATTGGTGAGGGTTTCGTTGTCGATGAAGGGTGCGCCGCCGGAGTTGTCGCCCCACATTTCGCCGACATAGGAGGCCGGCAGCAGGTTGAAGTAGAGGCCGTAAGCGCCACGCAGGACGGTGTTGGGCGCCAGCGCATACGCAAAGCCCAGGCGGGGAGCAATGTTCTTGCTGGGACGGCCGAGGAAGCTGAAGGGGTTGTTGGAGATGTTGGCGGCCGAGGAGAGCGTGATCAGGTTGGCGGCGGCCAGCAGGTTCTTGTCGTACGCAATGGTGGCGGCGGGATACTGGCTGCCGAAGACCACGACCTTGCTCAGCGAAGGCACCCAGAGCGAGGCGTCGTTGTAAGGACCGACGGAGAACCACTGCAGGTCGTAGCGGAGGCCCATGTTGATGGTGAGCTTGGGCGTCGGCTTCCAGTCGTCCTGGAGGTAGCCAGCCCACTGGCTGGAGATGTTGCGGGTGATCACCGCGGAGGGAGTTCCTTGTTGCGTCTTCACTGGATATCCCAACAGGAAGTCGGCAAATGCATCGCCCGAATAGTGACCGGTGAAGGTGAATTGACCATGCTCCGGCGGATTGGCGGAGACGTTCCAGTGGTTGTCGTAAAGGTAGCTGAAGCCAGCCTTGAGGGTGTGCTTGGCCAGAATCCTGGTCAGTGAGGTGTTGATCTGCCCGGCCTGCTCCAGGTCATGAGAACCAGATTCACCCGTGCCGGTGATCCCATCGTTGAAGCTGAGATGCGGAGCGCCCTCAATGGGCTGTGCCGCCAGGCCGGGAATGATCGACTCCCACTGGGTGCCCACATTCTGCGGAGCGCGATAGATGGGCAGGTGGAAGAACGATCCGTTGCTGTCCAGGATCATGGTCGGCGAGAAGGTGTGGGTCCAGCCGAGGATGGCATTGGTATTTTTCTCGCCGTCGCCGGAGCGCCCGCCCTGCAGGCTGTCGGCACCGACGGTGGGGTTGGGGCCGTAGTTGGCGTGCAGAAAGGTGCCGCGAATCTGATCGTTGGGGCCCAGCTTTTGGTCGATGTGCACGGAGATGCGATCGGAAGCTTCGGTATAAGAGACCAGTTCGTTGCAGTTGCCGGCCGTAAAGCTGGTCACGCTCGCGCACGGCATCAACTTGGTCATCAAGGCTTGTGAAACCGTGCTGATGGCTGTGAATTTGTTGCCCGTGAAAGGCAGACCGGTGACAGGATTGCTGATGGTCTTGCCCAGAGCGGAGAAGTCGCCGCCGCGCATGGCCGCGGTGGGCTGCATGGTGCTGGTGGAGGCCGACTGTTGCAGACGGAAGCCCTCGTAGGAGAAAAAGAAGAAGCTGCGGTCTTTGCCGTCGTAGAGATGCGGAATGGAGATGGGCCCGGCAAAGTTGCCGCCGAACTCGTTGCGCTCATAGGCGGGACGGACGCCGGGGCTGAAGTAGTACTTGGCCTGCGTGCCCTTGGAGCGGTTGTACTCCAGCAGTTCGCCATGATACTTGTTGGAGCCGCTGGCGCTGACCACGATGACCTGGGTAGGCTGACCAAACTCGGCCGGTGCGCCCGTGGCAACAACCTTGAACTGCGAGATGGCGTCCAGTGAGGGAACCTCGGGTTCGGCGCGCTGCAGCGTGATTTCGGCGTTGGTCACGCCGTCCAGCGTGCTGCCCAAACTGCCGTAGGTGTTACGGCTGCCGGTGCCGGCGGCAAAGGTTTCGCCGCGGGTGGCCAGCTGGTCTTGCGGACCCACGCCCTGGATGCCGGGAGCTTGAGCAATCAGGCCCATCAGGCCAAGACGGCCGTTCAACGGCGCGCTCTGGATGGCCTGGGAGTCGATGACCTGGCCGATCGATGAATCCTCGGTCTGGATCGTCGGCGGAGCCGTGGTCACTTCCACGCTCTCGGCCTGCGAACCGACCTGCAGCGCCGCATCCACCAGAACCACTTGGTCGATGGCCAGCGTGATGCCGCTCTGCTCGAAGGACTTGAAACCGGGCTTCTCGATCTTCACGCTATAGTGGCCTGGCTGCAGCATGGTCGCCTTGTAGGTGCCGGCATCGGAGCTGATCAGCGTTCGGGTGATGTTGGTGTCGATCTGCTTGACGGTTAACTTGGCACCGGCAACCACCGACCCGCTCGGATCGGTCACCGTGCCGGTGATGGTTCCGGTTGTGCCCTGGGCGGATAAGCCGCGCGGCATGGCCAGAGTGAGCACGAGCAGTATGCCGACAAAGAGTGAGAGACATAGATGGCTGGCTTTTGCAGGAAGATGCCTTGGCCGTTCTAATCCAAGTGATACTCCAAATCCAAATAACATTGCTGCCTCCATTTTTAGGCTGGTTCAATACCTGGTTGATTTCACCCATCCGGTTGGCTAGTCGCCTGATGGACCCGGCGACTGTGTTCGAACGCGCGGATGGAATGCCGCTGCCGCGTAAAAATCCGCGGAATAACGTTGGCCAAGTATTCGAATGTTGGGAAGAGCCCATCAAGTATTTTCACAGTGCGAAGGTGTGATTCACCGTGAAATCTGTGTAACTGTAATAGATAGAGTGGTATGCGGATACCCTTCAGAGGGCAGTTATCCGAGCTTGTGCCAGCAGACAATCGCGGGATGGTGGGAATCGCCGCCCAGATTCTGGGTAGACAACAGCAGTTCGAAATTCGGCACGTGGGTTTTGTCCGCGCCAATCTGCTTCAGGAACGCCGCAAATGCACTGCTGGTCAGGAACTCGGCTGCCGCTTCGGTTCCAGCCTTGCTGGTGCCTTCCACCAGCAGAGAATGTCCCTGACCGTCCAGGCTTGGCACGTAGGCGATCACACCATAGGACTGGTTAGTCTGGTTCTCAACATAGAGGGATTGTTCCTGAGCCCCCGGCTCCCGGTTCCGCACCAAGTCATGATGAATCGTCCAGTCGTAATCGATATCAAAGTGGACGGCTGAGCGAAACAGAGCTACCCAGGGATTGGCCAAAGTTCCGCCAATCAGGATTGAATTGGTACCTTTCAGCTCCTTCAGGCTCAAATCGCGGGCATAGCTGATCTCGGGCCGGACATTGGCCGCTTCAGGAACCTGCTCCAGGCGCGCCACCAGGTTGAGGTCGGCCATGTTGGTATATTGACTGGCCACGATAACCCCCCAGAGCGATGCGGTCTCCTTCGACGGGGTCTTCAAATAGTCCTTATTAATATAGGAAGGGAGGGAGACGGTGTGTCCGGATAATTCTTCCATCAAGACCAGGCTGCTGTCGGCCGGAACAATCAGAACCCGCCGCTGCGGATCGAAGATCGATAACCAGAAATGGCTGACCGAAGGGTCTTGCTCGGTCTGCGCCGTCTTCCCCTTGCTCTGCTTCCAGGAATATGCGAACGCTGCCAGTACCATCACGCAAAGCAAGGCCAAGGCGATTCTCCCAGCAGTTGAAAACCGGGAAAAGGCGGATGGTGTGTAGTGGGCCTCGCCAACGCCATGCTCGGACGATCCATGGCCGACCGGGGAGTGTGCCGAATCGCGCGCCTGACGCCGCTCGAATGCGGGAATATAGGACCCTTTGGGGATCAGCAACAGCAGGCTCTCTTGGGCGCCAGCGCCGTTGAAGTACTCCTCCAGACGTTGTCTCAGGAACCGTGCCTGCGAACGGACGATGCTGTCGTCGCCAACGTGATACCCGGGTGCGCGCTGGAAGACGATCGTGCCGATCCGCTGTTCGTTGATCGCCTCTGTATGTCCCTTCCAGTACTCTTCGCATATGAACTTCAGGAATGCGGAGAGACGGCCTGATTTGCGAAACAGATCGGAACTCAGAATCCGTTCAAGCAGTTCTTTTTGCTCTGAATGGTCCAAAATCCGTTGTGGCGCTCCGGTCCGCTCTTCCATGCTCTTTACTATACTGCTCACTGGATTTGATTCACTGTGAAAAACAGCAATCAAGCCGTGAAATACGTTGATATGCGTAACTTGAGACCTCATGTTAGATTTACCATCCCTTCACGGGGATCAGTCAATTTCGAGGGTGTCAAACGATGAAGCTGGCCTTTTTGCTCAGCGGAACTCTGCTTCTAGCTCCTCTGGTTCTGCCAGGCCAAAGCACTTTGCGGCGCGAGGATCAGGACGCTCAATCGGCTTTTCCCCGGATGGTCAATCCGAGTCTGGATCAACCCAACGAGCCCTTTTCCTATCCCAGCGCCTCGACCGATCAGATCTCTGTGATGCACTCACCCTCTGGGGCGGAGATCACGCCCGAGGGCTCGCTCTATACCGGCTTTGGAGAACTTGTCTTCTTCGCCGGGGTCGACCGGGAGCCGGTCGCACAGCGCATTCGCACCCTCGAGAAGGGTTACCTGCCGATCGTCTCTTACGAAATCGAGCATGATCGGCTTCGCTATCGTTTTACTTTCTTCGCGGCCTCGCTTGGCCCGGAACAGACGGGCGCGGACGTGGTGAACTTTGTGCGCGTGACGATCCAGAATCCCACCAGCGAACCCCTGTGCGGCTTTTTGACCACGGCGTGGCGCTACCAGGGCAACCAGACAACCACCTTCCATACCGGGGACAATCGCTTTCGGCGGCCTGTCACCGGAAAGCGCGTAGGCGATTACCAGCAGCCCGGCGAGCCCTTCCGTCCAGATTCGCTTTACGCCGTGCAGGGAGATGCCTATCTGCGCGACCACAAGGCCATCTACTTCTTTCCCCATGAATCCCAAATGGCCCTTTCCACCACCTACCGGGATTACTACAACCGGTCTGTTCCGGGGGAGCAGGCCATGGCGGCCTTGTCTACCACGCCCATGGCGGTTGCGGAGTTTGAGGTTCCGCTGGCGCCGGGCGCGGAGCGAGTGCTGGATTTCAAGGTGCCGCTGCTTCCAGTCGCCGCCGCCGATCCCATCTTCCAAGCCGTGGACCGGGCGCAATTCGACGAGCGAAAAGCCAGGGTCGAGGAGTTTTGGGATGGCATTCTGGCTCGGGGCATGGAGATCGAAACCCCGGAAGAGAAGGTCAATCTTGTCTTCAAAACCAGCCTGGTCAACGACCTGATGGCGCTCAACAAGATCGGCAACGACTACGTACAGACCATCAACCAACTTCACTACCACGGCTTTTACCTTCGCGACTCGGCGGACTTTGTCCGCATGTACGATACCTCCGGCTACACCGACATCGGGCGGCAGGTTGTGAACTTCTTCGCCGCCAGACAGCAGGAGGACGGCAATTTCCTCTCCCAGCCAGGGCAGTTCGATGGCTGGGGCGAAGCGCTTTGGACCTATGGCGAACATTACCGTATTACGCACGATAAAGCCTTCGCCGCCGAAGTCTACCCCCGTGTACAGCGCGCCGTTGCCTGGATGCAGAGCGCCATCGCCGCCGATTCGTTGCACATTGTGCCGGCCACCGACGTGCGCGACAACGAGTACATCCCCGGACATCTGACCGGCTATAACTTCCTCGCGCTGGATGGCCTGCAGGCCGCCATTCTATTGGCTCACGACCTGGGACACAGCGAGGATGAGAACCGTTTCCGCGCCCTTGAGCAAGAACTGCGCAAGAACTTCCTCCAGCAACTCGACGCGGTCACAGAGCGCACGGGAGGCTACATTCCGCCCGCGTTGGATGGAGATATGGGCGGAGCCGATTGGGGCAATCTTCTTTCTCTAACCCCCGAGCAGCAGTTATCCCCGCTCGATCCGCGAGTTACAGCAACGCTGAAGGCAACCCAGGCGCATTACGCCGAGGGGCTGATGACTTATCGTCAGCCCGGCCAGGGAACTTATCTACACCACTATCTAACCATCAAGAACACGCTGACGGAGCTCATTCGCGGCGAACAGCAGCAGGCGATTCGGGAGTTCTACGCGGTTCTGCTGCATACCAGTTCGACCCACGCGGGATGGGAGTACTCGGTTCGTCCCTGGGGCGACCGCGATTTCAGTGGAAACCTCGCGCCACACGGCTGGTTTGCAGCCGAGTATCGCAACATGATGCGCAATATGATGGTGCGCGAAGAAGGGGCGAACCTCCATCTGCTCTCTGCCGTATCTCCAGCTTGGATCGATTCCGGAAAAGTTATTCAAGTTGAAAATGCCACCACCTATTTTGGCAAGATCGGCTTTGAGCTCAGGATGCTTTCCGACACCCAAGCCAAACTGGAGATCCATCCGTCCTTTGACCGCGGTAGCGAGCCGCAACACCTTGTGCTGCACCTGCCATGGTTCATGGATGGGACTTCCGCCAGCGCGGATGGCAAGCCTGTCCCGATAACCTCGGGTTCGATTGAGCTTGATCCTGCAACCAGGAAGGTCACTTTGAACTGGGTTCGCCGTTCGCTTCCGCCGGATATGCCAATCAGCTACGCGGATGCCGTGGGACGCTACAAGCAGGAGTATAAGGAACGCTACGAGCGCAATACCGCAGGCAAGGGGCGGTCAGCCGACTGAGTCGCCCATTTCATAGAAGGCCTTTGGGATGACCTGCATGGTGAGCTTCGGCAAATCAAGGATTTCAATCAGTTCGCTGTGGAAAGCTGTATCGGTTTCATAAGTCGATTCATCTTCGATGTTACTACCCTCTCCGGAACCTGGAAGATTCTGGCCCATCCTGTCCATGCGTCAAGGCCGCAGCCGCTCGCGCGGTGCCTTCGGCAGCCCTGACACACGGCCAGGTTGGGCTGCTCTGCAAATGTCCGGGGCAGTTAGTCATCATGGAGTGACCGGTCCCCCTGTGCTGGTCGTGGGTTAGCCT
>CAZYDF010000068.1:0-23055 GCA_964645855.1 uncultured Occallatibacter sp.
GCCGTGCCCCATCCATCCCGCGTTTTGTGCGGGATGGGTGGGATAGAGTGACACTATTTGAGGGCCGGATCGATCGTCGTCCAGGCATACGGTGCTGGCTGTATAGACAACATAGTGGAACAGAGCAAAATGCCGTGGTTACCCAGAAAGGTGGCCACGGCCATTTTTTTATCCTGCATCTGGCATGATTTCATTCTTGTGCCATAAACAAAAAATCTGCCATACTGTACGCGAGGTGGCAGATTATGGCTGAAACGGTTGTTATGGGAGAAAGTGGCAGGATCGTCCTCCCTGCGGCAATCCGCAAGGAACTTGGCCTTATGGCCGGGGACCGTCTGACCGTGAGCTGCGACCAGGGTGCCATCAAGATTCTCAGCCGAAAGATGGCGTTGGAGAGCATTCGGGCGGGAATCATTCGGGAGCGCGGAAGTCTTGACGGGATTCTGGACGAATTTTTGGCAGAGAAGTACGAGGAAGCCGCACGTGAATAGAATCGTTCTGGATTCCGCAGCCGTTCTGGCAATGGTTCAAGGTGAACCAGGCGGAGAACGGGTCGAAGCTCTTCTTCATGCCCTCGAAACTGGAGCGGATGTTCAGGTTGCCATCAGCTCGGTGAACTGGTGCGAAATTTTGACCCGGATGCGGCGCGACTACCCGGCAATTACCCCAGAAGAACTGACGGCGGTGCTGGCCGGCACTGAACTGGTTCCATTCGATAAGGCAACAGCTGAAGTTGCGGCAGGATATGCAATTGTCAGCCGAGCGCTTTCGTTGGGGGATCGGGCCTGTCTGGCCCTGGCCAAAATCAACCAGGCAACGGCTTGGACCGCGGATCGGGTTTGGCTCCAGTTCGATCTGGATGTGCCAGTCGAATTGATTCGCGGTTAACGCCGGTGTTCCCATAGCGAGGGCAAGGAAATCAGGTTTGGGTGCCTGATGATGCAAGCTCAAAGCATCATCTTTCATCTGTTTTGAATGGCTCTTTGCAAATGCCAGGCGAGTTCATCGGTTTCCTTCGTCAGAAGTTGATCGCCAATCTTCGCGCAGCGGGTTCCGAGGATGAGGTCAACGTGGTTGTTGAGCGCATGCCACGACGTGATCCCCTTGACCTGATGAATCTCCGCAACCGGCACTTCCAGCTTGCGAACCCAGAAAAGAGCGGTTCGCGTCCAGCTGAAGACTCCGTTTTCAATCTCGATTTGTTCCACGCCGAAGGCGCGCCACCCTGCGATGCGAAGGGCGAGGCTGTACCACACACACCAAGACAAAGAGGAGGATGGGCAAAACCACGAGTCCGTTTGAAATAAAGGGCGGACGGAAGAAAGGCGGTAGCAAGACCCACATGAAGAAGGCAAATCCTGCAGTGAAGAAGATCAGCCCGAAGATTGCTGACCCCCAATTGTTGTTGCGCGCAATCCTGACCGACAGGGTGCCGGGTTGATTATGTGTGATCGCCACGCGTGTTTTTGAACGCCCGAATCCTAACATGCAGCAGCTACCCCCAAGTCCCAAGTCCCTAGTCCCTGCTCTTCAGGTCCGCCACTTCTCCCTGCAACTGCGTAATCATCGTCACCAGCTCGTTGTGCCGTTTGTCGCTGAGGGTGGGTTCCAGCGCTTCCACAAAGAAGGTGCCGTTCGGTTCCAGTTCGCAGCGGTGCACCTGTTCAAAGTGCTCGTAGCCGTTGCGGTGGATCACGTCCAGAAGCTCCTCGCGGGTCAGGGATTCGCGCTCCATAGCGCGGCGGTCCAGCTGCCCATTGTGGACGAGCACGGTTCTGCGCCCTTCCAGCATGCGTGTGAACTTGCGGGAGCGGAACAGAAAGCGCACCAGAACCCAGTTGATGGCCAGTAGTCCGATCGCGCCCACAATGCCGCCGGTCACAGAGTTATCGTCGCCGATGATGGCGTTTTGCACCGTATTCGAGAGCGAGAGCAGCACCACCAGATCGAAGGGGTTCAGCTGCGCCAGCTCGCGCTTGCCAAACACGCGCAACAACAGAACCAGCGCGATGTAGACGATGACAGGCCGCGCCAGCTTCTCCACAATGGGTAGCGGCATCTGGAACATGTGGTCGAGAATCTGAGACTGGATCATGGAGATGAGAATAACGCCTCAACACGGAGAGTGCAGAGGCGTTATGGGGTGATACCGGTTCATGGGCAGGTAGAGTCACAACTGAATCCGCTATTTTCGTACCATCTTCACCACCAGGTCGACGGTATGGGCGTCGTCGTTTTGGATCTGCTCGTAGCGCACGGTGGCGGTGGCAAAGATACGTTCCAGCTCCGGATGCACGTTCTGGGTTGCAAAGAAGCCCCGCGCCTGACCCTCGTTGTAGATCGCTCCGGCACGTAGCGGCCAGGCAGCAAGAAAGGCCGTGCGTAACTCTTCAGTCACATTTTCAAGAGTCAGCTTGCCCATGGTGTAGACCGGTCCGGGTGTCGCCGTAACGTTGAACTCAACGGTGGCTTTGGATCGGTCAAACACGGGTTCGGGACGAATGCTGGGGCTCATGAAGCCCTGGTTGTGGTACTGGCGGGCAAGGAATTCCCAGCTCTGGGTTAGTTGCTGGCCGCGGGCAATGTCGCCGGGATGGAGGGCCGCCTTCTTGTTGAAGTCAGACTGTGGCTCGGGAATGCTTGGGTCGAGGTGAATTGCATTCAGCCGGTACAGGGGGCCGGGCGTTACAGCCACGGTGAACGGGACGTTGATGGCATCGGCAGCCACGGTTGCCGTGCCCTGCTGATGCGGATTGGCCAGCGCTTCCAGGTATCCGGCGTCGTGGTAGTAGTTCGTGACATAGGTTGCGATTTGGCTGGGAGTTCCACCCGCGTCGTAGGGAGTGCCCTCCAGATGCTTGAGAATCTGGAGCACTGCGGGATCGAGTGAGCCGGATGCTGGATCAACTGCGATCTTGCCAAGTTGGACTTGGGGCGAAGTGATGGAGTAGTTCATGGCAAGCTGCACTTTGGCTGCCGCGCCGGCGTTGGCCGCAGCTACAACCGTGGCCTGAATTCCTTTGGTGGCCAGAATCTGTTCCATCGCGGCGCGCACCTGATCGCACAGGCCGCCATCGGCCGGAACGCGGCCATGGTAGAGGGGCACGCTGGCGCGCAGGCTGGCTTCCATGTCGAGTCCTTCCAGAGGCGGAAGGTTCGGCATCTGCGCCGGCAGCAGCTCCGTGAAGGACTTTAGTTGGTAGGCCAGATCCACGCCGGTAAAGGTGAAGCTGACCTTCTCAAAGAGGCCGGTATCGAGCAGCACGGACGCATGTTCGCGCATTTCCGCCACCGTGAGGGCGTCTTTAGCGTGCAGGTGGGCGGCGGCCATCAGTTCGCTTTTTGTGAACTCCGGAGCACCGGTGAACGCGATGCTCCGGGGGACAAACTTTTGATCCTGCGCCAGGCAGGGGACCGCAACAAGTGCGGCAAAACTCGCAACCAGAAACATGAGCTTTCGCATGGTGCACACAGCTTATCAGAGGCAGGCGCGCGGGTCCCGCATGCGGCTGACACTCTGTTAAAGTGGAGACACAAATGCTCGCGCCGCAAGCGTAAATAGCCTGCGGCCAACCGCCGTCCTCGCGTTCTTTTTTCGAGGGAGACAGTTGCAAATCCCGTTGTGAAGGCAAGAAGCGCCAGGGCATGACTTCAGTCGTGCCGCAAAATGGTCAAAACAGACTCTGGCTTTACAGGCTGCGGGAAAACTCGGGGTTCAGGGCTTTTTTGAAGGATACGAGCTTTAGCTCGTACGTTAGGTTCCATTCTTTCAACACGGGGCTTTAGCCCACGAGGGAATAGGAACTCACAATCCGAGAGAAATGGAGTTTTTCCGCAGCCTGTTTAGCCGCTGAGAAACTGCGAGGCCTTGATAAGCAGGATGCAGAGGCTAAAGCCCTGACGCTCTCCACCCTCCTGCGGCCAATTCTGCAAGAGGCTCATTGGTTATCGATTTTTTGCGCATTTTAAAGGAGCTTTATGGGAACGTTATTATCGCCCTTTCGCATTGAGCCCCGCTTTGTCGCGCGGGTGTGGGGATTCCGCGACCTGCGGCCCTGGTATGACTTTGTGGTGCCCGAGGGCCAGGACCCGGTCGGCGAGGTCTGGCTGACCGGCGACATGAACCTGGTGGCCACCGGCCCCCATGCTGGCAAGCGCCTGGATGCGGTCTTTGCCGAAGCGGGCAGGGAACTGCTCGGCCCCGCCGCTCCGGAGACGGCCTCGCCCCTGCTCGTGAAGATGCTGTTTGCGGCCGACAAGCTCAGCGTGCAGGTGCATCCCGACAACCAGATGGCGCACAAATACGGCGAGCCCCGTGGCAAAACCGAGTGTTGGTACGCGCTAGATGCCAAGCCCGGAACCCGGCTGGCCGTGGGTATGAAGCCCGGGGTGACCCTCGATCAGGTGAAGGCGGAGATTGCCGCCGGCACGCTGGAGCAGAGCCTGAACGCCGAGGAGATCAAGACCGGCGAGATGATCTTTGTGGATGCGGGAACGGTGCACGCCATCTGGCCGGGCGCCATCATTCTGGAGACCCAGCAGAACTGCGATTTGACCTACCGCATGTTCGATTACGGTCGTCCCCGCGAACTGCACGTGGTGAAGTCGCTGGAGGCGGTACGGTTTACCACGCGAGCCGGCAAGGTGGCTCCGGTAGAGCTTGCTGACCGCACCGTACTGATCGATGTGGAATACTTCCGCGTGGAGCGCGTGAAGGTGTCGGGCACCATTACAGCGGAGGCGCTTCATGGCGGCCAGCAGGCCGGGCTTGCGTATCTGTTTGCGGCGGCCGGCGCGGGGCGGATGGAGGGCGAGGGCTTTGAGGCATTTGATCTGCCAGCCCGCTCCGTCGCCGCGATTCCGGCCTCGGCAAGCAACTTTACGGTGTGCGACCTGGGTGGGCTGGAGCTGATCCGCCTCACGCCCAGCTGGCCCAAGGCGTAGCCATGAGCGACGCGGCGTGGCGGGAGAAGGTCATCGAGTACATACGGGCTGAAGCGCGCCCGGTGGACAAGTTCGGCCACCAGCCGCGGCTTTACGCGCTTACACTTCAACTAGGTCAGGGACTCACTTACGACGACGACATTGTTTTTGCCGCGGCCTGGATGCACGATTTGGGCGTCTTCATCGGCCACCGCCCGGAGGACCCGGAGGAGCTGGCGCGCTGGAACCATGTGCCCTACACCATCGACCGCACGTGCGAGCTGCTGGCAGCGTGGGGTTTCCCGGCAGAGAACCTGGACGGCGTGGCGGAGGCTATTCGTACGCATCAGCCCTCCGATGAGCCCCAGATGCTGGAGGCCATCCTGCTGCGCGATGCCTATATCCTGGAGCAGTTGGGAGCTATCGGGATTCTGCGCGCCGTGGTCAAGGTGGGCCGCGATACGCGTTACGCAACCTACTCGCAGGTCAGACCGGTGCTGGAGAAAGCGCTCATGGAATTACCTGCCAAGCTGCATTTTGAAAGTGCTCGGGCGGCTGCCCTCCCCCGCGTTGCAGCCTTGCGGGCGTTCCTTGCGGCCATGGCGTCTGAGGCTGGCGAACTACTCTATTAAGGACGGCACGCGGTCCGACCACTCTTTCTCGGGTTGCGTTTCCCGCCAATTCACGAAAAAATTGAGGCGTCATGAAACTAGATTGCGCACTACCCTCCGATCTTCGCGGCGTCTTTGACCAGATCGCTGCCGACTGGCAAGCCAACTCCACACTGGACCGCTTCTGGAAGAAGGATGCGTCCTTGTGGACCTCGCAGGACGAGGCAAAGTGGCTGGGCTGGATCAACATTGTGGAGCGCCAGCAGGCCGAGCGCGCCCATTTTGCCGAGCTGGCCGCCGACGTGCAAAACTCCGGCTTCAAGCACATTGTACTGTTGGGCATGGGCGGATCGAGCCTTTGCCCGGAGGTTCTGTCGTTCACCTTTGGCCAGCAGGCCGGCTTCCCCAAGCTGGCGATCGTCGATTCCACCGACCCGGTGCAGGTCAAGTCCGTTCGCGATAGCGTCGATCTGGCCGAGACTCTGGTCATCGTGGCTTCCAAGTCCGGTTCTACGCTGGAGCCGAACGTCCTCAAGCAGTACTTCTTTGCCGAGATGCAGAAGACCGTGGGCGCGCGGAAGGCGGGCCAGCACTTTGTCGCCATCACCGATCCCGGCTCCAAGATGGAGCAGGTGGCCAAGGCCGACGGCTTCCGGCACATCTTCTACGGCGATCCGGAGATTGGCGGCCGCTTCTCCGCGCTCTCAAACTTTGGCATGGTGACGGCTGCCGCCGCCGGCCTGGATATGGATCAGCTGTTGGCCGCTGCCGCCGCTGCCGTGGCGGACGCCAAGCTGCCCATTGCCTCCAACCCCGCCGCGCAGATTGGCCTGCTGATGGGCGTGGCCGCCAATGCCGGCCGCGACAAGCTCACCGTCTTTGCTTCGCCGGAAGTTCACGACCTGGGCGCATGGATGGAGCAGCTGGTGGCCGAGTCCACCGGCAAGCTGGGCAAGGGCGTTACGCCGGTGGATCGCGAGACCATTGCCGTGCCCGCGGCCTATGGCTCGGATCGTCTGTTTGTGTACATCCGTCTGAAGGGCACGAAGGATGCCAGCCAAAGAGCGGATCTCGACGCCAAGGTGGCCGCACTGGCCGCCGCCGGCCAGCCGGTCATTACCATTGAGATCGACAACCTCTACAGCATCTTTGGCCAGTTCTTTACCTGGGAGGTAGCTACGTCCCTCTGCGGCGCGGTGATGGGCATCCACCCCTTCAACCAGCCCGACGTGGAATCGGCCAAGATTGAGACCCGCGCCCTGACCTCGGCCTACGAGGAGACTGGCAAGCTGCCCACCAGCACTCCGTTCCTGAGCGATGCGGGCGTGGAACTCTACGCCACCGCGGCCTATGTGGCAAAGCTCCAGGCCGCGGTCCCCAATCAGACTTTGGCGGGCGTGATCAAGGCCCACGTGGCGCAGATTGGCGCCGGCGACTACTTTGCCGCGCTGGCCTATCTGCCCATGTTCCCTGAGCATGAAGCGGCCATCCAGATCTTCCGCCACAAGGTGCGTGATGCCAAGAAGGTTGCTACTTGCCTGGGCTTTGGACCGCGCTTCCTGCACTCCACTGGCCAGGATTACAAGGGCGGACCGAACTCGGGCGTTTTCCTGCAGATCACCGGCGCGCATGCCGTGGATGTGGCCATTCCGGGCCAGAAGTTCAGTTTTGGCGTGGTGGTGGACGCTCAGGCGGCAGGCGATCTGGCGGTCCTGGAAGCGCGCGGACGCCGTGCCCTCCGGGTTCACCTGACCGGCGACGTGGCGGCCGGGCTGGCGGCCATCAACGCCGCCTTCGATCAGGCGCTAGCCTAGGCACCTGCGGTACGGCAGACGCGCTTCGCGCCACCTGCTGTGAGGCCAACTGCGCTTCTCGGCACCTGCGTGCGGTGGGGCAGACACGCTTCGCGCAGGTGAATCTGTTCTATCCCAGGTCTCAAAAATCGAGGCCTGGGATACTCTGTAGATCTGGCAAGAACATAGTGGCAGCTCATTCCCACCCTTGCCCGCAAAAGATGCGGTCAAGGATGGGCACCCAGACAGCATTTACTTGGCGAATTGCACCGCACTGCAGCCCGCTCGCCAGAGATGGTGGGTGCCCCAGGTCTCGATTTTGAGACCTGGGATAGGGACGTCGATGGTTTTTGAAACCGCAGTACGAGTCGTTGCGCCCCGTCCGGGGCGCAGTGCAAGTAGCCCAGGGCAACCCTGACGCGGAGCGGAAGGGGCAGCCCTGGGTTGCGATCCCAAAAGATCCAAGCGCCCTGAAAGGGCGCTGTGCCGCACTGGAGTAACTCCGGGGTTGAAACCCTGGACTTTCCTTTTTGGATGCGAGTGTTCAGGAACCTGAAGGTCCCTGCTCCTTCCTCTTCTGGTTCTCAAAATCGCGACGGGTTTCAGGGCTTTACAGGCTGCGGAAGGACTCTCAAGGGAAGGCAAGAAGCGTCAGGGCGCGACTTTTGAGCCTGCCCTGAGCGCAGCCGAAGGGTGCCGCAAGCTTCCTAAAATCAACACGGGCAAGGCCCCCTCAGGGGAGATTCTGATTCGGTCCATCTCTCTGAACCAGCCTTTTTCCGCAGCCTGTTCAGCACCTGCATCCTGTTTTTCAAGGTCTTGCAGCTCCCCAGCGGCTAAACCCGGGGTCTGTTTTGACCATTCTCCGGCATGACTGGATTCGTACCCTGACGCTATCCACTTGCCTGCGGGCAGTTTTTGCATGGGGCTCAAAAAGAGAGGCAACCGGAGCGGAACTTTTTCCTCGGGATTGGGTTCTCTCCCATGACAGCCTGCCGGAGGTGCCGTCTAAACAGGCAGGGCGGCAGGCGGGCAGAGCGTCCCGGAAGCCGCGCGGAGCATCCAACAGGTGCCTGGCGACAAAACGGGCAAGGAGAGGAACCAAAGATGAATCGGCCAATGCTTCAGAAGCAGATGATCCGGGTGGGTACGTGGTTGGCGGTGGTGGGTTTCAGTGTCGCTGTGGCGCTGGCCCAGGATTCTGCCGCGGGGCGCGGCGACAGCCAGATTGAGATGGACGTGGTTCATGCGCTCGATGCCGCTCCGCAGCTGAAGAACGACCTGATCACGGCAGCCACCATCCAGAGCGAAGTGACCATCTCCGGCACCGTGGCTACCGCGGAAGATCGCAAGCTGGCGGAGTCGATTGTGGCCAAGGTGGAGGGCGTTGCCAAGGTTCACAACAACTTGAAGGTGGGCGATCCGAACGCCGCCGGCGACCAGCAGAATGTGCAGCCGCCCCCCGACGATTCGATGAACAACCGCAACCAGACCGGCCGTCAGGATAGCGGTCCGGTGCCGCCGCAGCAGGATTATTCCTACCCCACCCCTCCCCCGGATCAAAACAACCAGGGGCAGAACGGGCAATATCCTCCGCAGGGTCAGGGCCAGTATCCGCCCCAGAACCAGCAAGGTCAGTATCCGCCGCAGGGGCAGCAGGGCCAATATCCGCCCCAGGGCCAGTATGGGCAGTATCCGCCCAGCCGTCCGCCCTATCCGCAGCCGCCCTATGGCTACGGCCAGCAGCTTCCTCCCCAGCAGGCCTACCATCAGGCTCCCGGCCCGCTCACGGTTCCGGCTGGCGCGTTGCTGGCGCTGCGGACCATTGAGCCGGTGGAGAGCAAGCGCGCCAAGGTGGGCGAGCAGCTCCAGTTTGTGGTGATTGCCGACGTGAACGTGGCCGGCTATGTGGCTATTCCCAGGGGAGCAACTGTGCACGGGGTCGTCTCCGAGGTGAAGAACCCCGAGCGTGGCGATCTGGGTGGCAGCCCGGTGGTCTCGTTGCATCTGGTTTCGCTGGATATGGGAGGGCAGAGCTACCCGCTGGAGACCGATGAGTTCCGTGCCGTGGGTCCGAACAAGGGTGGCCACACGGCCAGCAGCGGCCTCACCGGTGCGCTGTTGGGCGCGGTGATTGGCGGCATGGCCGGCGGCGGCCGGGGTGCTGCCATTGGCGCCGGAGCAGGCGCGGGCGCGGGCGTGATTGCCGGCGCGGCCAGCAATGGTCCCGGCGTCTGGATTCCCTCTGAGGCGCGCGTGGACTTCCACCTGAAATCGGCCATTACCGTCACCCAGGTGAGCCAGGAAGAGGCTGGGCGTCTGGCCCAGGGCCTGTATCCCGGCGGTCCCTCGCTCTACCGTCGTCCTGGAGTCTACGGTGGCTCCGTTTACTACGGTTACCCCTACGGCTATCCGCCGGTCTACTTCCACCCCTACGTGATGGTGGGTGGCTACTACCGCTGGCGCTAGGTTTTCCTCCCTCCTCCTCAGGCTTGGGCGGCTCCTTCCGGGGCCGCCCATTTTTCTGCCCTTTGTCGGGAGGATTCTGCTCCCCGCAGGCATCGTTCCATCTCTCAACCAGCTCAGTGCAAAAGCAGCCTGGCAGCAGCAGCCGTTTCCAGCCGCTGAAAACTCACCCGCCTGTCGGCAACCGAACCCGGTTGAGGTCGTCTATAATTGCTGAGAATCGCATCGAGCGAGAATTGCGCCTGTGCGGCACTCCGGACGGCGGTTTTTCTGCTGTTCGGTACCTATGTTTCCGCGTGTGCGCGAGAGAGCTGAAGGTCTAAAGTCCATCCATGATCCGTTTCCTGCAAAGCAAGGACGACCGTTTCGTTAAGGCCATCTTCGTCGTCATCATCGCCGTGGTCTCCCTGGGAATGGTGGTATACCTGATTCCCGGTCTCACCGGCTTTGTCTCCAGTCCCGCCGGCTCCTACGCGACCATCTACCCGCACTGGTATAGCCGCTTCCTTGCTTCGGGCGACGATATCAACCAGGCCGATGTAGAAAAGGATGCTCGCCGTACCCTGCAGGCGCGCAATCCGCAGTACGCCGACAATCCGTTTATTGTGAACATGGTTGAGCAGCAGATTGGCCAACGCATGATCCAGGAACGGATCCTGCTGGCGGAAGCGGCCAAGCTGGGCATCACCGCCACCGACGCCGATGTGCGCCAGAACCTGCGCAGCGGCATGAACGGCCAGACTCTGTTCCCCAATGGCCAGTTCATCGGCGATGATCGTTACGCCTCGCTCGTCAGTCAGCGGCTGAACATGAGCGTGACGGACTTTGAAGACGGCATCAAGCGCCAGATCGTGATGGAGCGCCTGCGGGCCTACATTACTGCCGGCGTGAGCGTGGGCGACCAGGAAGTACGCGACGCCTATCGCAAGCAGAACATCAAGATCAAGTTCGACTACGCGGTGCTTTCCGTGGACGACCTGCGCAAGCAGATCAACCCCTCCGACGCCGAGCTTGAGGCCTACTTCAAGAAGAACGCCCCGCGTTACGCGACGGCCGTTCCGGAGCAGCGCCAGATCACCTACTTCGCGTTTGGCCCCAACGATCTGCCGGGCGGCGCACCACAGGTTTCCGCGCAGGAGATCCAGCAGTACTTCGCGGCTCACCATGCGGAGTACACGGTGCCCGAGCAGGCCCGTGCCCGCCACATCCTGATCAAGGTGGCGGCCAACGCCGACCCCAAGACCGACGCCGCGGCCAAGGCCAAGGCGCAGGCCATCCAGAAGCAGCTGCAGGGCGGCGGCAACTGGGCTGACCTGGCCAAGAAGAACTCCGACGATCCGGGCAGCAAGGACACCGGCGGCGAGTATCCCTCCATCAAGCGGGGCCAGATGGTGCTGGAGTTTGACAACGCCGTCTTTACCCAGAAGATCAACGAGGTTGGCCTGATCAAGACCTCCTTCGGCTACCACGTGGTGCAGGTGGAAGAGCGCCAGACGGCGCACACCCAGCCCCTGAGCGAAGTGCAGGCCACCATCCAGTCCACGCTGGTCCGCAACAAGTCCGCCGTGGCGCAGGAAAACTACGCCAAGCAGCTGGCTGCCGAGGCCGCGAAGACCGGCCTGGAGAAGACCGCCGCCGCGCATCATTTGGAAGCCGTCAAGTCGCCCCTGGTGAACGCCTCTGGTGTGATCCCGGCTCTGTCGGACAGCACCACGGTGATCGCCAAGGCCTTTGATGCCAAGCAGGGCGATCCGGCGCAGTATGCAGCCACTGGCGAAGGCTTTGCCATCTTCCAGGTGTCGGGGATTGCCGGGGCCCACGCGCCCGTCTTTGCTGACTGGAAGACGCACGTGGCCGACGACTTCAAGGAAGAGCAGCTGCCTGCTCTGCTCTCGCAGAAGACCGCGGAGCTGGCCGTCAAGGCGCACAACTACAACGACCTTGCCAAGGCCGCCAAGGAACTGGGCGCAACCGTCAAGCAGAGCGATCTGGTCAGCCCCACCGGCCAGGTTCCCGAGCTTGGTCAGCTGGCCCAGGTGGCTCCGCAACTGCTGGAGATGAGTGTCGGCAACATCAGCGGCCCTATCAACGCCCGCCGTACCGGGGTTGTGGCCAAGATCGTCGACAAGCAGGAGCCCACCGCCGACGAGATTGCCAAGAACTTTGACCAGACCCGCGAGCAACTGCTCGATCAGCGTCGTGGCGAGTCCTTCAGCGTCTTCGCCAGCAACATCCTCGACGACTACAAGAAGAACAAGCGCATCCGCATCAATGCCAAGCAGGACAACAAGGCTCCGCAGGGCATGTAATCGCCCTTCCGGCTCCATCTTGAAAGGCCCGCAGCCGTTTGGTTGCGGGCCTTTTTGCCGTTTTGGGATGGATGGCCCCCTCGACACTTTGTGTCCAGCCTGCTTCCGCCGATAATATCCTCATGCGCTTTGAACGTTCCAGTGGAGTTCTGCTCCACGTGACCTCGCTTGCCTCAGTGGGCGGCATTGGCGATTTGGGCCCGGCGGCCTTCGAGTTTGTCAGCTTTCTGGCCTCGGCCGGTCAGCATGTGTGGCAGGTGCTGCCGCTTTCGCCCACCGGGTTTGGCAACTCGCCTTACGCGGCCACCTCGGCGTTTGCCGGTAACCCTGCTCTGATCAGCCTGGAAGTGCTCGTGGACTGGGGCTGGATCAGCGCTGACCGGCTGGCCGGGATGCCCGGCGCTGCGGCGGTGGTGGACTTTGGATGGGTGGAAGAGCAGAAGTTCCCCCTCTTGGATGAGGCGGCGGCCAATTTTCTGGCCCATGGGCCGCAGGAATCCTCTTTTGCCGGCCAGTGGGAGGCTTTTCATCGCTTTTGCGCATCCGAGGCTGGTTGGCTGGATGATTACGCGCTCTATGCCGTGCTGCGCCGTGTGCTGGCCACCGGCGCATGGGTAGTGTGGCCGGAGGCCCTGCGCCGTCGTGAGCCCGCCGCGCTGGCTGCTGCGCAGACCGAGCATGCCGCGGCCATCGCCCGCGAGAAGGCGTTGCAGTTCGCCTTTTCCCAGCAGTGGAATGCTCTGCGCCAGGCTGCTGCATGCAATGCCATCCGCATCCTGGGCGATGTGGCCATCTTCGTTAGCATGGATTCGGCCGATGTCTGGTGCCACCCGGAGTTGTTTGAGCTGGACGCGGAGCTGAAGCCCACCCGCATTGCCGGCGTGCCTCCTGACTATTTTTCGCCTACCGGGCAGCGCTGGGGCAATCCGCTCTACCGCTGGGATGTGCTGGCCGAGCAGCATTACGGCTGGTGGGTGGAGCGCATCCGCCGCGCCCGCGAGCTCTACGACATTGTCCGCCTCGATCACTTCCGCGGCTTTGAGGCCTACTGGGCCATTCCAGCCGACGAGGAGACGGCCATCCATGGTGAGTGGGTGAAGGCGCCGGGCAAGGAACTCTTTCAGGCGCTGCAGGCGGCGCTGGGCCCGCTGCCGCTGGTGGCGGAAGACTTGGGCCTGATCACCGATGAGGTCGACGAGCTGCGCCACGCCTTTGCGTTGCCCGGTATGAAGGTGCTGCAGTTTGGCTTTGGCGACAAGGGCGCGCACATCCACCTGCCGCCGCGCCACACTCCGGACACGGTGGCCTACACCGGCACCCATGACAACGACACCACCCTGGGCTGGTGGCGCACCGCATCCAGCGCGGAACGGGCCGCCGTGGAGGCTCTACTGGGTCCGGTCAAGGGCCATCCCGTGTGGCAGCTGATCCGCGCGGCCGAGGCCAGCGTGGCCCAGATGGCGATGGTCCCGGCACAGGATCTGCTGGAGTTGGGCTCCGAGGCGCGCATGAACACCCCGGCCGTGGGTGCGGGCAACTGGGGATGGCGCGCGCCCGCCGGGGCGTGGAGCGTGGAAATCGCAGAGAAACTGGCGGCCATCATTGAGGTTACCGATCGCGACAACGATCCCCTGGGGCGATTGACTAAAAACCGGGGCTTATAGATCAGGCCCGTACATGGAAGTACTGTGCCCCATCCATTGCGCAGCTTGATCGCGCAATGGGTGGGATACCCAAGCACTCTTTGAGCGCCGGGTCAATAGGGGCACGGTAGCCAGTCTGGAGGGAGATTGCCTTCCCTTGTTGCTGAATCTTAACTTTTGCGCCCCATGGCCGGTGCCATACTCAAGGCAAACCGTAGCCTAGCAAGGAGCCAGTTTGAGCGAGGCAGAACAGAACCCAGCGCCCAGCATTTTAACGCTCGACCGCCGTCAGGTATACCGCAATCACTGGATGCGGGTCTATGAGGATGAGATCCTGCGCTCCAACGGTGCCAAAGGCATCTATGGGGTGGTGGAAAAGGACCCTAGCGCCATCATTCTGCCCATCGAAGGCGATCGCATCTGGCTGGTGGAGCAGTTCCGCTATACCACCCAGAAGCGCGAGATGGAGCTGCCCCAAGGCGGCTGGGAGATGGAAGTCGCCAATCCCGAAGATCTGGCGCGCGGCGAGCTGAAGGAAGAGACCGGGCTGGAGGCGCGGGAGATGACCCGGCTGGGCGCTCTGTGGATCTCCTATGGCTTTACGCGCCAGGAGCAGCATGTCTACCTGGCCACCGGACTGACCGAGACCGGCAAGGAGCCGGACGCCGAAGAGCACGACCTGACGCTGCACTCGCTTTCAATCGCCGAGTTCGAACAGAAGATTGTGGCGGGCGAGATTCGCGACAACTGCACGGTTTCAGCTTGGGGGCTCTATTTGCTATGGAAGGCGAGGTCGGGATGAAACAGTATCCCCGATTAGAGATTCCGGGGATTAATAATTCCGAGAGAGTCCGACGGTAGTAGAGGCAACAAAACAAAGGTGTTTGAAGGTGCTTGCCTCGAACAGGCTTTTGGCGCGCGTCGCGCGCAGAATGTCGTCACTGAGCCGGGCGATCAATCTGTAGGTCCTGAGCATTTCCGCCACTGAAACCCTCTCGTGTGGAACTTCCCGCACAAAGGCGTTACAAAGTTCCCTCATGACGCCTTCGATGGTTCCACCATGAATATTGGGGTCTGTTCCGCTCAGGTCGCTCAAGGATTTTGCAACCCGGCGCGGGACGGCTTCAAACACGAACCAATCGTGCGCTCGGCCACCGAGCTTGGCCGTTGCCACCGAGAGGCCGAGTTCAAACGGCATATTGAATCTGGGTGTAACGGGTGCGGTTCGATCCAACTGGACTCGGGAGAGATCGTGAATGGAATAGCGGCAACTTCGGATTAAATCTGCGATCTTTTCCAGCCGATTCTGTCCGCCCGGTATCTCGATTGTGGCTCGAGGAATCAGCCCCAGAGAGGTCAGTCCAGCTATGTATGCCAAATAGAGACGTGTGAACTGACGGTCGTAGGGAATATTAAGGAAGACAGATTTATCGGGAGCTTCAGGCGCTGGCGCGAGCACGTGGGCTTGCCTTCCTGGTTCCGCCGGAGACTCTCTTCTTGGCGATCAGGGAAGACGCCGAACGCGTCCGGGCAACCTTCTCATCCACAAGACGAATAAGAGACTTCTGCTCGATCTTCGACAGGCCAAGCTCCCTCCCAATCTCATCGAGAGTCGGCATCGGCGTCGTAATGGTGACAGAGTGCGCCATCTACCCTCATGATACTTCCGATCCGATTCCAGTTCCACCGATATTTGGAGGGGCGGCCCTTACAGCTGCTCGTTCATAGGGACATACGGCGCCGCGTAAGCCGGTCCAATGTACTCCGCGCCGGGGCGGATCAGGCGGTTGTCGTCCAACTGCTCAATCACATGCGCGGCCCAGCCGAAGATGCGGTCAATGGTCCACAGGCAGCGTTGGGTTCGGTTGTTGTTGCGCTGCGCCAGGCGGCTTGCCCCAGCCGGGAATGTGGCAGGAAGGGAAGCAGGGAAAACCGGGTCCACGATTCCAGGCTTGGTAGCGCTTTGCTGCGCACGCTTACAGAACGACCTTGTAGATGTTGCCCTTGTTGTCGACGGCAACACCGAAGTGATTGTCTTCCGGCACGCCCAGTTGCTCGCGATGGAACTCGAGCTGGAGCAGGGTTCCGTGATCGCCGACAAGGGAGGCCTGACCGATGTTTTCACTGCCCAGAATCGTGGAGACATAGTAGCCCGGGCCGTAGACCAGGTCCCAAGCAAAGGCCAGATTCGGCTGCGGCGGATAGCTCGCGGGAGATCCGGGCGTCTTGCTGTTGGCAAACGTAGCCGTGATGATGGACCAGGTTCCCTGGAAGGATTCTCCGTCGACCTGGTTAAGGGAGATCTTCCCGGACTTGCTGTAAATATTCGAGAGTTTGGCCGTGAAGAGCGGTGGTGGCATTTGTGCCGTCGCCGGGCCCTGGACGGGATACAACCGCTGAGCGGCAGCCACCATGCTTCCGCCCGCCAGGACCATGCAGAAAAGTGCAACGACCAGTTTCGTCTTCATAGTTGGATTGCCTCTGTTGGGCTAGACGCGCAAGATCCCCAGTAAGTTGCTCCCCAATGCGCTTTACGGCCGCTGATCGATCGGGACGTACGGTGCTGGATACGCCGGTCCAATGTACTCCGCGCGGGGGCGGATCAGGCGGTTGTCGTCCAACTGCTCAATCACGTGCGCGGCCCAGCCGGAGATGCGGCTGATGGCAAAGATCGGCGTGTAGAGATCGATGTCGATGCCCAGCGTGGCGTAGGTGGAGGCGCTGTAGAAGTCCACGTTGGCGTTCAGCTTCTTGTCGGCATTGATGTAGAGCTCAATGGCGCGCGACATCTCATACCACTTGGGATCGCCGGAGTCGTGGCCCAGCTTCTTGCTCATCTCGCGCAGGTGGGTGGCGCGCGGGTCTTCCGTCTTGTACACGCGATGGCCAAAGCCGGAGATCTTCTGTTTGGCGGCTAGCATGTTCTTCACATACTCCACCGGATCGGCCCCAGCCTTGTCGATGGTGAGCAGCAGGCGCATCACGCCCTCGTTGGCGCCGCCATGCAGCGGGCCCTTCAGCGCGCCAATGGCGCCGGTTACGGCGGAGTGGACATCGGACAGCGTCGCGGCAATCACGCGGGCGGCAAAGGTGGAGGCGTTCAGCTCGTGATCGGCGTGCAGCACCAGGGCCATGTCCATGGTCTTCACCGCGGTCACCGAGGGCTTTTCGCCGGTGAGCATCCACAGGAAGTTGGCCGCATGGGAGAGCGAGCGATCAGGCGGCACAATGTCCAGGCCCTTGCGCAGCCGGTCGTAGATAGCCACAATCATGGCCATTTGCGCGGTCAGCGAGAAGCTCTTGCGGACGTTGGCGTCGTGCGAGTTGTCTTTCTCGTCGGCGTCGTACAGGCTGAGCGCGCTCACGGCCGTGCGCAGCACTTCCATGGGCGAGGCTTCGCGCGGGAAGTTGGCGATCATGCCGATGATGCGCTGGTCCAGGCGCCGCGCCAGAGCCAGATGCGTGGAAAAATCGCGCAAAGCAAGTTCGTTGGGCAGAAAACCCTTCCAGAGCAGGAATGTGGTCTCCTCAAAGGTGGAGTTCTCGGCCAGATCGTGGATGTCAATGCCACGATAGCTGAGTACGCCTGCATCGCCGTCGATCCAACAAATGCCCGAGTTGGCGGCGACGATGCCTTCCAGTCCTTTTCCAGCTGCTGCAGTTGCCATACGCTCGAATTCCCCTTTGCTACGAGATCAAGAAGAGGCTGCATGGTCCATGTGCCGGCGGTGGTGCGGGCCAGCGAAGAGTCAAAAAAGTCCGAATCCGGCTTTGGCTGCACCCGTGTGTACAGGCTGTGGAGCCTGGGGCGACGGTTCGGCGGCAAAAGAATCGGTAAAGATGTTTATAACGGATGAGTTCGACTGTTGTCACGAAGTGCGGGACGGCGAGGGGCTGGAGCGGGGGATTTTGGCCGCTCAGGCGGCAGAAGTGTCCGGAATTGAGCAGCAGTAGCTTGTCGGCTCCGGTATGCTGGAGTTTTCCCGGAGCCAGGCGGTGGAACCGGAGCCAAGATCCCCGCAGAGGGGTAGGCCAACCGTCTATTCGGCAGGGAACCGTGCCAAGGTTGGGAAATCTATCCCTACATTTGCGTCTAACATGTAGAAGACGAACAAGCGGCGCAACCGTCAACTTTCACGGTTGTGCCTAAGAGAACAGAAAGGCAAGGATGAGCGAGATGGAAGAGACCCCTCGGAATTTTTCCAATGCGTTGCTGGCCGTGGTGGGCGTGGCCCTCGTGGCGGCGCTTGGCGGGTTGATCTGGAGCTACACGCTGAGCGGCAAGTTGACCACACAGCAGACCGAAATTGCAGACGCCAAACAGCAGAACGTGAAGATGGCGGCTCAGTTGCGCGAGACCGATGCCAAGCTGCAGGTGGCCCGGGAAGAGCTGGGCAAGCAGATGGGCCTGACCCAGGCCCAGATGGACGCCCGCGCGGACGCCATCGTTCACCGCGAGGAAGCGGCCGAGGCTTATGCCCAGCGTCTGGAATCGGCGCAGAAGCAGACCGCTCAGCAGGTTTCGAGCGTCAGCAACGAAGTTTCCACCGTCAAGTCCGATGTGGGCGGCGTACGCACCGATCTGACCCAGACCAAGAACGATCTGGCCGGCGCGGTGGCCACTTTGACCTCCATGCGCGGCGACCTCAGTGACCACTCCAGCCTGATTGCCCGCAACCACGACGAGCTTGAGATCCTGAAGCACAAGGGCGACCGCAACTACTACGAGTTCACCTTGACGAAGGGCCAGAAGAAGCCCGTGGGCACGGTCAGCATGGAGCTGAAGAAGACCGACCAGAAGAAGAGCAAGTTCACCGTGGTCATCTACGCCGACGACCACAGCTACGAGAAGAAGGACCGCAACGTGAACGAGCCGATGCAGTTCTACAGTGGCAAGACGCAGATGCTCTTTGAGGTGGTGGTGAACACCATCGGCGCCAAGAACCAGGTCTCTGGTTATCTCTCCACGCCCAAGGGTGCACCGGTTCCGCCTAACGTTCCGTAACTGGCACCTGGGACGTGAGCTGGAGATTGGGCTGAAGCCGGAAGCTGACGGTGAAGTCCAGTCCCTTGTTCGCGTCCCACTGCTCTTTGGTCATGTTGTAGATAGAAACAAAGGTGCCTTCCACGTCCTGGCCGGGCTCAATGTAGGTGTCCAGCGCCAGTCCCTTGTCGTGGGGCACGGGAAAATTATCGTAAGCCTTGAAGATCCGCTCATAATCAAGCAGCGCCATGGCATAGTTAGATTGAATGCCGCTCTCCAGAGTGGCGTTGGCCGTAGCCTTGAGCAGAAACACCGGTTCCTTGCTCTGGTTGTGCAGGCGAAGCTTGTAAAAAACCATAACCTGATCGTAGGTCTCCACTGGGGCCTTGTCGCCGTTGGCATCAATGCCGGAGGTGACGGTGTGGTGGGGATGGACCCAGACGCTGAGCACCTGACCGGTAACCGCTACCGGCTTTTGCCCCAGAACAAAGACCAGCCCAATGATCACCGTAACCGCTATGGCTGCAATCACGCCGGCCATGATCAAATGGCTGCTTCCTCTGGTAAACTCTTGGCCGCGGGCGGCGTCGTCACTGGCGGTGGGTGTTTCCTGGTGCAATAGGCTCATGAAAAATCCTTCCTCCTACATCCCAGAGCATTTTTCTCCGGCAAGGAGGCAGGCGTCAAGGTCCCTCGCAGTGGTTACCTGCGGAGTAATTAGAGCGCTTTCCCGTTTGCTCCAGACTTCCGTGCCCCATCCTTTTCCGCGTTCTTTGCGTAAATGGGTGGGAGACCCAGGAACTTCAGGTCTGCACCCTTCCGGAAAATGCTCTAGCTATCTCCAGACAGATTTTATTTTCTAGCAGATAGGGGACGAATGTCCGGCCGGGGTGCACCCGCTGAGGGCAGCCGGGCAGGGCCGCAACCATATTAAAGAACTCCGGAAGCGGCTCATCAAGCCGACAGATTCCGGAGTCCGATTGTGGCCAGAGAACCAAGTTGAAGCGCACCTCAGACGCACCGTTGGGGGGGGCGGTGCATCGTGGTGAAAATCCCTGTTGCAGACTGCGATCAGGCTGCGCTGGTCGCGCTGGTTGCACTGGTTGCGCTCGCGCGGAAGCGGATGACTGCATCCGCCTGGGGACCCTTCTGGCCTTCGACGATGTCAAACTCAACCTCGTCGCCTTCCTTCAACGTCTTGTATCCGTCGAGCTGGATCGCCGAATAGTGAATGAACACATCCGGACCGTCGTCACGGCCGATGAAGCCGTAACCCTTGGCGTTGTTAAACCATTTGACCTTCCCTTTGTACTGAGCCACAGGCGCTTACCTTTCTTCCAGTGAACTTGCAAATCCTGGCAGTCGGGAGGGGAGTCCCGTGCCGATATCACATAGGACGCATTATATCCGCTAAAGGTTTTTTGCGTCAGAAGAAAGAAATTCACATCATGGGACAAATCCCGGGCCTGCGCAGGCCCGGGAGGTGAAACTTATCTGGATCAGTAACTTACGAAAGATTACTATTTCCGCTTACGGTCCAGGTTCCGGGCGTACAACATGACCGAAGTCATGGTCTTGCCGTCCAGAATCATCCCCTTGTCGATCATCTTGAGAACGTCCGAGAACCGAACCAGGCGCATCTCGATCCGCTCATCCTCTTCCGGACGCGCGTCCCCTGCCACCAGACCCTCGGCCAGAAACACCTTCATGGACTCGCCCAGGAAGCCCGGCGACGCAAAGTACTCCGTCAGCGGCTTCCACTTTTTGGCCGCGTAGCCGGTCTCTTCCACCAGCTCGCGCTTGGCGCCTTCCAGCGGATCCTCACCGGCCTCCAGCTTGCCCGCCGGCAGCTCCCACAGGAACTGTTCCGCGGCATGACGGTACTGGCGCTCCATCACCACCCAGGGGTCCTTCTTGCTCTTGGAGCTATCCAGAGCCAGGATCACCACACTGCCGTTGTGGCGGATGATGTCGCGCTCTTCGGTGTTGCCATCGGGCTCGATCAGCTTGTCGTGGAGTACGCGGAAGAGCTTGCCTTCCCAAACCACCTCCGAGCTGAGCAGTTCAGCCTTCGGGTTCACGACCACCGGAACCACCGACGTGCTGGCCGCCTTGGTCTTGCTCTTGGTCTTGGCTTTGGTCTTGGCCTGGGGCTTCGCAGCCTGTTTCTTTGCCACTGACTTCTTTGCATCGGATTTCTTGGACGCGGGCTTTTTAGTCTTGGGGGCAGCCTTCGCCTTCTTGGTGCTGGGCATTCTGATCCTCACCTCTCCGGCGCGGGGCCGGGGTTAGTCCGCGGCAGGCGCGCTCGTTGCGAGCGGCGGGCTTACGGATTCTACCCTCAGAGTATATGCATTTGGCCAGCTCGATTCGAGCTTTGGAACTCAGTTCTGCATCTTTCCTGCGCGCCGTGGCATCCTTGAGAAGAGCCGGGAAACCGCGCGCGACACTTTGTGAGCCCGCAGTCGCGTTTTACCCCTGCCAACTTCTGCCTCAAGAGAGCCACGACGAAAGTGATTGAAGTGCCGACAGCCCAAACCCATCCCATCGCCGTCTTTCCTGGTTCGCAGAAGCTGTTTGTGGACTTTTGCGCCGGCGCTCCTGCCGCGCGCGCCTTTTTCCCCACCGTGCAGTGGGGCGCAAGCTGGCAGCAGCGGCCCGCCGTTCCTGCGCATTGGCCGGAGCTGGTAGCGCTGATGGCTGCGCAGAACCCCGGGCCAGAGACCGCGGTTCAGCTTGAAGCTATGCGCCAGGGCGCAGGCACGGTGCTCACGGGCCAGCAGGTGGGCCTGTTCGGCGGACCGCTCTACACGCCCTTGAAGGCTGCCACCGCCATTGCGCGCGCCCGTAGGGCCACCGCTGCGGGCCATCCCCATGTGGGCATCTTCTGGCTGGCCACCGACGACCACGACTTTGCCGAGATCGATCATGTGGTGTTTCCCGCCGGTCGCGAACTGGTAAGGCTCAAATACACGCCCCAGACGCCGCTGCCGGTGGCCCGTCCCGTGGGCGCGCTTGAGATCGACAACTCTATCGGCGCGCTGCTGGACCAGGCCTGGCCCCTCCTCGGCGACTCCTTTGCCATGGATGCCCTCCGTGAGAACTACAAGCCCGGCCGCACCTTTGCCCAGGCCTTTGGCGGCTTCTATCGCCAGGCGTTTGCCGCGGAAGGGCTGTTGATGGTGGATGCCGCGGGGAGCGCCTTCCGCCAGTTGGGTGCGCCGGTGCTGCGCGCTGCCCTGGAGCGGGCCGACGAGTTGCATGCCGCGCTCGAAGAGCGCAATCGTCAGTTGATGGCGGCCGGTTATCACACCCAGGTGGTGGTCGGTGCGCAGTCCAGCCTGCTCTTTTTGATCGATGCCAAAACCCAGGCCCGCGTGGCCCTCAAACGCATTGCGCCTACCGCGGCTGAGCCTGCGGGATTGTGGCAGGCTGGGCGGCAGATTGTTTCCACCGACGAGCTGCTGGGCATTCTGGAGAGCGAGCCGGAGCGCATCTCTCCTTCAGCCTTGCTGCGTCCCGTCTTCCAGGACTTTCTCTTCTCCACCTCGCAGATCATCGGCGGACCGGCTGAGCTGGCCTACTTTGCGCAGAACGCTGTGCTCTACGAGCGCATTCTGGGCCGGCAGACGCAGCCCGCAACGCGCTTCTCCGCCACCCTGATTGAGCCGACCACTGCCGACCTGCTGGCCAAGTACGAGTTGCATCCCGAGCAGTTGTTCACCACCACCGAAGACGCTCTGGCCCAGCAACTGGCGGAGCGCGCCATGCCATCGGAAGGTCGCATGAAGATCAAGACCGCCGGCAACGCCCTGGAAGCGGAGCTGGACGCGGTGGTGGGTTGGCTGGAAGCCCGTGATGAGGGGCTGGGCCGCTCGGCGCGCACCTCGGCCAGCAAGATGCGCTACCAGATGAATCGCATTGGGCGCATGGCGGCGGGATACGAGCTGCATCGCGAGGCCGCTCTTGGGCGTGCGGCCAAAATGCTCTCCACCGCGCTCTATCCGCATGGAACCCTGCAGGAGCGGGTGCATGGAGCGGCCTATTATTTTGCAAAATATGGATTCGAGCTGGCCGCAGTGTTCGCGCGCCAGGCAGAACTGGAGCAGAAGCCGGGCCATGCGGTGCTATGGCTTTAGCCACCTGCGGTGGGGCCATTGCATGGAGCAGACGCGCTTCGCGCAACTCCTCAGCCATGGGAATCGCGTTGCCGCACCTGCGGTGCGGCAGACCGCTTCGCGTCCTCCGGGGTTAAGCTTGTGCTGGTTCCTGCACCGTCCCTTGTATGTTTCGTTCAGAGGCGTGAGGATGGATTCACGTTTCGGC
>CAZYDF010000069.1:0-23048 GCA_964645855.1 uncultured Occallatibacter sp.
CGGATGGGGCGGTCGATCTGGCGGCAGGTGAGGACTTCCTTCTCGCTGGGACGGCCTTCACGCTTGATGAAACCACCCGGGATGCGGCCACCAGCATAGGTGTACTCGCGATAATCCACGGTGAGCGGAAAGAAATCGATCCCTTCGCGGGGTTCTTGCGATGCCACCGCGGTGGCCAGCACCACGGAATCACCCAGGGTCACCAAGGCAGCGCCAGAGGCCTGCTTGGCTATACGACCGGTCTCAAAGATGAGCCGCTTGCCGCCAGCCAGTTCAACGGCGACTTCATGTTTCGTAGACATACGATTCCTCGTTTCGTTTATTCGCTTGGGAAACTTGAACAGGAGGGCGCGCCAGCAGGAATGCGGCGACGGGGCGATGGGCCCAGGGGCGCGCAGCAGACAAAGAGGGACCTCCCTGTTGCCGGCAGATACAGCTTCGCCGGGCCATGCGCATTGCAACAGCAATGCGCAGGCCCTGGCAGCCGTGGGGTTTCGCCAGGTGCACCTGTGCCGCAGGTTCTACGTAGAACAAACAACGCGGCGCAATTCCGGTCTGGACGTTTCCGGGTCAACGTAAACTTTCTGTTTACTTACGGATTCCGAGCTTGCCGATAACGTCGCGATAGCGATCCGTATCGTGTGCCTTCAGGTAGTCAAGCAGGCGGCGACGCTTGCTGACCAGCGCAAGGAGTCCACGACGTGAACCGTGATCCTTCTTGTGCAATTTAAAGTGCTCGGTGAGTTCGCCTATCCGCTCGCTCAGAATAGCAATCTGGACCTCCGGCGAGCCGGTGTCCGTATCATGGGTGCGGAAGCGTTCGATGAGTGAAGTTTTCTTTGCAATCGCCAGCACGGGGCGTGTACTCCTCTTTCGTCTCAGATCCACTCTTCAGTGTCTAAAGTGAGATTACCATGAATGGCCGCCGCAAGGCTATTTTGGTCGGCCGGGAATCACAACATAAACCCTTGAAGTTCAACGTGGGCCGAAACGGAAGAGGCGATTGTCAAAACGCTCGCGAATCACCTCGGCAATTACAACCTGCTTCGCCTCGGGATGCTCTGGGTTGAGCAGGTAATTCCACGTATGCGGCGCAATCGCCGACGGCACTCGCGCCAGCGGGGAGATCAGCGACTCCAGCCACGCATCGCCGATGCGCCGCGTCAATGCCAGATCCTGTTTCCATTCACCACCAACCGGGGGTTCGAGCACCTGGAAGGAAAGATCGTCGGGAACAGCAATTTTGAGCAGAGTGTAAAGGTCAGGAGTGTCTTCGCTGTCTACTTCAAGATGCACGAGCGTTTCAACGAGCGCTGCCGTTGGAGACTCGGCAAAGTACACCACACGATGCCCCAAACTCGTCCAGCGCGAGGGAAACTTCTTTCCGCCCCAACCACCCAAATCGATGTGATTGCTGATCCGCCACAGGGTCTTCAAGCAAAAACACCCTCATCGATCTGATAGAGCATCTCTTCAACACCTTGACCACCTAGCCCGGTGTGCATCATGGCCAGCGGAGTCCGTTCCTCGAAGCGCATCTTGGGCTTGGTGAGCCAGCGGCGCGCCTTGTCGGGATCGCCGAAGACCTTGACGGTGAGCGCCCAAAGCCGCGCCACCCGCGCCAGCCGGTCCGACTCATCCAGGCTCAACGGTTCCTGGCGCTGGCGGCGATGCTTCAGTGTCCGCACAGGAATCACCACCTCCAGCAAATCCTTGACGGCAATGCCGGAATAAGCCGAAAACTCCTCCAGAGTCGAGAGCGGAAGCCCGCGCTCAATCTCCCTCCAATCGAAGATAAAAGGCGGCGGAGAAACGACGGGAAGAACGACAGCTTGGCTCATGGGGACATTATGCCACACTTTCAGCGGCACAATGTCCGCCCGTCTACGGATTGGGTTCTTGCCAATAATTGGCGCGGGCCACAACGCGCGCGCCGTAGTCCTCTGCCGTGCGCACCTTGATGGAGTGCAGGCCGGGCGTAGCATCCGAGGGACGGAAGGTGATCAGATAGCGGTTGCGGGCATGGCGCGCCGCATCCAAAATATGTTCCTGAAAGTGTTTGTCCCCGGTGAACGTGGTGTACTCGCCCCCGCTCATGGTGGCCACTTCCTTGGCAACGTTCTTCTTGAAGGCCTGCACCACGGTCCAGAGCGCGGAGAGGATGCTGGTGGTCCGCTGCTCGCCGGAGTCCTTCACATCGTGCGCCAACTCGGCCGCAAAGGGCGTGAACGAGACGCTCAGCACCAGCACATCCGATGCGCCGATCTTCGAGACCAGATTCTCCACCTTCACGTGTTTCGAGCCGTGATCCCGCTCCTCGCTGATGAGCAGCAGAACGCGGCGGTACTCCTTGGGCTGGGTTCCGAGCAGATCGACGCCGTAGCTGACGGCATCCAAAATGGCGGCTCCACCATCGCCCGGCTGAAGCCGATGCAGCGCGTCGCTGACCTGGTCGCCGGAGTGGGTAAAGTCGGTGATCAACTGCGGTGTGGAATCAAAGCCCACCAGCGCCACCTGGCTGCGCGGATCGGCAAGGAAGGTGTCCAGCAGCGGACCCATCTTGGCCAGCTTGTCGAACTCCAGCACGCTGACGCCGCCCAGCTCCACGGCCACCACCAACGCCACCGGCGCCGTGTCCATCTCTTCCTGCACATGGATCTTCTGGGGAACGCCGTTATCTTCAACAATGAAGTCGCGCTCCCCTAATCCGTAGAGAATGCCGCCGCCACGTTTTTCAACCAGCGTGGGCACCATAACTTCCGTGGTGGTGACGCGCAGCGTGGGGGTATCGCCGTGCGGCATGGCCAGGGGCGGCTCCGCCGGAGGCAGTTGCTGCGCCGGGCTGAACGCCGGGGCCAACAGAAACAACATAGCCGCACAAGCG
Organism: uncultured Occallatibacter sp.; assembly: GCA_964645855.1. Lineage (GTDB taxonomy): Bacteria > Acidobacteriota > Terriglobia > Terriglobales > Acidobacteriaceae > Telmatobacter. The sequence goes on from CAZYDF010000069.1 coordinate 2,885, forward strand.
ATCTTCACGCTGATACTTTTCTTCTCTCCCACTCTTGGCAAATCCTGTTCCCTATTCCCTCTTCCCTATTTCCTAACTCCACTAGGCCCGGCGGCGCGCTTCCCGCTGCACCTGGCCGGTCCAGAGCAGATAGCTCAACAGCTCCCAGCGCGAGGTCCAGGCAAAACTCAAGATGTCGGTGGCCGTCAACGTCTCGGCCTTCATGCCTGTATAGGTCTCCACACGCCAGCGGATGTAGTCGCTGCGCCAGGGCGTGAAGCGATGGCCACGAGTGGCATTCCAGACAAAGCGCAATGCAGCGAACAAATTTTGTTCCTTCCCTGCTCTCAACCAAGTATAGACGCAACCCTCCAGACCGAGGTTTGCCCGGTGCGTGGAGGGGATGCGTAAAGGAAGAGAAAGATTAGAGCTTGCTGAACAGGCTGTTGGAGCTTGAATCGAGTTGCGCAATCACACTCTCAAGCGCGGTTTGCTGGGTCTCCGACAAGGACAGCTGCGTGGAAATCTGGGCTACGTCGGCCTGCATCAGGTTGGTCTGGGCGGTTGTCAACTGGGTTTTGTCGCTGGTGGCCGATTCGGATGCCGACGTGATCTGGTTGATCGAATTGTCGACCGTAACCCGCTGCTGGGAGACATAGTTCAGCGCGGTGTTCAAGGAGGCGGTGTCGGCAACCGCCTTGGTGGTGTCCACCGTGCCGCTGGAGTAGTCCGCGATCAGATTGTTCAGTGCGCCAAAGACGCTCTTGTCGCCGGTGCCAAGGAAGAGTTGATTTCCAGGCACATTGATCTGGATCTGCTCGCCACTGGGCGTAACAATGTAATTCACGTTGGAATCGCCATTGTAGGTCGTCACATTCGGCGTTGAACCCGTTGATGTGGTGAAGGGCGCAGTCGAACCGCTGGTTCCGGAAAATATGTATTGCCCCTGGTAGCTGGTGTTGGCCAGCGACTGCACTTCCGACATCACCCCGGAGAGTTGATTGGCAATGGACTTGACGTTGCTGGCATTGGTGGTGCCGTTGTTGGCTGAAGTTGCCAGCTGGATCGCGGAGGTCAGTTCGGTGACCACGCTGCCCAGCGCGGAGTCCGCAACCTGCAGCTGCCCCGTCACCGAACTGCTGGTCTGGGTGAACGTATCGTCCTGTTGAATCTTGTTGAGCAAGAGAACATTCTGCCCCGCAGCGGCCGGATCATCCGAGAGCGAATTGACGCGCACTCCGCTGGAAAGCTCATTCGTCAGGGTTTGCTGGCGGGCCTGCACGGTGTTGAGCGACGTGGTAAGCGTGCTGGTAAATAAGGGATCGAACTGCATGATCTCTCCGTTGGCTTGCATTTCTTTGGGCTGCCCGAAGCCGGGCCGCTGGTTAACCGGATACCGTCGTCTCCGTGCCCAGGTTGAGGGCTGAGGACATGATCGTATTCAAGATGGAGAACACCTGCGAGGCCGCCTGATAACTGCGCTCCAGCGTGGTCATCGCCGAAGCCTCGTCGTTCAGGTTCACGGCCGAAGTTGAATCTACCTGGGTCTGCAGCTGGGTTACCGATGCCGATTGCGCATCGCTCTGCGTCTGGACGGTTGTCACCGTGGCGCCCAGCGTACTGACGAAGCTCGAATAGTAGTTTGAAGGCGTTTGGTTGTTGACGATCTTCTGGTTGGCCAGATTCGCGATGGCGACGGCATTGGTGTTGTCGCTGGCGCCGGCGGTCGAAGAAGCGGCCGCTATATGGGTCGGATCGGTCATCACCACGCTCATCGACAGGGCGCTGCCCGAGACCGTGGCCGACTGACTAAAGATGTTGCCTGCGTTGCTCGTATCGCCGGCTTGATCCTGCCCGGCGTTGTTCAGCGAGTTCACGCTGGTGGAAATGCCGTTGGCCAACTGGTCCAGAGAGGTGATGGCTCCGGCAACGTCCACGTCCCGCGCCGTCAGATATCCGCCCAGCGATCCGCCTCCCGTGGTCAGGCTGCTGGTGATATCGGTGGTGCCCAGAAAGATATCCGTCACCCCGCCGGACTGGCCGGTGCTGAGTGCGTAGTTGCTGCTTCCGGAGACCAGCAACTGACCGGAGGTGGTGGTAATCGCCAGCCCGTTGTTGGCCGTCGCCACCTGGTTGACGCCGATCAACTGGGATAACTTCGACAGGTCAAGCTGGCGCTGATCCTCCAGCGTTCCCGCATCCGCGCTCCCCGAGCCGCTCTGCGTGATCTGCTGGTTCAACTGCGAGATGGAGGTCGTGAGCGCATTGACCTGGGTGACAACCCCCGACGCATCCTGATCCAGGGACGAGCGCTGGGACTCCAGGCTGGCGGCGGAGCTGGAAATATCGCTGGCCAGGGTGGTGGCCGAAGACAACACCGCTTCGCGATAGGCCGACGAGGTCGGTTGAGACTCCAGCGTAGAGAAAGAGCTGAAGAAGGCCGTCAGGTCCGTACCGATGTTGCCGGTGGTGCTGGAAGTACTCGACGCCGGGGTAAAGACCGCTTGCACCGCGTTCAAAGCCGTCAGCCGGGTGCTGGATGCCGAGGACAACTGCTGCTGCTGATTCAAGCGCTGATTGAGGATCAGGTCGCGTTGCGAGCTCGGCCCGGTCATGGTGGAACCCTGACCGTAGCTGGTGCCATTGATACTGACCGTGGAGTTCTCCTGCCAGGTGGGCGTCTCCTCGGTGTAGCCAGCGGTGCCGGCGTTGGCCACATTGTTGGCCACCACATTCAGCGCGGCCTGATTGTTATCCAGAGCCTGCGAGATCAGGCTCAGAGCCGAACTAATCGTGGCCATGCGCGTTCTCCTGCTCTGTCCATCCGTGATCGGGCTCGTCGCCATACCCCCTGCGGCCCATGCGAATATCGCGCAGGCGACGAATCACCTCGAGATTGGCGCGGGTAGCGTCCAGCACCCGGGCAAAGGTCTGCATATCGGTTTGCGCCCCGAGCGCCTGCGCAACCAGCTCCGGGTGAGGACCGCTGGCGGCCTTGGGCAGGTCGCGGTTCAAAGCCTGACAGGAGGAGGCCAGCTCTTCAAGCCGATCGGCATCCAACTGCGCAAGCGCGCGCGACGCCTCGACAACAATGTCTCTGAGCTCGGGTTGGCGTGCTTCGCTGGTGGCTTGCATGGAGCGGTTCCTCTCTGGCTTTCTCAAAGGCTGTTCATGCCTCCACGCCAGTTGCGGCTGCGGACGGCGGTGCGGGCTCCGGGCGACCCGCAACCATGCGGCCCGGGGCGGAGACGTGTTCAACTACGAGACAACTTGCGCGCCGAGCTTTTAGGCGCTGGCCATCATGGAGTCAATCATTTTGGAGGCCACGGCCGAGGCAGACACGTTGTAGGTCCCGGCTGCCAGCATGGCCTGGATCGAGGCGACTTTGTCCATCCGCACCCCGTCGCCGGACGCCGTCTGTGAGACCTCGCTGGCGGCACTGCTCAGCGTGGCGCTGTCGGCGCCCAGGGCACTCGGGCCATTGGTAACCGTGGTCTTGGCAGCCGGCGTGGCCTGAGCCGTGTTGTTGACTCCGAGCAGCGTTCTCAAACCGTCAAAGCTGTTACGAATATCCATTTTTCTGTCTCCTTGATGAAGGTATCGGCCTTCCTCTTAATCACTCTAGTCATTTGTTGCTTCCAATCACGGTATTAGAGGTTCCTAACTTGGTTACCGTGTTGGTTACCGAATGGTTACCAGAATGAGAAAAACTGCCGATGATCCTAGTGGCAATTCCAAAGCCACCCTGTTGACTGAGGGCGCGCCCGAGGGCCTCAGAGGCATAATCGCCCAGCGCCGATCCGGAGCTTAGACCGCCACCGTCCTCCTGGTCCTCGTCCGAGGACGCCGCGGTCATCGGCTTCAGCAACTCTTTCATCATCATGGCTTCAAAGTCGTGCGCTGCCGCCACCACGCGTGGAGAGACTGAAGATGTTGACCCCGTTGAACTTACTGCCGACGCGAATGAATCCGGTTGCAGCCCTGCGATTCCCGCGGTCATCAGAGAACCTCCAGCTCGGCCTCAAGGGCGCCAGCTTCTTTCATGGCTTGCAGGATCGAAATCACGTCGCGTGCTCCTGCCCCGGTACGTTGCAATTCCTGGACCAAATCCTCCACCGTCGCGCCCTCTTTCAGATCGATCCGGTTCACGGGTTTGTCCACGGCCTGGACAGTGGTCTGCTGCACCACCTGGGTCGTCCCGCCAGACATTCCATTGGGTTGCGAAACCATGGGTGTACTAATCACGTTCACACTCAGCCCCCCGTGCAGGATCGAGACAGGTTGCAGCCGCACTCTGCCTCCAATCACCACAGTCCCGGTCCGCTCATTGACCACCACCCGGGCCCGGGGATAGACCGAAACCTCAACTGACTCAATACGATCCAGCAAAGCCGCCACATCCTCACCGGGCTTGGGCTGGACCTGCACCCGGCGGCTGTCGAGGGCATGCGCGCGGCCGGTCCCGATCATCCGATCGATGGCCCCGGCCATCTGCTCGGCGGTATGGAAGTCAGCCTGGTTCAGCACCACGGTGACCGTCTTCATCTGCGCAAGATCGTAAGGCACCCCACGCTCCACCAGCGCCCCATCCGGAACCCGCGCCGTGGTGGGGTGGTTCATCTGTCGCGAATTGCCGCCTCCGGAGGCCACATAGCCGCCCAGAACCAGGGCGCCCTGGGCCTGGGCAAAGATCTGCCCGTCGGGCCCGTAGAGTGGCGTCATCAGCAGAATTCCGCCTTCGAGCGACTTGGCGTCGCCGGCCGAGCTGACCGTCACGTCCATCTTCGAACCCGGCTGGCTGAAGGCCGGCAGCGTAGCGACCACAAAGACGCCGGCCATGTTCTTGACCTGCATGTTGCTGGCGCTGTTGGCGCCGGTGGCAGGTACCGTGATCCCCAGCCGCTGCAGGGCCGAGAGCAGAGTCTGGGCCGGAAAAACGGTCTGCGAGCTGTCTCCGGTGCCGCGCAAACCCACCACCAACCCATAACCAACCAACTGGTTGTCGCGAATCCCCTCAATGGTGGCTACGTCCTTGATACGCGCCAACGCCACCTGCGTCTCACCCAGCACGGAGGCTGCACCCATCGCCAAAGTGAGCGCCACAGCCAGCGCCACCCACCAGATCAAGCCCGGAAATCTGACCATCGCCCTGCTCACCGCTGTCCCCCTCATCCGAACTCTTTCCCCTCTAGCTAGAAGACCCAATCCGCTGCAGTTCACGCGGCGATTGCGTTAGAGTTTTCCAATGAAATCACGTTAAAAAACCAGCAGCTTCTCCAGGAACCTGACCACCGGGTTCTGCCGGTACGTCGAGTCGTTCACAATACCCTTGCCCACCACCTCGAGCTCCAGATCGGTCATCGCCGTCGACTGCACCTCGTTCTGGGCGCTCACGTCCTCCGGGCGCACCAGCCCGCGCAGCTTGATCAACTGGGTCTGTTGCGAAAAGGTCAGCTGGCGGGTAGCCTGAACCACCATCATGCCGTTGGGCAGCACATCCACCACCTCACCGCCGAAGGTCGTCGCCAGGCTGGAGTTGGTGGTGCTCTGTCCTTGGGCTGTCAATCCGGAGCTACCCGTGACGCCCAGAAGATTCTGCAGGTTGTTCGCCGTCTTGAGCTTGCCAAACAACCCGGTCAGCCCGGAACTGGCGCTCGAGGCGCGTGAGTTCTTCACCTGCCCGTCGGTAGAAGCAGCCAAGCTCTCCGAGACCACGATCGAGAGCACGTCATGGAGCCGGGTGGCCTTGGCATCGGTGGCCAGCCGGACTAGTCGGCCTTCGGAACTCCAGATGGAGCCGGGCGAACGCACCTCGGCCGCCTGCTGGGCACGCACCCGCTGAACATAGTTGGCCAGCGCCGTCTCGGGCGGGGTCAGCTTGACCGCGGCCTCCTTCTTCGGAGCCTTGGCCCAGAGTCCCGCGGCCCCAGCCAGAATCGACAGCACCGCCAGGGTCCCAACCAGCTTCAAGTTCTTCATCGTCTGTTCCCTTCAACGCTTATGATCACCACCCGACCGGGCCCCATGGCCACGGCCCGCACCACGCCTCCGGAGACCTTCAGGCGCACGTTCAGCTCCGCGCCCTCGGCAGCGGGTTCCAGGGCAATGCCTTCAAAACGAGCCTCAAGAACCGGCGTCGTCTCCTCCACCACCACCTTGTCGCCCCCGCGAATGATGGGCTTGAAGCTGGTCACCGGAGGCAGCGCCGACTGGTTCAGGTCCGCCACGCTCTGCGCGCTCCCGGCCTTGGCAGGGCCTGACACCAGCAGTAGACGGCCTGGAGCTCCGGGCCGGGCCGGATCGCGCACCAACCACCAATGATCGCCGGTGGCTGGATCGACGATCTCCCGCAACACCACCGCATCGGCGCCCGAGCCATGACCGGAGCTCAGCAGCGCCTGGCTGGCATCCTGAGCGCCGACAGGCAGAGCCAGACTGCAGCCGCCCACAAGACAGCCGAGGATTGCCGCCCCCCACCCTGTTGCCCGGAAGTTGTTGGCTGCCCTGGTCATGGTTCTGGCCCCTGCTTTCATCCTGCTGCTGCGTGCGGAAAACTCCACGGCTAGGAGTGCGCCATGGCGTTGGCCTGCGAATACATGTCGTCGGCGGCCTTGATCACCTTGGAGTTCGACTCGTAGGCGCGTTGGGCCAGCACCATCTGCACAAACTCGGTGACCACATCGACGTTGGAGTTTTCAAGATAACCCTGCTGCAGGGTGCCCAGACCCTCGGTGCCACCGGGATTGCCCAATACGGCATCGCCGGAGCTGAGGGTGGCCGTGAGCAGGTTCGCCCCCATGCTTTCCAAACCTCCCGGATTGGGGAAGGTAGCCAGCTGCAACTGACCCAGCTGCGAGGGGTTCTGCTGACCGGCGAGCGTTGCGTTCACCACGCCGTACTGGGTGATGGTCACCGCCGTGGCGTTGGCCGGAATCGTAATGGTCGGAATCAGCGGATCGCCGGCGGTGGTCACGATCGTGCCCTGGTTGTTCTGTTGGAACTGCCCGGCGCGGGTGTAGGCGATGGTGCCGTCTGGCCGCTGCACCTGAAAGAAGCCGGTCCCTTCAATGGCGACATCGAGCGGGTTCGAGGTTTGGTTCAACGAACCCTGGGTGGTGATCACCTCGGTGGCCGCCGACTTGGTGCCAAGACCGATCTGCAATCCGGCCGAGATGGTGTTCTGACTCTGCGCCGCTCCCGGCGTGACCAGGTTCTGGTAGACCATATCCTGAAACTGAAGACGAGTCTGCCGAAAGCCGGTGGTTGAGGAGTTGGCCAGGTTGTTGGCGATCGTATCCAGATTCATCTGCTCGGCGCTCATGCCGCTGGCAGCTGTGTACAGTGCTCTGATCATGGTTTCTCCGCTCTGGAAACCCCGCTAAACGCGGGGCAGATCCTCGGTAGCAAACTTGTTGAAGTCGGTATGGAAGACCGTCAGCGCCTTCTGCATCATCTCGGCCTGCCGTTGCATGACGATCAGCTCCAGCGACCCTTGCACCATATCCTGATTGGCGCTCTCCAGCGCGCCCTGGCGCACCGAAGAGTTTTTCGAAGCCACCGGGGTCACTCCCTGGGGGGCGATATAGTGATTCGCACCCTCGGCCGTAAGCTCGGTTCCTGTCGGAAAGGTGACCACCGCCAGGCTGGCCACATTGCCGCCCGCCACCGACAGGTTGCCTTCAGCGCCGACCGAGACCTCACCGGGCGGAACCTGAATGGCCCGGCCAGTGGTAGAGAGCACAACGTCGCCGGCCGTGGTCACAAGCCTGCCGTCGGTTGCCCGGCGGAAACTGCCGTCGCGGGTGTACCTGACCCCGTTGGCGGTCTGGATCATGAAGTAGCCATCGCCCTCAATCGCCAGATCCAGGGGATTGCCGGTTGACTGCAGAGCGCCCTGCACCGTGCTGAGCCGGTCGCCACCGATCAGGCCGTAATCGTTCACGGTGCGGCCCAGTTGCGAATTGGCAGCGTCCGGCCCCATCAGCGCGGAACGAAAGAACTCCCGCTCCGCCCGGTAGCCGGGCGTCTGGGCGTTGGCAAGATTGGTGGCTGCCATGTCCAGGGCCTGAGTTCGAGCCACCAGACCGGTCATCGCCGCATAATATCCACTGTCCATCGCAGTCCCTCCAACTACTGTCCGAAAACGGAGCAGTTTGGGGGCCGGAAAGAAAGCAGGGGCAATTAGAGAAGATTAGGAATTAGAGGAAGGGGCTAAAACAGGGAGTTTGCATCCAGGGCGAAGGAGGGATGGCGGGATCGAGCGCCAAGAAGAATATTTTAAACCTTCCGGAGCGCCGCGCTTGACGGGCAGAATCCACAGCAGAACGGCACCGTCTCAGCATATTAGCCGATTCTCATACCCACGTGGGGCCACGCAGGATGAAGTGAGGCTCGCGTGCAACCTCCAGCCGCTTTCATATCTGACCAGAGAGGGCTCAACGCGGTCTGCCGGATGCCATCGGGATTCCCCGATCAGAATCACATCCGCAGACCGAGTCAGCAAGGCACGGACTGTCTGGAAAGCCGTTCTGGAGTCGTCCCACTTCCCGGCAGCTCCTGGCTCAGCCCCAAGGCTAGCGCCCAGGAGCTGTCGCACAGGTGGGTGGGTTAACCCAGGTTACTGCAGGCCGTCGCAGACGATGGTGACTTCAAAGGTCTCTCCATCGAAGGCGTAGATATGGTGCAGCTGGAACTCTGGAGCCTGCACGTGAAGGTTGTAGTCGCGGCCCGTGATGACGGCTGGAACCGAGAGGCCGCAGTTGGCTGCGAGCTCCGGAACCTTGCCCTTCCACGCGCCAGCCAGCATGTTGCAGATTTCGCCAATGCCGTCCTTGACCGTGTCGTCAATCTCCGCGAATTCCATGCCGGTCATACAGGCCGCGATCTTCATCGCCGCCGGTCCACCCGAACGGAAGACACAGGCGCCGCTCAACAGGCCGCCAAAGCCCACCACTGCGGTTACCGACTCGGGAACCTGAGGTCCAACAGCTGTGGCGCGCTCGCAATTGACGCCCAGCATCATGTGGAAGACCTCTTCCACGCTTGCATCCAGGTTCCTGGGATCTGACACCTGTTGCACGGATTCACGCAATGAAACTGCCATTGGACGCTCCCTGTCTTGGTTAGCCGATACGCGCCATTGCGCGACCGACCCCGAACGTACGCCATTGAGCAACACAGAGGTTACCTCCTTCAAGCAGCATGAACCAGCGGTAGAACTCTCTCTTTCACCTGCTCTGCGGTGAACGGCTTCCGAATGTAGCCCTGCGCTCCAGCCTGAATCGCCTGCTTGACATGCTCTTCACTGGACTCCGTTGTGATCATGACCACCGGCACACCGGGAGCCAGGTTCTGCAACTTGATCTGACGGAGGAATTCAAGACCGTCCATCGAAGGCATGTTGATATCGGAAAGGATCAAATCCACCTGCTTGGCCTTCAGCAGGTCCAGACCTTCGGTCCCACTGCCGGCCTCGTGAACGATCATTGGATCCAGGCCCGCCTGCCGCAGTGCACGTTCAACGATCTTCCGCATCACCGAAGAATCGTCAACAATCAAGGTACGAATCTCACTCATCCCCAAGCTCCTCTGTTAGTTTTCCTATCGGCGCGGCAGGAAAAACCATGAGCAGGAGTTCCGTCCTGGTTGATCCGTACCAGATGCCGAGGCGGCGCGCTCCTGTTTCAGCTCGGACGCACCGAGCAGATCAGATCTTCCACTCCATCCAGATCAGGCACCGGCATGTGCTGCTGGCGACGCCACATCCTCAACCACAGGCAGTCATGAACCCGTACCAGCTTGGCTTCAGCCGGCTTGGCCCGCTCCAGCCGCTTGGCAATGGCCTGCACCAATACCGGCTCGGAAGCCGCTTCCAGCAGCTCCACGGACGGAAAACGCGCACTCAGCATGCGCGTGTGCGCAGGCCGGAAATCGCTTTCGAGCACAATGCCGCTCTCCACCCGCAACCCCGTCATCCGCTCCACCGCCAGCGCCAGCACCGGGTCCAGCCGGTCCTCGTAGCCGAGATAGAGAATCTTGCCCGCTGCCACACGCAAGGGAAGCGCGCCAAAGGCATCCACAAACAGCCGCGGTACCACCGAGGTGAGCCCTTCAGCGTCGTGAAACTCCATGCCCAGCACCGGACAGGCCCACTGCAGTGCGATCCCGCGAGCGATCATCTGCTCCCCCACGCCCTGCTGGTGCATCAGCCAGTAGCCCAGCCTTCCCCCGCCAGCTGCCTTCTGCGCATCCACCGCCGCACGCAGTTGCAGGGCACTGATCCAGCCCTGTTGCAGCATCAGCAAACCCAGAGGAATGCGGTGGCGATGGACCTCGCTCGAAGCCCCACGACCATCCATCTCCCGGCCCAGAGCCACGGAGACCATGGCCGCCGTGCATTCGGCCGAACAGCTCCAGCCCCCTTCAAAGATAGGCGCAGAACGGCTGCGCCAGAGCCTGATCCAGCCGGTATGGCAGGCTGGGTTGGCGCAATGTTCAAACAAGGATACGGAACTGCGCGAGCGTGGCGCGGGTTCCGGGGTAGCCATCCGGAGCTGGCCGGCCAGCTCGATGCGTTTGGCGTTGACCGCCTCCAGCAAAGATTCGCGACGTCGATCCAGACCTAGAACAGGCATCGGATACTCTCCAGACGCTTTCTCGGTGCCGAGACTTCCGTAATGCGCAGGCCGAAGTTGCCGTTGACCAGCACCACATCGCCACGGGCCACGATCTTGTCGCCCACGATCAGATCCACCGGGTCCGAGACATGGCGGTCCAGCTGGACCACGTCGCCCGGGCCCAACTCCAGCAGCTCTCCCAGCGGCATCTCGCGGCAACCAAAGCGCAAGGAGGCTTCGAGCTCGACATCGAGCAGCAACTCCAGTCCCGGGCTCATCTGGGTAAGCGAAGTGTCGGTCGCGGCCGGACGTGCGGGCGGGTGCGCCGCCGCGGCAGCAGCGGCAACCTTCGGTTCCGCAACGGGCTTGGCTTTGGGCACTTTCACTTCGTCGCGGACCAGGATCTGCCAGCTGCGATCAGCCGCGCGCAACTGAAAGGTGTGCGAGACCTGGCTGACCGCAGGCGTCTCTTCGACGCCCTCCACTTTGCATTTCTTGCCGGTCTTGGCCAGTAACTCGCCGGCCGCGGCCTCAAAGGTCTCCCGCAGCAGCTCCGCCCAGCCGCTTCTCTGGTCCATGCCCTCACCGAGCAAGGGCGAGTCGAGGACCGAGCTATCCAGCATGACCGTCAACCGGCCTTGCTCGTCGCCGGTGATAGAGGCTACAAAGCCGATGGTTTCCTTGGTCGGCTTGGGAAGCGACTCCTCCATCGTCGGCTCACCGGCCAAGGCCTGCGAGAACAGATCGGTGGCTACACGAATCCAGCAATCAAGATAGCTTGTCATTAGTTCACCGCCTCACTGATTCTGCTCTCCAGAGCCGCGGCGCGATGCGGGCCCAGCCGCATGGGCCGAGCGGCCACCAGATCCTGGCCACCCACCCGCCAGACAGGTAGACTGTTGGCCGGCAGATCCAGCCGCAGGATGGAGCCGACTTCAAGCTGTTCGAGAACCCCGGCCGTGATGCGCACCGAAGGCAGTTGCAGGGAGCAACCAATGGGAATCTTCTTGGCCGCGGCGGCAATGCGGGCCCGGGTGTCGCCCGCATGACGGCGGCGGCGCGCCCAGTCACTGGTCAGGCGGCGCAGAATGGTGTTGGCCACCACCGCCGGAAAGGCCAGGTTCAGCAGCCCCGAGCTATGCGGCATGCGGATTTCAAAGCTCAAACAGAGGGTCTTCTCGGTGACCGAGATGATGCGCGCCACCTGGGTCTGCATCTGACGGCGTTCGAAGTTGAAGCTCAGACCCACCTGCTGCCAGGCCGCAGTCAGCTCGCGGCAGATGATCTCCACCACCGAACCCAGAATCGACTCTTCAATGTCGGTGAGCTCGCGCAAGGGGCCTTCCTTGCCATCGCCCCCCAGAAGCAGGTCGATGATCGGCGGCGCTAGACCCAGATCCAGCTGCATGACCGAGAGCGCGCCCAATGGCTCCAGTCGCACCGAGGCCACATAGCTGATCTCCGGAATGCGGAGCAGAAACTCGTTGAACTGAATCTGTTCGGCAGAGACCAGGTTGACCTGAAAACGGGTGCGCAGCCAGGCGGCCAGATTGTGGGTCAGATTGCGGGCAAACAGATCGTTCAGCATGCTGATGGCACGCAGCTGATCGGTAGAGATCTGTCCGGCGGAGGAAAAGTTATACGGTACGACGCGGGCCTTGACCTCAGTCTTGCTGGTCTCCGGCGACGTACTGCGCGCCGCCTGAAATAACGCGTCAATCTCATCTTGTTTGAGAGTCTTCTCGATCAATGTGTTCCCCCCCCGCCCTCGGTCAGTTCCAGAACAGGCTTGCCTTCATGAAGTCAGTACCGGCGTGCGCCTTCCGCAAGAAGACAATCCTCACCAACCATCCACTCGGGTATCTGCAGTTCTGAGGCCGCTTTAAGGCGCTCCCACCGTCTCTTTTCTTAGAGACTCCTCACTTTGTGCTTCTTCCCTGCACAACTTCTTCCCTGCCCCAGTTCTTTCCTGCCCAGCAGATACCTCCCCGGACCGGGCTGGCGACTATCGGTCCGCGGTCCGGCTGGTCTTGGCCTTGCGGGGGACACGGTTGCGATCAAAGACGCCCCGATCGGCCAAGTCACGGAGTGCGGAGCGAAGATGGGCTACGGCCGAGGCGTGGACCTGCGAGACGCGCGACTCGACCACACCCAGAGCCATGCCAATCTCGCGCATGGTCATCTCTTCGTAGTAGTAGAGGGTCATCACCAGCCGCTCCCGATCAGGAAGGTGGGCGATGGCATCCGAGAGCCGGTCTTCGAGTTCACCCCGGAGACAGCGAAAGAGCGGATCTTCTTCCGGGCGGCCAGGTACGTAGGCCAGTTCCTCTTCGCCCGAGTCCTCGTTGCGTTCCAGATGCAGGGTGCCGATCTCCAGGCCCTTCAGATCGCCCAGCAATTGCTGGTACTCCTCAAGGGGCAGCCCCATCTCGACCGCCACTTCGCCTTCGCCGGGAGCGTGGCCGATGCGCGCCGTCAGGGTGCGGATCGCCTCTTCCACGGCGCGGCCCTTGCGGCGCAGCTCGCGCGGGCTCCAGTCGAGCGTGCGCAGGCTGTCCAGAATGGCGCCGCGGATGCGGAACTGCGCATAGCTGCGGAACTGCACCTTTTTGGTGGGATCGAACTTGGAAAAGGCGTCCATCAGCCCCACCACTCCGGCCGAGACAAGATCTTCAATGTCAACGTGCTGGGGCAGGCGCTCGTGAATACGACGGGCCAGAAAGCGCACGATGGGAAGATGCTCCAGCAGCACGCGCTCCTGTTCGCCACTCAGAACCGGCGTGGGCATCGCTGCCGGTGGATATCCGGCAGTTGCCGCCATCCGGCGCATGGGTCGTTGGTTATCTCTTGCGGCCGCGCTCTCCAAAGCCTACCCCCTCATTGCTGTTCACCGGACCAGTCGCTCATCCGGTCCAGTTGCTTCATCTACTGCCGACCAACATTTACCTAGCTCACCGGTCGAACTTGCTGCTCACCTCCGGCCCACCATCTTCGTCTTTTCTTCCTTTTCAACGAAGAGTGCCGACAGGCCTTAATCGGATATCGGCAGGAATCTCCCCAGCCGCTAGTACCGACAGTCTCGGAAGTATTGGCTCCAGCCACCGCTTCACGTAATAACGGGCCGGACTTGGACATAGAAGCACGGGCAGGGCCGTTGCCGAGGCTGAGCCAATAAGCTGCCTCACAGAATCGACCAGACGCCGGACCACCGGTGTGCCTCCGGCGCCGGTGGCGGACGGTAGCCGATTGGAGGCCTCGGGCGCGAGGGTGGCAAGAATCTCTTCCTCCAGCCCGGCATCGAGCAACAGCACCGGCAGCATGCCCTCGCCATCGAGCAGGGGACGCACCAGACGGCGTCCCAGCGCCTGCCGTGCGGACTCCACCAGCGCCACCGTGCTCTTGTTCATGGGGGCCATCTCCACCAGCGCCTCCAGCAAGGTGCCCAGATCGCGAATCGAAACCCGCTCGCGCAGCAATTGCTCCAGCACCCGGCCCACTTCGCCAAGCGACATGAGCTTCGGTACCAGCTCTTCCATCAGCTTGGGATGACTATCGTTAAGAGAATCCAAGAGTCGCTTGGTCTCGGCCCGTCCCAGCAGCTCCCAGGCATGTTGGCGGATCAGCTCGCCCAGGTGGGTGGTAATGACGGTGACCGAATCCACCACCGAATACCCGGCGGCGATGGCCTGATCTTCGACGCTCGGCGCAATCCAGATGGCGGGCACACCAAAGGCCGGTTCGCGGGTCTCCTTGCCGGCCAGCGGACGGCGGTTCGGGTCGCCCGAGACGGCCAGCATATTGTTGCCTTCGGTCTGCCAGCGGCCGATCTCGATGCCCCGGATCGAAAACACATATTCCCGGGGACGGAGGCGCAAGTTGTCGGAGATATGCACCGGAGGCACCAGGAATCCCAGCTCGCTCGAAAGATGGCGGCGCAGGGAGCGAACCTTGTTCAACAGCTGCCCGCCCTGCTTCTCGTCCACCAGCGGAATCAGCTGGAAGCCGATCTCGAGCGTCAACTCTTCGAGCTTGAGCAGGTTGGCCAGGTCGGCCGCCTGCGAGACTTCGGTCTTTTTCTTGTCGGCCGCCTGGGTTTCAGGAGCAGGAGCCGCCACGGCCAGAGTCGCCTTGATTCTGCGGCCCATCAGCACCAGCACGGTGGCAACCAGCAGGAAGGAGATCTTGGGCAGGCCGGGAATCAGGCACATGCCGCCCATGACCAAGGCCGCGATATAGAGCGTGGCGGGCTTGCCGAGCAGCTGCTGGCGGATCTCGCCGCCCAGCTGGCCGGAGCTGTTGGCGCGGGTCAGGGTGATGCCGCCGGCGATCGACACCAGCAGCGAGGGAATCAGCGTGACCAGACCGTCGCCCACGGTGAGCACGGTATAGGTCCGGGCGGCAGTGGCCAGGTCAACGCCCTGCTGCAGGGTTCCAATCAACAAACCAGCCACGATGTTGATGGCGGTGATGAGGATGGTGGCCAGCGAATCGCGCTGGTTGAAGCGGGCCGCGCCGTCCATGGCGCCGTAGAACTCCGCCTCGCGGGCGATGGATTGGCGACGGCGACGGGCCTCAACCTCGTCGATCTGGCCGGCGCTCAGATCGGCGTCGATGGCCATCTGCTTGCCGGGCAATGCGTCCAACGTGAAGCGGGCCGTAACTTCAGCGGTGCGGACCGCGCCGTGCGATACCACCAGGAACTGGATGGCGATCAGGGCCAGGAAGAGCACAAAGCCCACCACGTAGTTGCCGCCCACCACAAACTGGCCAAAGGCCTCAATGACCTTGCCGGCAGCGCCCGTTCCCTCCGAACCGTGGAGCAGAATGCGGCGGCTGGAGGCTATGTTCAGAGCCAGACGGAAGAGGGTCAACAACAACAAAAGGGTGGGAAAGACGCTCAGGTCCACGGCGCGCCGGATCTGCATGGCCGCCAGAAAGACGATGCAGGAGGCGGCCATGGAGATGGCGAGCAGCAGATCGAGGGCCGGTGAAGGCATCGGCACCAGCATGACAAAGATCACGCTGATGGCAGCCAGCGGCAGCACGTACTCGCGCAGCCGATCCAGAATATTGCGAACGCCGGGAGCTCCGACGGCAAGGGCGGCGGTACTCATCCTCTACCTCCCATGGGGTTGGTGCCCGGCCACGGACGGCCCTGAGCAGCTTGTGCGCGCGCATGAGCCTGGGCCTGTGCTTGACGGGCCCGGCGCTCGCGCATCTCCTCTTCCACACGTTGGCGGTAGAGGTAAGCAAGAATGGCGGCAACTGCCGCGTAAAGATCGGCAGGAATGAACTGGCCTACTTCGACCAGCTTGTAGAGCGAACGGGCGAGCGGCGGGTTCTCGACGATCGGCACCCCGGCCCAGCGGCCCTCGGCCTTGATCTCCTCCGCCAGCAGGTCGCGGCCCTTGGCCACCACCCGCGGGGCCTCCATGGTGCCAAAGTCGAAGTTGAGCGCCACGGCGTAGTGGGTGGGGTTGGTTAGAATCACAGCCGCCTTGGAGACATCCTGCTTCACCTTGCGGCGGCGCATCTGGCGCTGCAGGTTACGGATGCGGCCGCGCACCTCGGGCGAGCCCTCGGATTCCCGGTACTCTTCGCGCATATCCTGTTTGCTCATCTTCAGGCGCGATTCGCGCTGCTGCCACTCCACCAGGAAGTCAACCGCCGACCAGCCGAACAGGATCCAGGCAGCGGCCAGCAGCAGGCCGTAGATGTCCGTGCCGAGCTGCTCCAGCCGGACCACAGAGAAGGGCGGCAGGGTGAGCTGATGGGCGATGCGCTGCACCGCAATCACTCCCAGAAAGACGCCCGGGACCAGCGACTTGCCCAAACGCGCCGCGGAACGGAGCGAGAACATGTTTTTCAGGTTCGAAACCGGGTTCAGGCGTTCGATCTTGAAGGCGATGGCGCTGGGATGAAAGGTGACGCCGCCGGTCTGCACAATGGCGGCGCCCAGCGCGGCCATGGCCACGGCGGCCATCACCACCGCGGGCGGAGCCAGCATGTTCAGCATCAGCCGGCGCAGGGCGATCAGCGTGGGGCCGATCTGGCTGGTCTCCCAGTGGGCCGGGGAGCCGAGCGCCAGAAACTCCGAGAAGCCGGAGTGGAACAGCTCCAGCGACCGCCCGCCCAGAAGGCCCAGAGTCATGACACCAGCCAGGGTTCCGGCGGCGGACGTCAGTTCCCGGCTGTGGAGGATGTCTCCGTCCTCGCGTGCCTTGTCACGTTTTCTTTGGGATGCTTGTTCTGTGCGCTCTCCGGGCATGGACTATCCCCTCCCCGCCAGCAGATGTTCTGCCATGTCGAGCAGGCCGCCGAAACGAGCCTCGATAAAGCGCGGCCACAGTGCCAGAGCGCCCATGAGCACCACAAAACCGGTAATGGTTTTGAGCGGAACGGTCAGGTTCATGACCGGCAACTGGGGGCTCAGCTTGCCCATCAGGCCGATCGAGACCTCAACCAGCATGGTGGCGGCCAGAACCGGGGCGGCCAGCTCCACCGCGGCCAGAAAGATGCCCCCGGCGGCGTGGACCAGAGCCATCGCCGTGGTAGGCGGCAGGGCGTAGCTGCCCAGCGGCACGGCATGAAAACTGCGCACCATGGAAGCCAGCAGAATGCGGTCCAGCCCAGCGGTGATCACTACCAACGTGGCCATGGTCTGGAAGAGTTCGCCCATCAGCGGCGTCTGGATGGAACTGGCCGGGTCCATCAAGTTGACTAGCGAGAAGCTCAACTGCATGCCGGTGATCTGGCCGGCGAAGAGCAGGGTCTCATTCAGCAGCACCAGGGCCAGGCCATAGACCAGACCCACGGCCAGCTCGCCCAGGATGGCCGAGAAGCCGAGCGTAACCTGCGCTCCGGGAAGAGTGGCCACCAGGGGGGCCAGTAGATAGGCCACCGCGCCGGCAAAGATGGCCTTGGTGCGGGCGGGCAGAGCGGCGGCGCTGAAAAAGGGCGCAAACAGGAGCACGCCGCTGATTCGAACCAGAACCAGCGTCATCGCGCTCAAGAATGTCGTCCAATCCTGCATTGCTCGCCCTTAGCCCAGGTACCGGTGAAGATCCGTCAACAGGTGGATGGTGTAATCGGCCATGCGGCCCAGAAACCAGGGCATGGCGGCCATCATCAGCAGCACCACGGCCGCCAGCCGGGGCACGGAGGTCAGAGACTGCTCCTGCAGGCTGGTCAGGGTCTGCACCAGACTCAGCACAAAGCTGAGCGCCGCGGTCATGAGCAGCACCGGAGCGGCCACGATCATGGCTTCGCGCATCAGTTGACGCATCAGTTCTGCAACAAGGTCCGGGCTCACAGGCAGTCTCCTTTCTAAAAACTCTTGAGCAGCGATCCGGCCAGCAGATTCCAGCCATCGATCATCACAAACAGAAGGATCTTCAGAGGGGTTGAAACCACCACCGGCGGCAACTGGAACATGCCGATCGAGGTGGTAATGGCGGCCGTCACCATGTCAATCAACAGGAACGGCAGGAACAGAACCGCACCGATGGCAAAGCCAGCCTTGAGTTCGGAGAGGATGTAAGAGGGAATGACCACCCGCATGGGCAGGTCGTCGGCCGTCTGCGGGCGCGGAATCTGCCCGGCGGCGGTGAACAGCGCCAGGTCCTTCTCGCGGGCATAGCGGAGCATGAAGTGCTTGATCGGCTGAGCGCCGCGGTCAATGGCGTCGGTGCCGGTGATCTGGCCGGCGCGATAAGGCTCCACCGCCTGCTGGTCCACCTGGGTAAGCACCGGGGCCATCAGGAACCAGGTCATCATCAGGGCCAGGCCCATCAGGGTCTGGTTGGAGGGCGCGGTCTGGGTACCCAGTGCCTGGCGCAGAAAGTGGAAGACCACCAACAGCCGCACCAGCGGCGTCATGGCCATCAGGATGGCCGGCAACAGGGTGATCAGGGTGAGAACGAAGAGAATGGTCCAGGGAGTGGAGTCCGCGGCGTGAAACTTGGCGTTCAGATCGGGAATCAGCGAGGGCGCTGCCAGCCAGAGAGCTACCATGAGATCCTCGGCCTCCTGGAGTTGGTCGAGCGCGTGGCGCGGCCGCCCATGGGATAGAAGGCAGGCGTGCTGTCCGCCGAGCAGGCAACCAGGAAGCGGCGACCTTCGGCTTCCACCAAAGCCAGCGATTGGCGCGGAGCCAGCGAGATGCGCTCAATCACTTCCAGCCGCGGCTGGCGGCGCGCCCGGCCCTGGAGCTTGGCCAGCAGCCATCCGGCCAGTCCCCCGACTGGTTGGTTCTTGGTCGTATCTCTCTTCACGATGCCCAACATGTGTCTCTCCCCCGCGGCTTTGGCTTGGTTACGGCAGGCGCGTCACGCGGACGGCCAACTCGGCTTCAATCACTTCGAATTCGCTCCAGGCCAGATGCACATCGGCCGCGGCCAGGGGCACATCGTCGCCGTTGTGCCATTGGGTCTCGATCAGTTGGCCAGGCTCCAGAGCTAGAAGCTGCCGGACCCGAAACTCGCGCACCGGAATGGACACGTCCAGCTCGATGGGCAGCAACGCCAGCGGTCCGGTCAGATCCAGTTCGCCGAGATGCAGCGCATGATCCGCATCGGGGGCCACCGGAACCAGCGCCTGGTGCTGAGGCTCATCCGGCATGGGGGGCAAGTTGGGCACCGCATGTGGGGCGGCACTGGCAACCACCGGAAGGGGTGGCTGCTGGGGGTTCGGAGGCGGGATCTGCGGTATGGCTGCCATCGCCTGAGAATCTTGCAGTAAGGTGACCAGAATCGAGACAACAGGATTAGAGACCGCTCATAAAGGCAACCTGGCTCTCCTTTGCATCTCCCAATCCAGCAGAAGGTGAACGGCAGGTTGGCCGGCTGTTACACTAAGAGCGTGCCGCCCGAGGCTTCCCAGCTAGATTCCGGGCCGGCAAAACCAGCGGGAAAGAGGTTGAGAATCATGCCGGAAACTAAAGATAATACGCCTTTTACATCAATCAGCCTAAGGCTCAAGATCGGTTTAGCCGAGATGCTGAAGGGCGGCGTCATCATGGACGTGATGAACGTTGAGCAAGCGCGCATTGCTGAAGAAGCCGGCGCGACCTCCGTGATGGCTCTCGAACGGGTGCCGGCCATGATTCGCGCCGAGGGTGGCGTGGCGCGCATGGCCAAGCCTGGCCTGATCAAGGAGATCATGGCCGCTGTCTCCATTCCGGTGATGGCCAAGGCCCGCATCGGGCACTTTGCCGAGGCCCAGATCCTGCAGGAGATCGGTGTGGATTACATCGACGAGAGCGAAGTCCTGACCCCCGCCGACGAGGCGCATCACATTGACAAACATGCCTTTACCACGCCGTTTGTGTGTGGAGCCCGCAACCTGGGCGAGGCCCTCCGGCGCATCGCCGAAGGCGCCGCGATGATTCGCACCAAGGGCGAGGCCGGCACCGGCGACGTGGTCCATGCCGTGCAGCATATGCGCCAGATTGTAAGGGAGATGCGTCAGCTCACCGTGCTCAGCGAGCAGGAGCTTTATGCGGCGGCCAAGGAGCACCAGGCCCCCTACGAACTGATCCGCATGGTGGCCCAGACCGGCAAGCTGCCGGT
>CAZYDF010000070.1:0-22892 GCA_964645855.1 uncultured Occallatibacter sp.
CAATCCTCGTTAGCTGCGCTGGGAGTCGTCATGCACCCAACGGTATCAAAATCAGGTCGCCATTGCAATAAACAAGTTAGCGCTTATGAGGCGCAGCCCTGGGTTGCGATGCCAAAACATCCGAGCGCCCTGAAAGGGCGCTGTGCAGACAGTAATCCGTCCAGGGTTGAAACCCCGAAATCCTTCTTTGCGGCCACGTGCTTCAGGATCAGAAAGAAAATGCGAGGCGTTGTTGCGAACGCCCCGCGAGAAGCAGGCATCCAATGCACACACCCGGCGGCCTGCAACCGCTGAGTCTCTTCTGACCGGCAAGCACCGGCGCGCTCGGGTCAAAGCTTCGGGCTGCAGAGCGGAAAACTGGTTCCCACCTCTATTGCCCACGTGTTCATTTTAACGTGTGCAATGGTGATTTTGGCCAGAGATTTTCGTGCGGATGCCCTCCGCCGTGCGATTCGTTACACTGAAGAGGAACCCATTTTCCGGAGACCTCTTGAGCACTTCAGTCCAGGAACGCCTCATCCGTCCCGCGCGCAACATTGCCGGAAGCCTTCGCCTGCCCGGCGACAAGTCCATCAGCCACCGCTACGGCCTGCTCGGGGCCTTTGCCGAGGGCACCTCGCGCTTTACCAACTTCTCCACCGGAGCCGATTGCGCCTCCACGCTGGCCTGCATGGCGCAGCTGGGAGCAAAGGTGGTCAAAACCGGCGCAGACTCGATTGAGGTGACCGGCGTAGGTGGCCGGGTTACGCCCTGTGCGGAACCGCTGGACTGCGGCAACTCCGGCTCCACCATGCGCATGATGAGTGGCTTGCTGGCGGCGCAGGAAGGCCGCTTTACGCTCATCGGCGACGAGTCGCTCTCCAGACGCCCCATGGAGCGCATCCGCAAGCCCCTGGAGGCCATGGGCGCGAGGCTCACCCTCACGGAAGGCCATGCGCCGCTCCTTCTTCAAGGCGGCCAGCTGCGCGCTATTGACTACACCACGCCGGTGCCCAGCGCGCAGGTGAAGAGCTGCGTGATGCTGGCCGGCTTGCAGACCGAGGGCGCTACCACGGTGCGCGAAGCGGTCCGCACCCGCGACCACAGTGAGTTGGCGCTGAAGGCCTTTGGCGCAACCGTCTCTCGCGGCAAGCAAGCGAATCTCGAGACCATCACCATTGCCGGTCCCCAAGCGCTCCACGCCATTGAGGGCTCGGTACCGGGCGACATCTCCTCGGCTGCCTTCTTCCTCTGTGCCGCGGCACTCTTCCCCGGCTCCAGCCTGGTGCTGGATTCGCTGGGCCTGAACCCCACGCGCGCTTCCCTGCTGGACGTGTTGGCCAGCCTGGGCCTGAAGATTTCCGTCATCGACCTGCAGGAGAAGAACGCCGAACTTGTTGGAATGGTGCGCGCTACCGCTCCGCTTGAGGGCCTTGGATCGGTAGAGATCAGGGGCGCGGTGGCAGCGCAGATCATCGACGAGCTACCGGTGCTGGCTGCCATTGCACCCTTCACGCGGGGTGGCATCCGTATCCGCGACGCCAAGGAGCTGCGCGTCAAGGAGTCGGACCGGATTGCGCTGGTGGTCAAAAATCTGCGCGCCATGGGCGCGGAAGTCACCGAATTCGAGGACGGCCTGGACGTACCCGGCAGCCAGACGCTGCACGGTGCCAGCATCGAATGCGACCACGATCACCGCATCGCCATGGCCTTCAGTGTGGCCGCTCTGCGCGCCACCTCCGACACCCTGATTCAGGGCGCTGAAGTAGCCGCCATCAGCTTCCCGGAGTTCTTTGACCTGCTGGACAATCTGGCGGAACGCTAGAGCATTTCCCCTTTTGCTATAGACTTCCGTGCCCCATCCATTTCCGTGCTTTTTTGCGGAAATGGGTGGGACACCCATGAAATTCAGGTCTACACCATTCCAGAAAATGCTCTAAACTTCCCACCCACGCAAAAGGCCCGGCTCCAGAGCCGGGCCTTTTTGCATTTCCGCTGCTGGAGTTATTGCGCAGCCGGCTTCACTGCCGTAATGCCGGGAACCACGGGGGCTGCCTTCACTTCGCCGGAAGCGGCATCGTTCAGATTGATGCCGTACTGCTGCAGCGTGGAGGCGACAATCTGGTAGAGACCGGCGCGATCCTTGGCGTAGGTGGCATGGGCGGCAATCAGGTTGTACTCCGCCGAAGCCAGGTTGCGCTGCTGGAGCAGCACGTTGGCGGAGGTGGATGCGCCCAGCTTCAGCTTCTTCATCTCGGCGTCCAGGCTCTGTTGGTTGTAGTCGCGGGCGGCCTGCGCGGCCACAACGGCAGAGCGGTCGTTGGAGAGCGCGAACTTCTGGTTCACCACCTGCATGCGAATCTGGGTGTAGAGCTGGGCCAGACGGAGTTCGGCCTGACGGTACTCCATCAACGAGCGCTCATGGACCGACTCGGCATAGCGGTTACGGATGGGAATCGTCAAATTGAACCCGACGCCCTTATCCGGAGCCGAGTTGTTGAAAGTGCCCGACAACGCGGTCCCGTATCCGGTTGGAGCACCGGTACAGTTAGCGCCCGTAGTCAGGCTGGACGAACCGCACTTGGGGTTCACACTGCCTGCCAGGCCTTGCCCGGCCAGGTAACCGTACACATCAAAGACCGGCAACAGAGCGTTGCGAGCGCCCTTCAGGGTGATCTCGTCGTTGCGCAGCGTCAGCATGGCCTGCTCCAGTTCCGGACGGCGCTGGAATGCCTCCTGGACCAGAGCCTCAACAGGCTCGCTCTCTTCCGGAATCGGCTCCAGGCTCACGCGATCGGTGGGAATCACCGGCGCGGCGGAGAGCGTAGCGTCGTTCAGATTACGCGCGATGGCCTGCTTCAGAATCTGCTGCTGGTAGTTCAACGCACTCTGTGCGCTGATCAGCAATTGCTGGTCGCTGGCTACCGTCGATTCGGCATTGACCACGTCGAGCGGGGCCATGGTGCCGATCTCAAGCTGTTTCTTGTTGTCGTTCAGCAGCTTAGTGCTCTGCTCTAGAGCCTGCTCCTTGGCCTGCGCCTGCTCGTAGGCCTCCACCAGTCCCCAGTAGATGGACTCCACCTGGCTGACGGTGTAGATGATCTGCTGGCGGAAAGAGGAATCGGTGATGCGGCGGTTATTCTGCGCCTGGTAAATAAAGCGCTTGTTCACCCAAATGCCGGCGCCCTGCAAAATGTGCTGCGTCAACGTGGCCTTGTAGCTGGACAAGAGCTCCGGGCTGTAGGTCTGCAGAGCGTTTGAGGTGGAAGCGTACTCGTTGTTGAAGGCGAACTGGAAGTTGCTGCCCGTCACAAACCCCTGGTTAAGAGCAAAGTTGTACAGGTTTGTCGAGCTGGTGCCACCGGAAATAATGCTGGACGAAGGTGTGCGGTCCCGATCAAACGAGATGGCCGCGGTCAGCATCGGATCGAGGCTTTCCGGAGCGGGTCCAGCGCCGGCCGTAGTCAGGGTCAGGCCGCTGGAGCCGGAGCCTGCGCCACCGGAACCTACCGTGGTGCCGCCCGGGCCGCCGCCCGCAACCGTTGCCGAAGAAGCGCCGGTCAGGGTGTTGGCCACAATGCCGGTGGGCACGCCCAACAGGCCCGCGCCGGTTGAGGCACGGAGAATGTCGGTATCGGCAATGTCCAGATCGTAGCGGGCAATGGCGATGTCGTAGTTATTTTCCAGAGCCAGCGCAATGGCGTCGGACAGGCTGAGGTACATCTTGCCGTCCTTCACCAGGTCGTTCCAGCGCAATGAATTGGTAAAGCTGGCCTTGGCCTCGGTGTTCGGCAGATACTTGGCAACCGGATTGGCCCGGAAGCCGGCGTAAGGCTTCGAGAAATCATGCGCCGAAGTGCGTAGCGAAAACGGCTCGGTGACCTGTGGAGCCGGAGCCGCGGGCAGCTCGGAGGCCGCCTTGTCTGGTCCAGTGGTTCCTGCCGGGGTCTGCGCAAAACTGCCGGGAGCAGCCATCAGGCCAATCAGCACAGCTGCCGTAAAAGCCCGCACGCTGCCGCCGGCCTCATGCCGTCCGTTTGCTGCCCGCTTGCCGCAATCCGTTCCTGACTGCCCAAACAACTCAACCTTCCGGTAAAAATGCATCTTCTTCTCCACCCATCTGTCGGCATCTAGTGCCACTTTTCATCAGACGTCCGGCGAGCCATTCCGGACGCAGCATTTCCGCCATCGACTCCGATTGTTCCCTGGCTGAGTCAGGGGCTCACTTTTCCATACGGACATTCTTCGCCCGTGGTTCCGCAAGATTCGCGGTTTCCCAGCCCCAGGCAGAAAATATCCCATAGAAACCTGAGTATATCCCAGCCGCTCAGAAGCTTCCGTTCCACAAATGTCCTCCTTTGACCGCCCTCGAATGGAGCTTGTGCCAGTATCCCCGCTGCGTTCCAGTTCCGATAGCCCAGGAAGAGGGGCCTCCGGCCCTGCTTGATTTACCCTGAAACGGGAATCCTTCTTTGACCGACGACCTCCAACCCGTTTCGCCCCCCACAGTTGAGCCTGCCCAGCAGAACTGGAAGCTCACCCTTGCCTATGACGGCACTGACTATAAGGGATGGCAGGTGCAACCAGGCGAGCGCACTATCCAGGGAGAGTTGCAGGCTGCTTTGGGCCGCATCCTCAATGAATCCCCGCTGCCGCAAGGTTCAGGACGCACCGATGCCGGGGTCCACGCCCTGGCTCAGGTGGCCAGCTTTCCGCTCACCGCGCGGATCCCCGCCACCAACCTGCAGCGGGCCCTGAACGGGACCTTGCCCGCATCCATCCGGGTGATCGAGACGAGAACGGTACGAAGTACCTTCCATGCCCGCCACTCGGCCAGGGGCAAGACCTACGAATACCGCATCTTCCGCGGTGCGATGTGCCCGCCGTTTCTGGCCCGCTACGTTTACGCCAGTCGCTGGCCCATGGATATGGAGGCGCTGGCCCGTGCCGCCCAGCTCCTGGTTGGCACCCACGATTTTTTGAGCTTTGCTGCCTCAGACCCCGACAAGGCCGCCCGCCAGGCCGAGTTCTCCGAAGATGGCAAGCTGAACGGCACGGTAAAGACCATCTACTCCTCCACGTGGGAGGAGCGCTCCACACCGGACGGTCCCCTGCTGGTTTACCGCGTGCGCGGCTCGGGCTTTCTGCACCACATGGTCCGCAATCTGGTGGGCACCATGCTGGACGTGGGCCGCGGAAGCCTCCGTCCGGAGGAGATCCCCACCATTCTGGCCGCCCGTAACCGCTCGGCCGCCGGCCCCACCGCACCCGGGCGGGGGCTCTTCCTGCACTCGGTGGACTATTTGCCTGAAGACGAAGCGGTTGGGTAGTTTCTGCGTCCTTTGCGGAAATGGGTGGGATAGAACAAAGCTCCCAAATGGGTGAGGAGATCCCCCGGCTCTGGAGGGGTGACAGTAGGGCTTTGAGAATTCCGGGAGTCGCCCAAGGGGTTTGCTCTTTGTGGATCAAGCTATGGGCAAATCGCAGTTTTTGCGCCGTGCCTACGGCACTCCGGTGTCATTTTGAGGCCAGCTTTCCCCAGGTTGAAACCTGGGGCTAACTTGTACTGTGCCTACGGCACGGGTTTCTGGGTGCGGAAACAGTAGAGGTTATTCAGCACGATGGCTGGTCAGGCCCCTTTGCGGGGCCTGAAAACCTATTGATCCGGCCTTCAAAAAGTATCACTCTATCCCACCCATCCCGCACTAAACGCGGGATGGATGGGGCACCCAGTTGTCAGTATTTATGGGCCGGATCAATAAAGGCACCGGCTCTGCGGGTGGATTTTCGTGGATTGTGTAGACCGGGATTCTGCAGGTATCCCACCCATTCCGCAAAGAACGCGGAGATGGATGGGGCACGGAAGTCTACAGTAAATCCGAAAATGCGCGAAAGGGCAAAACCAGTGTTGCCCCTCTCCTTTTTGTCCAGACCTTTGGTCTGGTCCCCCACTGCTCGGGGATATATACAGCCCTCTATCCAATCCTCCACACAGGCTGTACACTGGGGACGCCCGACCACACGCAAGCCATCTAAGCTAATTGGCTGCAAATAGTTAGAGCAAACTCTAGAAGGAGCACCTCACCATGAGCGACCTCACGCGCCGCAATCTTTGCTTGGCCCTTCCGGCCCTTGCCACCGCCCTGTCTGCTGAAGCTCACGCCGCCCAGGTCTCCGAGAACAAACTCTCCAGCGACCTCTCGCAGTGCAAGGCCTTTCCCTTCGACAAAATGCCGCTCCGCTACTCCGACGGCGGCGCGCCTACCCACGACATTGCCAAAGGCACCGTGCCCACCGGGGAGCTGATCGAGCTGCACGAGACCACCATTGAGGCCGGCAAGATGCCCCATCCCGCCCACCAGCACGCCCATGAGGAGTTCATGCTCATTCGCGAGGGCACGGTGGACTTCATGTACAACGGCGAGTCGCACATTCTGGGCCCGGGCGGCGTGGGCTACACCGCTCCCAACCAGATGCACGGATTCCGCAACGTGGGCACGACGCCCGCCACCTACTTCATCTTTTCGTTGAGCAAGAAGTAGCGGAGAGCACAAGGATCTACTTCGGTCTCGTTTCGAGTGGATGCACAGCGCCACCCAAGGGGCGCTGGTCCCCCGATACGATCTATACCCAGCACGTCGCCGCGGCTCCGTGCTGGGCTTCTTGCAGAGCGCCCTTTCAGGGCGCGCGGTCTCCGCCCATCTCGTCCATGCAGAGACGATTGACCCGGCCCAGCAGGTTTGGATCGTGCGATCCCACCCTTCGCTAAGAACGCGAAGGATGGGGCACCCGACACCGGCACCTGGCACCCGGCCGTGCGATGTTCAAATAAGTAGAAAGACGATGAACCAAGACAAAGCCAAACCTCTCTCCCCTTCACCTGATGAGATTTCCGAAACCGCCGCCCTCCTGACGATCCTCGAAATTGGACAAGAACAAGTTGCCAGAGGTGAAACTTACTTGGCGGAGGAGGTCTTCGCCGAAATTCGCCGAACGGCAACGTAGAGACCATTTGCGGCACATCGCCTTTTCGGTGACTCCAGAAGCAAAGGAGCGAAACCTCCCGCCGCACCGCAGGTGCCCTGTTACCCTGTAAGCGACCGCATGGGACTCATCTCACGCAACTCGTTCTTTTCCCGCGTCACGGCACTTGCCGGGCTGCGGCCGGTGCACGCCGCCTTTCACTGGATGCACCAGAACCCGAAGACGATCATGGACTGGCAGATGGAGCTTTCCAGCATCCCAGCTCCGCCCTTTGGAGAGCAGGCGCGCTCGGTGTGGGCGGCGGATCGCTTTCGGGAGATCGGCCTCCAATCGGTTTGGACCGATGAGGTAGGCAACGTCTTTGGCACCCTCGCCGCCACCCATCTGCCGCCGGAAAGCACCGGGCACATCGTGGTCCTCTCCGCACATCTTGACACCGTATTTCCGGCCGCCACACCCCTTGTTCCGGAGCTAGACGGTGAGCTGCTCAAGATGCCCGGCGCGTGCGACAACGGCGCGGGAGTGGTTGGCATGCTGGCCATTGCGCGCGCCCTGGTCCACTCCGCACCGGAGCTGCCCGTTCCCCTCCTCTTCCTGGCCAACGTGGGCGAAGAGGGCGAGGGCGATCTGCGCGGAGTGCGCCACCTGTATCAGACCAACCGGCTCGCCGGCCGGATTGCCGCCCACATTGTGCTGGACGGCGCGGGAGCCGATTCAGCCGTGGTGCAGGCTCTGGGCAGCCGCCGCTTCCTGGTGCGCGTGAACGGCCCTGGCGGCCACAGCTTTTCTGACGCGGGCACGCCCAACCCCATTGCTGCGCTCTCCGCAGCTTTGGCCAACTTTACCGACCTGCCCCTGCCAACCGAGCCACGCACCACCATCAACCTGGGAACCATCCGCGGCGGCACCAGCGTGAACTCCATTCCGCAGTTTGCCGAGGCTTCGGTAGACATCCGTTCCACCTCCTCCGATGAACTCACGCGCCTGGAAGTGGCCCTGTTCCGCGCGGCTGAAGACGCGATAACCCACTTCAACCTGAAACCCTCCGCCGCGGGACGCCGTCCGCTGGTTCTGGCCATCAAGCCCATTGGCAACCGGCCTGCCGCGCAACTGCCCGGCGACTCGCCTTTGCTGGCCATGCTGCGGGCCGTTGACCGCCACCTGAGTTTGCCCACCGAGCTGCGTCTGGGCTCAACCGACGCCAACATCCCGCTGTCGCTGGGCGTTCCGTCCATGTCATTGGGTGCGGGCGGCGACGGCGGCGGCGCGCACACCCTGGAAGAGTGGTACTCGGCCAAGGATCGCGAACTGGGCCTGCGCCGCGTTCTGCTGCTCACCCTGGCCATGCTGGGCTGGGCCGCCGAGCAGTAGCAAGCCGTCCCTCTGCAATAATCCAAAGAGTGAGCCTCTTGCAAACTCCCAATGTAGCGGCAAAAAGCGTCAGGGCACGACTTCAGTCGTGCCGAAAGGTTTTCAAAAGGATATTGGGCTTTAGCCCCTGTTCCTTTGTGTTTCAGTTATTTACTATTCCGCAGCGGCAAAGCCGGAATCTGAAGGTGCCATTTGCGGCACGACTGAAGTCGTGCCCTGACGCATATCTTCCAATTGAAGGCAATTTTGCAAAAGGCTCCGATGAAAGTACGCGCTTATCTGCTGATGCTGGCTGTGGTTGCCATCTGGGGATCGACCTTTGTCGTCGTCAAGGCGGCTCTGAACGATGCCTCGCCTGCCGCCTTCAACCTGGTCCGCATGACGCTAGCCTTTGCCGTGCTGGCCGTGGTTTATCGCCGCCACTGGAGGCAGATCAGCCGCCGCCAGCTTGCGGCTGGAGCCGTGGTTGGCCTTTGCCTGGCCCTCGGTTACCAGTTCCAGACCATCGGCCTGGTTCGTACCACTCCGTCCAAGTCCGCCTTCATCACCGGACTGCTGGTGGTTCTGGTCCCCTTCTTCTCGCTCATCCCGGGGCTGCATCCTCCGGGCGGGCGCAAGCCTGGATGGAACGCCTTTTGCGGAGCTCTGCTGGCCTTTGCCGGCATTCTGCTGCTCACGGTTCCCGCCACGGCGGGCGGCTCGGTGCTGGCCTCGCTGGTGCCGGACTGGAAGTCGATGAATCTGGGCGACCTGCTCACCTTTGGCTGTGCGGTGGGCTTTGCCCTGCACTGCCTGGCGCTGGCGCATGTTTCGCCCCGCATCGACTTCCGGCCGCTGGCGCTGATGCAGGTGGGCTTTTGCGCGCTCTTCATGGGCCTGAGCCTGCCCTTGATCGAGCAGCCGCAGATCCACTGGACGCCCCGTCTCCTGGCCGCACTGGTGGCTGCCGCCGTTCTGGCCACCGCCGCCGCCTTCAGCGTGCAGAGTTGGGTGCAGTCCATCCTGCCCCCCACCCACACGGCCCTGATCCTGACCATGGAGCCGGTCTTTGCCTGGATCACCTCCTATGTAGTGATGGGCGAGCGGCTGGGCCTGCGGCCGGCCATGGGTGCGCTGCTGATCCTGACAGGCATTCTCCTTACAGAACTGGTGGCCGCCCCGCACACGCCCAGTGCCCATGAAGCCTGAGGGCACCTGCGTTGCGGGCACCTGCGTTGCGGGCACCTGCGTTGCGGGCACCTGCGGTGCGGCCAAATGCTTCGCGTGGCTTCAGACGCTTTTGTGCGACCGTTCGTGCGTCCCTCCAGGACGCGGGCTGCTCTGATGCGGCTTTCCCAGGATTCCCCTCGTTGCACTCGGTCCATCCTGGGCTATTTTCGTTGCGCCCCGCTGGGGCGCATCAGCACGCCTGTCCCAATCCAATATTTCGTTCTTTAATATTTCGTTCCTTGTGGGTGGATCCTTTGAGTAGAGAATAATTCTTCATTTTTCCTTGCTACTAATTAATCAGTTGATGCGTCTTAAGAAGTGCAAGGAGCAAATGCGGCTCCTTTTGGAAGCCCCGGCGCTGCGCTGCAGACCCCGCCGGCTGGCTATACTGAATTTGGTGGAAACACGCCCTCTGGTCGAAGATTCGAGGGCTCTATGAGGTCATCGGAAATATGAAATCGCTTCTGAATCGGCTCCGCTCGCGCCGTCTCGTCTCAGCCTTTATCGTGCTCACCACGCTCTCGGTTGTTGTGGTTGGCGGATCCTTTGCCGCCCACGGTGTCCGCGGCCAGGAGCAGGCGAACTCCTCGGCTGACGCCACGCCGCTGAAGGTGGTTAACTCCACCATTCCCCCCAACGACTTTGTGCGCATTGCCAAGCTGGTTGGCCCCGCGGTGGTCAACATCAACACCCGCACTCTGCCCAAGCAGGCTGAGGCTCCCAAGGGCAAAAAGAACCCCCACCAACGCGTGCAACCCCGCCGCCAGCAGTCGCCGGACGACGATCAGGACGACGACCAGCAGGGTCAGGGCGACATTCCCGACATGCTGCGCCGCTTCTTTGGCGGCCAAATCCCCGGCGGTCCGGATGAAGGCCAGCAGGGCGAGGATGTGCAGCAGGCTCTTGGCTCCGGCTTCATCGTGGACCCCAGAGGCTACATCATCACCAACAACCATGTGGTGGAACACGCCGACGAGATCTACGTCAAGTTGGCCAGCGATCCTGACACCCAGGACCCGGGCCGCAAGGCGCGCGTGATCGGCACCGACAAGGCCACCGATCTGGCCGTGATCAAGATTGAGACCTCCACGCCTCTGCCTACCGTCAAGATGGGCAACTCCGACCAGGTGAACGTGGGCGACTGGGTGCAGGCCATTGGCAGCCCCTTTGCCCTCTCGCAGACGGTGACGGCCGGCATCATCTCGGCCAAGAACCGCACCATCCAGCAGGGCGTCTCGGGCCAGTTCCAGCACTTCCTGCAGACCGATGCCGCCATCAATCCGGGCAACTCCGGCGGCCCGCTGCTCAACATGAACGGCGAAGTGATCGGCGTGAACACCGCCATCTACACCCAGTCGGGCGGCTATCAGGGTCTTGGTTTCGCCATGCCCTCCAACACCGTGGTCCAGGTCTACAACGACCTGATCGGACCCAGCCACAAGGTGGTGCGCGGCTCCATCGGCATCCAGTTCCGACAGGGTCTGTCGGAGTCCATCAACCGCGTCTACGGCTTCCACAACGGCGTGCTGGTACAGGAAGTGACGCCCGGCGGCCCGGCTGAGAAGGCTGGTCTGAAGGCTGGTGACATCATTACCACCATCGACGGCCGTTCCATCAAGGATGGCGACGACCTGGTGGCAGAGATTGCCGGACGCCGCCCCGGCTCAACCGCCCGCATCGGTTATGTGCGCGAAGGCAAGCCCGCGGATACCACCGTGACCATTGGCGACCGCGACAAGGTCTTTGCCGAACTGAACGGCGGTCCGCAGACGGAAAAGGACGAGGGCGACTCGGCTGACGCTGGCGAAACCAAACTAGGCATCGTGGTGCGCGAGGCTTCAGCTGCCACCGCGGACAAGATCCATACCCCGGGCATGATCATCCAGTCGGTCCGCACCGGCTCGTTTGCTGACCTGCAGGGTCTGGCGCCCGGTATGGCCATCATCCGCATCAACCGCCAGCCGGTGGGCACCCGCGAGCAGTACGACGCTGTGGTCCGCAAGCTCAAATCCGGTGACGACGTGGTCTTCGAAGTCATGGATCCACGCCATCCAGATCAGGGTATCAACTACGTCGGTGGCACCCTCTAACCACCATCAGGTACCAAGCGCCGGAGCAGGGGGGTACTCCCTGCTCCGGCATTTTCCTCTTCTGGCCCTGACAAGGTGTCTCATCCGGTACTGAAAAAATTTTCATCTTGCGGTTGCGCCGGCTGGGAAGCTACACTTACCCAGGTTCTCCCCTGTATCCCGTTTTGATCGAGGTAGCGTCATCGTGGCATCTATCCGTTTTGTTTCCGCATTGCTGGTTTCCGGGGCACTGCTCGCGCCTTCGGCCTTTGCATCGCGGGTCCATCAGGCTCCCACGAGCGGTCAGCATCACACCTCCCACAAGTCCTCCACAAAGGCAACCGGGAAGGCAGGCGCAACCAAGGCCCACGGCAAGCGCGTGCACGGCCAGCAGGCTATCGATCCAACCAGGGCAGCATCCATCCAGGAAGCGCTGATCCGGGAACACTATTTGACCGGCGACGCCAGCGGCAAATGGGACGCCACCACCATTGCTGCCATGCAGAAGTTCCAGGCCGACCAGGGATGGCAGACCAAGCTGATGCCCGACTCCCGCGCCCTCAAGAAGCTAGGCCTGGGTCCAGACTACTCCAAAGCCATCAACGCTCAAGGCGCAGCTTTCAGCGACCCTGCCCAGAAAGGCACCACCAGTCCCGAGCAAAGTTCCGCGTTTGCAGAGGCTGCAGGCGTTCACCAGTAGGAGTTTTGAAGCATGCAAAAGCCGCAAAGCCCTCGGGCCGTGCGGCTTTTTTGTTGGGTTATGCGCGCTCTTTTTGCCGGTTCGCAGGTGCCCCATCCTTGCCTGCGCTTTCTGCAGGCAAGGGGGGATGCAAAGGCGCTGTCTACAAATAGACAAGCGTGGACCGGGAGGTCCGCGCGACGGCCGGCCAGGAGGCTGGCGCTACAGTTTCATCTCGAGTGGGTCGGCTGCGTGGATCACTCTTGATCCGGCCCTCGAATCGTGTCACTCTATCCCACCCATCCCGCACAAAACGCGGGATGGATGGGGCACCCAGTTGTCAGCGTTTATGGACCGGATCACCAGAAATGAGAATCACTTTGCCGGCTTGGCCAGGAACTCGAACTGGGCCCGGGTTGCGTCCGGTCCGGCCTTGACCACGCGATCCAGGAAGAGCAACTCGCCCGTCTTGTCGTAGCGAGGCCAGATTGCAAGCCCCTTGCCGTTGGGATCGCCGGTCTTGGCAAAGTTGGTCCAGTAGCCTACCATCTGCGCACTCAAGACGTGGTCTTCCGGCCGCCAGCTGGCTCCATGACGGGTTTCCAGGGTAGAAAATACGTACTCCAGCTCGTCGGAGTGGAAGGCGTACTTCCCTTCCGGATGCATCTCGCTGGGCGTAGCGGGCAGATCGAAGCGATAGCGGTAGACCGGAGCCTGACCGGTCTTCACCTGCGCCTCCACCCACTTCCACGCACCCAGGGCGATGAAGCTCTCCGTGGTGAAGTCGTCCGCTGAGCGCGCGGCCTGCTCGTCACTGCCAGCCGGAAATGCCGCCAGAAATTCAGCCGCTCGTTCGCCGAAGTGCTCCGCGGCATAAGCCTTCCAACCGGCAGCGGTCATGCCTTTGGAGAGCGATCCGGCGCGCTCATCGTGGTTCCAGCCAATCATGGTGGGCACGTGGGCCTGCTTGCCCGCCGCATAGAGGGTGGCAGGAGTCTCCGGCAGGAACTTGCCATCCACCACCGGCGAAAATCCCACCGTGCTGCGCTTCTGGGCAGCTTCCAGGATCTTCTCCATGGGCAGCGCGCGCAGCTCGGCCAGGCTCTTCACGCCGAGGGCATCCACCCAACCCTGATCGCGCTTGCCGCGCTCGGCCACCGTGTCCATGGGGATCACGTTGCTGAAGGCACCGCCGCTTTCGCCAATCGCCTTCTGAAAGAGCCCCTGCGCCTCCGGAACCGCCAGCAACGTGCTCACCGCAAAGGAGCCCGCACTCTCGCCAAAGATGGTCACGTTCGCTGGATCGCCGCCAAAGCTGGCAATGTTGGCCTTCACCCAGCGGAGCGCGGCCACCATGTCCATCAGCCCGTAGTTCCCGGCGTGGCCGCCGTTCTCGTTGGCAAGGTCGCTGGTGGCCAGAAAGCCGAGAACGTTCAGCCGGTAGTTCAGCGAGACCAGAACGACCCCTTGCTCAGCCAGCACCGTGCCGTTGTAGCGCGGCTCGGAGCCTGAACCGGCCGCATAGCCGCCGCCGTGAATCCAGACCATCACCGGCAGCTTGCCGCCAGCCTTGGCCGCCACGGGGGCATAGACGTTCAGGAAGAGGCAATCCTCGCTGGGGCCTGCGTCCTGAAAGATGTAATCCTTCCAGATGGGCCACTGCCCGCAACGCGCGCCGAAGTTGGTGGCGTCGCGCAGACCCTTCCACGGCAAGGGGGGCGCGGGAGACTTCCAGCGCAGCTCGCCCACGGGAGGGGCGGCATAGGGCAGGCCCAGGAACGCCTTCACTTTGCCCGCATTCAGCGTCTTGCCCTGCGCTTTGCCGAGCGAGGTCTCGACCACCGGCCCCGCTTGCGCCAACGCACCCACGGCCAGCGCCGCCCCCATCACCACCGCCAATGTTCCCTTGCATAGGACCGCTAGACGCATAAAAATCCCTTTCTCGCCCCGCGGGGAGAGGCAACTCTCCCGTGCAGGCATTCAACTCAAACTTTTGTGGTGCGGAAAAGATGCGGCAGGAAGGCAAGGACCAGAAGACACAAGGCGCGGAACACCTGGACGACGAAACCTCTTCTCTCCTTGAGGAGCGGGGCGCGCACCGAAGCCGCGCGGCCGAGAAGAACTTTCAGGTACAGGATGAACTTCCGCAGCCTCGGAAACCCGCTCTGGTCTCTAGGGTCTCTTGGCGTCAAACTGGCTGGCGCTTCACCGCAACCTGTTCCGCCAGGACCAACAGGTTGCACACACTCAAGGTTCAAGCCGCGCGGATGCACGCGGCTTGACCTTAACTCTACATTTAGCGCTCCGGAAGTGTCATCTGGAAGTCGTATTGGACGCGCTTGGTATCGGCTCCGCTGGTGATGGCGCGGTCCAGGTGGATCAACTGGCCGGTCTTGTCATACCGGGGCCACACGGGCACGCCCTCGCCATTCGGATCGCCAGTCTTGGCAAAGTTGGTCCAATAGCGCATCATCTGCTCGCTCAGAACGCGATCCTCAGGCCGCCACACGGCTCCGGGCCGGGTGTCGAGCGAGCCAAACACATACTCGATGTCGTCGGAGTGGAAGGCAGACGAGCCTGCGTGGAACTTGCTCGGCGGCGCGGCCAGCTCAAAGTAGTAACGATAGACCGGCGCTTCGCCCGTCTTCACCTGCGCCTCCAGCCAACGCCAGGTGCCGAAGGCGATGAACATCTGCGCGCCATACTCAGTTGCCGAGTTCACAGCCTCGGCATCGGTTGTGCCCGGAAAAGCCTTCAGGAACTCCTCCGCATGCACGCCCATGCGCTCGATCGCGTACTCCTTCCATCCGGCAGCCGTCATGTTCTTTGCCAGGGCAGGATTCTCGTCGCGGTTCCATCCCGCCAGCAGCGGCACATGGGCCTGCTTGCCAGCCGCATAGGTTGCCGGAATAGATTCCGTGAGGAACTTGCCATCCACCACCGGGCTGAAGTGCGGCGTGCCCGGCTTGGCCGCGGCTTCAATCAGCTTGTCGGCAGGAATCGCGCGCAGCTCGGCGAGACTCTTTGCGCCCAGTTTCTCCGCCCACTTCTGGCCTGCCGCTGCGCTCTCTTCTAGTGAGGCAGAGCCAAGCAGCTTGCTGAAGGCCGCGCCGCTCTCGCCAATCGCCTTGTGAAACAGCCCCTGGGTCATGGGCGAAGTCATCAGCGTGCTGACCGCAAAGGAGCCCGCGCTCTCGCCAAAGATGGTCACATTGCCCGCGTCGCCGCCAAACTTGCCGATGTTGGCCTTCACCCAGCGGAGGGCGGCTGCCATATCCATCAGGCCGTAGTTGCCGGCATGGCCATCGCCCTCTTTCACCAGGTCGGTGGTATTCAAAAAGCCCAGCACGCCGAGCCGGTAGTTGATGGTCACCAGCACCACGCCGTGGGTGGGCAACGCGCTGCCATCGTGACGCGGCTCCGACGCTGCACCGCCCGCATAGCCGCCACCGTGAATCCAGAACATGACCGGCAGCTTGCTGTTGGCCTTGGCTCCGGCCGGGGTGTAGACGTTCAACACCAGGCAATCTTCGCTGGGGCCGGCGTCGGGGAAGATCATGTCGGCAAAGACGCGTCCCTGGGCGCAGTGGTGGCCAAACTCAGTGGCCTGCCGCACTCCCTTCCAGGGAGACGGCGTAACCGGAGGTTTCCAGCGCAGCTCGCCCACCGGCGGGGCGGCATAGGGCAGGCCCAGAAAGGCGCGCACCTTGCCATCGTTGATGGTCTTGCCCGCAACTGTTCCCTGCTCCGTCTTGATCTCCAGCACAGGTCCCTCCGCGGCAGCCCGGAGCCCGCCGCCTCCTACCAAAACTCCAGCCAAGGCACACACAATGAAAGCACGCATAAACAAACTCCTCCGCGCACCAAGATAACAGATTGTGGCCTGCCCATCCGAAATCACAATCCATGGACCAGGGCATTCTGAACGCACAAAGAAAACACCATGTCCGGCTCTGTATACTGGGTGGCGCTAGGGGGGAGGGCCGTCCTGGCATCTCAGCCCACCGCACTGAGGTTCCGATCATGACGAGCCGTTCGCGCACCATCGCCCTCGCCTTCCTCTCGCTGGCAGCCCTGCTGGCGGTCCTGTTGGCGGCCTTGTTGCTGCTGCAAAGCAATCCGCTCCACCAGCATTGGAGGCAGAGCTACGATCCTGTGGGCTTCTGGCCGCTCTCCACGGCTCTGGCAGCGGCGCCCGTGGTGGTGCTGCTGGGGCTGATGGCCGTCATCCGCCTGAAGGCTCACGTGGCTGCCCTGGCCGGTTTGGCCACGGCGCTGATCGTGGCCATTGCCGCCTTCCAGATGCCTGCCCGTCTGGCCTTTTCGGCTGCGATCGACGGCGCGGGCTACGGTTTGTTCCCCATCTGCTGGATCGTGCTCCCGGTCATCTTTCTCTACCAGCTCACCCTGGCCACGGGCCGCTTTGAGGCGCTCAAGCGCAGTCTGGTGGGCATTACTCCCGACAGCCGCCTGCAGCTGCTCCTGATCGCCTTTGCCTTTGGCGCATTCTTTGAGGGCGCGTCGGGCTTTGGTACACCGGTTGCGGTCTGCGTGGCGATTCTGGTCAGCCTGGGCTTCAAACCCTTGCATGCCGCCGGCCTTTCGCTCATCGCCAACACCGCGCCGGTGGCCTTTGGTTCGCTAGGCATTCCCATGATCGCGCTGCACGGCGTTACCGGGCTGGATCTGCTGGCGCTGACCCGCATGACGGCGGTGCTGCTGGCCCCCTTCTGCTTTCTGGTTCCTTTCTGGCTGATCGCCACCTTTGCCGGACTGCGCGCCATGCTGGAAGTGTGGCCCGCGCTGCTGGTGGCCAGCGTTACCTACACCACCGCCGTTCTGTTGATGGCCCTATTCAACGGTCCCTGGCTGGTGGACATTGTGGCCTCCACCGCGACACTGGTTGCGCTCGTCGTCTTCTTCCGCTTCTGGCGTCCGCGCCGGATTCTCTCCCCGGACGGCCGCGAGATTGCAGCCTTTGCACTCGAATCCCGGAGGGAAGCCCCAGGGGTGCGGGAGACCTTCAAAGCCTGGCTGCCATGGCTCACGCTCACGGTGGTCATCTTTGCCTGGGGTACGCAACAATTCGCGCATCTGGCTGACACGGTCAGCCTGCACTTCACGGTTCGCGGGCTTGATCACGCGGTCGAGCGCATTCCGCCGGTGGTGGCGCACGCAACTCTGGAGCCGGCCGTCTTCAACCTGAACTGGCTGGCCGCCACCGGCACCGGGAGCCTAGTAGCAGCCGTGCTGGCTGGGTTGCTGATGGGTCTGGGACCACGCGCTCTGGGGGCTTGCTTTCTCCGCACCCTGTTCACCATCCGATTCACAGTGCTGACCATTGCCGCCATGCTGGCCGTGGGCTACGTGACGCGCTTCTGCGGACTGGACGCCACGCTGGGGTTGGCATTCGCCCGCACCGGCCCGCTCTACCCCTTCTTTGGCGCATTCATTGGCTGGCTTGGAACCGCCTCAACCGGTTCCGACACCTCCTCCAACGTGCTCTTCGGCAGCCTGCAGCAGACCACCGCGCTCTCCCTCGGCCTGCCTCCGGTGCTGATGTGCGCCACCAACTCCTCGGCCGGGATCATGGGCAAGATGATTGCCGCACCCAGCGTGGTGGTGGCCTCCACCGCGGCTGGCTCCTATGGGCAGGAGGGCTCCATTCTGCGCTACGTGCTGCTGCATAGCCTGGCCCTGGCCTCGCTGATGGGCCTGTGGGTGCTGCTGCTGGCCCACCTGCCCAGCCTGGTCGCCCATCTGCTGCATTTTTGATCCGGCCCTCCCCCAGAAGCTCCGTGCCCTATCCATTTCCGCGTTCTTTGTGGAAATGGGTGGGATACCGTGACCCTATTCGAGGGCCGGACCGCTGGGTGCCTCAACCTGTTGGTTGCACTCTCTCCCAAAGCCATACGCCGTGGACAGATTTGGGAGAGCCCCGCACCCAAGCAGCGAACCAGCACAAGTCCGAACCGGAAAATGCCGTTAAACTTTCTGTATGGACGACTCAAAGAGCGTGCGGCTGCTGGCGGCCACCACCAGTGCGGGAAAGCTGCGGGACTTTCGCGCGGCGGCTGAAGCCTACGGAGTGACGATTGAGCCTCTGCCCGGCCTCAAGGAGATTCCCGCGCCCGAAGAGAACGGCACAACGTTTCAGATCAACGCCACGCTGAAGGCGCTCTATTACTCCACCTTTGCGCCCGGCGAGTTGGTGGTGGCTGATGATTCCGGACTGGAAGTGGACGCGCTGGGAGGCGCTCCGGGGGTGCGCTCGGCCCGTTTTGCCGCGGACCTGGGGCTCAAAGACTCGCCCGACGCCAACGATAACTCCGATGTGTGGAACAACGTGGTGCTGCTGCAGCACATGTCTGCCCGGCCCACCGCGCCCCGCACCGCGCGCTACCGCTGCGTCCTGGTGGCCGCGCGGGATGGCGTGACCGAACAGATTGCCGAGGGGTCCGTGGAAGGCGTCCTGCTGGATGTTCCCCGAGGTACAGGAGGCTTTGGCTACGACCCGCTCTTCTACCTCCCGGAGCTGGAACAAACCATGGCCGAAATCTCCCTCGAGACCAAGCTGGGACTGAGCCATCGCGGACGGGCCCTGCGAGCCATGTTGGAGCAGCTGCAACAGAAACCCTGAGAGGCACGCAGGCGGTGAGGGGGCAATTCATTTCTGGCGCCGCTTGCTGCGCCCTAAAAAGGGGCGCAGAATCGAGTGGACTCGAAGCAAGTCTCGAAATGTGGTGCGGCACGTGACAAGTGTATGCGGGATTTGCTTTCCTGTTGGCACGTGATTCGTATCACCGATCGAGATACAGAGCGCCGGCGTAGTGTGATCTTGCGCACCGTATCTTCCCCGTCCCCACGCCCTACGCAGGAGAGAACGC
Source organism: uncultured Occallatibacter sp. (assembly GCA_964645855.1). Classification (GTDB taxonomy): domain Bacteria; phylum Acidobacteriota; class Terriglobia; order Terriglobales; family Acidobacteriaceae; genus Telmatobacter. The sequence goes on from CAZYDF010000070.1 coordinate 19,179, forward strand.
CGTGTCTGTAAATAGCCTGACTGTGACCGATAATCGCACCAACCGCACCTACACTCTGCCCATCGAGGACGGAACGGTGCGGGCCATGGACTTCCGCCAGATGAAGGAAGCCGAAGACGACTTCGGATTGATGATGTACGATCCGGCCTTCATGAACACCGCCTCCTGCCGCAGTTCGATCACCTTCATCGACGGCGACCGCGGGATTCTGGAGTACCGCGGCTACCCGATTGAGCAGTTGGCGGAGAAGTGTACCTTCCTGGAGGTGGCCTACCTGACCCTGTTCGGGGAGCTGCCCAACCCGGCGGAGCTGGAGCACTGGGTGTACGAGATCACACACCACACCATGATCCATGAAACCACCAAACAGTTCATGGAGGGATTCCGCTACGACGCGCATCCCATGTCGATGCTGATCTCCACCGTGGCGGCGCTGTCCACCATCTATCCCAAGTCGCGCGAGGTGCATGATCCGGCCAACCGCCTGCTGCAGATCAAGCGGCTGATCGGCAAAATGCCATCCTTGGCGGCCATGAGCTACCGGCACAGCGTGGGTTTCCCCTACGTTTACCCGGACAACGACCTGAGCTACACGGAAAACTTCATGAACATGCTGTGGAAGATGGTGGAGCCCAAGTACGCGGCCAACCCCGTGCTTTCCCATGCGCTGGACGTGCTGTTCATTCTCCACGTTGACCATGAGCAGAACTGCGGCACCAACACCATGCGCGGCGTGGGCAGCGCGCTCACCGATCCCTACCTGGCGGTAGCGTCGGCGGCCTCGGCTCTGTCTGGCCCCTTGCATGGCGGCGCCAACGAAGAAGTGATCCGCATGCTGGACGAGATCGGCACGCTCGAAAACGTCCCCAGCCACATTGCCAAGGTCAAAGATGGCCGCGTGAAGCTGATGGGCTTCGGCCATCGCGTGTACAAGAACTACGACCCGCGGGCGGCGCTGATCAAGAAGATCGCCGATGAGGTCTTTGAGGTGACGGGCCACAATCCCAAGCTCGAGATCGCGCTGGAGCTGGAGCGGATTGCCCTCTCTGACGAGTACTTTATCAAGCGCAAGCTCTATCCGAACGTGGACTTCTACTCCGGGCTGATCTACCAGGCCATCGGCTTCAAGCCGGAGATGTTTACCGTGCTGTTCGCCATCCCCCGTACGGTGGGATGGCTGGCGCAGTGGCAGGAGCTGATCGTGGACCCGGAGCAGAAGATCGCCCGTCCCCGCCAGATCTACACCGGGCCCCGTTGCAGGCAGGTGGTGCCGATTGCCGAGCGGCCCTCCACGACCGGGCCCAAATAGCACTCTGGCGCGGTCCAGGCACGCGCTTGGGACGGTTCCCCGCCGCGCGCCTTGACTATGCCTCGGTCTGGCCAGAATAATGCAGTTGAACCCCAACGGATTCCTCGGCCTCTTCCGGGCCGTCCTTCCCCGTATCGATAGGAGCCAATACCGCATGGCCACAACGAATCCTTCCGCCGTGCCGACTGTACGCAGCGGCGTGCCGTCTTTGCGTGCGGACGAGGGCACCAGCTTCATCTGGCGCAAACTGCACTCGCTGCTCGGCATTGTGCCCTTGGGCGCATTCCTGCTCGAGCACCTGCTCTCCAACTTTGAAGCCCTGAAGGGCGCTGAGGCCTATGGCGCGCAGGTTCGCTTCCTGAACAACCTGCCGCTGGTGCGCGTGCTGGAGTGGGTCTTCATCTTCCTGCCCCTCCTCTACCACGCCTGCTACGGCGTTTACATCTGGATTCGCGGCAAGTCGAACATCGTCTATTACCCCTGGGCCGGCAACTGGATGTATGGCATGCAGCGCTGCACCGGCGCCATCGCCTTTGTGTACATTGGCCTCCACGTAGCCACCCAGCGCTTCATGGGCGACAATTTGCCGGAGCATCCGGAACTGGCCTTCCACAAGGTGCAGACCGCGCTCGCGAACCCCGTGGTTCTGGCCATCTACGTGGTGGCAATGGTTGCCATCTGCTGGCACTTTGCCTACGGCGTCTGGCTGTTTGCGGCCAAGTGGGGCATCACCCCCGGCAAGATGGCGCGCAAGCGCTTCGGTTACGTGTGCGCGGCTCTCGGCGTGGGTCTGGCGACCCTGGGCCTGGCTGGCGTTTGGGCGTTTGTGCGCTAAGTGCAGCTATTAGCCTCTAGCTTCTAGCTTTTCGCCCTTTCACCCCGGCCTTGCTCTTGCATTTCGCAGGAACGGCTAGAGGCTGGAAGCTAAGAGCTGGAAGCTGCTTTTAGAAAGGATTTCGATTCATGGCAAGCCCCAGAATCATCGTGGTTGGCGGCGGACTGGCCGGCCTTGCGGCGGTCATCAAGATAGCCGAGGCAGGCGGGCACGTTGACTTGTTCTCCATCGTTCCGGTCAAGCGGTCGCACTCCGTGTGCGCGCAGGGTGGCATCAACGCCGCCAAGAACCTGAAGGGCGAAGGCGACACCACCGCACAGCACTTTGACGACACCATCTACGGCGGCGACTTCCTGGCCAACCAGACCCCGGTGCGCGCCATGTGCGAGGCCGGCCCGGCCATCATCGACCTGCTGGACCGCATGGGCGTGCCCTTCAATCGGACCCCGGAAGGTTTGCTGGACTTCCGCCGCTTTGGCGGCACCCTCTATCACCGCACCGCCTTTGCGGGCGCAACCACCGGCCAGCAGCTGCTCTACGCGCTGGACGAGCAGGTCCGCCGCTTTGAGGCCGAGGGCAAAGTCAACAAGTACGAGGGCTGGGAGTTCCTCTCCGCCATCCTCGACGGCCAGGGCGTCACGCGCGGCATCACCGCCATGAACCTGCGTACCATGGAGCTGAAGGCCTTCCCGGCAGAAGCTGTGATTCTGGCCACGGGCGGCATCGGCGCCATCTTTGGCAAGAGCACCAACTCGGTGGTCTGCACCGGTTCGGCGCAGTCGGCCGTCTTCCAGCAGGGCGTGTACTACGCCAACCCCGAGTTCATCCAGGTGCACCCCACCTCCATCCCCGGTGAAGACAAGCTCCGCCTCATGTCGGAGTCGGCCCGCGGCGAAGGCGGCCGGGTGTGGGTTCCGCGCGACGTGAACGACAAGCGCGACCCCAAGTCGATCCCCGAGGGCGAGCGTCTCTACTTCCTGGAAGAGTGGTACCCCAAGTATGGCAACCTGGTCCCCCGCGACGTGGCTACCCGCGCCATTCACAAGGTGGTGTACCAGCTCGGCCTGGGCATCGAAGGCCAGCCGATGGTCTACCTCGACCTGACCCACATCGACCGCGCCACGCTGGATCGCAAGCTGGGCGGCATTCTGGAGATCTACGAGAAGTTTGTGGGCGTGGATCCGCACGATCACCCCATGAAGATCTTCCCCGGCATGCACTATACCATGGGCGGCGTCTGGGTGGACTTCAACCAGATGACCAACGTCCCCGGCCTGTTTGCCGCCGGTGAGTGCGAGTACCAGTACCACGGCGCCAACCGCCTGGGCGCCAATTCCCTGCTGAGCTGCATCTTTGGCGGCTTCCTGGCCGGCCCCAACGCGCTCCGCTACGCCAAGAACCTGCCCGACGCGGAGGGCGATGGCGGCGCGGCAGACGAGCTCAAGCGTCAGCAGGAGATCAACAACCGCCTGCTGACATCCGATGGCGGCGAGAACCCCTTCAAGATCTGGCGCGAGCTGGGCGACACCATGACTGAACACGCCACCGTGACCCGCTACAACGCAGGCTT
>CAZYDF010000071.1:0-21385 GCA_964645855.1 uncultured Occallatibacter sp.
GCTTCCCAAGCTGAATGTCGCCGGTTCGATCCCGGTCTCCCGCTCCATAAAATCGACAACCTACATCAGTTTTGCGGTTCAAGAAAAGACCTTCACTCCACTTTTACTCCGTTACGCGCGGAGCCAATGTTAGAGATGGTCATGGAAACAATGGCATCCTTCGAAGCCCGTTCAGTGCCACGACCCACTCCACATAATTCCCATTTTGTTGACCGGCTTGCCGTCGTGTTGGGTTCCTTCCGCAAATGAGAGAGCCGGTTTCCAGTTTTCTCCTGACTCTGGTTCCCGGGACTTGATTTGTCTCTACCCGTGGAAACCATAAAGTGCTACACTTCAGCGAATTGGAGCGGAGAAGGCGATTCCGGTCGGGAAGGATTCTTCCGATGGAGACAGGCATTCGTCAAGGATTTTCCACCGCCTCCGATGCGCGGGAGGCGGTGCGGGAACTGGCAGCCGCCCTCCAACAGTCCGATCTGGGCCTGGTCCTGTTCTTTTGCTCACCCGACTACGACCTTGACCAGCTGGCATCGGAGATGAACCGGGCCTTTGCTACGGTTCAGGTGGTGGGCTGCACAACGGCCGGCGAAATCGGCGCCAACGGCTACCGCGAACGGGGGCTGGTGGGGGTTAGTTTTGCTGTGTCTGCCGCTCGTGCGGTGGTGGGCTACTGCGATCATCTGGAGCGTTTTGAAGCCGCCGATGGTCATGCGCTGGCTGACCGGCTGCGCTTTGAGCTGGAAGATCAGGCTCCGCAGGCAAATCCCCAGAACACCTTTGGCTTTTTGATCACCGATGGGCTCAGCCTGCACGCGGAGATGGTGGCGCGCACGGTGAAGGAAGCTCTGGGCAGAATCCAGATCTTTGGCGGCTCTGCCGGGGATGGGATGAACTTCAAGCAAACCCATGTTTTTGCCGGGGGGAGCTTTCGCTCGTCCCGTGCGGTGCTGGTGCTGGCCACAACCGCTCTTCCCTTCACCGTGTTCAAGACGGAGCATCTGGTGGCAACGGAGGAGCGCTGCGTGATTACCAGGGCCTGCCCCACCCAGCGGCTGGTGCACGAGATCAACGGACTGCCGGCAACGGAGGAGTTTGCGCGCCTGGCCGGGGTTCCCGTTGCGGAGCTGACCCCGCAGCACTTTGCTGCCGTGCCCCTGGCCGTGGTGATTGGCGGACAAACATACATCCGTGCGGTGCAGGAGGTGAACGCGGACAAGAGCGTCACGTTCTTTTGTGCTATTGAAGAAGGTGTGGTGCTGCGCGTGGCGCGCGGTGTGCGGCTGGTGGAGAACCTGATGGAAGCTTTCGCGCGGATTGAGGCCGAAATTGGTCCTACGCAGCTGGTCTTGGCCTGCGACTGCATGCTGCGCCGCATGGAGATTGTCGAGAAGCAACTGGAGCAGCGCGTGGGGGAAATTTTTCGGGAGCATCACACGGTGGGATTCAACACTTATGGAGAGGTGTACGACGGGATCCACATCAACCAGACGCTGACCGGTATCGCGTTTGGAGCAAGGCCAGCGGAGGTGGAACGTGGCTGATCCAACAGGCACCAGGACAATTGAGACCGAGCTGGAGCTGCGGGCTGAGATTGTGCGCCTGAACAAGGTGGTCAAGGCGCTGATTGACCGCGCCGAGCGCAATGCGCAGGGAGTGGACACCGAGTTCAGTATCTTTCAGACGCGGCTGTTGCTGGAGCGGCAGGTGAGTGAGCGGACGGCGGAGCTGGAGGCCGCGTTTCGCGATAACCAGAAGATGTATCGCGCGCTGCAGGAGTCGGAGACGCGCTTTCGTGGCTTGGTGAACCAGTCGCTGGTGGGCATTGCGATTATTGAGGCGGACAGCTGCACGTATTCAAACCTGAAGCTGGCGGCCATGTTTGGCTACACGGTGGAAGAAATGTTGCAGCGGCGGCTGAGCGATATGGTGGCTCCAGGCGAGTTGGCCAAGGTTGCCGAGCAGATCCAGAGTCGCTTTATGAGCCAGGCCGAGAAGCCCATCTTCCAGTTTGAGGGGGTGCGCAAGGATGGAACGCGGTTTGCGGTGGAGTCCCATGCCCAGGTGATGGAGATGGATGGCAAGCCGCTGCTGATCAGCATGATGATCGACATTACGGACCGGCTGAAGGAGCTGCACGAGATTGAGGCGCTGCAGGAGCAGCTGCGCGAGCAGGCCATCCACGATCCGCTGACCGGCCTTTACAACCGTCTGCCGCTGAACGAATTCTTCGATCGCGAGCTGCGCGTGGCGGCGCGAACCCACAAGCCGGTGAGCGTGATTCTGGTGGATCTGGACCACTTCAAGCACGTGAACGATACTTGGGGGCATCCGGCCGGCGACAAGGTGCTGGAGGAGTTTGGCCTGCTGCTGCGCGGCTTCTGCCGGGCCAGCGACCTGTGCTGCCGCTACGGGGGCGAGGAGTTTCTGGTGCTGCTGCCGGACATGGGCCTGGAGCCGACGCGGGTTCGTACGGAGTTTATCCGCACCGTGCTCGACGGCACGGTAGTGCCCTGCGGCGATGCGGAGATCCAGGTGACGGCGTCGTTTGGCGTGGCGGTGTATCCGGAGCACGGCAAGACCCGCGAGGAGCTGATTGCCGCTGCCGACCGCGCCCTCTACCACGCCAAATATAACGGGCGAAACCAGGTGCAGGTGTATAGGGCGGAACTTGCGGAAAAGGTGTGAAAGGGCCCGCGAAGCTCTTCTCGGGGCTCCGACGGCGGCTCCCACGGGCTCATTGGGGATGGGCTGGCTGGTGCGGGTGTGCGCCGACAAAGTGGTAGACGTCGTAGCCGCGTAACTGGGCCACCGGAAAGAACTCGCGCTGCAGCAGGTGGAGTGTCGCGTCGTGGTCGGGCATGGGGTTCTCTTTGATTTGCAACTCGTGCTTCACGATCAGCCAGTGGACGTGCTGCTGGTGGACCTGCTCAAGGGTTTGCTCGGGGGAATAGGGATCGGTGGCGGGGTCAAAGAGCAGGACGGGGAAGGCGACCTTGCGGCCGGTGGCAAAGTAGAAGGGGTCTTCGCCGGGTAGGAGCAGGACGACGTCGTTCTGAGGAATGGCGGCGTTGGCAAAGGCGACGAGCTCGTCAAAGTTGGCCAGATACGCGCCCGGAGTGGCCAGGCCGCTGAGCGAAGGCTGCTCACTGGTATTGGGCGGGCCGCCGTCCAGGTTGGCGTAACTGAGGCGCTCCTCGCTCGCGGTGTAGAAGCTGCCGCAGACGGCGAGGGTGAGGGCGACCAGGCCCGCCAGCGTGGGCGCGATCCAGCCGGACAGTGCTGGTTCGGGACCATCTTCAGCCAGGGTGGCCAGCAGCTCAGCGCAGAGGTAGAGAAACAGCGGCCAGAGGGCGTAGGTCGAGCCCCAAAGCTGCTGGCTCATGAGCGTGCCGTGGATGGCGGCCAGAGCGGCGACCAGCGTAACAAGGCTGAACCCGATGGAGCGGCTCCCGCGCAGAGCGGCCAGCAGACGGACCGCCACCAGCAGGGCCGCCAGCACCAGAACCAGAGGCCAGAGAGCAACCAGGGCATCGCCCCGCGAGTCGGCGTCTTCATAGAGAAACAAAGAAGCCAGAGTGAACAGCCAGGGAGCGGCCAAAAGAGCCAGTGCCATGGCTTGCACGGTGCGGGTTTGCGCCCAGTTGCGCCTGGCGTGGGGTGAGCGGAGCAGCAGCAGGCCGGTCAGCACCGAGGGCAGAGCCCAGCAGAGGAAGGGGCAGGCGTAAACCTCCAGCATTTGGGAGAGGCCGGGCAAGCGGCGCTGGCTGGCAAAGACGATGGTCCAGTGCAGGTAGTTGCCCAGGCCCGCGGTGGCGGCCAGCAGCGCAACAGCTACCGCTAGCGCTGCGGCTGCGCCAGCCAGCAGAGCCAGCAGCACCCGTGGCGAGGCCTGCACGCGGGCGGGCATCCAGCGGCAGGCAACGAGCAGCGCTACGACCAACAGAACCACCACCGCCAGCAGGGGAAGCCCGATGTTCTGCTTGCCGAAGAGGGGCGGAACCAGGGCGGCGCCGGTGAGCGCGGCGGTGAGCAGGCTGGATGTGGGCGTGAGCCGCTGCAGCAGCCAGAGGGCGAAGAGAACGGTGAGCAGGGTGTCGCAGTCGTAGGAGGGGAAGGGGAAGATGCAGTAAAGCCCGAGCGCCGCGACCGGTGCCGTGAGCCCGAAAGCCAGCGGCCATGCGCCGTGAATGCGGCCAGCCAGGGTGCGCAGTGTGATGCGCCAAGCCAGTAGCGAGCCGAGACCTCCGGCAATGGCGCAGTAGAGGGCGTGGTGGAAGTAGACCCGGCTGGTTAGGCGGATGATCGCGGCCTGGAGGAGGAAGGTGAGCGGGGGATGGGGGAGGGGGAAGTCGCGATAGGGGATTTGGCTCTGCGCGATGCGGGTGGCGGTATCGAGCACGTAGCTCAGGTCCCAGAGGACGGCCACATGGGCATTTTGCCAGAGCACAACGGCGGCGGTAGCGGCAAACAGGGTCAGGGCGGCGAGCGAGTCGCGCAGTTGCCAGGGGGCGAGGCTCCCGGTTGCAGGGCTGGCTGCGGGCAGGGTCCGACGAATCCAATTTTTGATGTCCACATGGTTCTTCTATCAGATGGGACCCATGGTAAAGGCAGTGGCGTCGTCTCCGCATGCCGCTCCTGCGTCTATCGGTGTAGCAAGTAGCGAGGAAGAGGGGGCGGAGAATGAAGCTGAAGGCAGGATTGGTTCTGGCGTTGACGCTGGCTGTTGCTGGGGCAGCGGCGCAGGATATGGGCGCTGGACGCGGTCGCGGCATGGGCCAAGGTCAGGGGATGGGCGGCGGTCAGGGCATGATGGCCATGATGAGCGGACGCGGCCTGATGGGCACCGTGGCGGAGGTGGCTGCCGATCACCTGATCCTCAAGACTTACATGGGCGAGAGCTACCTGATCCACATTGGAGTGAACACGCGGTGCATGAAGGCGCCCGCGGGTGCGGCGGGGGGCGGCCGTGGCGAAGGCATGCGCCGGCGCGAAGGCGGCCAGCAGCCCGGCATGGGCGGCGGTATGGCCGGCATGACGGAGATCAAAGCCTCCGACATCAAGAAGGGCGACGACGTGGCGGTGATGGGCGAGATCGACCCCGTCAAGAAGGAAGCTGGAGCCATGAACGTGGTGCTGGTGGACCCGGCGCGGGCCCAGGCCATGAAGGAGATGATGGCCGGCTATGGCAAGACGTGGGTGATGGGCAAGGTAACCGCGATCGACGGCGTGAAGCTGACCGTGATGGGCGGAATGGACAATCAGCCGCACGTGATTGTGGCCGACGAAAACACCACTCTGCGCAAGCGCCGCGAACCGGTGACGCTGGCCGACATCCAGGTGGGCGACACGGTGCGGGCCGATGGCGCGGTGAAGGGCGGCAACTTTGCCGCGACGGCGATCCAGGTGATGGGCATGCCGCAAGGCGGCGCAGGACGGATTCCTCGCGACGGCCCACCCGCGCAGTAGGGCACCTGCGGTGCAGCGGACGCGCTTCGCGCATGGGGGTGGGTCAGGTTGGGTGCTAGACTGCTCCCATCATGCTGAAGCGAATATTTCTGGTCTGTTGTGTGACGGTGGGGTTGCAGTGTGCGGCGCAAACGGCTGCACCGGCTGCGCCCGCGCCGCTGCCCCAAGATCCGCGCGCGTTGCTGGAGCTGGCGCGGCCACACTACGACTTCAACGATCCAGCCATGAAGCCCTGGCATTTGAAGGCCAGCTATCGGCTCTACGATGAGAAGGGAAATCCCTCCGGCACCGGGACCTTCGAGTACTGGTGGGCATCGCCCAAAGTGGAGCGGAGCACGTGGATACGAGGCAATGCAGCGCATTCTGACTGGCGCACAGCTGACGGAAAGACCGCGTACCTTACCAACGGCCCCGGGGTCGACTTCTTCGAGACAAAGTTGCGCTCAGCACTGGTCGCGCCGCTGGGGAACTCCATCAGCATGGACCCAGCGCATGCCATCCTCAAGCGTGAAGACGTGAAGCTCGGCAGCGCGAAGCTTCCTTGCCTGATGGTGGTGCCAAAGATGGATCAGCATGGGAAGATTCTGGAGCTGCCTCTGGGCCTCTTTCCAACCTACTGCTTTGATCCCTCCCTGCCCGTAATACGGGTGGAGAACTCCTTTGGAACAGTAGCGATGCAGTTCAACAAAATTGTGAAGATGCAGGGGAAGTACCTAGCCAAAGAGATCGACCTGTACGAAGGCCAGCGGAGGCTCCTATCCGCCGACGTGGACCAGGTAAATCTGATCCAGGCCAACGATGCCGCCTTGACCCCGCCGACGGACGCTCATTTCCCAAGTATTGAAAGGGTTTCGACTTCCGCCGGAGTCGCTGTCGGGATGCTGATGAACAAGCAGCAGCCCATCTATCCGCAGGACGCCAAAGATGCCCGAGCCTCGGGCACAGTTGTGCTTCAGGCAATTATCGGTCGCGATGGCAGCGTTCACGACCTGAGCGTCGTCTCTGGCCCTTGGCCATCGCTAGTGGCGGCAGCGCTACAGGCGGTTGCGCAATGGAAGTACAGGCCCTACCTGCTGAACGGCGAACCCGTAGAAGTGGAGACGACCGTCAACGTTATCTTTTCCCTTGGCAATTGATCACGCAGTTCGTGGCGAGAAAAAAACGGCCAGCCCGAAGGCTGGCCGTTTGTCTTGCGGTAAGGATGTATTACTGGATTAAAACTTGACCGAAGCAGCGCGCGGCGAGGTGCCGCTGAGCTGGGCGGCGTGGGCCTCGGCGTAGGCTGCAGCGCCGATCAATGCGGTGCGGCTCTCCAGGATGACACGAACCGGCATGTTGACCAGCAGTTGGCTCAAGCGGCCCTTGTCCGTGAAGGCACGCATGAAGGTGCCGTCCTTGATCTTTTCCAGGATGCGGGGAGCGATGCCGCCGCCCACGTAGAAGCCGCCGACAGAAAGCACCTTGAGGGCCAGGTTGCCAGCCTCAGCGCCGTAGGCGGAGACGAACATGTCCACGGCCTTGACGCAGATCTCGCTGGTGGCCTTCAGGGCAGACTCGGCGATGACGGCGTTGGGATCTTCCGTAGCCATGCGCTCGGCAAGCCAGGCTGGCTCCTCAAGGCCGCGGACCTCGCGGAAGAACTCGTAGCAGTTGGTGATGCCCTGACCGCTGACCACGCGCTCAAAGCTGACGCGGCCGTTGTACTTGTGGCGCAGGAAGCGGAGCAGGTCGAACTCGTCCTCGTTGCGGGGGGCAAAATCGGCGTGACCACCCTCAGAGGGGTAGGGCACGTGATCGCGGCCGTCGAAGATCATGAAGGCCTCGCCCAGGCCGGTGCCGGCCGAGATGAGCGCACGGTTGCCAATCTGGCTCGAGTCGCCGTCGCTCAGGGTATAAATCTGATCCGGACCGAGCTCGGCAATGCCATACCCGTTGGCCTGCAGGTCATTAATTAGGAAGACGTAATCAATCTTGAGGTGGGTGGACAGCTCGCGGCTGTCCAGAGTCCAGGGCAAATTGGTGAGGCGCAGGCGGCCATCGCGCACCGGGCCCGGAACGCCAAAGCAAGCAGCCGTAACCTTCTCCGCCACCAGGAACTCGGCAACAATCTCTTCCAGGCCCGCGTAATCCTTTGCCGGGAAGATCTTGTCGCGCTGGGCCTGCAGCTTGCCATCGATAAAGTCGTACAGCGCCAGATGGACCTTGGTGCCGCCGACATCTCCTGCCAGAATCATTGTTCCCTCTCGATCCGGCCGTGTCCGTCCCTATCCGTCGCGGGCAGCTCTGCGGCCGCTCCTCGGTCGAGGAGCAAGGTCAGTATACCGCTTGCCGGTTGAATGAGCTGACTGGGTAAAAGGTCTGGATCGTGTGGGCCCAAAAGGACTTGTTTCAATAAAGAAGCCTTGTCGGCTCCGCCCAGGAGGAAGAAGACCGAGCTGGCCTGATTGATCACCGGCCAGGTGAGGGTGATACGCCAGCAGTCCTTTTGCGGAACGTGGTTGGCGGTGACCAGTTTGGTCATTTCATAAATCGCTTCAGTTGAGGGAAAGATGGAGGCGGTGTGGCCGTCGGGCCCCATGCCCAGGGCGATGAGGTCAAAGCGCGGCGTCTCCGCGCCTTCCAGGCGAAAGCTGTTGCGCAGCTCCGACTCGTAGCGTGCGGCAGCCACTTCGGGGGCGAGTTCGCCTTCCATCCGGTGGATCTGCGCTTCAGCCAGTGGGACGTGGTCGAGCAGGGCCTCGCGGGTCATGCGGTAGTTGCTGTCCGGGTGGTCGGGGGATACGCAGCGCTCGTCCACCCAGAAAAGCTGGATGCGGGACCACGGCATGCGCGCAAACCAGGGGCGGCGCGGGTCGGCCAGGATCTCAAAAACAGCCTTGGGCGTGGAGCCGCCGCTGATCGCGATGCGGGCCAGGCCGCGCTTGGCCACGGCCTTGACAGACTGCTCCACAAAATACTCCGCAGCCAGCTCGGCCAGGGCCTTGGAGTCGGCGGCAACCTGATAGTTGATCGTAAGGGGACGGGGCATCGGGCTCCTTGGGGAATCTTCAGGACTCAGGATTGAGATGCGCGAAGGGGCGAAAGCGGTGCAGGCATCGATCTGAAGCAAGACCCAACGAGGAGGCACCGGAGCGTGGGTCTACGCCGCTGTAATAAAAACCAGCGGGCCTACGGTTTGCGGAGGGTGAAGATCAGGAAAGAGAATTCGAGGCCATAGTTCTCCCAGCGCACGGGGCGCTCGGTGCACTCGAAATCGATCTCTCCGGTGGTCTGAAAACCAGTTCCAAGTGCCAGCGCGACGACCGCTTTGGCCTGTTCGCGGGAGTAGATGGTGATGGGCGCGCCGTAGGCTGTCTGCATCCGGGTATCGACCGGTTCCGGGTAATAGTCGGTGGAAGTGATGAGGATGCCGTCCGGCTTGAGCACTCGGAACATCTCTTTGAAGTACAGCTCAAGCGGAACCCCGTGCTCGATGACGCTCATGCAGGTGATGGCGTCGAAGGATGCGTCGGGAAAGCCGGTACGGGTAATGTCGCCGGGGAGATATTGGATGGGGCCACGCCGGGCCTTGTCTGTAAATGCCAGATTCATGCCGCACAAATCGCGAAAGCCATAGACGAACAAGGCGGGCAGGACGTTGCTATAGAACTCCGAGCCCGCATCGAGCACGGAGCCGGATTTCGGAACGTTGCTGACAATGGCGTTAACAGCAGCCAAATGGTCCCAGTTCTTCTCGTCCGCGCGATGCAGCGGTAGCCCCAGAGCCTTGCCTTGTTGCGTAGCCTGCTGCCACTCGGCACGGGTCTTGAGCGCGCTGTTGGGCAGCATCGCAGGCGGAAGTTCTGCGATGCGATTTCTGCCGTACTTCAACCTCAACACCAGGCGATAGAGCGGTTCAAAGCGCAGAAAACAGCTTCGAACGCGACGGAAGAAGCGCCGCGAAGCAGGGAGCTGAGGGGATAGGATGTTACGTTGACTCATGCTAACGATTGTATATTGTCCGATGCCGAGCGGCGGAGACGCCGGTGTGTCGTGGCCAGGGGGCCGATGCCTTCGGATAACTATAGGTGGATAACATGCCGCGCAAACATGGTATAACGCTTGATTGCTCTTCTCGCCATGCCAACGTGCCCGCATTGATGGAGCCAAGCGCACTTCAGCCTTTCAATGCGCCGTCGCGTGTTCCCTCCATCATTCTAGGTCCCTGACCGTGTGAATATGTTCCAGATGAAGTTCATACCACCCCAGGTTAGGCGCAAAAACAAGGACGCGCCGAACCTGGGGCACCCGATCATGGGTACGAAATCAAGCGGTCAAAAGCCTAGGTCTTTGGCCGTTTGATTTCGTACCAATGCTGGGTGCCCCAGGTCTCGCTTTTGAGACCTGGGAAGCCGAGATGCGAAGGTACAAATCCATGCTGTTAGAGACCTAGGCAGGAGTTACATTTCTCGCGCGGCCTGCCGCGGATGGGGGGCGGAAGAAGAGCCATCGCAGCTCCCTCCCGCTTCGCTCCCGGTAACTCAGAAGGCCAGCTTCGCCAGTTATCGTCCGTTAGTTGCCCAGGTAGTCGCGATAAGTGGTTTCTAGCAATCCAGTGGAGCGGGCCAGGACCAGCTTGGCCACGTTGTACTGGAAGAGGCTCTCGACCAGATTGGTTTCAGCCGTGGCCAGGGTGGCCTGGGCGGTAACCAGGGGCAGGTTGTCGTCGACGCCGGCGTTCACGCGATCGGTTTCGTCGCTGACGGCGCGGCTGGCCAGCTCTACGTTGGAGCGGCCCACCTGCACCAACTGGTGCGTAGCGTTCACGTCCAGCAGAGCGGAGCGGACCTGGAACTCAATGCCGGTGCGGAGGTCGGCAAGCTGGGCCTGGACGGCCTGCATCTGCGCGCGGGAGGCGTCCTCGTCGCCACGCTGGCCGGCCTCGCGGAACAGCGGCATGGAGACCGTGCCAATGGCGGCAAAGTTGCCGCGGGTGCCGGAGCCGTTCACGGTGGCCGTCCCGTAGTAGCCGTTGAAGCTGAGCGAGGGCAAGCGCTGGGCGCGATAGGCAAGGTGGATGGCCTTGTACTCGACAGCCTCGTTCTCTACCCGCTGGAAGTCTTGCCGATTCTTGAGGGCGACGTCAAGAACTTCAGCCGGGGTGCGGTCGGCCAGCTCGGAGTAAGGGGCCGGATCGCTGAGTTCGATGGCTTGCGCGGGGGCAATGCCGATCTCGCGTTTGAGCAGGATCAGGTTCTTCTGGTAGGCGTTTTCAGCGGCGGTAAGTTCCTGCTCCCGGGCCTTGAGTTCCACCTGCGCGCGGAGGTCGTCCACGTTGGGGGCCACGCCGGCCAAATGCTTCAGGTGGGCGTTGATGGCCAGTTGCGCGGCCTGGCGAACCAGAGCCCGGGCGTTGGACACCTCACTGGAAGCGGCCACGGCGTGCAAGTAAGCGGTGGCCACCTGCTGCACCACTTCGCCACGGGCAGAGGTCTTCTGGAAGTAGGCGGCCTTTTCAGCGGCGCTGGCTCCCTTGAAGGCGGCAATCACCGGGCCGGAGAAGAGGGTCTGGCTGTACTGGATGTTGCCCTGGGTCAGGTCGTCTTTGGTGATGAAGTTGAAGCCGGCCGTGGAGCCCATGCCCAGCAGCGAGGAGAACTTCTTGATGGTGCTGGGCCCAAAGCCCATGGCGACGAGGTTGTGCTGGTAAACTCCAGTGCCGCCGCTGACCATGATGTTGGGCAGGAAGTATTGCAGGGCGACGTTCTTTTGCCCTTGCAGCGCCAGCTCACCGGCCTCGGCCTGCTTCAGGCCAAGGTTGTTGCGCAGCCCGCTGGCAATGGCCTGGTCAAGCGAGAGGCGGAGCGTGTCGTCGTGGGCCGACGCGGCGGTCACACTGCCGAAGAAGGGGTTGACAGCTGAGCTAGGATTTGGCCCCTGGGCCAGCAGAACGCCGGCAAGGGCCGGGAGGACGAACAGCATCGCGAAATGTCGAACGGGATTCACAGTCACTATTTTCTCAGATGATCGGCACTGAGTGCTCGATTCAGGGAATGGAAAGAGGGTACAAGAGAGAGAACTCGGAACCCCTGCCCTTGGAATGGTGCAAACGGCAATGGCTTGCGCATATAAAATGAGCTACGGAAGAGCGCCTGGGATGGGCGCACCCTGAGGACACGCGAGATGACAGGATTTGAGGGAAGAATTGCGCTGGTGACCGGCGCCAGTCAGGGCATTGGACGGGCCTGCGCCCTGGCGCTGGCCAAGGCCGGAGCCACCGTGGCTCTGGCGGCGCGCAACCAGGCCAAGCTCGATGAGACTGTGGCGGAGATTGAGGCAGCCGGCGGCAAGGCAGCCGCGTTTGCTCTAGATGTGGCTAGCGAAGAGTCCATCAAAGCCGGCGCCAAGGCGGTGATTGCGCAGTTTGGCAAGGTGGAGATTCTGGTGAACAACGCCGGCATCACGCGCGATGGCCTGATGATGAGGATGAAGCGCGCGGACTGGGACGACGTGATCGGCACCAACCTGACAGGTGCGTTTTTGATGTCGCAGGCGGTGGTTCCTTCCATGATGAAGAACCGCTGGGGCCGGATTGTGAACATCTCGTCGGTGGTGGGGCGGATGGGCCAGGCCGGGCAGGTGAACTACGTTTCGTCGAAGGCGGGATTGATCGGCATGACGCGCTCCATGGCGCGGGAGCTGGCCTCGCGCGGGATTACCGTGAACGCGGTGGCGCCGGGCTACATTGAGACGCCGATGACCGCGGTGCTCAACGAGGCGCAGCGCACGGCCATGATGGCCACCATTCCGCTGGGTCGTCCGGGCACGGATCAGGATATTGCGCAGTCGGTGGTTTTTCTGGCTTCTGACGCGGCTTCGTACATAACTGGCCATGTGCTGGATGTAAACGGCGGCATGTTCATGGGAGCCTGAAAACACAGTACGCAGCATTTGCACCAAAGGTGGGGCGGTCCCGGATGGGATTCCGCCCCAATTCAGTCTTTGCCCAAACCAAGGTAACCGAAAGTCGCCTTTCCAGAACCAAATTGCCACAGACCGGCGAAGTTATCCTTATCCCAGGCCGATAGGGAGGGTGGGGAAGGATCACATGATGATCGAGACTGGGGAGCAGGATCGAGCTCCGGCCGGAACGTCGGCCGGGGCTCCCGAGGTTGGGCTACGCTATGTGGCCCGGCAACCTATTCTCGATTTGCATGGCCGGGTGTATGGCTACGAACTCCTGTTTCGCGACGGACCAGGGACGATCTTTACCGGGGATGGCGACCTGGCCACCCGGACCATGCTGGACAATACGCTGGTCTTTGGCTGGGAGAAGCTGGCCAGCGGAGCGATGGCGTTTGTGAACTGCACCCGCGAGGCGCTGACCGAAGCGCTGGTGGATGTGATGCCTCCCAGCATGACGGTGCTGGAGGTTCTGGAGACCCTGGAGCCTACCCCTGACCTGATCGAGGCCTGTCGCAAGCTGAAGGCCGACGGCTTCAAGATTGCGCTGGACGACTTTACCTGGCGGTCGGAGGTTGAGCCGCTGGTGGAGCTGGCGGACATTATCAAGGTTGACTTCACCCTCTCTGACTCGGACGAGCGCCGCTGGATGATTCGCCGACTGGGCAACCGTGGCATTACGTGGTTGGCGGAAAAGGTGGAGACCCAGGCGGAGTACCAGCAGGCCTGCGACGAGGGGTTCACGCTCTTTCAGGGATATTATTTTTGCCGTCCGGTGCTGCTGCAGAACCGCAAGGTGCCGGCCAACCGGTTGTCGCAGATCGAGATCCTGCAGATGCTGCGCGCCGAACAGATTGACATGAAGAAGCTGGCGCGGCTGGTGAAGCGCGAGGCCGCACTGACCTACAGGCTGCTGAAGCTGGTGAACTCGCCGGTGTGCGCGGTGCGCCAGGAGGTTCGCTCCGTGGAGACAGCGCTGCTGGCCGTGGGCGAAGACACCTTCCGTCGGATTGCCACGCTGGCCATTACCAGCGAGCTCAGCACCGGCCAGCCAGCCGAGCTGCTGCGCATGGCGTTTGTGCGGGGGCGGTTCTGCGAGCTCATGGCTGCGCAAAGTGGGCAGGACTCTACCGAGCAGTATCTGCTGGGTATGCTGAGCCTGCTGCCGGCCATGCTGCGCGTTCCCATGGAGCAGCTGACCCCCTCACTGCCGCTGCGCGAAGAGATTCGCCAGGCGTTGCTGGGAGCCGACCTGCCAGAGCAGAAGGTCCTGGGATGGCTGGAGCAGCACGAGCAAGGCAACTGGGACGCCTGCGACCGCATTGTGTTGCAGACCGGGCTGACCAAGGCGACGCTGGCCAGTGCGTATGCGCAGGCGCTGGTGTGGGCTGAGGCGGCCATGAGCGTTGCTCATCCGTGATCGCATGGCCTGTGCCTTGATCGTGTAGAATCCGGCCAAACCCTAATTGCGGTTGAGAGGTGTTCTCTGCGGGCGTGGGAAGCCAATCCACGTGGGCAAGGTGCGCCGGAGAGCAGGAACCATGAGTACCCCTACGAATCCCATCTACCCGGACCTAAGCGCCTGGATGCTGTCGCGACCGATGCAGTCGGGCGCGGTTGTGAACCGCGTCATCGAGCTGCTGCGCAAGCACTTCAAGATGTTCGTGCTGATCGGGCTGACGCCGATTGTGGTGGAAATCCTGCTGATTGTGCCGTGTGCGGTGTTCTTTGCCTATGCGGCCCATGCGCAGGGGCTGGATGCGGCGGGCACACCGACACCCGCGTTCTCCGTAGTGATGGTGCAGTTGATGATCCCTTTGGCGGTTGTTCTGATGGCGGTGTTTTCCCTGTTTGAGACGGCGGCCAGCTGGGCGGCGCTGCGCGTGGATGCTGGTGCGGAGGCCAGCGCGCGGCAGGCGTGGCAGGTGGCGTGGCAGCAGCCCGGACGCTCCGCTTGGCTGATGGTGCTGCGCGTCGTGCGCTACTCCGGCCCCATGATCCTGGGGATGCTGCTGATGGTGTTGGGAACGGCCAGTGTGGCCGCGCAGCATGGCGACGGCGAGACTCCGGCGCTGGCCTTTGTGCTGATTCCTCTGGCGGTGGTGCTGATGCTGGGCGGAATGGTGCTGGGCCTGGTGCTCTATGTGACCGACTGCCTGGCCAACTCCGCCAGCGTGACCGAGAATCTGACCGCATGGCAGTCCATCCGGCGCAGCGTGGAGCTATCGCGCGGCGCGCGCTGGCGGATCTTTGGCGCGGCGTTTCTGCTCTACCTGATCGCCATGGCCGTGATGATGTTGATGGAGATCGTGTTTGCGGTGGTCATCGCGATCGGCGTGGGGCTCTCCGCAGTGCTCCACGTGGGAACAGGGATGGGAATGCTGGAGATTGGGGTGTGCGGCTTGATCTTTGTGCCGGTGTTGTTGATCGCCATAGCGGTGATGATGGTGATGCAGCCGCTGTATCAGGCGGTGATCTATCGCGACCTGCGCAGGCTGGAGCCGGTGAAGACCTCGGCCACCCACCCGGGCACCGGGTTCACGGGACCGCAGTTCCGGTAGAGCATTTTTCCTATTGCTATAGACTTCCGTGCCCCATCCATTCCCGCGTTCTTTGCGGAAATGGGTGGGATACCGAAGATAATCAGGTCTACGCCATTCCGCAAAATGCTCTGGTACCGTGACCGCATAAGCTTGTACTCTCCCAGGTCTTAGAATCGAGACCTGGGGCACCCACAGTCCGTACCCTGATTACTGAATCATGCGGTTACGGCACTAGGGATGGCATCAGTGAAGTTCCCGATGCCGAAGGGGAAATCTTGAAAGGGCACGGCGTTACAGGTTGCGGGAAGACTCTCAAGGGAAGGCAAGAAGCGTCAGGGCGCGACTTTGGTCGTGCCGAATAGAACCTCAAAAATGCGTCGGGCTTTAGCCCCTGAGGGAACGAACGGCAGCGGACTGGAGTCCATTCCTCATCGAAGAGCAGACGAGAAAATGCCCCGGACGGGGGCCTTTCTTTCTTGCCGGAGTACGTTGTATCGGTGCACCGCGCCCCTTTGGGCGCGAGGGATTGGGTTAGCGCTACCCAGGGCTGCCCCTTCGACTTCGCTCAGGGTCGCCCTGGGCTATTTGCACCGCGCCCTTACAGGGCGGCACGGCTTGCGGAGGCTTAGTTCTACAGTTGCAGATATGAAGTTCGGAGGGAGCAGGGGCCTTCAGGCCCCTGAAAAAGGCCTCAATAGGGAGGGCCTTTAGGCCCGGATCGAACTGGCCCGAAATAACTCCAAGTGTAGTATTAGCGCATTTTCTGAAATGGTGTAGAGCTGAATTTCATAGGTTTCCCACCCATTTCCGCAAAGAACGCGGGAATGGATGGGGCACGGAAGTCTATAGCAGAAGGGAAAATGCTTCAGCCTCCGAGCCGTCCTATTCCCTACTCCCTATTTCCCTGTCTCTCGCGTCCACTGGTCTACCCAGTCGTTGACGGTCTTCCACCAGAGCTGGGAGTTCTGCGGCTTCAGCACCCAGTGGCCTTCGTCGGGGAAGTAGAGCATTTTCGATGGCACTTTCATGAGTTGCAAAGTGGTGAAGAGCTGAAAGCCCTCGCTGACATCGAGCCGGTAGTCGAGCTGGCCGTGGATGACGAGCGTGGGCGTTTTGAAGTTCTTGGCCGAGCGCATGGGCGACCACTTTTGGAATGGATTCTCACTCTCCGGTTTTCCAAAATAATCCCAGGGATGGCCCTTGAACTCCCACTCGTTGAACCACAGCTCCTCGGTGGCGCC
This sequence comes from uncultured Occallatibacter sp., assembly GCA_964645855.1. Classification (GTDB taxonomy): domain Bacteria; phylum Acidobacteriota; class Terriglobia; order Terriglobales; family Acidobacteriaceae; genus Telmatobacter. The sequence continues at coordinate 16,190 of CAZYDF010000071.1, forward strand.
AAAGGCCGACTCGGGGTTGAACATGCCGTCGTGGGTCACGATGCACTTGAAGCGGTCGGTGTGGCCGAGCACCCAGTTGGCCATGTAGCCGCCGTAGCTGGCGCCCAGAGCGCATTCGCGCGTCTTGTCGATGAAGGGGAATTTCTTCTCGGCTTCGTCCAGGCCGGTCATCAGGTCAGAAAAAGGCTTGCCGCCCCAGTCGCCGTTGACCCCGTCCACCACCGCTTGCCCGTAGCCTGTGGAGCCGCGGGGATTGATCATCACCACCACGTAACCATTGGCGGCAAAGAGCTCGGCGTTCCAGCGATAGCTCCACGCATCGCCCCACGCGCCCTGTGGCCCGCCGTGGATGAGGAACTTTGTGGGGTATTTTTTCGTTGGGTCCATTGCCGGGGGAGGGATCACGAAGCCTTGCAGCTTGGTGCCGTCCTTGGCCGTGAACCAATAGTCCTGCATCTTGGGCAGATCGAGCTGAGAGAGCAAGGCGTCGTTGAGGTGGGTGAGTGCAGCAGTAGTTCTACTCTCTGGTTCGCCCAACGAAATGATCTTATCAATTTCCGTCTTTGATCCAACAAAATCTGTAACTACTCTCATTTCGCCCGGTGCGAGGTCTGGCTCTGAATACGCGCTTAAGAGCACCACTTCACTCGGTCTATTGACCTTCATTCGGGAGACTATGATCTTGTTGCTATCCGCGAGCGGACGCAAAGCTGAATATTCACCGCGATCTGCTTCCGTGGTAGCCAGGCGACTTAGCCCCATGCCATCTTTCGCAATTCCGTTATGGTCAATTGCAAATATGGCGGAGCTACCATCCATGCCACTAATAAACAGTACTTGCTTCGAATCGAATGTCCAAGCTACTTCCTCAACCCACCGATCAAACTTCGGCAGCAGATTCTTGGCCGTCTTGGTCACGCGGTCGTAGAGCATGAGGCGGAACTTGTCCGCTTCGTACCCGGGACGCTCCTGCGAGCGCCATGCAATGTACTTGCCGTCGGGCGAATAGGCAGGGCTGAAGTTGCCGCCTTTGGAGGTGGAAATCTTCACGGGCTTCGGGGAAGGACTCGTCAAATCCAGAAGAAAAATGCTGGCGCTGGTAGATTCGGCGGGCACGGCGTCGAGATTTTCGGTAAACGCCAGCTCCTTCGAGTCAGGAGAGATGGAAAAACCGCCGTCGCCGCCCAGCGAGAAGGGAGGCACGTCGTGGGGATCGTTAGGGGTCAGATCCCTTATCGAGCCATTCGCCACCGAGACCTGGAAGAGGTGCGACCGCTTGGAGCCAGTAAAAGCATTCCAGTGGCGATAGAGCAGGTGGTCCCAGATCTGCGCCTTCACCTTGCTGGTGGCGGCGGCGGCGTCGCGGTCCAGGTTGCACTTGTCGCCGGTGGACTGATCGGCCGTGGAGATGGCCGGGCAGTCGGGATAGACGCTGGAAGTAAAGATCACGGAGTGCCCGTCGGGGGACCACTGGGCGTTTTCGGCTTCGGTGGAGATGGACGTGAGGCGGGTGGCATTGTCGGCCGCGCCGGTGGCGGTATCGAACTCCGCCAGCCAGACCTGCTGCGAGCCCTGGCGGCTGCTGAGGAAGAGGATATGCTTGCCGTCGGCCGCAAACTGCAGGCTGGAGTCGCCGGGGCGCATCATGGAGAACTTTTTGGGCTCGCCGCCCGCAATGGGCTGGATGAAGACTTCGCGCGTGCCGCGATTCTCTTCCAGGCTCATGGTGGTGACGGCGTAGACCAGCCATCTTCCATCAGGGGAAACGGCGGTTTCGCCCAGCCGCTTCATGGCCAGCATGTCGTCAAAGGTCATGGGGCGCTTGGGGGCGGATTGGGCGGGAGCTAGGGAGGCGAAGAGAAGTACAGCAAGAGAGGCAAGGAGGATTTTGCGCATGGGTTCCTTCCGGGGAGGCCTGAAGGAAAAGTGTACATCGAAAACACTGCTCACTTCGCATCGTTTCCCACCAGCCGGAAGGTGATGGTGCCCCAGAAGAGGCGGGCGCGCATCTGCACGGGGAGGTGGCGCTCGTCGTCGGTGTACCAGATCCAGATGGCGCCCCGGCTCTTGACCACGCCAGCGTCGGCCACGGGCTCAACGCGGATGGTTTTGAAGGTGGCGAGGGGGGTCTTCACCTCTTCGCGGCCCTCCACCTTCATGGTGACCAGGACGGTGCGCTGGGCATCGACCACCGGCAGCACAAAGCTGTGACCGACCTCGATGGGTTGAGAACTGGCATAGAAGACGCCGGTCAACAGGTCCGTGAGGCAGCCCTGGATGGGGGCAATCAACTGCTTGGTCTGGCCGGTAACCTGGTTGCGCTCGTCCAGGATGGACTTGCCGTTGGCGTAGTCCAGCCGCAGGGTGGAGTTGATCTGGCGGCGGCCTTCCACGGTTTGCTTGTCGAACTGGGTGGTGCAGCCCTTCTGGCGGTCGAAGGTGGACTGGAAGTGGTCAGAGACGTGGAAGAGCATGTTGATGGCGCCGGTGGTGTCAGCGGAGGCGGAAAGGCGCTCACGATCCCCGTAGGCATCAAAACGGATCACGGCGTTGCCGGCGGAGAAGACACGCCAGTCAACCGAATAGGTGAGGGTTTGGTGCTGGGGGAAGTTGAAGCCGGGCCGGGGCGCGGGCACCTGCTGGGCGGCCACCGGAACAAGGACAAGAGCAGCCAGAACAAAGGCGCGAGAGAGGGCCGGGAGATTCTGGGGCGTCTTCAACAGCGGGCTCCTGAAAAAACAGTGTGGGGCCGGAAAACGCTCAACGTGCTCCGTGCACGATGGCTGCAACCAGCGGATGAAAGCCTACCAGACAGAGGTAAAGCAAAGCAGCGCCTATAGCAGCATTGTACTCGCGGTGCTGACGGTAGAGGGCGAAGGAAAAGCCGCCCGAGAGGGCAGGTGGTTCGGAAGCGGAACTGCCTTTAACCGGTTTTCCCTCTTCCATTTGAGCAGGCAGCAGGCGGGGCAGCAGGCGAGGCACGCGCCTGCAGTAGGCGTCGAAGTTGGGAAAGGCGGAGCGGAGGAAGCGCTCTTCGCCGGCGATCACCGGGACGTAAATCAGGCCAAAAAAGGCAGCCAGCACCACAGCCACTACCCAACTTTGCAGGGCCCCGGCAAAGCCCGCGGCGATGAGCATGGAGCCCAGGTAAAGCGGGTTGCGGGTGTAGGCGTAAGGGCCGGTGACGGCCAGCTCGGCGTTCTTTTTCACGTAGCCGGAGGCGTAGGCACGGAGCCAGACGCCGGGAACCACGAGCAGGAGGCTGAGGACAACGGACTGCGGAGAGGGCTCGTGCCTCCAGAGCTCGAAGACGTAGAGGGCGGCGGCGACAAAGCCGAGCGGAACGCGGATGCGACGGGCAATCCGTTGCCACGATTGCATCGAGCTGGTCTTGGTGGTTTTCTTGCTCATGTTAAGACGATCCCTGCTGTAAAAGTTCTTCGGCTGCAGCCAGAACGGCATCGGGTTCAATGGTGAGAAGGCCGGCTTCGGGGTCAGCCAGGCGGCGGTGGTCGCGCTTGCTCTCCGGGCTGCGGAGCACGCGGAAGGGCACTCCAAAAGGCCCGTTGCGGCTGGGATCGGTGGGTCCATAGATGCCGACTACCGGCTTGCCGAGCGCGCAGGCCAGATGCAGGGGGCCGGTGTCGCCCGCAAGGACCAGACGCACGCGCCGGGTGAGGGCGATGAGCTGATCGAGGGTGGCTGCGACGGGTGTGGCTTTGCCGTTGGTGGCTTCGAGGATGGGAGCGGCCAGGGGTTCTTCACCAGGGCCGACGTTGATCAGAACGCGGTAACCCTTGCGGGCAAGAGCCTGGGCGACGGCGCCGTAACGCTCGCTGGGCCAGCGTTTTGCGCCCCATCCCGCACCGGGATTGATGAGTACGGCTGGAGTTCCGGAGCAGGAGAGGATCTGGTTGCACCAAGCCTCGGCCGCGGGGCAGATGGGCAGCTCGGGGCGGACAGGCGCGAGTTCGTCGGCTGCAATGGCCTCGGCCAGTTCCACGTCCTGCTCGATCACATGCGCGCCACAGGTGGCAACGTGCTCGGTGGTCAGCCACCGGGCGGGGGTCTCACGCGGGGTGGCCTCGCCAATACGGCGGCGGCTACCGGTCAGGCTGGCCACCACGCTGGAGCGGATGGCGCCCTGGAGGTCGAGAACCGTGTCGTAACAACCGGCGCGGAGGGCACTGCGCAGGGCGCGGAGGTCCGCCAGGGTTGCGCGGCTGAGCGGGTTCTTGCGCCAGGCTTTGGTGGAGGCAAAGTGCAGGTGGTCCACAACCGGCTGAGCATCGCCACGCAAGGTGGCTCCGGGAGCAGAGAGCAGCCCCTGCCAGCGCGGCTCCACCACCCAGTCGATGATCCAGCAGGGATGCGCCTGGCGAAGTGCCGTCACCGCCGGAAGCGCGTGGAGAATATCGCCCATGGCCCCCAAACGGACCACCAGCAGCCGGTATCTGGAACAGGTATGCAAGCTCCCATTTTCTCATGCCACCTGCGGTGGGGCCACCCGCTTCGCGTGCATTGAGCCGAGAGTATCCAGGAGGTAGCGGCGGGAGGGAGCGGCTACCTCCATCTCTCCACTTTTCCAGGCAGAGATGGAAGGTGCCCCAGGTCTCGATTTTGAGACCTGGGAAAGTAGGAACCTCGGTTCCTCATAGATAGAGTTCGATAGTCCTCTGGTACCTGGGAGGCCGACCGAAAGCCTGCCCCGTGCAATGGTCAACGCTGCAGCAGATCGATGGGCTGGGTGAAGTCGGTCACCCGGATGTGCTTGGCGAGGCTCGGATGCTGCTTTTGAAGCGCCAAAAACATCTCCCAGGCAACGCGGCGGTAGCTGAAGTGGCCGGCGGGGCCGGAACGCAGTTCGGAGATGTACTGGGCCTCGGCAAAGTCCATCTTGAAGAGCGAACGTATGCGGGTGGCTAGCGGCAGCAGGTAGAGGGCGGAGGCGGCCGCTTCCGGGGCCTGGCTGGCGGCAATCGTCTGGCTGGCGGCGTGGGCGGCGTTGATGGCGGCCTGGAAGCTTTCCAGAGCGCCGGCCTCGGCCAGTAGGTCGATGCCTTCGGGCAGGTCGCAGTTGGAGGGGGTCTCAAAGCCGTGCTGGGTGGTGAAGCCCTGGATGATCTGGGTGCAGCGGCGGTGGCGGTGCATGTCGCGGAAGCCGCCGATGTCCATGAGGATGTCAAAGCGCAGGGC
>CAZYDF010000072.1:0-21287 GCA_964645855.1 uncultured Occallatibacter sp.
TGCGGATGGGCTTGGCGGGATCGATGGCGTAACGGTTGAGCGAGGGGAAGCCGTAAACGGCGCGAACCAGCGCGGCGCGGGTCTGGTCGTCCATGGACGAAACCGGATCAACCTCAATGGCATCCACCACGTCCTTGACGCCGGGAGCGTAGGCAACCAGCTCCAGCGCGGAGTCCTTGTCCACCGGAGTGCGGGCGTGGCCGGTGAGGTAGACCACACCGCCCGAGACACGCAGGCCAATGGCGTTGAAGACGTTGCCGTAGCCGACGCGATCATAAGCGAGCTTGCGGCCGAGCTTGTCTTCCAGCACCTGATCGGCAAGGACCGCGCCGCCCACGTCAATGTGATCGCGGACCGCCTTGACGCCAGCAGCCTTGCGGACGCGCTTTTCCGCGTCGGCTTTGACGGCGTAGAGGTTGACGGTGCCAGCCAGGGTGGCAATGCCGTTGTCCAAGGTAACGGTAACGCTTTTGAACTGCTTGCCGTGCAGCTTGGCCTGCGCGGCGGCCAGCGGCGAGGCGGGCGCTTCCGCCATCAGGGGAAGGTTGGAGAGCACACCCACAGTCAGAACCACGGCCAGCATGGTTCCGGAGATACGGGAAATCTTCATCATGGGGAAACAACCTCCTTGGCGCGTCGTTCAACCCGTCATGCCTGCCTTTTGAGACGCTAGGGCATCCGACCACTGAGTACGTAGACCCGAACCAGGGCAAATAGTTGCCATGCCTGCAGGCTGTATTTAAGCTTTGCCTTATCTAGTCACTATGCGACCGAAGTGTCGGTGATCTGCTTTTCACCGCCCCCCCCTACAGGGCGCAATGTCGATCTTTGGGTGCGCAAACCGAGGGCGGGACATAGGAGGATTCATCCCTCGAGGGTCGGCTTAGCCGCGTGGACGAATGATACAAAACAAAAACAACCATCTGCATGAGACACAGCACTAGCACCTGGGAATGTGTCACCGATAATGGTTTGAATTTTGGCAAGCACCATAGAATCAACAACCTACGAAACTGGTAGCTTCTGCAAGTTGTTAATTCTAAAGACCATAACCGACAGACTCCTCGTACCCAATCCCTGATCGCTGGTCCCTAGTAGTCCCTCGCACCTAGCACCTGGAACCTAGTCGCTGTCCCCTGAGTCGGCCTCGATCTGGCTCATGAGGTCGGCCAGTTTGAGGCCGATGCGCTCGGTTACGTCGAGGAAGCGGATGCCGACCTCGTTGGGACCGTGGAGGACCTGGATGACGCCACCCACGCGAAAGGGCAAGCCGAGGTGGTAGAAGCCAGCCTCCACGCGGGTGTAGATTCCCACTTGGAGGTGATGGTCGGTGTGGATGCGGCAGCCGCCCACACAGAGGTTTTCAATTCTTCCGTTCACTTTGACGCCACTGTTCACAAGGTAGATGCTGGCCGGCATATCAACAGCGGCGCGGTGGGAGGAACGGCGCTCGCGCCATCCTTCGTTGCCGGTGAGCGCGGCCAGGGGTTCCACTTCTGGAGGGGAATCCGGGGGGGGATAGGCGGTCTCGGTCCAGGTACCGTCCTCCAGCTCAGCATCCATCTGAGCCTCCTGCTGGCTGCTCAGGCGTATGGCCTCAAGGACCATCGTCTCCCGCAGTTCCTGACGGCGGCGATCGGGGAGCGGTTCAAACTGCAGGCCCAGGCGCGCACCATCGTTCCACTGCACCACGGCCGTGAGGTGAAAAATGCGGCCAGACAGTTTGAAGATGATGTCCACCAAGTGCCCAGAGCCCCGCGGACACGGTCCCGAGGCGGCAAAACGCGCGCCGCTGAGGCTGAGGTTGACGAGCTGGCCCTTCAGCTCCAGATCCCGAACCAGAAAACTTACCGTGGCATCTACGCCAGCGGGTTGACGGCGGTCAAAGCGCCGCTCGCGCCAACCATCCTGCTGGTCGGAATCCTGCTGATTCTCTTGCTGCATTGCCGCCCCCAAGTATCGTGCGCTGAGCTGCTTGCGGCCTGCTGTCTGCTGTCTGCTGTCTGCTAGCGCGATGCGACCGTTTCCCAGGGACGCGCGGCTGGCGAAACCGCCGCCGCCCGGCCCTGAACACGGTCGTACACGTACCGGTCGCTGGTGGACCCCAGGGACTGGTTAAACAGGCAAACGGCACCGGCCAGCTGCATCAATTCCTCACTAAACTGGTGTATAGCATGCAAATCATGGGCCGTTGCGGGCAGTTCATAGTGAGAAGTTCTCAAGAATTTCTGATAGCCACGATCTTCAAGGCGCGCCAGCTCGCCAGCGATGAGCTTGCTTGCACCAAGGATCAGGCGCACGCCCTGTTCACCGGGCGCGAGCACGGCAGCCATTCCGTCGCGGGTAACCAGCACCCCGCCCTGCGCGGCGGCATAGTTGGACGTTTCAAAGCCGCTTGCTCGCAACGCCTCCACCACCTGCTCAAAATCGGCCTGGTACAGCTGTTTCCCCATGATTCCCTTCCCTCGTAGCAGCACGGAGGCTACTTGAAACCAACCCTACTCACTCCAATCTCGCATATTGCTGGCAACAGGGGCAATTTTTCTGGTACGGCGGTAATCGCGCTATGGTCATCAACGCACACCGTATGCAGTCACGGGTGGAGTTAACGAGCAGCCTCCACTCTATCCTCAGGTAGCTGGCGTTCGGTTATCCCGCTTTGCGGCCCACGGGCCCAAGCCGCGGGACTATCCTAGATACCGTGACCAGCCCGAACGTTCAGCACGCTCCGCACGCCCACCCGCACGTGGAAGAGGAATTTGTGACCTCAGCCGACGGCACGCGGATTGGTTTCCGCCGCCTGGGCCAGGGACCCGCCGTGGTGTTTGTCCACGGCAGCGTCTCCACCCATACCGACTGGATGCCGGCCGCCAGGATTCTTGCCGAGCGGTTTACGTGTTTTGTGATGGACCGGCGGGGGCGGCGCGGTTCAGGGAGTGGCCACGGAACGTACACCATCGAGAAAGAATACGGCGACGTGCGCGCGGTGCTGGATGTGGCCGGGCCGGAGGCGATGCTGGCCGGCCACTCCTATGGGGCCGCCTGCGCCATGGGAACGGCCCTCTTGCGCCCGGTGCCGAAGCTGGTGCTCTACGAGCCGCCGCTCTCGGTTGGGGGTGAGGTGGCGGGAGCGGAGCTCCTGGCAGACTACGTCGCCGCCATTGCAGCGGGCGAGAACGAGCGGGCCATGGAGATTGGGCTGACCGAGTTCACACGGCTGCGGCCACATGTGCTGGAGGCCATCCGCAACTCCAAGGGCTGGCCGCGGCTCTGCCACCTGGCGCCGACCTGGACGCGGGAGTTGATGGCCATGAACGACGCGACCAGCGTGGAGCCGTACCGCGGGCTCACCTGCCCGGTGCTGCTGCTGGTGGGCTCCATCAGCCCCGACCATCCTTATAAGGATTCAGCGCGGGCGCTGATGGCCCTGCTGCCGGATGTGCGCATGGAGTTGCTGATGGGTCAGGACCACCTGGGACTGCGCGGCGCTCCGGAAGATGTGGCGCGGCTGGTGGGGGAGTTTCTGGCTTCGTAGGCACCTGCGGTGCGGGCATTGCAGGCAGCAGACGCGCGTTGCCCCTTAGCTTGTGCACAGCGCCCCCGAGGGGCGCGCCTCATCGAGATGCGGTCTTCCCAGCACGTCGCTTTGCTCCGTGCTGGGCTTCTTGCACGGCGCCCCTGACGGGGCACCTTTCATCGCTGTCCAGGGCGGACAAGCGGCGGAAATACTCTATGGATCCGGCCCTCAAATCGTGTCATGCTATCCCACCCATCCCGCACAAAACACGGGATGGATGGGGCACCCGCGCGTCAGGATTCATGGGCCGGATCGCTAGACGCCTTTGATCTGGTTGATCTTGTGAGCCAGAGCCCACTTGAGCGCGTCCACACCCTCGCCGGTGACGGCGGAGATGGTGCAGAAGTCCAGCTTGCGGCGCTTGGCGTAGGCGGTGAGCTTTTTGAGCTTGTCGGGGTTGGCCACATCGATCTTGGTGGCAGCCACAATCATGGGCTTCTCCAACAGACCGTGACCAAAGCTTTCCAGTTCCTTGTTGATCACCTTGAAGTCTTCCACGGCGTCTTCGCGACCGCTGGCGTCGGATACGTCCACCAGATGGACCAGCACGCGGGTACGCTCAATGTGGCGCAGGAACTGGACGCCCAGCCCCTGACCCAGATGCGCGCCCTCAATGAGGCCGGGCAGATCGGCGACCACGTAGGAGAGCAGATCGGGCTCCTCACCCACGGTGACGACGCCTAGATTGGGCTCCAGGGTGGTGAAGGGGTAATCGGCGATCTTGGGCTTGGCGGCGGACATGCGGGAGATGAGGGTGGACTTGCCCGCGTTGGGGTAGCCAACCAGGCCGACATCGGCCAGCAGCTTGAGCTCCAGACGATAGAAGCGATCCTCGCCGGGACGGCCCATCTCATGCTCGCGCGGAGCCTGGTGGGTGGGAGTGGCAAAGTGCTGGTTGCCACGGCCGCCACGGCCTCCCTTGGCGATGACGACACTCTCGTCCTCGTGCTCAAAGTCGTGGATGAGCTCGCCGGTTTCAAAGTCGAAGACCGAGGTGCCGACGGGGACCTGGACGGTGATGGAGGCGCCGTCCTGCCCGGTGCAGTTGGAGCCCAGACCGTGCTCGCCGCGCTTGGCTTTGTGCTCGGGGTTGTAGCGGAAGTGGATCAGCGTGTTGTGGCGCTGGCTGGACACCATGGTGACGTCGCCGCCATGGCCGCCATCGCCGCCCGAGGGGCCTCCGCGGGGAACAAACTTTTCGCGGCGGAACGCCATACAGCCATTGCCGCCGTCGCCGGCCTTCACGTGGATCTTTACTTCGTCGATGAACATCATTTTCCAAACCCCAAACCCTTGATTATTGTACGCTTACCAGTGTCCAAAAGATTTTTGGACACTGAAGAATTGACGATCTGGATGGAACGAAAGTCCTCAGTGTCCATTCTACCAGCGTAACGTTACGATGGTCCGTTGTCCCTCTGCCGCTAGATGGACACCTGAGCGGTTCATCGGCGAAGTTGGCCCTAGGATCAGCCCGGTTTTTGATCGGGCTTCAAAAGACATGCCCCCCACAGATGGAGCACGGCCAGTGAGTCAAGGGCGGAACGGTGGAAAACCAGACCGCGCCTGCGGCGCGAGCCGCGTTTGGGCGCGGTTGCTTTGGTTTTCCACGGTTCCGGCGCGGAGCGCGCACCCTTGACCGCTGGCACACAATTAACTTTCGGGGGGCATGTTGCGGGATGCAGCGCGCTTATTTCTGGCGCGCGGGATCTTGACCAGGACTTTTCGGGTGCCGGGGTGCGATGCTTCCTCGCCCAGGAGCGGACGGGCCGGGGATGCCCGGAGGAGCGGCGTAGGGGCAGGGCGTGGGAAGCGCGGAAGCGGCGCGCCTTGGTTCTGGCGCGCCGGGCTGGGGCGGACAAGCGGAGCGCGGAGCCCCAGCCCCCGGCAGGGCTGAGCACTGGACCCGCACGGGGTGCCCCGGCCCGACGAGGGGCAGCCCCGGACCGGGAGCGGTGCCGGATGGAGGGGGGGAGGGGGGTATACCTGTTGGCTTTCCCTTTAGGTTCCCCGCTGGCTTGCTAGAGGGCACGCGAGCCCCGACCTGCTGGCGTGGAAAGAGCAGCCAGCGGCGAGCACGACGTGAGCGCTCTGCGCTGGGCCGGGGGCGCGGGGGAAAGGCCCCCGCAGCATGGGCGCGCGCACCAGTTGGCGAGGAGCTAAATGCGACGAAGCCCCGAGCACAGCGAGGCGCGCGCGCCGGGCCCGAGCGCAGCGAGCACCGCAGCGGAAACGTGGCCCTCTGGGCAAGGCCACGTTGACGCGCCGCCGGAGGCCGGGATGCCGCTCGGCCCGTGCGGCGTCGGGGGAACGCACCAGACGCGCCTGTCCTGGCCGACAAGCAGGCCGCGCCGATCAGCGCGCGGACTGCGGCGCGTCCTGGGGGCTGTCCTGGGGGTTTTCGCTCGCTGGCGAGGGTTTTTGCTCTTCCCGCCCATCCCGCACAGGACGCGGGATGGATGGGGCACCCAGCTGTTTGGCGCGGTTGCAGGCTTCGCACTCCCTGGCCTTTTCGAAGACGCGGGCGATGATGACGCCAATGCTAGCCATTGGCGTTTTCGTAGCCGTATGCCCAGGCCTGCTCGGCCTTGCGCTGGTTAGCGGAGTCTTGTTTGACCGCCGACAGGTCCTGTGCCGATCGCTGTTTGACTTCCTTCTCTGCCTCCGCGGAGGGGTGGTGCTGGTTTTCCTTTTCCATTTTGAAACCTCGGTGTGGGGTAGATTTCAACGCTGAAGCCGATGGCCACCAAGACGCATTCCAGCGCCTGCGCCGAAAGGTCGCGCTTGCCGGTGACGAAGTTGGAGACGTGGGCCTGTGAGTAGCCGGTCTTGTGGGCGAGGAGCTTCACGGTCATTTTGCCGTGGTCGATCTGGTGGCGGGTCACCAGGCGGATTTGAGCGGTGAGGGTCATCGCCAGGCGCTAGGGGCTGGGTGCTGGACAAAAAGGGGCGGCGGCTGGGGCCGCCGCCCTTGAGTTCCACCGCGCGCTGTGAGCCGATTCATAGCTGGTGGGATTGTAGCGCAGTTTTTCCCGAAATGGGAGTTTCTGCGGGTGGGTACTGGAGCGCGGCGAGGAGATGACTCGCCGTGAGGCGAGCCATTTCCCAGTCGTCGGCGCGGACGGTGCCGGTGGAGAAGATGGTTTCGGCCACGTCCCAGAGCTGCTCCGCGGTGCTGCGGATGAGGCACATGAGGCCCTCTTGGGCAGGCGTGAGCCTGCCCACGGGCGGGACGGTGCGGAGGGCGTTGACCGGCGCGGCCATCAGCCCACGTCCTTGGCGCGGCGGGGCTGGACCTGTCCGGCAGCGAAGAGCGGGGCGCTTTCGATGGGCAGCTTGGGTGGTTCGGTGCCCAGCATCTTGAGCACCGTGAGTTGGTTTTGGGCAATGAACATCATGGTTTTAGCCTCGGTGGGCGTGAGGAGGTTCATGCGCAAGCCCCAGGAAACGCAGGCGACGTAAGCGACGGTGGATTGCCGGTCCACCAGCTCGGGCAGGACACCGCGCCAGAGCGCGGCGGCCCGCCGGGAGGCTTCAGCGCGGTCGTAATCGAGGGTGCGAAGGTAGTCGGCGAGGGCGTCGGCGTAGATCTTCGCGGTGCGTTGGATGACGCCGGCGACGGGTACGCCGGAGTAATCAACCGGCGCAAAGGACATGCGCTGGAGTTGGCGGGTCTGGGCTTCCATGGTGGCTTTTTCGGCGAGGGTGGGCTCGGGAGGATCTTCGCCCAGGTCGCGGCGGATGGGATGAGCGCGGTTCATGCGATGTTGGCCTCCTTGTCCAGGTACCAGAGGGTGGTGGTGCTGGTTTGGTGGTTGAGTTTGGGGGTGATGGGCTGGGGCTTGGTGGGGTGGGGCTTGGGCTTGGGCTTCATGCAATGTTTTCCTTTTTGACCAGGTGCGGGCGTTTGGCGTTCTCCAGCGTGGCGCGTTGAATGGGGCGCATGAAGTGGTCCAGATACCAGACGGTGCTCGCAATGGAGGTGTGCCCGAGGACAGCTTGCACTTCACGCAGGTCTTTGGTTTGGTCGTAGACTTCGACGGCGGTGCGGCGGCGGAAGTCGTGGGGTGTGACTTTGCGGGTGATGCCCAGGGAAAGGCGTAAGGCTTTGAACTGGGCGGCGAGGCCGGAGGGTTCGCCGGTGTCCGCTGGGCCTGGTCCGTGGTGTTTATTTTGCCGCCCGTGGCGTTGCCAGAGTTGGCGGACGAAGGATGCTGGATGGTCCATATCGCAGGTGGTGAGCAGGGCCTCAACCTCTTCGGTGACAGGGATGCGGACGCCTTCCTGATATTTGGTTTTGAAGGTCAGGATGCGGCGTTTGGGATCATAGTTTTGGGGGCCAAGCCTGGCTGCAGTGCCGGAGCGAATAGCGAGGTCGGAGCAGAGCAAGAGCCAGAGTTTGATATGGTCTGGAGCTGCCTCTTTGATGGCGAAAAGTTCCTCGTCCGTGGCCACCACGTTACGGGGCCGGATGCTGGCGAAGCGGGTGACTTGGGCGTCGAGTTTTTTTGCGCCGAAGAACTCCCAGAGGTAGACCAAGAGTCTACGCATCGCCCCTGAATAATGGGCTTTTGTGGTGTTGCTCAGGTCCGCTTTCGCGAGCGCGTTATTGAGATCGGTGATGTGTGCCGCTGAGAGCTGTTTGGGCCCGATGTGACCGGCAACGGCGATAAGCCTTTTTGCCGCCTCGTGAATATTGCCGGGTTTGACGCCTTCAATGCGGGCGAGCAAGAGCGAAGCAATTGTGTCCGGCTCGCCTTCCTTTTTGGGTGGGCGAGTTCCTTTTGTTCGGCTTCGTACTGGAGCGCTGCGCGCTTGGTTTTAAAGGAAGGGCGATGGCGGACGCCGTCGGCGTCGCGCCAGTCTGCGTAAAATCTACCGCCTTTTTCGAACATCCCTTTATTCCTCCCGAAGAGTATCCCACAGTGGCCGAAAGGCCAGTGGACACTGTTGGACACTGGTTTGGATGGGATTTAGATAGTGTTTATGCGGGTGCGGCAGTGGTTGGACACTGGCGTACTTCGTCGATGAACATCATTTTCCAAACCAACTTGGAGGGGGGAAATCTGCGCCCTGAGGCGCACGGAGGCGCTCACGCGCACATGCCGTCTCTCCAGTTTACCGGAGGATCTTCTTCTTCTAACCGGAATTCGACACTGGACGGGGGTACGAAGGGGGAATCGGGAGGTTTTGGGAAGGAGCAGGGACTTTCAGGCTCCTGAAAACGGCTCTCCCAAGAGGTCATCAGGGATCTTGGCCCCGGCAGAGGCAGCGATTCAGAGCTAGCACAGCGGCCCCGAGGGGCGGGGCACCTGCGGTGCGGCAGAGGCGCTCTGCGCAGGGATCCGGAAAACGGTCCTTGGAGTTAAAATACTGATATTAAATATGCTATATCTAGGTCCGGGGTCGCTCCTTTGTGCTTGCTGCATAATTATGCAGGGCAGGGGGGGGGGGGGGGGGGGGGGGGGGGGGGTACAGCCCATCGGAGTGCCGCGGTCCTCACTCCGGCGAGGGGTCGGAGGTCCTAGACGCACCTGAGAGCATTTTGCACTCTTGAAGGAAAATGATCTGCAAACAGCCTTGGCACCTGCGGTACGGCAGACGCGCTTCGCGCAGGTCGTTGCCGCCGCAGGTTTTGAGTCTGACGGGAAGAAGTCCGAGAACGAGCCGCGTTGGCTTCCCAGGCACCTGCGGTGCGGCAGACGCGCTGCGCGCTGGTTGTCGCTGCCGCTGGTTTTGGGGGCGTTGGGAAGGGGTTTTGGGAGGAACGAGCTGCTTTGGCTTCCCGGGTCCGAAGATCCGGACCTGGGGCACCCCGCATCTTGGCGGGGAAAGAAAGCTGCGAGCGCCTCTTTGCCTTGACTTCTAAGACGATACATAGCAAGCTATACAGCAGGTGGAATCGATGACGCAAACAGCCAGAACCCGGGTCTTCATGAGTGGCCGGAGCCAGCACGTGACCATTCCGCGTGAGTTTCGCTTCCGCTCCACGGAAGTCTCGATTCGACGCGATCCGGCGACCGGCGACCTGATCCTTTCAGAAGGACCGGGAAGCTGGAGCCAGTTGTTTGCCGAGCTGGACGCGGTACAGATTCCAGACAGCTTCCTTTCAGAAGCCGAACGGGACCGGCGGCCTCCAGCAGCGCGGCCCGCGCTGGACGCTCTGTTCGACGAATCCAGTGAGCAAGCCCGGTGATCTACCTGCTGGACACCAATACGCTTAGCTACGTGGTGAAGGGCCGTAGCCCGGCGGCGCGCGAACGGCTGGGATTGCTTGGACCAAAAGACATTGTTTGCATCTCCTCCACTACGGAGGCGGAGGTGCGTTACGGCCTGGCGCGCCGGCCCCAGGCACACGCGCTGCGCGCGGCCATGGAGAGAATGCTCTTGAAGGTGCGCACGTTGAGTTGGGGCAGTGCCGAAGCCGCGGCCTACGGGGAACTGCGGGCGGGGCTGGAAGCGCAAGGGATTGTGCTGGCGGAGTTGGATCTACTGATCGCGGCACAGGCTAAAGCCGCTGATGCCGTGCTTGTCACCAGCGACAAAGCCTTCCTGCAACTGGCGGGGTTGATTGCGATGGAGAACTGGGCGACGGACATTTAGATTGCACAGCGCCCCCGAGGGGCGCGGTACGTGTTTGCGGCTAGTTCCCAGCACGTCGCGCGGCTCCGTGCTGGGCTGCTTGCACAACGCCCCTAGCGGGGCGTTGTGCGCGGTGAGAAGCGCTTCACACGTGAGGGTCTCGCACCTTTGCCCGCTGGGCACCGCGAATTAGCCGCCCCAACTCCGTGAGTGCAGGAATCATGAAGATTGCCAGTAATGTTGTGTAGTTACTAAGTCTTGAGAGTAGAAAGACAATACTCATCCCCCACAGCGGAATCGACGACCACAAGCGCGTGCGCAGCGCAAGCCAAAATGCGCAGAAATAGAGGATCCCAACCGAAGCAACGCAGATGCTCTGGAAGGACGCTCCGTTCCACGCCGAAGCAAAGATCGTCATGGATGCGAACGCCGCAGCGCCTATGCCCGCAAGAATGAAAGGAAGCGCAGCCATATCCGCTCGTAGCTCGAGCCGTTTCTGCCGCGCTTCCTCAGTGTCTTGCATCGTTGTGAAGTGTCTCACAGACGGACTTGGTTTTGGAGAAAAACTACTTGAGCGACGGCAGGCCGGCGAGGGCCATGGCGACCTCTTCGGCGGGGTACTCGTAGTTTTCGAGCTTGCCGGCCTGGTAGTCGATGTAGCTCTGCATGTCAAAGTGGCCGTGGCCGCTGAGGTTGAACAGGATCGTCCGCGGCTTGCCTTCGGCCTTGGCTTCGAGGGCCTGGCGGATGGTTTCAGCTACAGCGTGGTTGGACTCCGGCGCGGGCACGATGCCTTCGGAGCGGGCGAACTGGATGCCTGCGGCAAAGGCGTCGAGCTGTTGCACGGTGGTGGCCTCAATCAGGCCCAGATCCAGCACGTGCGAGACCAGCGGCGCCATGCCGTGGTAGCGCAGGCCACCGGCGTGGATGCCGGGAGGCATGAAGGTGCTGCCCAGGGTGTACATCTTCATGAGCGGAGTCAGATTGCCGGTGTCGCCAAAGTCGTAGGTGTAGGGGCCCTTGGTCATGGTGGGGCAGGCAGCGGGCTCCACCGCAACCAGGCGGGGATTGCCCTGGCCCTTGAGCTTGCGGCCCAGGAAGGGCATGGCCAAGCCCGCAAAATTGGTGCCGCCACCGGCGCAGGCAATGATCACGTCGGGCTCTTCGCCGGCCATCTCCATTTGCAGGATGGCTTCCTGGCCGATGATGGTCTGGTGCAGGCAGACGTGGTTGAGCACGCTGCCCAGGGCGTACTTGGTGTGCGGGTCCTGGACGGCCAGTTCCACCGCTTCGGAGATGGCGATGCCGAGCGAGCCGTTGGAGTCAGGATGGGCGGCGAGGATGGCACGGCCGGCCGCGGTGTTCATGCTGGGGCTGGCGGTAACGCTGGCTCCAAAGGCCTCCATCAGCGCGCGGCGATAGGGCTTCTGGTTATAGCTGACGCGCACCATGTAGACTTCGCACTCCATGCCGAAGAACTGGCAGGCCATGGCGAGCGAGCTGCCCCACTGGCCGGCGCCGGTCTCGGTGGTCAGACGCTTAGTGCCTTCCTGCTTGTTGTACCAGGCCTGGGCCACGGCGGAGTTGAGCTTGTGCGAGCCGGCGGGGCTGACGCCCTCGTACTTGTAGTAGATGTGGGCGGGGGTGTCGAGGGCCTGCTCCAGACGCCGGGCGCGGAACAAGGGCGAAGGACGCCACTGGGCATAGATCTGCCGAACCGGCTCGGGAATCTCGATCTCCGGCTCCATGGAAACTTCCTGGGCGATGATGGCCATGGGGAAGATGGGTGCCAGGTCGTCAGGCCCGATGGGCTGGTGCGTCCCCGGATGCAAGGGAGGCGGAAGCGGCTTGGGCAGGGCGGGCTGAATATTCGTCCACACCCGCGGAATCTGATCCTGCGGCAGGGCGTACTGAATTGTATCCATGGCGGAAATTTTAGCAGCCCGTGGGATAGGGCTGTCTTGTGGGGGAAGCGATTTTCCTGGGTTCAGAAGGAAGATTGCCGGAAATCTTAGAAGGTCTTCTGAAATGGTGTAGACCGAGACTTCATGGGGTTCCCACCCATTTCCGCACAAAACGCGGAAATGGATGGGGCACGGAGTTTCTGTTGGATGGGACACGAATGTCTACAGCCGACGGGAAGAATGCTCTGTCGGGAGCTAAAGGATTGGTTGGAGCGGGCGGGGGACGGTGATTTCGCGCGCGCTGTAGCGGCCGTCACAGCGCCTCCGGTGGGCTATCCGTAGCGTGGAACGTAGTTTTGGAGGAGATCCCCATGCCCGTTGCTCAGGAAAACGCTGTAACCGTTCAGAATCTGCTGGCCGCTTTCGAGGGCGAGTCGAATGCAGCAGCCAAGTACGCTGCCTTTGCCGTGAAGGCCGATGAAGATAGCCTGGAGGGCGCCGCCAGCCTGTTCCGCGCCGCATCGCGCGCCGAGCAGATCCACGCCGCCAACCACGCACGGGTGATCCAGCAACTGGGCGGCGAGGCCAAGTGCGAGATCCATGCGGTGGAAGTGCAAGCCACGCTCGAAAATCTGAAGACCGCTCTCGGCGGCGAGCAGTACGAAATTGCCACCATGTATCCGGGATTCCTGGAAGAGGCGGAACAGCGTGGGAACAAGGCCGCCATCCGCACCTTCACCTACGCTCTGGAAGCCGAGAAGACCCACGCGCGGCTCTATGGCGAGGCCATTGCCCTGCTGGCCGGCGGCAAGCTGGATAGCTGGATCAGCGAGACGCGGGAGTTTTATGTGTGCCCGGTGTGCGGCTACACCAGCGAGAACGAGGAAGAACACGAGCGCTGCCCGGTGTGCAATGCCCTGTGGGAGCGGTTCGAGATCATTCTCTAACCACCTGCGGTGGGGGCATTGCATGCGGCAGCCTTCGCATGGACGTGATTGCAGGGAGCGGGGCAGCCGATGGCTGCCCCGCTCTGCTTTCCGTTCCCCACCAGCCTTGCCGGCCCACGTGGGATGAGGCGGTAGCGTCAGCCTCCTGGTCCGGGGTCCCCAACGAGCGGTTTCTGCTCCTTGGGGTGGTGATCAGCTGGATCGGGGGCCGCGCGGCCCTGGCTTGTTTCTCTTAGACCAACTTTTCGCCGCACTTGCCACGCCACATCCTGTACGATAGTGGCCAATGAACCCCCGCTTCTCGATAGGCAATTTTCTGCGCCGGCTTGGCGTCTTGCTCGCTGTGGCAGCAATCTTTTCCGCAGGCTATTTCACCTGCCTGAAGACGCACCACACCACGTCTCCGGCGGATACGGCCCGCATGATGCAGCCCGCGGGCGATGCACCCGCCGACGTGCGCTCGGGCGTCCAGGCCACGCTCAACACGCTGGAGCAGGCGTATCTGCGCCGCGATCCCAGCCAGATTGACGCTCTGATGAACGCCGCCTTTGCGCCCAATGCCGACGTGATCACACTGGGAGCCGAAGGGCTGCCCTACGAGTGGGTGCGGGGCCCGGCCGAGGTGCGCAGCTTCATCCAGCGCGACTGGCAGGTGTGGGGGCTGTTCCGCTTCGATCCCACAAAGGCGATCGTCTGGTCCTCCGGCAACGTGGCCTGGGTGGCAACGCTGGGCGAAGTGGAGTTCCAGGGCGGCAGCCGACAGATCCGGTTCACTGCCGTGCTCGAAAAGCGCGGCGACAAGTGGGTCTTCCGGCAGATGCAGTTCCAGTGGAACGACGGCGCGGCGACGGCGGGCGACCTGGTGCGGCCGCAGACGTATCTGACGCTGATCGAGCGCGAGTTGGGCTTTTCCGCGAGGTAGGCACCTGCGGTGCGGCAGACGCGCTTCGCGGCATTGCGTGCGGCGGAGTTGGGGCTGGTCGATCCCGGGTCCCCAACTGCGAGGGACCCGTGGCACCCGCTATTGATCCGGCCCATAAATACTGACAATTGGGTGCCCCATCCATCCCGCGTTCTGTGCGGGATGGGTGGGATAGGGTGACACTATTTATGGGCCGGATCAATCAGTGAGGTGGAATCATGCTTGAGTTCTGCCCTGATACAGAGATGAGTCGGGTGAGCGGTTTAGCGAATGAACTCTTCGAACATGTTCTCTACGACGAAGAGCCTACCTACATCAGCGATGAAGCTACCCTATGGGGTGTTGCAATGTCCGGGGTGGATGAGGTCCTGGCGAGGCTCCGCGCATACTATCTGGTCCCGGTCTCGCTTGAGGAGACGCAGCAACTTCCCCTTTATCGGCTCCTGGTTTTACTGAATGAAAGGCGGCTGACCGCTGCGAACTGCCAGACGCCCCATCCTTGACCGCGTTCTCTACGGACAAGAATGGTAGTGAATAGGGTTAGCTCCAGAGTCTCTCGATACGCATCCTCCACCAAGCCCCTGCACCGCGCCCCGTCGGGGCGCACGACGCAATCCATTACACTTTGTTTCATGAAGCTTGCACGTCTACTTCCCGCCGTTGTTGCGCTGTTGGGCGCATTGCTGCCCGCACAAACCGCCTCCGCTCCCGCCGCCGCACCCATCCCGGTGAAGGTTGTGGTCATCGCCATGTTCGAGCAGGGCCAGGACACAGGCGACAAGCCCGGCGAGCTGCAGTACTGGGTGGAGCGGGACCATCTGGACCACGTTTATCCGCTGGCGGCGGGCTTTCATCCGGTGCGCATGAACGACCAGGGCGAGATGGCGGTGCTGACCGGCGCGGGCACGGCTCATGCCGCCGCCACCATCATGGCGCTGGGGCTCGATCCGCGCTTCGACTTCAAGCACACTTATTGGATTGTGGCGGGAATTGCGGGGGGCTCGCCGGATCGCATCTCGCTGGGTTCGGCGGCGTGGGCGCGGTATGTGGTGGACGCCGATCTGGCCTACGAGATCGATGGCCGGGAGATTCCCAAAGACTGGTCCACCGGTTTGCTGCCGCTGGGCAAGACCGTGCCGTTTGAGCAGCCCGCGGATTCCCGGCCGGGGCAGCTTTACGCGCTGAGCGCGGGGCTGGCCGAGTGGGCCTACGACCTGACCCGCAACGTGAAGCTGGACGACAGCGACAAGCTGCGCGAGGCGCGCTCGCACTTTGATGGAGCTGCGGCCAACAAGCCGCCGTTCGTCATGCTGGGCGATGAGGTTTCGAGTTCGACCTTTTGGCACGGGAAACTGATGGACCAGTGGGCCACGGAGTGGATGCGCTACTTTACCGAGGGGAAGGGCGAGTTTGCGACTACGGCAATGGAAGATACCGGAACGCTGCAGTCGCTCGCGTTCCTGTCTTCTGCCGGGCGCATCGATCATCACCGCATCCTGGTGCTGCGCACGGTGAGTAACTATGACCGCCAGCCGCGGGAGCTGACCGCTGCCGAGAGTCTGGCGCGGGAGAAGCTGGGGACATATTCGGGATTCATGAACGCGCTCGAAGCCGATTACCGCGTGGGCCATGTGGTGGTGGAAGAGTTACTGAAGAATTGGGATCGCTACGGGGAGATGTCGCCCAACATGCAGTGCAAACACATGCGCTGCCACGAGGATTGAGTTTTTGGAGCGACTCACGGTGCTGGCTGCTGGCCTCGTTCTGCGGGATTCCGCGCTTGGGGCGTGGGCTTCGCAGGTGCCCATCCTCCGCTGCGCTGCGGAGCTGCACCTGGGGTACCCGTCCATCTTTCGTGAACTTGCCGGGTGAAAACTGGGCCGCCTGCCTTGCTTTGGCCGATTTACACACCTTGTGCAACCGGAAAGCTATGGTTTCCATAGCTTCAGACGAAAGTTATGAAGACTCCCGCACGGTGAGTTTGTTGGTGGAAAGCCACCAGTCCTCGGCTGCAAACCAACAGCTTTCATCCGGGTCTTCACCACGCCGGAAGGACTGCACCTGAGTCCACCTCCGATCGCGAAACGCGGAGGTCAGCCTGCGGGCGGTCTCGTCGTTGCGACCTCCAATGCATGGAGTGAACATGGAGGGACAGAGAAATCGCGCGGGAGCACTCTCGGTTCGCTGCTTGATCATCATCAGAATTCCCCCGCTTCCTTCCGCGGGAGTTAGTGGGAAGATGAGACGGCCCATGGGACGCAAGGCTTGGAGCCAGACAGGATGAGGAGAGGTGGCGGCGGCATTCACGTAGATCACATCGCAGGCCGGAAATTCGCCTTCGGTACCAGAAGAGAGACGAGGCTGGACCTGGGGGAAGTCGGATACGTTCCGAGCAAGACGGGCGTAGAGATCCGGTCTGATTTCGTAAGCATGAACGGTGCCCGATGGGCCTACCATCCTGGCCAGGATCGCCGTGTAGTAGCCCGTGCCGGCGCCGACCTGGATTACCGTCTGGCCTTCTTGCAGGCCCAGAGCATAGATACAGAGGGCCTGCATGCTGGGCACTCCGCTATTTATTACTTCCTCTTCTATCAGCGCCACAACGATGTTTTGATAGAGAAAGATGGGGTCAGCGGAGGGAGTCTGTATGTATCCACGGTTGGTGTCCACCTTCCAGGGACCAGGACCAAGGAATTTTTCGCGGGGTGTGGAAGCAAAGGCCGCAATGAGCCTGCTGTCCGCCGGGACCATGGCCGTTGCGGCTATGAGGTCGGCATAAAAGCGCCGGTGATCGTCGATCACACCCATAGCTCTCCTTGAGAATTTCAGGATGCCGGACAAATTATTGATGAAGGTCCGTCGTCTTGCGAACCGCTGAAGAAAGCACCGCCCGGAAAAGCGTTTGACAACCCCTTCTGCCGACCTCCCCGGTCCCCAAAAGCGAGGGACCGGGGGCACCCGTATCGTGATTTGGAAAGGTCATGGGGAGCGGGGGTGTCCGCATCGTGATGACGACGATCTAGCGGGCGGCGGGGGCGCGCTCCACGTCTTCGACGGGCTTGTCGTAGCGGCCGCGAAAGGCGTTCCAGCGGACAATGGCGATCTCTTCCAGCATCTGCATGCCGTCTTTGAGGTAGCTCATGCGGGAGCGCTCGTCGTGGCCCCAGGTGACGGGGACCTCCACGATCCAGAAGCCGCGCTTGAGGGCGATGAACAGAATCTCCGGATCGAAGCCCCAGCGCTCGATGGTCTGGAGCTGGAAGACGGTTTGCGCGGCCTGGCGGGTGAAGGCCTTGAAGCCGCACTGGGTGTCAGCGAACTTGAGTCCCATGATGAAGCGGGTGACGCCGTTGAAGCAGCGGCCAAAGAGCTGACGATAGAGGGGTTGGCGCTGGGTTTGGCGGTCGCGCTCCAGCCACCGGGAGCCGATGGCGATGTCCGCGCCGTCCTCAATAGCCTTGAAGAGCAGCTCCGCCTCTTCCATGGGAGCGGAGAGGTCGGCGTCGGTGAACATGACCACGTCGCCTTGCGCGGCCAGCAGGCCAGCGCGAACGCTGTAGCCTTTGCCTCGGTTGGAGGGGTTCTGCTGGAGGCGGACTTCAGGGGCGGAAGCGGCAAAGGCGGTGACCACCTCGGCGGTGCAATCGGTAGAGCCATCGTCGACGACGACAACCTCCGCGTTCCATCCGCGGTCGCGAATGACTCTGACGACCTCGGTGAGGGTCGCCGGGATGCGGTGACACTCGTTATAGGCCGGAATGACGATGCTCAACTTGGGAAATTGCATTTTTGTTTGCCCGTTACCCTGCTCCCGTGCCGCAGCCAGAGGCCTTGAAGGCCAATTTTGCGGGAGAGGCTCAGCACATCATACCGCAGAAGAGCGGGAAGAGAGGGAAGGAAGCGGGCGGAGTTCGTCCTTTGGGCACAACTTACTGATGCGGAAAGGCTAATTTCAAAAAAGAGGCTTGCTTTTTCGCGCGCGGCTCGCGACAATCCGTTTATGCTGAAAGCGGAGGCCCCGACACATGACTAAGGCAGACCTGGTAGAGAAGGTAACCAGCCTGGGCGATCTGACCCGCCGCGATGGCGAGGTTATTGTAGAAACCATCTTTGGTTCCGTCATTGGCGCGCTGCAAGGCGGCGACAAGATTGAGATCCGTGGATTTGGATCGTTTCGGATCCGCCAGCGCAACCCCCGCATTGGCCGCAACCCGAAGACTGGCGAGCGCGTGGAGGTACCCGCCAAGCGCGTGCCTTACTTCAAGCCTTCCAAAGAGTTGCGTGACCTTGTGAACCCCGGCGAGGCCTCGAAAGAGGATTAGCCCGGCCCGTTTGTGAAGATCCGCCGACCCCGCTCCACACCCCAGTGGAGCGGGGTTTGTGCGTCTCTGGCCACCTGCAACCACCTGCGGTGAGGCCATTACGCTTCGCGGCCACCTGCGATGGGGCAGGCGTTGCATGCAGCAGACGGGGTTGTCGTGGGCAGGAAGCCTTCCGAAGAACAACCGCAGATCCTTCGACTCACCACCCCCAAGCTAAAGAGTGCGCTTGGGGCCCCGTTCGCTTTGGATGACAGCTTCGTTGGGAGGGTCGGCGCTCAGCGATGAAAGTTTCGTTGGGTTGCTTGTGCTCAGCGATGACAGGCACCTGCGGTGCGGCAGGCGCGCCTCGCGCTAGGCCATGCCAATGACGGCCATCATGCGGCCGGCGTGGCCCTGGGAGGCGCGGTGGGAGTAGAAAAGATCGGTGTGGCAGTTGGTGCAGCCGCCCACGATGGTAATGGCGTGCGGCTTGAGGCCGGCATCCAGGAGCTGGCGACGGTTGGCTTCAATCAGGTCCAGATGAACGCTGGGAGCGGGGCCGGGCGTGTGCTGGTTGGGAACAGAAGAGATGAGGGAGCGAATGTCGACCGGATAGGCGGCGGCGACCTCGTCTGCCTGATGAAAGAGCTCCGCGGCGTAGGCAAACTGGGAGGTAAACTCGGCGATCACCTCGCCCCCTACGGAGTAGCAGCAGGGGCCAATGCCGGGGCCGATGGCGGCGATCAAGTCCTGGGGCTCGGAACCGCACTCCGTGCGCAGGCGACCCACCCCCAGTTCCACGATGTGCTGAACGGTGCCGCGCCAGCCGGCATGGAAACCGGCCACGATCTTCTTTTTTCGATCCGCGACCAGAACCGGGATGCAGTCCGCGGTTTGGACGGCGAGCAGCAGGCCGGGCTCGGCGGTGAAGTGGCCATCGGCCTTCCATGGCTGTTCCCGCGCCGCATCCCCTGCCGTGGCCAGGCGCACCAGGGCAGAGTGGATCTGCTGGAGGGCGACCAGGGGAAGGTCTGGATTACCGGCAACGGCCTCGGCCAGCAAGCGCCGGTTGGCGACCACGGCGGCTGGATCATCGTCCGCGGTGAAGCCCAGGTTCAGCTCACCGGGAGCACCGGGGACGCAGTAGGCCGTGCTTGTTCCGCCCTTGCGGGTGCTGAAGCCCGCCTTGAGCCAGGTGTACTTCTCCCAGCCGGGGACAGGCAACCAGGAGACTCCATTGGCGGCCACGGTGGGCTCGGGTGTGGGGGATTTGGCGGAATGCGGCATGACTCAGAGAATACTACTGGCGGTTATTTGACCCGGGCCTGATAAATCCGGCTATGAAAGAGCGGCATTCCATTACACCCCTAACCTGTTGATTCGGAGCCACATTTGAGAGCAAAAGCAGATTCTTCGACTCACCAGCACCCGCGGTGCGGCAGCCCGCTTCCCGTTTCTTCGAGGTTAGAACCTTGCTGGTTTGTGCCGTCCCTACTGGACTTCGGGGGTTATTGTTGGCTCTTTCCCCACGTTGAAACGTGGGGCTAACTTATACTGCGCCTATGGCGCGGGTTTCGATGGTTCGACCAGGATCAAGCCATAAGCGAACCGGATCGTTGGGTTTGAGAATTTCCATTTCGTCCTGTGGGCGGTACGCCCATGGGAACTCGGAATGACAGTCCGTTATATACAGGTATTGCCTGCAGCGGACTTGCTGCAGTGTCTGCTTCCAAGATCCCAAACTGCCTGGGAACCGTGTCGAGCCCGGCAGGAGTCGAGTGGGGCGCACCAAAACTTGTGCTGGAGAAGCAGATGGGCCTGCCTTCCGGCAGGCCCGTTCGAGAGGCTGATAGGTGGGGAACCAGGAGGGATAGGGGAAGGGGGTCCCGAGGGACCTTGATGGGGGGAAACCTCGTTTGGAAGGATAGTTTGGAAAGCCTCTGCTAGTTGCTTATTCAGATGCACGAAGGATGAAAAGGTTGCAAAGAAATTCCGGCAGCGGCGACGAAAGCGGACGGGGACGGGAGGGGAAGCCAGGTTGCCGTGTGTATCCCCTTGCAGGGCACCCTTTTACCGGGTAGACACCTAGGCACCGGAAAAGGTGGAATTGGCTTGCAACCCAGGGCGGTAAGACCCGATGATGGTGATGTGAAAAGGTGGTACTACTTCGTGCTGGGCGTCATCTTGGTCGTCGGGCTGCTCTACATCTGGCTACATCGTGTAGAGCTTGGCCTGGCTAGCCCCCCTGTGAATGACACTGACAGCACCTACACCTCGGGATCTGGCGGCAACAGCAGCCCGGTTGCGACGGACAATCGGCCAGCGCGCATCTTCTGGCAGAAGGTGGACCGCTCCGGAGACGGGTTCAAGGTGGAAATGCCCGCTGACATCAAGGAGATGCAGGTTCCGGCTTACACCAGCCAGGGCAGCGCCGAGCAGGTGAACATGCTCTACGCCTACCCGGACGCGCAGACCTCCTTTTCAGTGGCCTGGGCCGACAATCCTCCGGTGGCGCAGGCCAGCTCCATGGCCGTGGACAAGACGCTGGACACGGCGACGGACGATGCTTTGGCGCGCACGCAGACGATCATGGTGGCGGTATCGAAGGCCAACCGACAGGGTTATCCCGCACGGGACTTTGTGGCGCGGAACACGAATGGGGGCATCTTCAACGCCCGTCTGATCCTGGTTGGGCGGCGGCTTTACATGCTGATTGCAGCCTTTCCCTCGGATGCCGCCCGGCGTCCGCAGGATGTGGCGCGGTTCTTTGACTCGTTCACGCCCGTGAGCGGCGGCCGCTAGGCACCTGGCACCCGCGGTGCGGCAGACGCGGCACCTGCGGTGCGGCCAAACGCGCTTCGCGCCGGTTCCAGAGATGTCAGTAGAATCGCTTCGTGCGGATTTGCTTTCGCGTCTGGCTGGATACTGGGTCTACGGCGGAGAAACATCCCCCTTGGGTGGGGTGGAGGTTTCCCACCCTTTTCCGCAAAGAACGCGGAAAAGGATGGGGCACGGCGGATTCAAGGTCCAAGTGCAACAACACATCGCAAAGAG
>CAZYDF010000073.1:0-20637 GCA_964645855.1 uncultured Occallatibacter sp.
TGGTCGGCTAAAATCACACCTGTTGCACTTGGAGCTTGAATCCGCCCACCCAGTTGTCCTTATTTATGGGCCGGATCAAGAGCAGAAAAACTACTCGACTTCGAGCACCAGGCACTTGAGGTACTCGGTCTCCGGCAGGTTGAGGATGACCGGATGGTCCAGGGACGCTCCACGACGCTCCAGGACACGCACCCGGCGGCCTGAATCGATTGCGGCATCGGTGACCGCGCCTTCCAGATCGGTCCAGGTCACGTGGTGCGAGCAGGAGCAGGTCACCAGCAGGCCTCCGGGACGGAGCATCTTGAGCGCGCGCAGGTTCAGCTCCTTGTAGCCACGCAGAGCGCCTTCCACGGCGCGCCGGGTTTTGGCAAAGGCGGGCGGGTCCAGCACGATGGCGTCAAAGAGTTCATGCGCCTCGGACCAGTCGCGCAGAATCTCAAAAGCGTCGCCGCCCACCCAGTCGATCTCCGCCTTGAGCTTGGGGCGATTGGCTTCAGCGTTGCGATCCGCCACCAGGAGCGAGGCCAGCGAGGCGTCAATGCCGGTGACCTGCTCGCAGACCTGGGCTAGGTGCAGCGCAAAGCCGCCCTGGTAGGTGCACACGTCGAGCGCGCGGCCGGTTGCGCCGAGCCGTACGGCCCAACTGGCAGCCGCGGCGTAGTTCAGACGCTGATCGAGGAATGCGCCGGTCTTTTGGCCGGAGTTGGCGTCGTAGTGGAAGGCCAGCCCGTTCAGATGGAAGGGAGTGGCGGCCAGCTGGGCCGATCCGCGGGCCGCCCAAAGGGGCTCCACGCCGGGCGTTGAGAGGCCTTCGAGCTCGCGCATGCGGGCGTCAGGGCGCTCCAGGATGGCTTTGATGGCCAGCGGCTCAGGAGTGGTCTTGGCGGCCAGCTCCTCGCGCAGAACCTGCACCACCGTGTTGCGGACGGCCTGGTTATCCAGCCCCTTGGTGAGCAACTGCACAATGGCCAGGGGGCCGTACTTGTCGACGATGAGGCCGGGCAGGTCGTCGGCTTCGCTGAAGCAGAGGCGGCAGGCGTCGGTGGCTACGTCGAGCATGGGCTTGCGCCGGGCAATGGCGCGCCACAAACGCTCGCTGAGCAGGCGGAGCCACCCGGCATCGTCGATGGTGTGGCGAGAGACCATGCGCAGCGCGATCTGCGAGGAGGGGCTGAAGAGCGCGGTCCCCAGCAACAGGCCGCGGTTGTCAGCCACGGGAAGCAGCGAGGGCGCTTCCGGCTGGTCCTGGGGAAGGGCGAGCGTCTCCACGTCGGAGGCGTAGACCCAGAGGAATCCTTCGCGAACGCGATCGGCGGCGCGGCGGTTGATTTTGGCGCCAGCAGGCTGCGTGGGGCTGGTGGGCCGAGCGACGATGAGCGGCCGTGGTGCGGAGGGCTTGGCTGCTGCTTCGACTGGTTTTGCCACCTCCGCGGGTACAGGCTTTGCTTCCAGTTCGGGTACAGGCTTCCATGCGGGCAGGGGCGCGGGCTTTGGTGCGGTCTTCTTGGCAGCGGGGGTCGCGGGTTTCTTGGCGGGTGCTGCAAGGCGGGTGCTTAGTTTCTTGGCAGGAGCGGCGGTGTGGGAGGGCTGCTTCTTCTGCTTGTCGTTTTGCTGCTTGGATCTTGGTGCGCTCTGCTTCGGCATACATTTAGTTTAGTTGCCCAGACGGTTCTCTTTATAGCGATCTCACGCCGGAAAAATTGAAGCAGCCTATAATGACGTATGGTGACAGGCCGCGAGACCGTTCCGGCAGTGCCGGGTTCCCCTTCGCATCCCCCCGCGGATCGACCCATTGCGCCGGTGGCCCCCGGTGCAACGCAGGCCAAAGCGGGCGCAACGCACCATGTGCCGCTGGACCAGGCTGCCATCGACAAGCGTTTTGAAGCTCTGCTGCTGCGGGTGCAAAAGACCCGGCCCAGCGATGATGTGTCGCTGATTCGCCGTGCCTGGGAGTTCTGCGTCAGTCATCATGCGGGCCAGTTGCGCGCCTCCGGCGAGCCCTACATCATCCATCCGCTGGAGGTTTCAGAGGTTCTGGCGGAGATGAAGATGGACGCCACGGCGATCTCCGCCGGCCTGCTGCACGACGCCGTGGAAGATACGCCGGCTACCAGCGAGCAGATTAGGCAGAGCTTTGGCGACCAGGTGGCGCACATCGTCGAAGGCGTTACCAAGATCGACAAGATTCAGTTTGCCAATCGCGAGGACCGCCAGGCCGAGAACGTGCGCAAGATGCTGCTGGCCATGGTTTCCGATGTGCGCGTGGTGCTGATCAAGATGGCCGACCGGCTGCACAACATGCGCACCCTGGAGCACCTGAAGCCGGAGCGGCAGGAAGCTATCGCCCGCGAGACCATGGACATCTACGCCCCGCTGGCGCATCGGCTAGGCATGGGCAAGGTCCGTGGCGAGCTGGAAGATCTGGCCTTCCGCTATACCGACCCGGCCGCCTACGACCAACTTGCAGCCGCGGTGGAAACACGGCGCACCGACGGCGAGCAGTTCATGCGTACGGTGGAAGACACGCTGCTGGAACAGTTGCGCGAGAACGGTATTGAAGCGCGGGTGGAGTGGCGCATCAAGCGCATGTACTCCATCTTCCAGAAGCTGGAGCGCTCCAAGATCAGCTTTGATCAGGTGTACGACTTTCTGGCCATCCGTGTGATTACGCAGGATGTGGCGGCCTGTTACGCGGTGTTTGGCCTGGTGCATACTTTCTGGCGGCCGGTGCCCGGGCGGATCAAGGACTTTATTGCCATGCCCCGCGCCAACCGCTACCAGTCCTTGCACACCACGGTGATGGGCGAGGGCGGCCACCAGTTTGAAGTGCAGATCCGGACCGAGGAGATGCACCGCATTGCCGAGGAAGGCATTGCCGCGCACTGGAAGTACAAGGCCGGCGAGGGCGTTGTGACGGCGCGCGACGAGGAGCGCCTGAACTGGATCCGGCAGTTGGTGGATTGGCAGAAGGAGATGACCGACCCCAACGAGTTCCTCTCCAGTTTGAAGATGGACCTCTATCCGGATGAGGTTTACACCTTTACGCCCAAGGGGAAGGTGGTG
Organism: uncultured Occallatibacter sp.; assembly: GCA_964645855.1. GTDB lineage: Bacteria > Acidobacteriota > Terriglobia > Terriglobales > Acidobacteriaceae > Telmatobacter. The sequence continues at coordinate 3,064 of CAZYDF010000073.1, forward strand.
GTGGTGCCGGCCGATGGCACGCCGGTGGACTTTGCGTACACCATTCACACCGAGGTGGGAAATACCTGCGTAGGCGCCAAGATCAACGGCCGCATGGTGCAGCTGCGTACCAAGCTGCGGACCGGCGACATTGTTGAGATTGTGACTCAAAAGGACCATCGCCCCAGCCGTGACTGGCTCGCCTACGTCAAGAGTCCGCGGGCGCGCAACAAGATCAAGCACTGGCTGAACGAGGACCAGCGTCGCCGCGCCATGGAGACCGGCAGGAAGCTGCTGGAGCGCGAGGCGCGCAAGTTCAAGGTGCCGCTGAGCCAGATTGTGGATCAGGATCTGGGTCGCGTTGCCGGCGAGTACGGGCTGGCCACGGCCGCCGATCTGCTGGCCTCGCTGGGTCGTAAGCACTCCGCGCATTCCATCCTGAACAAGCTGGCCCCGGGCTTTGCCGATTCTGGCGAGGGCGAGGCGGAGACCAAGTCAGAGACCCCGTTTGATATGGGGCGCAAGCTGCAGCTGACCGGAACCGACTCGCTGCAGGTGGAAGGCCAGACCGATCTGCTAGTGTATCGGGCGCGCTGTTGCAACCCAATTCGTGGCGAAGAGGTTGTGGGTTATGTGACGCGCGGCAAAGGCGTGGCCGTGCATGCCCGCGGATGCCCGAACGTCCAGAACCTGCTCTATGAGGCTGATCGCCGTATTGCCGTGGAGTGGTTGGGGGCTGCCGCGGAAGGCTCGACCCCGCGCTCGCAGCGCTACCCGGTCAAGATTTCGATTGAGTGCGATGACCGTACCGGCATGTTGAAGGAGCTGACCGCGGTCATCTCCGACGAGGGCACCAATATTCGCAACGTAGACATTCGCCGTGGAGATCGTGGCGAGGCGGTGATCGAGTTTGTGGTGGAAGCGGAAGACGTTCGCCACCTGGCGCGCATCACGTCCGGATTGCGCCGGGTGCAGGGTGTGGCCCACGTGCAGCGGACGCAGAGAATCTGAGAACAGCTTCTAGCTCTCAGCTTTTAGCTGTTAGCTTGTTGCTGCGGATTATTGATCCGGCCCGTAAATACTGACAACTGCGTGCCCCATCCATCCCGCGTTCTATGCGGGATGGGTGGGATAGAGTGACACTATTTGAGGGCCGGATCAATAGCTGCCCCTCTATGTTCTTCGCTGCGCGGTGCAAACCTCTTTGCAGCTTGGAGAACCCGCTCCGCTGAGACATCGCAACGTCCGTTGCATGCAATGCGGGCAGTGCCCCTTGGGGGGGCACAGTGCTAATAGCCCAGTACGGAGCGAAGCGACGTGCTGGGATTCAGCAGAATAGAGGTTTCGCGCCCTGAAAGGGCGCTGTGCAAGCACCTGCCAGATCGCGCTTACGAAATCTACAATCGATCCATGGTTCAGCCAGAAAACTCTCCTCTCAGCGGTATTCGCATCATCGACGGCGGCCTAGCCAGCGAGCTTGAGGCAGCGGGGGCGCGCATCGGCGGGCCACTGTGGTCGGCCCATGTGCTGGAAGACGAGCCGGAGAAGCTGGCAGCGGTGCACCGGGCCTACATTGAGGCCGGTGCCGAGTGCCTGGCCACGTGCAGCTACCAGGTCTCGCGGATGGGCTACGCGGAGGTTGGGCTGAGGCCGGAGCAGGCCGATGCGGCCTTGCTGCGCTCGGTAGCCATTGCCCGCGCCGTGGTCGCGGAGTTTCCTGCAAAACGGGTGCTGGTGGCGGGCTCGCTGGGGCCTTACGGAGCTGCGCTGCACAATGGCGGCGAGTATACCGGCGACTACAACTGCACCCACGCCGATCTGGTCAGCTTCCATCGTGACCGGATTGAAGTTTTTGCGCGCGCCCAGGGCGATGCAGCGCCCGACCTGCTGGCCTTTGAGACCTTTCCTTCGCTCGACGAGGCGCGGGCCGTGGGCGAGGCGCTTGCGCCGTGGCCGGAGCTGCGCGCTTGGTTCAGCTTCAGTTGTCGGGATGATCGGCACGTGGCGCACGGCGAGTCGGTGGCGGAGGTGGCCGCGTTGGTGGCCAGCTTTCCGCAGACCGTGGCCATTGGTGTGAACTGCGTTCCGGCACGGTGGCTGCCTTCATTGACTCTGGAACTCAAGAGGGGATCAACCAAGCCCGTGGTGGTCTATCCGAACTCCGGCGAAGGCTGGGATGCGGCGAATCGCTGCTGGACCGGCCAGACCGATCCGGTGGATTTTGGCCGCCAGGCAGCGGAGTGGTTTAGGCTGGGGGCTTCGATTGTGGGGGGATGCTGCCGGATAGGTCCGGAACACATTCGCCAGGCAGCAATCGCCGCAAGGAGCTTGAAGCTGAAGGCTGAGAGCTATAGATCCGGCGCATAGATAGAGTGTGGGTATCCCACCCATTTCCGTAAAAAACACGGAAATGGATGGGGCACGGAAATCTATGAGCTTGAAGCTGAAAGCTGGCTTCTACGCCAACTTCAGGTCCGCAGTGCCCTTGCGCGGCGGCAGGAAGTGGGTGGAGCGCCAGGCGATGGAGAGTTTCTCACGGCCCAGCAGCTTGCCGATGCGGTCGCGGGCGTGCTCCGCCCAGGGGCCATTGCCGTCCAGCCGCAGATAAGCCTGCCAGTGGCGCAGGGCGTAGCGGTTCTGGTTGGTGCGCTCAAAGGCCAGGGCCAGGTTGTAGTGGGCGTCGGCGTAGCCGGGCGAGAGCGCCACGGCCTGTTGGTAGGCTGCAATCGACTCCTCAATCCGTTCCAGCTCATCCAGCACATTGCCCAGATCGAAGAAGGCCAGCACGTAGTTGGGATCGGCGACGGTGGCATGCCGATAAAGCACTTCAGCGCGCTCAAAGTCCTTCTCGTGGAAGTAAAGGGTGCCCAGATTGATGGAGGCCGGCGCGTAGTCGGAATCCAGCTCCAGAATCTCGTCGTAAAGGGCAAATGCCTTGAGTTTTTCGCCAGCCTCTTCCGCGGCAACCGCTTCCAGGAACTTCTCCTGCACACCTTGCGGCTGTTGGCCGGGGTGGCGGAAGGCGGTGGAGAACTTGCCGGGAGCTTGATCGTAGCGTTCAAAGTCAAAGAGCAGCTGGCGCCGGATGGGATCGACGATGGAGCCCTGGGTGCGGAAGACCAGCCGTGCGCCGGTGTGCAGGATGCAGGCTTCCAGCAGCGGGTTGGTCATGCCGGAGACGGCCTTCATGGCGTGGATGCAGGCGCGGATGTAAGCGGCTGGCACGGCCTCTTCGCGGAGTACGCGGAGGGTGCGTAACTGGCCCAGGTCCTGGAAGCTATAGCAGTGTTGGGGCGCGATTAGGCTTGCCCGCTCCCAGCCCTGCAACTGCCGGGAGCTGATTTCGAGGATGCGTAACACGTCCTGACGGCTGTAGCTGGTCACTCTTGAAGACTCCCGGACGGTGTCCGATTGCGCCGGGCATGACAAAAGCCGCCTTGGTTTGGCGGGGTCAGCCCACAACCTTCCGCCGCTCGATTGCCGAAATCGAGTACCGGAAGGAACCTCTCTTCAGAGAATTATGGCAAGAAATGTGGTGAAAAACGTGTCTGGAACTGTACTCAACCCACAAAAAGCAGTGGATAACTAGTCCATTACCACAAAATGTGGGCCAAGCCTACCACTTATGGTTCATTCAGGATGAGGGCCACCCGGCCCACCAGCAGATCACTGGGGGGCTGGCCGGGCTCCAGCTCGATCAAATCCACGGGGTGGGTCAGGTTGTGGGGCCGGAGCACCAGGCGGTTGGAGAGGTAGTCCACGTAGCGCAGGCTGAGCCGCGCACCCACCCGCACCGCGTACAGGTTGGGACGGGCAGGCCGGTAACCCATGAGGGAGACGTAGTGGCGGTCAATGAGCACAACGGCGTCAGGCAGGATGAGGGGATCCATGGCGGGGGCATCGTCCGCGGGAACGCGCACGGCCACAAATCGCTGCCAGGCACGGCGCTGAGGGGAGCAACGCTCCCGCAGAGTGGTCAGCGAGCCGGGCGGCAGTTGCAGCATGGCCAGCACCGCGCTGGGCCGGATGTGGGGCTCAAACAGAGCGGTGCCGTGGGAGACCACTGGCGCGCTATGGGTGTCTTCGTCGCGGTCGCGGTCACGCGTGGTGATGGGGACAAGGTCGCTGGCGGTGAGCTGCTGGGCGGTCAGGATGCGGTCCAGGGCCTCGAGTGAGAGCTGGCGGCGGGCGCGCAGGAAGTTGGACAGATGGGGCTGGCCATAACCGGTCTGCCGGGCCAACAAGGAGACGCTCAGCGTCCCTCGCTGGATCCGGCGGAGTAGTTCAAGCCGAAGCCTTTCGTGCATCTGCGAGAAATTCATGTGTGGATCGTTCGCCGCCAGCAATAGGAAAAGCGTTGGCCCCACGCCTCTATGCAAAGTACAAAAGAGTGAATGGCCAATATTCTCTGCGTTCTCCGAATCGATGGGGAAGCGGGATCGGTGGAAAAGCCGGGCGCCAATTGACGCTGGGGAACGATCTGGGTAGATTTGCTCTACTTAATCCCGCATTGGCTGGTGGGAAATTTTCGGGAGGTGCTTGATCGCCGCTCACTGGGGTGGTTCGATTTGCTGTCTCCCCCATCGGCAATGAACAATCTCCGGCCGCAAAGGAGGTTTGCCGGTCTCCCGTTCCCATTCTTCCATGCTCTCTTTTAGGCGTAGGTGAGCAAGCCAATACGATTTTTCCAGGTTCTGCGCGCTATGAGCATGACACACAACAAATGAGTCCGGAAGGCTATCTCCCATCAGAGCATCAGAATTCTGAATTGCCCAGCCTGGCTCCATTCACCCTGGCAGCGTGCTGACAAGGTTGCGGCCTGCCGGGAGAAGAGAGCAATACGGAGAGTCAGTCATGGATTTGCGCGTGCAATTGAAAATTTGCGAAGGGTGCGGTTGTCTTTGGTATCGTGCCCAAACCGAGGGGAGTGTCTACTGCAAGGGCTGTGCTACAAAACTGAGAGAGTTTCCTACCCCGCAAAGCAGGCGGCGGAGAGGACGCCCTAGTCGTAAGCAGATTCCCCTGACCTGGACAGCAGCGGCGCTATTAGGAGGTGTGCAATGAGTGCAGCCCTCCAGATTCCGACGTTGTGGGGTGCGGCTGAGGCGCAGATCGCATGGCGCCGCAAGCCGGTTGCAGCCCATGTGCAGGCTACGCCAGTCAAGCGCCAGACAGTGGTCCGCACAGAGCCACTGGAAAGCCTGGCCTTCTACCGCAAGCACACGGAAAGCCTTTTGCGGCGCTATCTGTACGCCTCCATGCAGGTGGGCAGAGCGCCGTCAATCCTGAGTGACCCGATTGCGCGAGGATGGGTCTCCAGCCGGCCGGTTCGCACTTTTGAGGATGCCGTCATCTTTGTCCTCGACATTGAAAAGTGCATCTCCGAGCTGGGCTCGTTCGATCGCCAGTTGATCAGCCGGGTGGTGCTTCAGGAGTACACGCAGGCGGAAGCGGCCTCTCTATTGGGCATGAGTGTCCGCGCCATCTCCTACAAGTTTCCGCAGGCCCTGGACCACCTGACGGAGATGCTGCTGGAAGCTAGTTTGCTGATCCTGCCCCAGTAGTTCCAGAGCATAGGCTGGCCCGCATCGGAGCGAGAGGTTCTACCCGCTGCGGGCCAGCTTATGTGCGGCCCGAAATGTCCCATGGATCAAGCCTTCCAACAGATCCACCGTGCCCCATCCATTACTTACATTCCGCAAGTTCCAGGTCCAATCTGCGTGTAATGATCCGGTGGCAGAGTGCTGCTCAAGCCGGTCGAATTTGCGAGGGGGCGTGATGCGGCCCGGCTGAAGCCGTGCCCTCTTACAAAACAGGTCTTTCTGGAGTTCAAAACCTCTCAGGCGGAGGATCGGCCTTCTTCGACTCGTCCGCCCAACGCCAGGCAGTCATCGCTTCCTGAATGTTGGCCAGCGCCTCCACCTCGGTCCTGCCTTGACTCACGCATCCGGGCATGGCGGGAACTTCGGCGATGATCCAGTCGGATTCGTCTCTCGTGAAGGCAATCTCAGTATTCATAGCTATCCGCAAAACGTCTGAATTATTGTGCGGCATCCGACGAATTGATCGACCAGTTGCGCTACACTTTCGTATCGATATGGAAGGACCCTGATGAGTAATCAATTTGACAGTTTTGGAAACGCCGCAAAATCGCTGGCTCGGAATCCGCTGGGAATCATCGCACTGTTTCTCGTCTTAGTGTACGGGTTTGCCTCACTAGTGACAGGGTTTGCTGGCTCGTTCTCTGCTTCGGAGCGGTTACCTCTCATCTACTTTCTAACGGGCTTTCCCGTTCTCGTACTTGGCGTCTTTTCCTGGCTTGTCAGCATGCACCATGAAAAGCTCTATGGGCCCGGGGACTTTAAGAACGAAGACAACTGGGTGAGAGTTCAGGGGAGGGCAATTGCCGCACTTTCTGCGGCTGCGGCTAAACGCGAGGACGGGAGCTCTGATGCTGAACTCGACCGGATAGTGAATGTGGTGCGGGCTGCCGGTCCAGCGAACGTCGCGGCTAGAAATAGTTGGAAAAATCATATTTTGTGGGTAGATGACCGGCCTGAAAACAATACATACGAACGCCAGGCATTCGAAGCCCTTGGTTTACGTTTCACTTTAGCGGAGTCAACAAGTGAAGCTTTCGAGCGATTGGCGCAAAACAAATTCGCGGCCATCATCTCCGACATGGGCCGCCGGGAGGGTCAACGTGAGGGCTACGTTTTACTAGATCGACTTCGGAAAGGTGGAGACCATACACCGCTCATTTTTTATGCAGCTTCCAATGCACCTGAACATAAGCGCGAAACGCGTGAGCACGGCGGACAAGGTTGCACAAACAATGCGCAGGAACTCTTTGAATTGGTCACAAGAGCGGTCATAGAAAGGCAAACCGAAGCATCGTAAGCGAGAAAGCTGGTCTGGTTAGACTCCAAAGGATGGGTTTGCAGGATGTCCCGAGAAGCCAAGAGATGGTTGTTACCGCAGAAGATCTCAGCTGTCAGCCCTGCTATCGCTATTCGAAAATCTTCCAACTCATGAGCAAATCACTTCTCTCTGCCCCGGCGCTATTCCCATGCATTTAAACTATAAAAGCTATGAGTACCCTAAAGGCTGTGCGCGGAACGCGCGATTTGCTGCCGCCGGAAACGGCGCTTTGGAACCGGATTGAGGCCACGGCGCGCTCCGTCTTTGGCCGCTACAACTTTGGCGAGATCCGTACCCCGATCTTTGAGGCCACCAGCCTGTTTGCCCGCGGCGTGGGCGAAGAGACCGACATTGTCTCAAAAGAGATGTACACGTGGGAGGACCGCGCGCGGGCGCAGTCTGAAAAGCCGCAGTCGCTGACGCTGCGCCCGGAGAACACGGCCGGCGTGGTGCGTGCCTATATTGAGCACAAGCTCGGCGAGACCGGCCAGCTCCAGAAGCTCTATTACATCGGTCCGCAGTTCCGGCGCGAGCGCCCGCAGAAGGGTCGCTATCGGCAGTTCTTCCAGGTGGGTGCCGAGGTCATGGGCCCCGCTTCCGCTGGCGCTGAAAGCCCCTTGCGGGATGCGGAGGTTCTGGAGATGCTGTCCACCCTGCTGGACGAGCTGGGCATCACGGGCTGGACCCTGCATCTGAACTCGGTTGGGTCTTCCGCGGACCGGGCGCGCTATAACGATGCCCTCCGCGAGGCCTTGCAGCCGGTCAAGGAAAAAATGTGCGCGGATTGCCAGCGCCGCGCGGAGGTGAATCCGCTGCGGGTGCTGGACTGCAAGGTGCCTGAAGATCAGCCGATCATCGAGACCCTGCCCAAGATTGCCGACTCTCTGGATGAGGAGTCCAAGGCGCACTTTGCGGCGGTGATCACCGCTCTCGATGCGGCTGGAGTTCCCTATACCCGCAACCACCGGCTGGTGCGCGGGCTGGACTACTACACGCGGACGACCTTTGAGTTCACCCACGGCGGCCTGGGCGCGCAGAATGCGCTCTTGGGCGGCGGCCGTTACGACGGGCTGAGCGAGATGCTGGGCGGGCCTCGTGCTCCGGGCATCGGCTTTGCCATCGGGCTGGACCGTCTGGTGCTGACTTTGCAGGCGCAGGAAGTCGACAAGGCCGCGGTCGTCGAGAAGGTGGATGCCTATATCGCTCCCATGGGCGACGCGCGCAACCCCGAGCAGCTGGCTGCCATGAACGCGGCCGGGCTGGCGCTGGCACGGGAGTTGCGCCGGGCCGGGCTCAGTATCGAACTGGGCGAGGGCAGCTTCCGGCTCAAGAAGTCTTTTGAAGCAGCCGACAAAACCGCTCGCCGGATTGTGATTCTGGGCGAGGATGAGCTGCGATCCGGTATCCTTACCGTGAAGGACTTTTCCTCGGGCGAGCAGACCAAGGTGCCGCGAGCTGAGCTTGCGGCGTTTTTGGCCAGCTAACCCGAGTTTTACGTGCTGGTTGCGCATCCCCTCCGCGTCACTTTTTGAGGGCGCGCGGCCGGGCGCGTTTGTGCTCTACGCAAGGCCCCCGCGAATCAGGTAGTCAAAGGACATTAGCTGTGCTCGATTTTCAAGGCAATCTGGAACGTACGCATCTCTGCGGTGAACTTCGCGCCGCCAACGCCGGCCAACATGTTGTGGTGATGGGCTGGGTCAATCGCCGTCGCGACCACGGCAACCTCATCTTCCTGGACATCCGGGATCGCAGTGGCATTGCGCAGGTTGTGCTGGACGCCGAGCTTTGTCCTGAGGGGCACAAGAAGGGCGAGATGGTGCGGCCGGAGTATGTGGTGGCCGCCATCGGCAAGGTTCGGCTGCGCGATGCGGACGCTATCAATCCCAAGATGGCGACCGGCGAAATCGAGATTGAGACCACCGAGCTGCTGGTGCTGAATGACACCCGCCTGGCCCCCTTTTCGCCTGCCGAAGATGCCATCCAGAACGAAGAGGTTCGCCTCAAGTATCGTTACGTGGATCTGCGCCGTGAAGAGATGCAGCGCAACTTCCGCCTGCGCCACGACGTGACCCTGGCCATCCGCCAGAACATGAGCGAGCAGGGCTTCATCGAGGTGGAGACCCCCATCCTGTGCAAGAGCACCCCTGAGGGCGCGCGCGACTTCCTGGTTCCCAGCCGCGTGCATCCGGGCGAGTTCTACGCCCTGCCGCAGTCGCCCCAGATCTTCAAGCAGATTCTGATGATCTCCGGCTTCGATCGCTACTTCCAGGTGGCCCGCTGCTTCCGCGACGAGGACCTGCGCGCTGATCGCCAGCTGGAGTTCACGCAGATTGATCTGGAGATGAGCTTCCCGCGCCGCGAAGACGTATTTGGCGTGGTGGAGAATTTCCTTGCTGCGGGCTTTGCGGCTGCCGGCGTCACCCTGCCCAAGCCCTTCCCGCGCATCACCTACGACGAGGCCATGCGCCAGTACGGCACCGACAAGCCGGACCTGCGCTTGCCCGGTCTGGTCGATGTGCGTCCGGCCTTCACGGATGAGGATCTGACCAAGCTGCAGATCGATCCGGCCCTGCCGGTTGTGGCCCTGCGCATCCCCAACGTGGGCGAGCTGAGCCGCAAGGAGCGCGAAGACAACCATCCGCAGTTTGACCAGAAGAAGGGCGCCAAGTTCATTGACGACTTCAAGCGTCTGGCCAAGGGCTTCCCGGAGCAGGCGGCCAAGGTGCGCGAGCTGTGTCAGGCCACGGACGCCGACTTTGTGATCGTGGTGGCCGGCGATCCCACCCACCATATCAAGGCCTCTGACACCAAGTTCCCCGGCCGTTTGAGCGAGCGCGAGATCAACATCTATATGGCGGCGGGCAACTTCCGCTCGGAGCTGGCCAAGAAGTACGCCGACAAGCACAAGGCCTTTGAGCAGACCTCGGAGACGGTTGTGGCGGCGCATACGGCCTCGGTCACTGACCAGTTGGACGGCTCCAAGGCCTTCCAGCCCATCTGGATCGTCGACTTCCCGATGTTTGAGTACGATCAACCGACCGCTACCTGGGTTCCGGCGCACCACCCCTTCACCGCACCCTACGAGGCGGATATGGCGAACTTGGTCAGTGACCCCGCCAGCGTCCGCGCCAACTGCTACGACCTGGCCATGAACGGCCTGGAGCTGGGTTCGGGTTCCATTCGAATCCACCGCAAGGACGTGCAGAAGCAGATCTTTGACTCTTTGGGAATGACCGAAGAGGAGGCTAAGCTTCGCTTTGGCTTCTTCCTGGAAGCGCTGGAATATGGCGCTCCGCCCCACGGCGGCATCGCGCTCGGTCTGGATCGCATCGTCATGCTGCTGGCTGGCTCAAGCAGCCTGCGTGAGGTAATCGCCTTCCCCAAGACCGCCAAGGCCATCGACCTGATGGCCGAAGCACCGACCCAGGTGACCGAAGCCCAGCTCAAGGAACTGCATCTGCGGATCGCGCTGAAGAGCTGAGGGGCTTCGCGCCCTGCGAGGACTACGCGTCCAGCGAATCCTGCGCTACGCGCAGAAGAACAAAGGCCAGCCGGCTTACCGGCTGGCCTTGATCTTTGGATCTCAAGTAGGATGTTGGGATCATGCAAGAGCCTATTGAAACGCCCGTCAAAAAGCTCAGGAAAGTTGTGTTTTGGAAGCTGGGGGTTGGTCTGATTCTGTTGCCGCTGGCAATCAGTGACTTTCTGCCAGCTGGGTCTCCTGAATTGAAGCCTCAGAACTCAGGTGAAGCGGTAGGCTATTACGGGGTTGCCACCGGAATGCTGGTTGTTGGCGTGTGGCTGATAGTTACAGGCATCAGGGCAATCTGGCCGCGGCCTGAATAGAGCATTCCTTACTTCAGCTTGGCCAATAGCTTCTCAAAACAGCCGGGCATCTGCGCATCCCACTGGTTCCAGTCGTGTCCCCCAGGTGCAGTGTGGAACTCATAGGCGAAGTGGTGTAGCTTGAGTTTGCCCGCGAACCGCTGGATGGGATCGAGCAGAGCTTCCTGATTGCCTGCGGTCATGTAGATATACGGGGTGGCGTGTGCGTCGGCTGTAGTCACCTGCACAAACGGGTCTCGCGCGCGCCGCTCCGGGCTGCCCACTGCGCCAAAGTTGCGTTCATAGCGTTGGGACTGGCTCCAGCGCCTCCAACTGAACTTGCGGCTGGGCACATCGAGAGCAGGACTGAGAGCGCCTGCAAATCCGTACAGATCTGGACGCGCCAGGGCGTACTCCACCGCTCCGTATCCACCCATGGAAACGCCGACCATTGCACGTCCAGCGCGATCGTTCCGCGCGGAGAAGCGAGTTTCCACATCGGCAATCAGGTCCTGCGTCAGGAAGTCGGCGTACCTGTCCTGCTCTGGCTTGGCAGCGTTTACCCAATAAGACGCTGCGCCATCGGGCATCACCAGCAGAAGGCCTTGGGACGCGTACCGGCATACGTCGGAATAGTTGGACCAGTCTGTGTAGCTCCCACCGTTGCCGTGCAGCAAGTACACCACCGGCAGCTTGCGATCTGCAGGACGATGCTCAGGAATACAAACGCGATAGGTTACCTGACGACCAAGTGCATTGCTCATGAAGCTTACCGGCCCCATCAGAACGCCATCAAAGGCGCGGGGATGGTCAACAAAAGCAACAGGCTTGGCGCGGAAGTAAAAGAAGGCGGGGATCAGCGCCAGAGCGGCGATTGCGAGCAGTGCCAGCAGGGAACGTCTTCGCATCGTCTACCGGTCCAACTCGGCGAACATTTCGCTAAGGACTACGCGGATCGGCGTGCCTTCGACGGTAAGCGCCTCGGCCCGGACCGCTTCGAACCCCGAACCGGTGTAGAAGAAAACCACGCGTTGGGCTGGGTCAACGATCCAGATGTGCTCGACGCCGAATTCACGGTACTCTGCTGCTTTAGTCAGCATGTCGCGCAGGGAGTCTTCCGGTGAGAGGATCTCGATGGCGATCAGCGGCGGTGTGGTCAGGTAGCGCTCGAACTTTTCTCCTGCGCGCACCACCAGAATATCGGGAACCCGAAAGCGTCGGGCCTGGGTCTGGGTGCGGAGCTCCGGGAAGACCTCGATGCCCCATTCGTTGCGATGGAGCATGAAGAGGAATGTCAGAAATCGCTGCAGGATCGAGTGTTCTTTCTCTCCCAAGTTCCGCTCCTCGATGCGGCCTTCGACAAACTCGCGATCCGGGCTCCAGTCCGTGCGCAGATACTCCCGCACCGTCCAGAGCTCTTCCGTGTTGGGTAAGGTCGCCATGGTTCGATTATCTTCCAGGTCTAAGCAGAGAAGCGAAATTCTTTACCGGTCCAGCTCGGCAAACAGCTCGCTGAGCACCGCGCGGATCGGCGTGCCGGGCACGGTGAGTTCATCGTTCTGAGCCAGATGCAGTCCGAAGTGGTCTGCGGTCCACGCGCGGCGTGTCTCCGGATCGAAGACCCAGATGTTTTCCACGCCAAAGCTGAGATAGTCGTCGAGCTTGACTTGGAAGCGGCTCAGCCGGTCTTCGGGCGACAGAATTTCGATGGCGATCAGGGGCGGATGGGTGAGGATCTGTTCTTTAGGTGCATCGGCGCGGAGCACCAATACGTCCGGGCAGCGGTAGCGCGTCAGCTTTACCTGGGTGCGCACATCGGTGACGGCGCGAACGCCCCAGACAGCGCGGTTCAAGGTAAAGATGTATCCCAACATCGTCTGCAACAAACCGTGATCGTATTCGCCCACGTTCCGCTCCTCGATGCGCCCGTCCACGTAGTCGCGGTCGGGACGGTAGACGGTCTTGAGATACTCCTCAACCGTCACCAGGGGCTCGGCGTAATCGGATGCGGGCAGCATGGCCATGCAGACAGTATGCTCCGGGCGTGGGGCGAAACCAAGGGAAACCCAACTCTGCTGAGGCTCCAGGTACAAAAAAGCGGCGGACGACTGCGGAACAAGTGTGCCCCGCTACTCCTCGGAAAAATCCTCGTCCTCGTCGTCTTCGCCCTCAATGGAGATGCGCAGCGAGCGGAGGAAGCTGATGTCGTTTTGCGTAAAGGAGGTGGGCAGCGACTCGTCAAGGCCTTCAGAGGCTACCTCGGCCAGATGGGGCTGGCTGAGCTTGTTCACCTCGTTCAGTCCGATGGTGGCTTCCAGCATCAGCAGCACATCGAAGCCGTGGTCGCGGATATCTTGCACCACGCCGGCGATCTGGTCGCTCTCGATCACCGACTCATGGATGGCCTCGCCCAATTGCTGGATCAGTTCGCGCAGACGGGATGTCACGGCAACCTCCTGGAGTGTGAAGCGCGGCCTGACGGGCGCGGCAGCAGCCTACGATCCCTCTACCTTACTGCCAATGCGGCTTGGGAGCAACCAGTCCATTCACTGCGATGCGAGAAACCGTGCCCACAGCCCCATTTGTCTGGTGGCGGGAACCTTCGGGGGTGCGGGCCAGCCGCAGGGGATCGCTGCTACCATCATATCGGAATGAGAGCTCAAATCATTGGCCGGTTCATGGGCATAGGACTGCGTGTGGCTGGCCGTGTAGTCGGCCAACGGCTGGCAGCCAGCCACCAGAATCCCACGCAAGCAGCGCAACCACCGCGCACCACGGATGCGGCAGCGCAGGGCCGGCAAGCAGCCGTCGCCGCGCGCAACGTGGGCCGTGCCGCACAGATGGGTGCGGGCGGCTTCTTCCGCTCCTTCCGCCGTGCGGGCAGCATTGTGTGGCTGCAGGTAACCGGTTGCTTCTTCTTCCTGCCGGTGGTGGCCTTCGCCCCCACCCTGTGGAAGACCCACGCTAGCTGGCAGCAGGGGCCGGATCAGCACACCTTTTGGGCCTCGGCCATCGTGGTGGTCGTGTTCAGCTATCTGGGTCTGACGTCGTTCCTGCGCGCCGGGCGCAAGTAGTTACTGGAGTCAATTTGGGGGCAGCGCTTGGGCAAGGATGGTGCGGAGTTCGACCCGCTGAGGCTCCTGAAAGCCGCCCACATTCAGCACCACAAACTGCTGAGGCTGCTGCCGCAGAACGATCAAACCGCGCTTGATGTCTTCGCGCCAGCCTGTGAACTGCCTCCAACCGGACGGCAAGGCCGCAGTGGCGCTATTGCTGACCGTAAATGACTGGCCGTCAAGCCGCACCGTGAACTCGCCCTCCATTGTCGCATCTGCGCGATAGCGGCGTCGTACCTGGTACACATTGGCAGCTGCCACAACCGCCGCTAGGATGCCGCCAATCGCGCCGATCGCTGCGGAACCGTTCGACGAGTGACGCGCTGCCGAGCCCACTTTCTCGTGACCGGGGCTCAGCACCAGCGCTGCAACAATCACGGCCATCATCACCAGCCAGACCCCGAGCAGCGACAAAAGTAGCCGCTTGCGGATAGCGCAGTCAACCCCGCGGTGAAGGTTCCAGGCGCGCAGGTATTGGGCTTCGGTGATGCGGAAGGTCCACTCCATGGCGGAAGATTACCACGGTTCCAGGGGAGCAAATCACCGGGATTCGATGATTTCTACCGCGGCCTGCGGGGTTGGGGCTTACGCGTAAAGTGCCAGGCCGCCATGCCCAGGGCGAGCACCACCAGTGCGCAGGCCCCCCAGTGGTACGGCCCTGAGGGAATCATCCACGCCTTCCAACCTGCCAGCACGGCTGCAACCAGTATCAACACTCCACGCATCTTTTCCACTTTTTCTACCTTTCATTGATCGCTAGCTATCGATAGAACGATCACAATCAGTTCTAGGATAAACCGCGCGCGTTTGACCCCACCCATGCCCGCTGCCTATCGTGAGAAGGTACAAGTGATTTCCCCTGGAGTATTGATCATGGCCCCCGAAACAGTCGAGAACGTCCCCGCTCCCCTCCTGAAGACCCCCCTCAACGCAGTGCACCGCGCTCTGAAGGCGCGCATGGTGGACTTTGGCGGCTGGGATATGCCGGTGGAATATCCCGCCAACGGTGGCGGCCTGATGGCCGAACACCTGGCCGTGCGCACCGGCGTGGGCCTGTTCGACGTCTCGCACATGGGAGAGATCCAGTTCCGCGGGCCCGGCGCGCTGGCCGCCATTCAGCAGATCACCATGAACGACGCGGCGCGGCTTGTCGATGGGCAGATCCAGTACTCGGCCCTGCTCACGCCCGAGGGTACGTTCATCGACGACATCCTGGTGTACCGGCTCAGCGTGAACGACTTTCTCCTGGTGGTGAACGCCACCACCTGCGAGAAGGATTATTCCTGGATACGCAAGCAAGTGGGTGCGTGGCCTGGTGTCCACATCAGCAACTACTCCAAGTTCTACGCGCAGATTGCCGTGCAGGGCCCCAAGGCGATGGCCACTCTGCAGAAGCTGACCGCAACCGACCTGACCCCGATCAAGAACTACTGGTTCACCTGGGGCGAGGTGGCGGGCGTGCCCAACACTCTGATCAGCCGCACCGGCTACACCGGCGAGGACGGCTTTGAGGTCTATATCCCCTCCGACGAACCCACTGCGGAAAAGGTTTGGAATGCGCTGCTCGAAGCTGGTCAGGAGTTCGGCATCCGCCCCTGCGGCCTGGGCGCGCGCAACACCCTGCGGTTGGAGTCCGGCATGAGCCTCTACGGCCATGAAATCTCCGACTCCATCAACGTGTTTGAAGGCAATCTCGACCGCTGGCTCAAGCTAGACAAAGGAACTTTTGTAGGTCGCGACGCCTTGCTGGCTGCGCAAGCAGCCGGACCGGAGCGCAAGCTGATCGGCCTCGAAATGGTCGAGCGCGGCATCGCCCGCGACGGGTACGCCGTACTGTCCTTGAACGGGGAACGTATCGGTGCAATTACCTCCGGCTCCCCCGCCCCCTTCCTCAAGACCAACATCGCGCTGGCGCTGGTGCCGGCCGCCGTGGCCGCCTCCGGGGAAGACGTTCTGGTCGAGGTCCGCGCCAACAAGGTCCGTGCCAAGCAGGTGCCGATCCCGTTTTACAAGCGCCCGAAGAAGTAATGCTAGAAGAAGAACTTCTTTTCATTTGCGAATGGCCACATGTAAGATTGTGGCCATAATGGAAACCAAACTTGGCTATTATCCCTCCGCTGAACTCGTCTTCGGGATTGTCAGCCCTATTGGGGTAGACTATCGTCCAGTTGTAAGTAGCCTTGAGAATTTCCTGAATCACTTCGGATATACTCCGAAGACGATTAGGATCAGTGAGCATCTTGATGGAATAGCGAATACGTTGGGGATTACGTCCGAGTACACCTCGGACGGATCACCAATCGAGCTAATGAGACGGAAGATCGATCTTGGAGACAAAATCTGCAAGAAGACCCAAGAGGATACTCTTGCCCACGTAGCTATCGGCCTGATAGCTACAATTCGTCGAGAGCCGGGTAAACCCTATCAAGAATCTCAGATGAAGCCAAAGACCGCGCATATCATTGCTACACTCAAGCGGCCAGAAGAACGCGCATATCATTGCTACACTCAAGCGGCCAGAAGAAGTGGATTTGCTCCGAAGAGTCTATGGATCTGGCTTTTATCTTATTGGGATCGCTGCAAGCGATGACACGCGAAACGAATTCTTTCGAGAGCGGGGCCTTGAGCCCCAAGAACAACTTAGCCTCGTAGAGATTGATGCGGCCGAGAAGGATGATTCCGGCCAGCACACACGCGATACGTTCTGCCTTTCCGACGTCTTTGTCTCTTTAGGGCCCCACAGTGCACAAATCGAGCGATTCCTCGACATAATATTCGGCAATCCTTTTGAAACTCCCACTCAGAATGAGCGCTCGATGTATCTCGCATATGCGTCATCATTGAGCTCTGGAGACTTGGCGCGGCAGGTAGGAGCTGCTCTTATTGACGAAAAGGGCGATTGTCTTGGGTTGGGATGGAATGAAGTGCCGAAAGCAGGCGGGGGTTTGTACGGCCCAGAGGACGGGGAGCATCGGGACAAAGATAAAGGCGCAGATTCAAACGATACCGAAAAATTCAACATGGCAGAAAAGATCATCAGGAAGTTAATACCGGATATCCAAGAGGATAAAATCACTATCAAGGAAATGAAAGAACTGCTGAAGGATACAGGGTTCTTTGACATCACAGAATTCGGTCGCGCGGTTCATGCAGAAATGGCTGCGATACTGTCATGCGCGCGAACTGGACGCTCTCCGGTAAATGGCATCTTGTTTGTTACGACTTTTCCCTGTCATAACTGCACGAGACATATCATCGCATCAGGGATTAAGAAGGTTTATTACATCGAGCCGTATGCAAAGAGCAAGGCCTTGCAACTTCACGATGATGCATGCTCGGAGAATCAAACGGAGCTGAGTGAGCGGAAAGTTCCGTTTTTACCGTTCATTGGAATTGGCCCCAGGCGTTTCCTCGATCTTTTTTCCTTGAAATTGAGTAGCGGGTATCCAATCGAAAGGAAGACGGAGGGAAAGAAAATCCCTTGGAGCCGGAAGACCGCAGCCCCGAGGCTCCAAATGGCACCGGTATCGTATTTGATACGGGAACGCCTTGCTTCGAAGGACCTGACTGAAATATTCTTTCACTCACAGATTGAAACCGGTATTGAAGGAGACGTACATGCCGCCATTGGAACAGAGCCTCTGGGAGACAATCAGCCAAATTGCTGAGAGCGTAAAGGATATCCCATCTTGGCAGATGGGATCAGCACAGAATCGGCGGAACGAGGACATTT
>CAZYDF010000074.1:0-20565 GCA_964645855.1 uncultured Occallatibacter sp.
AGTTCTGGCGGCTGCCGCTGGGCGACGAGTACGCCGAGATGATCAAGAGCGACATTGGCGACATCAAGAACACCGGCGGACGCTGGGGCGGAGCCTGCACCGCGGCCGAGTTCCTGCATGTGTTTGCCGAGGACACGCCCTGGATTCATCTGGACATTGCCGGCATGGCCTGGGTGGAGAACGCGCAGCCGTTCATTGCCAAAGGCCCCAGCGGCATGGCGGTGCGCTCCATTGTGGAGTGGGTGCGGGCCAACGTGTAGCGCCTCCCTGCACTATTGATCTAGTCCATAAATACTGACAACTGAGTGCCCCATCCATTCCCGCTTTTTTTGCGGGAATGGGTGGGCATGAGATGCCACTGCTGAAGTGCCGGATCTCTAGGTGCCAGCATGGGTACAGGAATTGAGCCTGGCTCTGCAAAAAATAAGGTAACAAAAAGTAACCACATCCCAAGGTGGAAAACGCCAGGAGAGGGTTACCATTTTCTGCCTCAAATCCTCCAAATACTCCCATCCAGCGGGAAGCCGGGATGATGCTCGCCTTCTGGGCGCCGATGAACAGGGTGCGGGAGTCTCTCACGCCGCCTTGCTGCATCTGTGCAACTGCGACTTGACCAGCGTTCCAGGGCCAGGTGAAGAGACTTGAGGGTCATGAAGATGGAGCGAAGTGAGCTTCTGGAAGCCATGCTGGACAGTCTTCCCGACGGGGTAGTGATACAGGGGCCTGAAGGGGTGCCTGTGTGCTGGAACCGGGCGGCGGAGGCGATCTCCGGCTATGCGGCGATTGATCTGCTGGGTCGGCCGGTGCCGGAGTCGCTTGACTCCTTTCTGGGGGAGGAAGCGGCGGCTGAGGCGGCGCTCGGTCACGGCCACAAGACGCACATGCGGCTGCGCCACAAGCAGGGGCATGAGGTGCCCTTACTGGGTACCTATTTGATTCTGCGCGATGGGCTTGGCGGCAGGATTGGCAGTGCGGTTCTGTTCCATCCGGCGCGCAGCCTGGATGCGCTGCCCCATGGCGATACCGGCGACGACAGCAGCGTGGCGGCCAGCCAGCAGGAACTGGAAGACCGGCTGACCCAGAAGTTTGAGGACTTTATCAATGGCGGCGAACCGTTGGGGGTTTTGTGGATTGCCGTCGATCAGGCGCATGACTTGCGCAAAACCCATGGCGCGGCGGCCTGCGAAACCATGCTGGCCAAGATCCAGCATGTGATTGCGCAAGGCTTGCGCCCGGCCGAAGAGATGGGTCGCTGGGGGGCGGACGAGTATTTGGTGATTGCTCACGAACGGAGCGGCGATTTGCTGTCGGGCCATGCCAGGAAGCTGGCGGGGTTGGCGCGCACCACCGACTTTCGCTGGTGGGGCGACCGGGTGCAGTTGACGGTCAGCGTGGGTGCCTGTCAGGCGCGGCTGGGTGAAACCGACACCCTGGCCGCATTGCTCAAACAGGCGCAGAAATCCTTGCAGATCAGTATGCAAGCCGGAGGAAATACGATTACACCGCCAGCGGGGGGGAAGATATGCTTGCCATCATAGGGATCGTGATTGTCTTCGGAGCCGTGATTGGCGGCTTCCTGATGGAGAAGGGGCACATCGCCGTACTGATTCAGCCGGCCGAACTGCTCCTCATCGCGGGAGCGGCCACCGGCACGCTGCTGATTGCCAACCCGATGCACATCATCAAGGGCGTGATGAACGGTCTGGTGGACGTGCTGAAGGGTTCGAAATTTACCAAGGCTCGCTACCTGAGCACCCTCAGGATGATGTACCAGTTCCTCAACAAGGTGAGGAAAGAAGGCTTGCTGAGCGTGGAAATGGACGTGGAGAAGCCCAAGGAAAGCGGCATCTTCAAGAACTATACGGACTTTCTGGCCGACCATCACGCGGTGGAGTTTGTTTGCGATACGCTGCGCACGGCCATCACCGGCGGCGTGGAGCCGTTTGACATGGACCAGATGATGGAACTCGATATGGAGATCAATCACCACGGTTCGATGGCGCCCGTGGACGCGCTGACCACGGTGGCCGACGCACTGCCCGGTCTGGGTATTGTGGCCGCGGTGCTGGGTGTGGTCATCACCATGGGCGCACTGGGTGGGCCTCCGGAAGAGATTGGCGAAAAGGTTGCGGCCGCTCTGGTGGGAACCTTCCTGGGAATTCTGGCCTGCTACGGCGTGGTGGGTCCGCTGAGTTCCGCCATGCGCAAGGGTGTCGACGAGCACAACGAGTATCTGCATGTGATGCGCGTGGTGATGTTGGCCTTTCTGAAGGGCTCTGCCCCGATGATCGCCATTGAGATGGGCCGTCGCGCCATTCCGGCCAATGTGCGGCCCGACTTTGACGAGATGGAAAAGAACTGCAAGGGCGGCGGCGTGGAGGCTGCCGCGGCTTAGAGCGGTTCCAGAATTGATATACCCATGCCAGCACCTTGAAAGGCCGTCGCGCCCTGAGGGGCGCGCCGACTTGAGAGCATGGGTTTCCAGGTACCGCAATTCTGGAACCGCTCTAGCAACCCAGGGCTGAGGATACGGAGCGCAAGCCGATGTCAGACAACAAGCTACGACCGATTTACGTCATCAAGAAAAAGGTCAACCATGGCGGACACCATGGCGGCGCCTGGAAGGTGGCGTACGCGGACTTTGTGACGGCAATGATGTCGCTGTTCATCGTGCTGTGGCTGATGGGCTCAAGCGAAAAGGTGAAGAAGGCCGTGGCCGGCTACTTCAACGACCCCAAAGGTACGGGGCAACTGATGGGCACCACCCTGAGCGGCACGGGCCCGGACGCCTACATGGCCGATTCCAAGCAAGAGGCCCTGCAGGAGCTGAAGGAAAAGCTGGAAAAGGAAATCAAGGACAAGAAGGAACTCGAAAAGCTGATGAAGCAGATCGAGATGACCATTACCGCCGAAGGGCTTCGCATTGAGCTGATCGAAGACAAGAACGGAACCTTTTACCAGAGCGGCAGTCCGGTGGTGAGCCCCACCGGCCAGGAGCTGCTGAAGCTGCTGGCCACCGAGCTGAAGACGTTGCCCAACCAAATGCTGATTGAAGGCCACACGGATGCCGCCCAGTACTCGGGCGTTGCCACCTATAGCAACTGGGAACTTTCGGCCGACCGCGCCAACTCCGCCCGGCGCCTGATGCAGCAGAACGGCGTGCGGATGGATCAGGTGACGCAGGTGCGCGGCTATGCCGACCAGTTGCTGCGGGTCAAGAATAATCCCTACGACCCCTCCAACCGGCGCATCTCGATTCTGGTAAAAAATGCCGATGATGCAGCGGCCGCGCAGTTCAAGAATGTGCGCGTGGTGGGTGGCGCACCGCCTCCGCCCGCGGGACCCCCTGAAGGCGACAAGAAGGGCAACGAGCAGGAGAAGAAGCCCGCCGCTGCGGAAAGGAAAGCCGAAACGGCTCCTCTGCCCGTGGCCAGTCCCCCCAAGCCTGCCGAGCAGCCTGCCAAGCCGGTTGCCGCTGCCGCCAAGCCGCAGCCAGCCAAGCCGGGGATGATGGAACGCCTCATGGCCATGTTGCCGGGCAAGAAGAAGTAGCTCCAGCGGCTTCGGGATTCCTTCACCCAGGGGCGGGTTCGTTACTGTCCTGTCCAAAGAAAAACCGCGCCGTGTCCCATCCTTTCCGCGTTCTTGGTGGAAAGGCTGGGAAGACGAGATGCTTCCGGGTCGAATCGATCAACCTACGCGGCCATCCGAGAGCGGCAACCTGCATCGATGTGGGTTGGCCCATCGAGCACTGTGCCCCATCCATTGCGCAGGCTCCATCGCGCAATGGGTGGGATACCCATACGCCCTTCAAGGCCCGGATCTATAAGTCGATGCGACCATCCGCAGGGAGCCCCGATTTGGCTCGATGCAGGGCTGTTTCGATCGATCCTGAAACCCCTCCAGACCGCACCGCGGAACCGCCTGTGCGCGCGGGCAAAGACGAGACGGCGGGGAATCGTGTAATCTGGTGGGCGAGTCAGAAAGCGTTTACCAGAGGTGCGTTTCCCATGAGTATCGTTGCCGGCGTCGATTTTGGAACTCTTAGCGTTCGCGTCACCCTTGTTGACAGCAAGAAGGGGCCCATCGGTACGGCCTCTGCCAGCTATCCTCTCCACCGCAAGCGCGAGGACCCGGACCACGCCACCCAGTCGCACGACGACCAGATGGATGCGTTGGTGAAGGCTACCCGCGATGTGCTGGCCCAGACCGGCGTGGATGGCAACGTGGTGGAAGCCATTGCGCTCGACACCACCGGCTCCAGCGTGATCCCGGTGGGCGCGGATCTGGTGCCGCTCGATGAGTTCTATCTCTGGTGCGATCATCGCGCCCACCGCGAAGCCCAGGAGATTACGCAAAAGGCCCACGAGCTGGGCTTTGAGGGCATTCTCTGGTGCGGCGGAACCTACTCGCACGAGTGGGGCTTCTCCAAGCTGTTGCACTGGCTGCGCAACAATCCTGAGAAGCGCGACCAGTTTGTGACCGCCCTTGAGCATTGCGACATGGTGGCGGCCACGCTCTGCGGCATCACCAAGGTCAGCGACCTCAAGCGCTCCGTCTGCGCCATGGGCCACAAGTGGATGTGGAACCCCAAGTGGGGCGGTCTGCCGCCGGAAGAGTTTCTGGTGGCGGTTGATCCGCTCTTCAAGGGCATTCGCGCCAAGATGGGCGGCGAGTATCTGACCAGCGACCATCTGGCTGGACACCTTTCCGCCAAGTGGGCCGCGGAGATGGGCCTCAAGGCAGGCATTCCCATTCCCGTGGGCGCATTTGACGCGCACTGGGACGCACTCGGCTCCTTCTGCCGCGAGGGCGACGCGGTGAACGTGGTGGGCACCTCCACCTGCATCATCGCCATGGCCAAAAAGGCGGAGCTGGTACCGGGCGTCTGCGGAGTGGTGCCGGGCAGCGTGCATCCGCAGTACACGGGCATTGAAGCGGGCCTGTCGGCGGTGGGCGACATCTTTGACAACATCGCCAAGCGCGCCGGCAAGTCGGTTGCGGAGCTATCGGAAGGTCTGGACGCCTGGAAGGCTGGGCAGTCGGGCCTGTTGCGCATCACCTGGGACAACGGCGACCGCACGGTGCTGGTGAATCCGGAGCTGGGCGGCGTGACGCTCGGCTGGAACATGGTTTCCACCGCGCAGGACGAGCTGTTTGCGGCCATTGAAGGCACCGCCTTCCACACCCGCATCATTCTGGAGCGGATGGCAGAACACGGCGTACGCATTGACCGCGTGGTGAACGCGGGCGGCATTCCGCAGAAGAGCGAGGTGCTGAACCGTATCTATGCCAACGTGCTGAACAAGCCGGTGCTGGTGCCCGCGGGCATTCCCACCAGCCTGGGTTCGGGCATCATGGCGCTGCTTGCGGCTGGTACCTACAAGACCATCGAAGAGGCCCAGGAAGCAGTCTGCCTGCCTCTGCGCACGGTCCAGCCCGATCCCGCGGCGGCCGCGGTCTACGAGCAGCTTTATAAACTCTATCGCGACGTGTACTTTGCGCTGGGAACCCGCGATGCCGCTCCCATTGCATTGGGCGCGGTGCTGCCGGAACTGCGCAAGATTGCCGCCGAGGCGCGCAAGGTGTAACCGGCACGTGTAGCGCCGGCCTCCCCGCCCCCGCCGGATGCCGGGTGCCCCATCCTTTCCGCGTTCTTTGCGGAAAGGGTGGGAAGAGTAGAAACCACCTTTCCGTCTATGAATGTTGAAGTTCGTGCGATCCCCGGTCCCCAAAAGCGAGGGACCGGGGGCACCCACATCTTGGCTTGGAAAGGTCGAAATGTGGGCCATCCGCCAGACATGGGCCACCCGCCCTATAATGGCGGGCATGGACCTCAAGAAGCTTCATGCCAAGCATTGATGCCCTCAATGCGGAGATTCAACGGTTGCCCTCCGCACGTGGCACGCTCTGGGCGCTAGCAGAGGAAGTCAAGCCCGCCAAAGCCATAAAGCCCGAAGCTGTCATGCAAATGAAAAGCCCAGCTCATCCGCTAGCAGTGGCGCGCACTAGAAGAGGTGGGCAGAAGCAAAGCGGACACAACGGGCTGCCAAGAAAGGAACAAAGTGAAGAGCATCTATCAATTTTTACGGGGCATAACCGTCCTGTTGATTCTGTCCCTAGCCCCCGTGGTCATTCCGCAATGCTCCGGTGACAAAGACCCGTCTCGCTTTACAAAGGCGAAATTGGCTGTAGCAAAACGCGTATTAGAACAGATGGAGACCCGTGCTGCTACCTGTAATAGTCAACCGAAGGACAAGCGGGACCTATGCGAGAAATGGGCTGAAGCAGGCAACTCAGCAGCCAAGGACGTTCAAGCAGTGGCCTTTGCTGCTATAGACAAACTAGCGGAGGCGGCGCATTGACGCACGCTTTTCCGCTTTGATGATGTCCACCTTCTTGGCCTATGCTTGGCTGGTGGCCCACATCCGCTATCAGTAAATGGCTGGGTGCCCCAGGTCTCGATTCTGAGACCTGGGATCGCACGAACCCTGCCTCCACGTTCTTGAACGCAAAGTAAAGGGGACAGACTCTTTCCGAGCCTGTCCCTTTTTCTTTTGTATAACTACTGTTGTTGCTGCTGCATCTGCTGCATGTCGATGAAGGGGATCATGGGCGTGGGCGGCTGTTGGGCGCGTTCCACAAGCACGCTCCAATCCTCGGGGATAGGCATCTTGCGATCCAGCGCTGGCGGTCTCTCGCTGGCTTCCACATGCACGGCAACATAGAGTTCGCTGTCGGTCTTGCCGCGGAAGACGCCGTGGGTAGGCGGCACGTCGGCATAGTCGCGGCCCACCGCGGTGCGGATGTGGCGATGGTGCGCAATCAAGTTATTGGTCGGATCGAGCCCCACCCAACCCAGCTGCGGAATCAAGGCCTCTACCCAGGCGTGCGTGGCGTCGGGCGTGGAGCGGTCGTGGTCTTCGCGGCTGCGGTAGAGATAGCCTGACACATAGCGCGCCGGGATGCGCACATGGCGCAGCAGCGCGATCATGGTGTGCGCAAAATCCTGGCAAACGCCTTTGCCGCTGATAATGGCCTCGTCAATCGGCGAATCCACGCGGGTCGAACTCGTGTCGTAATCAAAGTAGTCGAAGAGCCGCTGGTTCAGCTCCTGCACCAGCATGAGCGGATCGTCGCGCCGGGTCACGTCCATCTGCTTGGCCAGCAGAGTCAGCGCGGGGGTTTCGACGGCGAAGGTGGAGGGCAGCAGCATCTCCCAGTAGTCGCGCGCTGCGATCAACGCATCCAGTTCGTCCCACGCTTCCGGCGAAAGACAGGCAGGCAGCTCGGGCTGCGGCTGCATCTCCACAATCGATTCCGCAACAATCACCAGCTGATTGTGTTCTCCGGGAATGTCAAAGTGCTGCACGTTGTTGCCCAGGTGATCGCGATAACTGAAGACCCGGCAGCGCGGCGAGACGGAGAGCGAGAAGGAGAGGCAGTGCTGATAAGAGTCGGAGCGCGGATTCATGCGCGTCTCCATGATGCTCTCGCTTACCGCGGTGGAGTAACGGAAGCGCGTCAAGTGGCGTATGGAGTAGAAATTCATCATCGACGGTCTCCCTTAAACGGTCAGCGCGGACTGAATGGAATACTGCACGTAGTTGCGGTAGATGTGCTCGTGGATGCGCAAACACTGCTCGCGAATGGTGTGCAGGAAGGCGGCCGCATCGCCCGTAAGGATCTCGCGAATGGAGCTGTACTCGATCATGGCGTGCAGCTTGCCCACGCCCGCCGCCAGCTCCGGAGCGCGCCTTCCGCCATGGCGCTGGATCGCTTCGATGGCGTAGCGAATGTTGTCCACCGAGTAGCGGATGGAATGCGGGAAGTCGTGATTGAGCAGCAGGAATTCCAGAATCTGATCGGGCACAACGTCGGCCGTGTACACCTGGCAATAGGCCTCAAACGCGGTACAACCGCGCAGGATGCCCACCAGATCGAGATACTGATAGGCCGAGTTCGCGCGATCCTGGGCGCTGGCCAGATCGGGCACCGAGGCTTCCAGCAGCGTGGCCGTTGCGTAAGCGCGTTCCAGATGGCGGCCCAGGCGAATGAACTGCCAGCCCTGCCCATGAATCATGGTCGATCCACCCACTCCCTGGAAGAGATGAATGCCATCCAACACACTGGCGAGCGTGTCACTCACGGAGATCTCGAATTGGGATTGCGCATTAGGCGAATGGATCTGGTGGTAGAGGCGATTGAGTCGCTGCCACTGCTCGGTTGAGATCTCTTCGCGCGCCTGGCGAGCATTCTCGCGCGCGCCATTCAGGCAGTAGATGATCGAGGCCGGATTCAGCGGATCGAAGACCATGTTGTGGGTCATCTGATCGGAATCCTCAACGCGGACCAGGCCCGTCGGCTTGCCCAAGGCGGCCACCAAGTGCTCCCAGCGCGAGGCCACACTGACGCCGCCAGTATCGAGCATCAGGCTCATGGTCACGTCGAGCTGGCGCGCGGTGTTTTCCGCACGCTCCAGATAGCGGCTCATCCAGTAAAGGCTGTCGGCAACGCGCGATAACATGCTTGCTCTCCCGTCCAGTTGTGTGGGCTTTACTCCAGCACCCAGGTGTCTTTGCTGCCGCCGCCCTGTGAGGAGTTCACTACCAGCGAGCCTTTTTCCAGCGCCACACGCGTCAGGCCACCGGGCACAATCTGCACCTTGTCGCCATAGAGCACGTAGGGACGAAGATCGACGTGACGCGGCTCCAACCGGTCGCCAAACAAACAAGGCGCGCGCGAGAAGTCCAGCGTGGGCTGCGCAATGTAGTTGCGCGGATTGGCGCGGATGGCATCGGCAAACTCATCGCGCTTCTGCTTGGAAGCGTGCGGCCCAATCAACATGCCGTAGCCGCCGCTCTCACCCACGGCCTTCACCACCAGCTTGTCCAGGTTTTGCAGCACATGGCGGCGATCCTTTTCCTCACTTAGAAGGTAGGTCTCCACGTTGGGCAGAATCGGATCTTCGTCCAGGTAGTACTTGATCATGCGCGGCACATAGGCATACACCGCCTTGTCGTCGGCAAGGCCGGTGCCAAAGGCGTTGGTGATGGTTACGTTGCCGGCGCGATAGGCATTGAAGAGCCCCGCGCAA
The DNA here is from genome assembly GCA_964645855.1 of uncultured Occallatibacter sp. GTDB lineage: Bacteria > Acidobacteriota > Terriglobia > Terriglobales > Acidobacteriaceae > Telmatobacter. The sequence goes on from CAZYDF010000074.1 coordinate 9,098, forward strand.
CCCAACGCCGAATCGGCGCGGAAGACCAGCGGATCGCTGAAGTCGTCGTCCACGCGGCGATAGATTACATCCACGCGCTTCAACCCATCGGTGGTGCGCATGTACACAATGTTGTCGTGCGTAACCAGATCGCGGCCTTCTACCAGCTCGATGCCCATCTGGCGCGCCAGAAACGTGTGCTCAAAGTAGGCGGAGTTAAACACGCCCGGCGTGAGCAGCACAATGTTCGGCTCCGGACGGCCTTCAGGCGCCAGAGCGCGAAGTGTAGCCAGTAGCAGCTGCGGATAGTGCTCGATGGGCTTGACGCCGTAACTTGAAAACAGCTGCGGAAAGGTGCGCTTCATAACGCGGCGATTGGTGAGCATGTAACTCACGCCGGAGGGCACGCGCAAATTGTCTTCCAGCACCACAAACTCGCCGTTGTTCAGCCGCAGCAGATCGCTGCCCGCCACCGCCACGTACACATTGCGGGGCACCACCAGGCCACGCATCTGGCGGCGATAGTGCTTGCAGCTATAGATCAGCTCGCTCGGAATCACGCGGTCGGCCAGGATCTTGGCGTCGGAGTAGATGTCGCGCAGGAACAGGTTCAGCGCGGTGATGCGCTGTGTCAGGCCGCGCTCAATGCGGTTCCACTCCGCGGCTGTGATCAACCGGGGCAGCATGTCGTAAGGGAAGATGCGCTCGGTGCCTTCTTCGCGTCCGTAGACGGTGAAGGTGATGCCCTGAGTCAGAAAGCTCAGGTCGGCCGACTGCTTGCGGCGTTGCAGCTCGTCGGCAGGTAGCGAGGCAAGCGTCTCAGCCAGCGCCTGGTAGGGGGGGCGGAGCACACCGGAGGCGTCGCGCATCTCGTCGTAGGCGCTGTCCAGCGGGTAGTCTCCGAACAAGGTGTCGAATGCGACTGTTGGGCTCGCGTTCATCGTAGAAGACACTCCCCGGAGCTAAAAATTCAGGGTGCCAGAGGATCTTGAGCGGTGCCCCCACCGAGCAGAGGACCAGCATCCGCCTACCTCTCGACCCCAAACCGGCAAAACCCTGTAGTTAGCTTGTAGCATGTGGGGGATAAAGGAGTCATCAGGAAGAAAGGGACTAGGGACTAGGGACTTGGGACTAGGAACTGGGGAGTAGGGAATAGGGAACGAGGGCCTCGTTTATGTCTCATGCGGAGGTTAGTTTCTGTCTTGTGGCGATTGTCCACCGGCTAAGCCTGCCCACAGGCGATGGAACATCAAATGCCCGTCCTCGGGGTTGCGACCCATTTGGGGCGCGGTGCAAATAGCCCAGGGCCAGCCGCGCGCAGCCCTGGGTTTGCGTGCCCTAAATAGCCATCGCGCCCTGTAGGGGCGCGGTGAAAAGCAGATCGAGGCGTTCGGTCGCGTAGTCACCGATCAAGGGCGGATCGAAGCACAGTTTGTAGCATCGCTCGTTCTGTCGAACGCCCATTCCAGTTTTCTCGGCAGGACTTCACTCGTGCCGAAGACGCTCCGGCTTACACCCGCTCCAGCGTGGTCGCCATGGCGTCCAGGGAGAGTGAGCGCAGAAGATTGCGCCGCATGCCCTGCTCCACCTGCCCCAGAGCGCGCGCCGCGCCGTCAATCCACTCCACGGTCAGGCCATGCGCCAGCCGTGCCAGCTCCTGGGCCAGGTCGATGTTGCGGATCAGCGCCGGAGTTCCCGCCACAATCAACAGCAGGTCTTCCACGAGGCTGCCCAGCGCGCGCAGCAGGGCCACGGTCTTCTCTTGACCGTCGGCGCCGGCTCGATAGGCCTCCGTGGCGCGAAACAGATCGGAGTACTCGCCCCCGCCCAACGCCATGTGCAGCATCACCAGCGCATCCTTGCGGCCGGTCAGGTATTTTTCCAGATCGAAGCCTACAGCTCTGCCCACCGCGCCCTCTGCGAGCCGCGCCACCAGAGCGCGATCCTTGGGGTTCAGTTGCGGACGGCGTGTCTCCAGCAACGTCTCCAGCTCCGAGGCCGCCAGCGCCCCCAGCCGGTGCACCACAGCCCGTGAGCGGATGGTGGGCAGCAGCTCTTGCGGATTCTCCGTGAGCAGCACCAGCGTGGTGTGCTCTGGGGGCTCCTCCAGCAGCTTCAGCAGGCTGTTGGCCGCCTCCTTCATGAAGGCAGAGACGGTGAAGATAGTGAAGGCCCGGCGCGCCTCCACGGGCTGACGGTAATAGGCGACGTGAATGGCCTGGCGCACCTGCCCCATCTTGATGAGCAGTTGCGGGGGATCGGGCGGCACAATCAGTACGTCGGGATGGGTCTGGATCAGGATGCGGGTGTCGCGCTTGTCGGCGTCGCGCATCTCGTCGCGCGCCGCAACGGCCTCAGCCACGCGCTCCTCAAGGTTGGAGGCTTGTCCAATGCGCACGCAGTTGGAGCAGACTCCGCAGGCATCCGGCAGCCCATCGGCCTCGGTGGGTGCAAGGCAGTTCATGACCTGGGCCAGCATCAGCGTCAGGGTGTACTTGCCGGCTCCGCGGGGCCCGGACAAGATCATCGAGTGCGGAAAACGCTCGTGCTGCACCGCCTCACGCAGATGCGTCACCGTCGCCTGGTTGCCATGAAAGTCGCGGAAGCTCACAGATTGAGTTTAGGCGATCCGGGGGCGCTTTTGCAGACGCAAATCCAACGGCCAGAGATGGGGGCAGGCCAGCTTAGCCTTTGGCTTCCCGCAGCATCAGCATCTCCGCCACGGCCTCCACAATCTGTTCGTGGATCTCCTCGATGGTCAGGTCGCCTACGATGCGGACCACGCGTTCCGGCTCGCGGGTGGCAATCTCGCGGTACTTGTCCCACACCCGGTGGTGGAAGGCGTCGGCCTCCTGCTCAAAGCGGTCCTCGTTGGCGCCGGTCTCGGCTTCGGCGCGGGTATTGCGGCGGCGGGCGCGGCCAATGGAGGCCTCAAACGAGGGCAGCAGCAGAATGGTCAAATCTGGCTGGAGGCCGCCGCAGAGGATCTTGTGCAGGGCCAGCACAATCTCCGAGCCCAGCTGGCGTCCGCCACCCTGGTAGGCTTCGGTGGAGTCGGTAAAGCGGTCGCAGAGCACAATCCGGCCCGCGGCCAGCGCCGGCTCAATCACCTCGGCAATGGCCTGCGCCCGGTCGGCAAACATCATGGCCATCTCGGTCATGGGAGACAGGGCCGCGGAGCGGGCGTCCAGCAGCAGCGCGCGGATGCGGTCTCCGGTCAGGGTGCCACCCGGCTGCCGGGTAACCACCGGGTCCAGGCCGCGCTTTTGCAGCCACGTGGAGAGCTTCCGGATCTGGGTGGTCTTGCCACTTCCGTCCAGTCCTTCCAGCGTGATGAAGATTCCCCTCGGCATGGCCCAAGTTTATCCGATCCGGCAGCGGGGGCAGGGAACAGGGGACCGGATGCGGAGGAAAATATTACTACTTCGTCAATAGGCAGCCGGCCCCAAAACCAAGCCCATGCCGGAGCAAGGAAAGAATGACGTATCGTTCTTACTGTAATGGACTTACGGGCATCCGCAAATTCGGATTCTGAGTGGAAATCTAGAGACTTGGACGTCTATCATGTGCTACAAAAAGGTTACTCATCCATCCCTGACAATGGGGCAAAGTACAGCCCCCAATGGAGCCATAGCAAGTGAATTTTGGTCAGTTTCGCACTCTCTCTGCCTGCGCCCTCCTGGGCCTGGCAGCCGCAGTACCAGTTGCCGCCCAGCACCTCACGCTTGAGGGCCAGACCGGTGGCTTTATTACCCCCACCGCCTACGTGGTCTACACCGAAAAGGGCCATGCGTTTTCGCATCCGGCCGTGGGCTACCACATGATCAACGCCACCGCCGTGATTGGCCGCGTGCAGACCTTCTCGATTACCGAAGGCTTTGCCAACCGCGCCGAGGTGGGCTACACCCGCAGCTACCACACCCTGGGCAACGCCACCAACCCCGCGTCGGGCGCGCTCAGCGAGCTGTGGAACTACGACGGCATGAACATCTTTCACGGCAAGGTTGTGGCCATCCAGGATGGGCAGTTCGGTCCAGCCACGCCGGGCGTAGCGGTGGGCGGCGTGATGCGTACCAATGACAGCTTTGTCTCCAGCGCCATCAACAAGCTTTACCTGGGCGGAGCCGGCGCGGCCAACACCAACGGGGATGTCTATGTGGCCGTAACCAAGACCTGGGCTAAAAAGCCCGTTCCCTTCCTCGCCAACGCCGGATGGAAGCTGACCAATGCCAGCATCTTTGGCCTGGGCGGCCAGAGCACGCGCTTCGGCGGGCGTTTCTTTGGTGGATTGGGAATTCCGCTGCCCCTCGGTCACGGGCTGGTTGCCGTGCCCTCGGCCGGCTTTACCCAGGAGCCCAAGACGGCGGTCAATCTGAACACGCTGATGAACCTGGCGCGCACCCAGTTGGTTGCGGCCGTCCCCGCTGCCGCCGCGGCCTACCCGGTGGTGAGCGCTCATCTGCCCACCACGCTCGACTACGCCGTCCGCGTGAGCCAGCGCCAGAATCCGCACTTCTCCATTGACATCGGCATCGGTCAGGTGGCGGGCAACATCGGTTCCATCTACGTTGCCAACCCCCTCTATCCCACGGTCGGCGGTCCGATTGTCCTCTCGCCCGTCAACCTGCAGGCCCGCAAAGTGCTGGGCATGGGACTCAGCTACCGCTATTAAGTCAACTCATCCGCGGCTTCCCCAAAGATGAAGATGCCCTTGCTTCCGATCTGGAGGCAAGGGCATTTTGCTGCGCGCCGGCCGGTCTCCTGGCAAAGGGCAAGCGGCGAAAACCAGGAAGGCCTCCGTCATCCAGCACTTAAAAAGCAATTCCCGTCCCCACTATCCCTTGTTCCCTTCGTCCCCTCGTTCCCTTGTCCATGAAAAAATCCTTCCTAACAACTTCCTCTCCCAAGGTGGGTTCCATCCGAGTAGACTGAATGCGCTTGCATTTCTGGCAGCTAGCCAGTGCGAGTCGTTTTGGAGGATAGATATGCTGAAGTTACGTTCATTGCGCCTTCTTCTGGTGGCGTTTGCGCTCTCCCTGGTCCCCGCCTTGTCTTTTGCGGGAGTGTTTATCAGTGTTGGTTCCGCACCCCCGGCGTTGCCGGTGTACGACGTTCCGCAGTGCCCTGAGGCAGGCTTGATCTGGACGCCGGGCTATTGGGCTTATGGCGATGAGGGCTACTACTGGGTTCCCGGCGCTTGGGTTCCGGCTCCCTATGAGGGTGCTCTGTGGACGCCCGGCTACTGGGGTTGGGGCGATGGGCTCTACGCCTGGCATCCCGGCTATTGGGGTGACCACGTGGGCTACTACGGCGGCATCAACTACGGCGGCGGCTACTTCGGTATCGGCTTTGCCGGCGGTGAGTGGCGCGGACACAACTTCTTCTACAACACCGAAGTTCTGCACGTCGGCCCCGGCTTTCGCTTCATGTTCAGCGATCGTGGCCGCATGGACCGTGCCTTCGTCGATCGCGACCACCACATCGCCTTCAGCGGCGGCCCAGGCGGCGTCCGCCACGAGATGGGTCCCGAGGAACGCTTTGCAGAGCGTGATCGCCACGTGGGTGCTACCAGCTTCCAGACCAACCACGAGTTCGGCGCCAGGGCAGACCACAGCTCCTACTTCCACAACAACGGCGGGCGGCCCAGCAATCCGGCCATGAGCCGGCCTATGGGCTGGAACGGTGGCCAGCCTCAGCAGCACAATCAGCAAGACCAGCGCTTCCAGCCGCAGCCGCAGCAGCACAATCAGCTTGATCAGAGGTTCCAGCAGCCGCAGACTCAGCCGCAACAGCAGCAGCAGAGGTTCCAGCAGCCACAGACCCAGCCGCAACAGCAGCAGCAGAGGTTCCAGCAGCCACAGACCCAGCCGCAGCCGCAGATCCAGCAGCAGCCGCAGATTCAGCAGCGTCAGCCGCAAATCCAGCCTCAGCCTCAGATCCAGCGCCAGCCGACGCAGCAGCCTCAGCCGCAACACCAACCGACGCAGCAGCCGCAACACCAGCAAGCTCCCCAGCCGCAGCACACAACCACTACCAGCCACGACAAGGACAAGCACTAAACTCGCTTGATCCATCCAAGCAGAAGGCCCACGGCTGAGCGTGGGCCTTTCTGTTTCATCTCTTCGCTGCCAGCTACCGCCTTAGAGGATTATCCGGAATGGTCTAGAGCTGAAATTCCTGGGTATCCCACCCATTTCCGCAAAGAACGCGGAAATGGATGGGGCACGGAAGTATCTTGCAAAAGGGAAGATGCTCTAAACCCGTTCGAAACCCAGCAGATCGACCTCAAGGCCGCCGTACTCCGGGTGGTCGTTTTCGCGGATGCGGTAGGCCACGTCCACTAGGTCACCTTCGATGAGCCCGAGTTCCATCGCACGAGCGGCCAGATTCCAACCCACGGCGCGAGTCTTGCCGGTGCTGCCGGTCTCCTGCGTAAGTTCCAGGCGCAGGTGGCGTTCCTTCATCACGCGGGGAGCGGAGAGCAGCCTGACCCGGCGCGCCACAAACACCGGCTCGGGATTGCCGTGGCCCAGGGGCTCCAGCTTCCGGAGCCAACCCACCAACACTGACGTGATGCGGTCCAGCGGCAGCTCCGCATGGATCTTGAGAATCCGTTCCGGTTCGCGGTTGGCCAGCTTCTCCGCGGTGTAGGCGCGCAGCCGCTGGCGCAGCGCGGGCAGGTTGGCGGCGGGCATGGCAAAGCCGATGGCAAAGGCGTGGCCGCCGAAGCGCGTGAACAGGTCGGCGCAGCTTTCCACGGCATTGAGCAGATGAAAGCCGTCCACCGAGCGGCCGGAGCCGTGCGCCACGCCGTCTTCCACGCTGACCACAAGCGCAGGCTTGGCGGTGCGCTCCACCACACGCGAGGCCAGAATGCCGATGACGCCACGGTGCCAGCCCTCGCCATCCACCACCAGCAGCCGGTCGGCGCGCAGTTCAGGGTCCGCGGCCAGGCGTTCTTCAATCAATTTGAGGGCTACGGCTTCGGTGTCGCGCCGCTCCTGATTCAGCCGCTCCAGCTTGGCCGCCAGCTCTGTGGCGCGCACTGCATCGCGGGTGGTGAACAGCTCGATGACTTCACTGGCCACATCCATGCGGCCGGCGGCGTTGATGCGCGGTGCAATGCGGAAACCCACATCGAAGCCGGTGAGCGCCTTGGCCGTGGGGTCCAGCGCGGCCGAAGCCAGCAGCGCCTTCAACCCCGCGCCAGCCGGACGCCGCAGTTCAGCCAGTCCCAAGGCGGCAATGGTGCGGTTCTCGCCCTTCAGCGGAACGGCATCGGCTATGGTGGCAATGGCGGCCATCTTCAAAAAGCTGGGCAGGGTCTTTTCGCGGGTGCGGGTCTTGTCGCGCCGCTCCAGCACCGCCTGGGCCAGCTTCATGGCTACGGCCGCGCCGCACAGCGATTTCTCTGGATAGGTGCAGCCGGGCAGGTTGGGGTTCAATATAGCCAGCGCGATGGGCAGATTTTCATGCGCTTCGGGCAGGTGATGGTCAGTGACGATCAGATCCATACCCAGCCGCTCGGCGGTTTCTGCTTCTTGAAAGGCGCGCATGCCGGTGTCCACGGTGATCACCAGGCGGACGCCGCTCTGGTGCGCTTGCTCGAGGACGGCCGACTGCATGCCGTAGCCCTCGTTCAACCGGTGGGGCACATGGAAGCGGGCCACGCCGCCCAGCATCTCGATTGTGGTCTTCAACAGGACAACGGCGGTGGTGCCGTCCACGTCGTAGTCGCCGTAGAGCAGCACGGGCTCGCGCGCTTGAATGGCGCGCTCCAGGCGCACCACGGCTGCTTCCATGCCCAACATCAAAAAGGGATCGTGCAGATGGTCGGCCGATGGGGTGAGAAAGGTCCACACATCGGCCGGAGTGGTAATACCCCGGGCTACCAGCAGTTCTGCCAGCACTTCCGGGATGCGCGCCGCGCGGGCCAGCTCGGCTGCCTCAGGGGCAGGGGGAGCAAAGACCCAACGTTGGCGCGGCTGGGCAGACGCCGTGGCGTCCGCCGTGGGACCGGGTTGGCTCACACTTCCTCGTCGAGGTTGTGGTTGTGAGCGTCGTCGATCACGATGTCGTGGAAGTGTTCGAGATCTTCCATCAGTGTCTGGAAGCGCTCGTACCATTCGGTGGTGGTTTCATGTAGAAATGCCATGCCCTGGTAGACAAAGCCCAGCTGGATGTAGCCAACCATGCCGGCATACTTGCCCAGCCACTTGGCTTCCACCATCTCGGTAGCTTCTTCGTCCGGAAAATTCATCTCTCCGGTCTCTTCCACCAGCGCGTCCAGCTCGTCGGCATGCAACACCACCTCGCTGTAGGTCACAAAGGGAGCGCCAACGTGCTTGGCCATCTCCACAAAGTCCTTCCAGGAGTCGGGGTTGTCCATGTCTTCCCACACCACGGAGGGTGTTTCCTCGGTGATGTAGCCAGGCAGGCGCTTCATTCCGTGACCTTCAATGAAGGCCACCATGTCGTCTTTCAGTGCGATAAGGTTGTCCGTGCTCATACTCAAGCTCTTATTCTCTCACCTCAGCCTCGGGGGATTTGGGCAAAACAGGTCTCCAGGCACACTGCCGAAGCGGACCGGAGAACCCCAAAAGAACCCGGCTGCGGGATGCGATGGAACTCCTTTCGCGTCTCTGCCGCGCCTCAACAGTAGGGTGTGGTCAGGGCAGTTGGACCGAGGCTTGCAGCCACTCAAGATAGGCCTTGCTGCCAGCCTCAATCGGCAACACGATGAACTCCGGCGTCTGGTAGCCATGCAGCTCATGCAGCCGGACTTCGAGCGCGGGAATATGGTCAAGGCAGGTCTTGAGCAAAAGAATCGTCTCATGCACCGACTCGATTTGACCCTGCCAGCGGTAGATGGACTGGGCTCCGGGGAAGATGGTGGCACAGGCGGCAAGCTTCTCTTCCACCAGGGTTTGCCCCAGCCGGATGGCTTCGTCGTGGCCATTGAGCGAAGTGAGGACAATGCGTGCCTGAGGTGCATGGACGGGCATAAGAACCTCCCAGAGCGAAGTTTTGCTGCCAACACTGTATGCCCAAACGCATGGGCTTGGGGAGGAAATTCCGAGCGAAAAAGCGGGGCCAGTTCCCGAGTTGGAGGAAGACAGCTCCCAGCTTTCAGCTCCTAGCTTTCAGCTGGAGGTCGGCTAGGAGGCAGCGTGCGCGGGACGGAGGGAGTCGGCCTGAAGGCTCGGAATCTGCGCCGTCCTTACAGGACGCATTGCATGCAGCAGCCCGCTTCGCGTTTTTCCAACGGCATTCGGTGGCTGTTTGCGCCGTCCTTACAGGACTCCGGGCGTCGTTCGGCAAGCTTACCCAGCGCTGAAGCGCTGGGCTAACACGCGCTGCGCCTACGGCGCGCATCCGGTCTCCGGTTCCCTTCGCGGAGGGTGCGTTCGAACCAATGATCCCTATTGCCCTTGCTCCGATGGGTTCCGTAGGGCAACATCATAAGAGCAGCATGTTTTGCGGAATTGATGGATCTGGAGGAGAACACGGCGATGAGCGCATCAATCAAGTTTGGAACCTCGGGTTGGCGGGCAATTGTGGCGGACGATTTCACGATGGCCAACATCCGGCTGGCGGTAGCCGGAATCGCAGCCTATGTGAAGACGCTCCCCGCGCCGCACCGCGTGCTGGTGGGCCGCGACCCCCGCTTTTTGGGTGAGACGTTTGTGCTGGAAGCGGCTCGGGTTCTGGCTGGAGCCGGCATCACCCCCATTGTGATTTCCGATGCCGCGCCTACCCCGGCCATCTCCTATGCGGTGCGCACCTTGCAGACTTCGGGCGCCATCAACTTCACCGCCTCGCACAATCCGCCGGAGTATAACGGCATCAAGTTCTCCACGCCCGACGGCGCGCCGGCGCTGCCTGAGGTCACCCATCAAATTGAAACGGCCATTGCCGCGCTGCAGGCCGCTAACGCCACGGTGCCCACGGCTGAGCCCCCCGCGGGCGGCTTTGAGACCGCGGACGTGAAGCCGGCCTTCCTGGCGCGTTTGGCGGAGCTGGTTAATTTGGATGCCATTGCCAAATCAGGCATCAAGCTGGTCTACGACCCTTTTTGGGGAGCGGGCCGCGGCTACACCACCGACATTCTGCGCTCGGCGGGCGTCCACGTGGAGTCCGTCCACGACTACCGCGACGTGCTGTTTGGTGGCCATGCGCCGGAGCCCGATGACCATCTGCTGGGCGACGCCAAGGCCAAGATGAAGGAGATCGGCGCGGCCCTGGTGCTGGCCACCGATGGCGACGCCGACCGCTTTGGCATTGTGGATGCCGACGGCACCTTTATCCAGCCCAACTACGTGATTGCGCTGCTGTTTGACTACCTGGTGGAAACCCGCGGCTGGCGCAACGGCGTGGCCAAGAGCGTGGCCTCGACCAACCTGATCAACGCCCTGGCTGATTACCACAAGGTTGAGCTCTACGAGACGCCGGTGGGCTTCAAATACATTGGCGAGCTCATCAACCAGGACAAGATCGCCATCGGCGGCGAAGAATCTGCCGGGCTCACCATTCGCGGCCACGTTCCAGAAAAGGACGGCGTACTGGCCGGTTTGCTGGTGGCGGAGATGGTGGCCACCCGCGGCAAGAGCCTTCGTTCCCAACTTGGAGAGCTATTTGCCAAGGTTGGTTCCTTCTATCCGGTTCGTGAGAACTTCCGCTTGACCCCGGAGGTCAAAGCCCGCTTCACTGAGAAGTTGAAGACCGATCCAACCGAGCTGGGCGGGCGCAAGGTGGCGAGCGTGGTGCGCACCGACGGCCTCAAGCTTATCCTCGAGGACGGTTCCTGGGTCTGCTACCGGCTTTCGGGCACCGAACCGGTGGTCAGGGCCTATAGCGAGGCGCGCAGCGAGTCCGATATGGAAGCGTTGAGCGCGGCGGCCAAGCAGTTTGTGCTGAGCTAGGAGAACAGCTTTCAGCGATTAGCTTCTAGCTTCTAGCTTTTTGCTGCGCAAGGGTGGAAAGCAATGCAGGACAAGCGCAATCAACCGGTGAACGAAGCCATGGGCGAAGCTGAAGAGCGGCGTCCATGGACCGAGCGCGTCTGGCGGCCAGCCGGAACGGTTGTGGCTATTTGTCTGGCGCTGCTGGTCACCTGGCACGCCATCAGCGGCCAGCACGGGCTCTCCAGCTGGCATAAGATGCGCACTGAGGATCGCGGACTGCAAACCGAGATCCAGAAGCTGGCCAAGGAAAACGATCAGCTGCGCAAGGAAAACCAGAAGCTCGAAGACGATCCGGAGGCCATCCGCCACCATGCCCGCGAGCAACTGCACTATGCCGCACCGGATGAGGTGATCTACACGCTGCCCGCTTCCGAGGTGGATCAGGCGCAGTAGAGCAGGGACTCGGAACTAAGGGACTAGGGACTCGTATACTACCTCAATAGTTGGCAACACCACAAGCAGCACGCTACCCCACGAGTCTGTCATTCTTGTATCTATAAAGCATCGGCGGGATGTTGGAAACTG
>CAZYDF010000075.1:0-20523 GCA_964645855.1 uncultured Occallatibacter sp.
CCAATTGGGGGAGTTACGCGTCAGGCTGTTCGTATTATGGGATATTTCTGGACCGGAGCGGCGAGAAAAGATCGGCCCCAGCGCCGGCACAATTCCCGCAGCGGCAAGAATGGAGCCCCGGTCTTGAACTGAAAAACGCCCTGCAATCTCCGGTTCTTGAACAGACAGGAGGCTGCAGGGCGTGGTAGAAAGAGGCAGAAGACTAGAGAATCTGGTGTGCGCCGTTGGAGGCGCGGCAGATGTGGATCTCAGGCTTGATGCCGGTCTTGGCCTGGTAACGCGCGGCCAGAGCCTCGGCAAAAGCGGCCGCGTCCTTCTGCTCCACCAGATTGATGGTGCAGCCGCCAAAGCCGCCACCGGTCAAACGAGCGCCGATCAGGCCGGGCAGATCCTGGGCCAGTTCCACCATGGCGTCGGCCTCAGGGCAGCTGCCATCAAAGTCGACGCTATAGCTGCGGTGGGCTTCGGCCATCAGGCGTCCCACTTCCTTGATGTCGCCCTTGAGCAGCGCCTCAGAGGCCGCCACGGTGCGCAGATCCTCGGTGATTACGTGCTTGGCGCGCAGATAGGACTTGGGCTCCATCTCGCTGCCCCACTTTTCCAGGTCTTCCAGGGTGGCGTCGCGGAGGAAGGGCACCGGTCCGCGGTGGCTGTCGATGATGGCGCAGGCAGCCTCGCCCTCGGCGCGGCGAGTCTTGTAGTCGCCGCCCACGATGGAGTGCTTGACCATGGTGTTGGCAATGACCAGGGCCACGTTGTCGGGGATGGGAGCCAGACGGAAGCTCAGGTCGCGGCAATCCAGCAGCAGGGCGTGGTTTTCTTTGCCGTTGGCGCTGATGAACTGGTCCATGATGCCGCAGCTGGAACCTACAAACTCGTTCTCCGCGCGCTGGCAGAGCTTGGCCAGTACCGGGCCGGGATAGGTGATGCCGGCCAGGGAGGTGACGGCCAGCATGGTAACCACTTCTAGAGCGGCGGAGCTGGAAAGACCGGAGCCGAGCGGCACATCGCCCCACAGGGTGAGGCTGAAGCCGGGGATGGTCTGGCCTTCGCCCTTGAGAATGGAGACCACGCCCATCGGATAATCGCTCCAATGGTTGCCGCGGACCGGGGTGGCGGCGGCGTCAAAGGTCATCTCCTCCGTGTAGTTCTCGGAGTAGAGAACGATTTTGCCGTCGTCCCGGGGGCTGATGGCCGCCAGTGTGGCAAAGTTGATGGCCACGGGCATCACGAAGCCCTCGGCGTAGTCAGTGTGCTCGCCGATCAGGTTAACGCGGCCGGGCGCGACAAAGACTGTAGGCTCGGCATTGAAGCGAGCCCGGTGCATGGAACGAAGAGCGGCAGGATCATGCATGGTGGTTCATTTCCTCGAAAGTGGAGTGAAGGTAGGTTTCAAATAGGGTGATACGAGACGTTGAGAGTTGCTGAGGTGCGCAGGTTAACCCGCGCAAAATCATGGAGAAAGAAGATTGGATGGAGGAAGTGGAGGGAAAATGAGAACGTTTTCCTCGCGACCCGGTTCCTGACCATCCTCTGCGCATCTCTCTCTACTCTCCCTTAACTTCCCTGGCGGCTGCCATCAGCCGCACCCAGATGGGTTCCATCCAGGCGGCGTGCTCGGGCTTCATCAGCACGGAGCGCAGGCAGGTGACGCCGGCGGGCGAACACACGCTCCCCGCCGGGCCAGCAAACCAGGAATGCGGCAATTGTACAAGAGCCAGGTGCAGGTCGCGCGTGGCGCAGGCCGCAAAGGTTTCCCGGGCCAGTTCCGAGGCTCGCTCCGGGGTTTCGGCGGCCATCTGCCAGACCACAATATCCAGGTCAGGAATACCGGCCGCAAAGGCTCGAAAGAGGGGCTCGGAGCGCAGGCGCCGGTCAAGTTCAAGCGCAGCTTTGCGGCAGGCGGAGAGGCTGCGGGCAAACTCGCCGCCCGAAACCGGGGGCAGCAGCTGGTGCGTGGCCCACAGAGCTACCGCGGAAGCGCCCGGACGGGAGCACTCCAGGCTGATCTCGCCCAGATGCAATTCTTTTGAAGTGAAATAGGTGTACGGGGAGTCATGCTTGTAAAACTTCCCCACGGAGGGGTCTCTGAACAAGATCGAACCACAGCCGTAGGGTTGCAGGCCATGCTTGTGCGGGTCCATCACAATGGAGTCCACCTGGGCCATGGCCTCGTAGGCCAGGCGGCAGGGCTCGCTGAGTTCGTCGCGGATCAGGCGGAAGTAGCCACCGTAGGCGGCGTCGGCGTGGATGCGAAAGCCGTATTTGTCGCGCAGCGCCAGAATGCCGTCCAGCGGATCGACCGCGCCAAAGCCCGTGGAACCGATGGTGGCTACCACCGTCCCCACATCGCCCTGGCGCAGCTCGTCTTCCAGGCGATTCAGGTCCATGCGGCCGCGGTTGTCGGCAGGTACCGAGTTATAGCTGAGCTTCAGAACTGAACTGATGCGCTGGTGCGTGTAATGCGCCTGCTCGGAGCCGACAATGCGTTTGCCCGGGGCTAGCTGCCCGGCAATCCAAAGCGCCTCAAGGTTGGCAAAGGTGCCGCCCGAGGTCAGATGGCCCAGGTGCTCCGGCCAGTCATAGATGGCGGCCAACTGGCTGACGGCCTCAATCTCCATCTCGGAGCTGGCGCGTCCGCCGTCGCGCGCGTGATTGTTGGGATTGATGCTCATGGCCAGGGCGTAGGCGGCGCGGGCCAGCGGATGCGGCGGTTTGAGCATCTGGCCGGCATAAAGAGGATGGAAGTACGGGTAGTTATCGCCGAGCCGGTGGGCGACCTCAGTGAGAATCTGCTTCATGCCGGGTGCAGGTGCACCAGACTCGACCGCGGGAAGCGCGGAAAACTCAGCCTGAAGCTGCTGGCTGGCATGGGCGAATAGAGCGCAAACGGGATCTTGATCCATAGCGACTCTTCACGGTATCACAACCGGAGCGGTTGCCGGAACTGCCGCGATCCGCACCTATTTTCAATGCCACGAGTAACTTCGGAGGGTCAATTTGGACAGACGGCGTACCATCTCAAAGAACGATGGTAGACTGTTGCCAGCGTTAGACCAGAACGGGGCGTGAGCAGGTACTCGCCCAACCAAGCAAGATTCTGCCAGCGGTAGCTCCGATTCATCCAGCGCAATTCAATCCAGGAATTTGAACAGATGGAACAAGGTACTGTGAAGTGGTTCAATGACGCGAAGGGCTTCGGCTTTATCTCGCGCCAGAACGGCGAGGACGTGTTTGTGCATTATTCAGCGATCAACGCAAACGGTTTCAAGAGCCTTCAGGAAGGCCAAGCCGTTCAGTTCAATGTGGTGAAGGGTCCCAAGGGTTGGCAGGCAGCCGACGTGCAGCCTCTCTAAATTCCACTGGCCAGATTCGGCAGAATCTAGCAATAAGGCAAGGGCTGGGAGCAATCTCGGCCCTTGTTATTTTTGTAGCGGGACGGGAGTCCAGGTGCGACCTCGTAGCTCGTTTTATAAATAAACCGTAAAGATCCTCTTTTGCGTACCCCGGAGTTTGTACCATGAGAGAAGACGTTCTCCAGCCCAGTCCCAAACCGGGCCTTTACTCTTCCGGACCGTTCAGGATAGAAACAGAGAGATAACCTGCATCCACAATTTTTGCGCTTGTTTCGGCTGATCGGGATGGCGAGGCAAGGGGCGCTGGGGTGACGTGCTGCTTTTCAGAAGAAAGCGGCCGCGTAGACCTGTTCTGCAGTTCTGTATCTCTTTAGATCTATTGCTGAGGTCACCCGGAGGGTTCTTTGAAAGATGGCAAGGCGATTATCGTCGGCGCAGGACCGGCCGGACTGACAGCAGCGCTGGAGTTATTGCGCCAAACCGGCATCCGCCCAATTTTGCTGGAGGCCGATGAGCAGGTGGGCGGCATCTCGCGCACGGTTGTGTACAAGGGCAACCGCATGGACATTGGCGGACACCGGTTCTTTTCCAAGTCAGACCGCGTCATGCAGTGGTGGCTGGAGATGATGCCGGTGGAAGAGGGCAGCAACCCGGAGGGCGCGCTTTGCCACCAGGGCCAGCAACGCAGCGTTCCCGAGCCTGCCCCGCCGCAGCAGGACGATCTGGTGATGCTGGTACGCGAGCGCAAAAGCCGCATCTACTTTCTGCGCAAACTCTTTGACTATCCGATCAAGCTGACGGGCGACACTCTAGCGAAGATGGGCGCCGTGCGCACCCTGCGTTGCGGGATGAGTTATCTCTATTCGGCAATCTTTCCCAGCCGCACGGAAAAGTCGCTTGAGGACTTTCTCATCAATCGCTTTGGACGCCAGCTCTACCTGACCTTCTTCAAGTCGTATACGGAGAAGGTGTGGGGCGTACCCTGCAACCAGATCAGTGCGGAGTGGGGAGCGCAGCGCATCAAGGGGCTCTCGCTGCGAGCCGTTGTGATGCACTTTGTTAAGTCGCACTTTTCCGGTGGCAAGCCCTGCGATCTGGCGCAAAAGCAGGTGGAGACTTCGCTCATTGAGAAGTTTCTCTATCCCAAGTTTGGCCCTGGCCAACTGTGGGAGCACGTGGCGGACATGGTGCGCGCCAAAGGCGGAGAGATCCACTTTGGTTTGCAGGTGGACCGCGTGAATATTCGCGGCGGCAAGGTGGCCAGCGTGGAGGCCGTGAATGCTGCCGGCGAGCGGTTAAGTTTTGCGGGGAACTACTTCTTCTCCACCATGCCGGTGCGCGACCTGGTACACGCGCTCGACGTGCCGGTGCCGGCTGATGTGGCGGAGGCGAACGACGGGCTGATGTATCGCGACTTTATCACCGTGGGCCTGCTGACCAAGAAGCTTACGGTGACCAATGCCGATGGCAGCAAACTGACCGACAACTGGATCTATGTGCAGGAGCCGGATGTGACCGTGGGTCGGCTGCAGATCTTCAATAACTGGAGCCCGTATCTGGTGAACGATCCGGGGAAGGTGTGGATAGGTCTGGAGTACTTCTGCTACGAGACGGACCCGGTGTGGAAGCTGAGCGATGCGGAGATGGCCAAGATGGCCATCGCCGAGGTAGAGCGGATCGGCATTCTGAAGGCCGAGGATGTGGAGGATTGGCATGTGGTCCGTGTGCCCAAGACTTACCCGGCTTACTTTGGCAGTTATGACCGTTTTGATACGGTGCGCAACTTTGTGGATGGCTTTGAAAACCTCTTCCTGGTGGGCCGCAACGGCATGCACAAGTACAACAACCAGGATCACTCCATGTTGACGGCCATGACGGCAGTGGAAAACATTGCGGCCGGCATTACCACCAAGGACAACCTTTGGGCCATCAACACCGATTCCGAGTATCATGAAGAGAAGAAATAGCCAGGACAGCACGACGCAAGTGTCCATGTAGGCCATTGCGCGCGACTGGCAGACTGGTCCTACGCGATTCTGGTGGTTGACCCTTCCCACTCGCATCTCCGCGGGATTCTGCGATTTCGATTTGAACCCAAGGCGGAACTCGCGTGAAAAAGCGGATCTCTCTCTCCACCCTTCCGTGGATCGTCTGGATACTGACACTGGTTGCGATTCCTTTCTGGATGGCCAACGACGGGCCACTGGCATGGGATTTGAACGTCATCCTCAGCGCCATGCACTCCGTGCATGCGGGGGCTGACCCGTACCAGACCGGCATGGCCAACCAGGACGCGTTTATTCACAGTGCCGCCAACCAGGCCGGCGCTCCGCGGCCTTTTGTCTACGTCTACTCGCCCATCACCCTGCCGCTTCTAAAGCTGATGGGATCGGCTCCAGAAGTTGTGGTGAAGGCCATCTACTGGTCCATGTACATGCTGGCGATTCTGCTGCAGCTCTGGGTGGTTTCGCATCTTCCCCGCAAGGACGAACGGCTGTTTGTGGGCATTCTTACGCCCATCACACTGTTCTTTCCGGGGCTGCTGCTATTTGACTCGGTCTTCAGCGGCAATGTGGCTTTCATGCTCTATGGACTGATCCTGGCAGGCTTCCTGATGGGCTGGAAGCGGGGCAACTGGCGCTGGTTCTTTGCGGCGGTGCTGCTGGCTTCCTGCTTCAAGGCGCCTTATCTCATCTATCTTGCCTTGCCTTTGTTCTGCGCCACGCGACGCTGGCTGCAGGTGGCAGTTGCTGGCGTTGCCGGTCTGGTCTTGTTTGCGGGCCAAGCTCTTGTTTGGCCGGCGGAGTTCCACAGTTACACGCGGGCTCTGGACAGAATTTTCAGCTACAACAACGACTTTGGATCGGGTCCGGCAGGCCGCTTTGGTGCAACAACTGCACTATTAGAGGGTCACTATGCCATATGGGGCGTCCTGGTATACCTGCTGCTCACCCTGGGCCTGTTCGCTGTGCTGCTTTACTTTTCCAGCTTCTATAAAAAAGGGCTGATCCACGGGGAGCAGTGGTTCCCGCTCATGCTGGTGGGCGTCTTGCTGATGAACCCACGGCTGATCGAGTACGATATTTTCCCCTTTACCGTGCCCATGCTGCTGATCCTGTCGCGGCTGATCCGTCCGCTGGCCTTGGGGCGGCTGCTGGCGGCATCTCTGCTGCTGCTTTGGTGCGGCGCCAATTACTTTGCCAACCGCTCGCATGAGGATTGGAAGTACATGGAGTGCGTTCTGTTGCTGCTGGTGTTTGCGGCCGGCTGCTGGCAGATGCTGCGCCAAGTCCGCGCCCTGCCTGTGATTGCAGCACAGCCTGCCGACTAACGCGCTCAGCCGCGGTTGAGCCGCCAGATGAGGAAGGTCAACAGCGATGCAAAGCTGACCCACGCCAGATACGGCGCCATCATCCACGCTGCCGGAAGGTCCACGCGGGCAAAGGCGAGCGCGGTGGCTGCAATGGCCACCCAGAGCGCTGCCACCTCCGCAAAGGCCCAGCCAAGGGCGTGCCAGCGGAAGAAGATCAGCGACCAGGCAAAGTTGATCCCAAGTTGCGCCAGGAACAGCGCAAGAGCCACATTGCGCGCGGGCGTGGCGGTGGTGAGCGAGACGCGCCAGACGGCGACGGCCATCATCGCGTAGAGCAGCGACCAGACCGGTCCAAAGAGCCAGTTGGGTGGAGCAATCGCAGGCATGAGGAGGGTCTTGTACCAGCCTGCCACCTCCACCGCGGTCCAGCGCCCGCTGATGCCCGCCACTCCAAAACACAACGCCAACCAGAACAGCAAACTTAACCAGCGCATGGGAGTCCTCCCACAAAGAGAGATTCGGCAACTGGCGGGGCGACGCAGGTTTCTCCGCAATTTGCGTCCCAGGTGAAAGAACCCGCCGCGGATTTCGATGGGCTGAACAGTCGGGCATCCAAGTGCACGCTGGCAGGATGTTTTGAAAGGGCATGGCTTCATCCGTGCCGCAAGCAGCACAAAAGCAGACCTGCTTCAGCCGCTGAGGGATGATTTTGTGGTTCAAATGTATAGAAAAACCATCCCTCAAGGCCTGAAGGCCTGAGAGTTTCAATCCTGTTTCGGCACGGCTGAAGCCATGCCCTTTCAAAACAATCCGAAGAGATGCGTAGAGGCAGTCGGAGCATTCCCAAGCCAGAAGCCGTGCGGGATCGGGTTCGGCGGCGCGTCCGTGGCCCGCAGAAAACTCGACTTTACCCGCCAAAAACTTCTATCCTCAAGTGTTGGCGCGGATTCGTATCCCGTTCCACAGAAGAGAGACCATGAGCACCGAGACAATTTCCGTACATCTCCCCGATGGGGCCATTCGTCAGGTTCCTGTAGGCACCACGCCCTTTGAGATCGCCACCTCGATCTCGCCCCGTCTGGCCGCCGCCAGCGTGGCCGCGCGCCTGGTGCCGCTGGCCGGTTCCGCAGCCAAGACGGATAGCGAGGAGCCTTCCGAGGACGGCATGTATGCCGCTGAGGACGCCAACGCCGTGCGTCTGGTGGATTTGACCACTCCGCTGACTGCCGACACGCGTCTGGAGCTGCTGACCGAGAAGGACCCCGAGGCCCTGAAGGTGGTTCGCCACTCGGCCGCGCACGTGATGGCCACGGCGGTGCTGGAGCTGTTCCCGGAGGTCAAGCTGGGCCACGGTCCGGCCACCGACCAGGGCTTTTTTTACGACTTCTATCGCGAAAAGCCCTTCACCCCCGAGGATCTGGTCAAGATCGAGGCCAAGATGGCCGAGGTCGTGGCCCGCAACGAGCACTTCGTGCGGTGTGCTCAATCTAGGGAGGAGGTGCTCAAAACCTTTGAAAAAGATGGCGACTTCATGAAGACCCACTTCGTGACCAAGTTCACCAAGGAGGGCGATGAAATCAGCTTCTACAAGAACGGCAGCTTTGTCGACTTCTGCCGTGGACCGCACCTGCCCTCCACCGGCCGCGTGAAGGCCTTCAAGGTGACCACTCTGGCCGGCGCGTACTGGCTGGGCGACGAGAAGAATCCCCAGCTGCAGCGCATCTACGGCACCGCCTTCTTCTCGAAGAAGGAGATGGACGCCCACTTTGAGCGTCTGGAAGAGGCTGCCCGCCGCGACCATCGCGTGCTCGGCAAGCAGCTTGACCTCTTCAGCATTCAGGACCTGGCCGGCGCCGGTCTGATCTTCTGGCATCCCAAGGGCGCCATGATCCGCAAGATCATGGAAGACTGGATGCGCGAGGAGTGCATCCGCCGCGGCTACGATCTGGTCTACACCCCGCATGTGGCCAAAGTGAACTTGTGGCAGACCTCGGGCCACGAAGGCTTCTACTCGCAGAACATGTTCACGCCCATGGAACTGGACGATGCGAACTATCGCATGAAGCCGATGAACTGTCCCTTCCACATTCTCATCTACAAGAACTCGCCCAAGAGCTATCGCGATCTGCCCGCCCGCTATGCCGAGCTGGGCAACGTGTATCGCTATGAGCGTTCCGGCACCATGCACGGCCTGCTGCGTGTGCGTGGCTTTACCCAGGACGATGCGCACATCTTCTGCATGCCGGAACAGATTGTGGACGAGGTTGTGGCCTGCATCGAGTTTGCCAAAGCCGTGCTCACCACCTTCGGCTTCAAGGAGTTCAAGGTGGAGCTCAGCACCTGGGACCCCAACGATCGCGCCCACTACGCGGGTTCGGACGCCAACTGGGAGCTGGCCACCAAGGGTCTGGAGCACGCCCTCGAACGCGAAGGCATTGCCTACAAGACCATCCCCGGCGAAGCCGCCTTCTACGGCCCCAAGATCGACTTCAAGCTGGTCGATGTGCTGGGCCGCCTGTGGCAGCTCTCCACCGTGCAGTTCGATTTCAACCTGCCGGCGCGCTTTGAGATGGAGTACGTGGGCGAGGACGGTCAGCGCCATCAGCCGGTCATGGTGCATCGCGCCCTGTTCGGCTCCGTGGAACGCTTCTTCGGCGTGCTCATCGAGCACTACGCAGGCGCCTTCCCGCTCTGGCTGGCTCCGCTGCAGATCGGCCTGGTGCCCATCAGCGAACGCCACCTGGGCTACGCGGTCAAGATCGAGTCGGCCTTGAAGGATGCCGGCTTCCGCGTGGAAGTGGATGCCCGCAACGAGAAGATGAACTCCAAGATCCGCGACTTTGCCAACCAGAAGACTCCGTACATTCTGGTCTTTGGCGACAAGGAAGCGGAGGCAGGCGCGGTCAGTGTCCGCGCCCGCGGCAAGGGCGATTTGGGCTCCATGCCCCTGGCGGATTTCATCGCCAAGGCCAAGGAACTCACCGAGTCCAAATCGATGGAGCTGTAGGGCGTTTCGCAACAGAGAGTGCTGGGTCCCCGAGCCTTCGGTGCCCAGCACTATTTGGCCGATTCCGGCCGTTCAAGACGCAGATGATCGCTGAATCAAGCGATCTGTACTAGCCTCAACTTTGTCAGTAACTCCTTAGCAACCCGCTCCAGAGGAGCGAGATTATATTGAGAGTCCTCGGCGATCCATTTAGCAATAAGTTTTGAGAATTTCTCCTTGAATTCCTGCTTGATCTTGTGTCGCGCAATGAACCCCAATAGGTTATCGTTAAGCTTTTGATCAATCCATTCGTCAAAGGCTAGACCTGTTTCATTGAACCCGTACGTCGCTATGAGGTTTGTTCGAACCTCGCACCACTCCTCAGCTTGAGCGTGGAGCCATGCTTCGCGAGGGCAGATCTCTTCGATTGCAGTATCCAGGCAAATCCTTTGCTTCTTGATGTCGAGAGCTAAGCCCAAGAATGGCAATTTAAGCGCTAGGGTCTTGGTCTTTCCATCTGCTGCATCATGTACCATCCGGTGAAATGCGTCATACGATGGTTTAGCTGCCCTGTCATTGTCAAAGAGGCCCACTGCGTACGCATTAGGTCTACTGTAGTGCCATGCGATTAGGCTATCGCGAACCCATTCGTGCCCACCTCCATTTTGTGTGGAACATAACACCTGAACGGTATGTTCGTTGTAATATTTGTTGAAAACAGCCTGCAGAATTCTCTTATCTGTTGGTCCTTCCACGAAAACAGTGGGAACACTAGTGTCTACAAGTTGCGTGATTCGTATCTTTAAGGAATCCACGCGTTCCCTCCACTCCTTTATATGGGGCTCAATCAAATGCAAGAAACCTACAGATGAATCCAGCGCCTCCATTTGATCACTTCGGTTGGGATCTCGTCTGATGATTCTGCTATCGCTTGCAAGTTCCTTTTGAACTTCATGCAGGCAGACATGTTTCTCCCCCGTGCGCAATAGTCCTGAGTAGAAAATGGGGGAATGTGTAGTGAGGAAAATCTGAATTCCGCTAACTTGCAAGTCCAGAAAAGAATCGGCTAATTCAAAAGCGCTTCGCGCTTCTAGATTATTTTCAGGTTCCTCATAGCCCCAGATAGTCTCTACACGTGGCCGACCGGCGACGGCAATCCTTTCGTGGTTAGCCTGACGCGCCATCCAGTTAAGGATAATCGGAATATGCCTCACCTTGATTCCGTCACCACGTTGCGCCAGTGCTACGGAATGAACGCCTGTTTGGGAACGGAATTCGAGGGCGGAAAACAGATCTCTGAGATCTGTTGGCAATGTTAAATCAGAGCTCAATCCCAATTGTTCACTCAAGTCCGCAAGGATTCCAATGGTATGTCTCCGAATAGTATCCGTAAAAGATGCGGAGGCCGATCTGATTGATTGCTGGGCCGTCGACTCCAGCATGTCATAGACCGAGCCGAGAAGTTTCTCGAAATAGTCAGGTCCTTTGATCGCGGGTACATATTCATATCGGATAGACCGCAGATAGGAAACTGCCTTTGAACGAGGTGGGAGCTCAGTCCCATTCTCCTGCAGGATACTTTCGTGATGAAATCCCAATTGCCTCCACGTCTTACTCCATATAACGCGCCCCTTGACGTTGTAGGACTCTGGGAGTTTGAATGTGAGGGAAATCTGAATCTCTTTTGCTTTACCTTGCCCTGGTTTAGCGAATCCACTGAAGTCCCGAATCCAATCGAGACGATACTTGTTAGCTGCCCCGTTGAAGAATAGGTCAAGGGCGCGCAAGATGTTGGACTTACCGGCATCGTTGCATCCAACGAAAACCGCTAAAGATTCAACATCTATGGAGATATCAGAAAGAGAACGGAAATTTTTGATGCGAATCTTTTGTATGGGCAAGGATGATCCCTCGACGGATTTCTGCGTCCCACGAATTGTAATTGATGTAAAGGGACTTACAGGGGAAATTGTTACGCGCTGATGGCCATGTCTAGCACCGACAAGCACCCGTCCAGCAAACTTTCGCGCCTGCGTATCGCTTATGTACCCTGAATCCCCAGCAGCACGGCGGCGTATTGCCTGACTTTGGCCAGCATCTCCGGCTCTGCTTTCATGCGGAATGCAGCGCGTCGTCCTACCCAGTCCAAACTCTTCAGCTGATCAACCAGAATTGCCCCTTCCACCTGATCTACCGTCACGGGAAGTGCAAAGGGATAAGGCTTTCGGACGCTGGTGAGCGGGCAAACCACCATCAGGCCGCTGGCGCGGTTATACGAGCCTTCGGTCAACACCAAAGCAGGTCTACGCTTGGCCTGTTCACGGCCCACCTGAGGATCGAAATCCATCATCACGATGTCGCCGGCTTGGGGGATGTAGCGCGCTACCATTCCACGGCTTCCCGCGCCGTCTCCGGCCCCCAGCCAACTTCGGCATAATGATTTTCAGGGTTGATCTGCGCCACCAGTTGGGCCAGTGTAGGCGTGGTAACCGACCGCTGCAGGCGCACCACGCCGCTCGCGTCTACGTTGATCTCCAGCTTCTCGCCCAGAGCGAATTTGGCGTCCTCGGCAATCGACTTCGGCACACGTACCGCCAGGCTATTGCCCCACTTCTGCATCTGTACCTGCATCTGCCCCTCCCGATAATGATACATTGTATCACCGACCCGGAAGGTCAATCACTTACGCGTTGATCGCCATCCCCAGCACCGACGAGTACCCGTCCAGTAAGCCCTCCGCCAGCGTGGGATGCGCGTGGATCACCTGCATCATCTCTTCCACGGTGCCTTCCAGCTCCAGCACGGCCACGGCCTCGGCCACCATCTCCGTCGCGCCGGGGCCCAGGATGTGCACGCCCAGAATCTCGCCGAACTCGGCGTCCGTAACCACCTTCACAAAGCCATCGTGGCTGCCCAGGATGGTGGCCTTGGAGTTGCCCGCAAAGGGGAATTTTCCAACCTTCAAGGTGTAGCCCTTTTCCTTGGCCTCGGCCTCGGTCAGCCCCACCGACCCAATCTGCGGCTCCGTATACGTGCAGCCCGGGATGCGGTCCTTGCGGATGGGGCGATAGGGTTTGCCCGCAATCTTGGCGGCGGCAACCATCCCGGCCATCGCGCCCACGTGGGCCAGTTGCGGCATCCCAAACACAATGTCGCCAATGGCGAACACGCCCGGCTCGGCCGTCTCCTGCGCGCCATCCACCTTGATCAGGTTGCGTTCAAGCTCTACCGCGGTCTTCTCCAGGCCAATGCCCGCTGTACGCCCCGCGCGCCCCACGGCCAAGAGCACCTTCTCGGTTTCCTTCTCCTGGGTGCGGCCGTTCGCGTCCGTCCAGGTCACGCAAACGCCGGTCTCCGTCCGCTCTACCTTCTCCACCTTGGCGCCGGTATTCACATCGATGCCGCGCTTCTTGTAGAGCCGCGTGATTTCTTTGGAAATCTCCTCATCTTCCACCGGCACCACCCGGGGCAGGTACTCCACAATCGTGACCTCGGCCCCAAAGCTGCGGAAGATGGAGCTGAACTCCATGCCCACCGCGCCTGCGCCAATCACGATCAGCGACTTGGGCGGCTCGGCAACGGACAGCATCTCGATGTTGGTCAGGATGCGGTCGTCCGGCGTGAGGCCGGGGAGAGCCTTGGCGTCCGAACCTGTCGCCAGAATCACGTTCTTGGCCTTCACCTGGCTCACCGCGCCGTCTTCCCCAGCCACCGCGACAAGATGCACCCCGCCGACCGCGGGTCCGGTCAGCGCGCCCGTACCCGCGATGACCTTGATCTTGTGCTTCTTCATCAGGAACTCAAGACCCTTGGCGTGCTTGGTGATGATCGCGTCCTTGCGCTTGAGCACGGCGGCCCAGTCCAGCGAGAGGTTCTCAGCTCCGCCAATGCCCAGCTCGGCCGCGTGCTTCATGTGGTCCCAAAGCTCGGCGTTGAAGAGCAAGGCCTTGGTGGGAATGCAGCCCACATGCAGGCAGGTGCCTCCCAGCCGGGGCGTGCGCTCAATGAGAGCCACCTTCAGGCCGTACTGCGCCGCACGGATGGCCGCCGTATAACCGGCCGGTCCGCCGCCAAGGATCGCTACGTCAAAAAGGATTTCCTGAGTCTCTGCCACGGGGTGCTCCGTTTCCTTGGCGCGCAAAAAGACGCCGTCGTTCTCTCAGTCTATTATGGGACGCGAATCCATCTTTTCCCTACGTGCGGCCATGCTAAAATCTGTACGCAATACGGAGGCGGTTATGGGACGCAAGCTGTTCCTGTTCTCTTGGGTTGTCTGTATGCTGGCTGGCGGTAGCAGCGCAATGGCGCAGGCAACCAACGATGCCAATCCCCTCTACAGGCCGACGGTCATCCAGTTGCACACCATCTCTGTTCCCCCCATTCCGGGGCTGCCCTTTTCTGCTACCGCGCTTATTGAGAACCGGCAGGCAATGCTGGATGGCACCGTGGCCGAGTCGCGCAACATGAATCTGGTAGGCCGCGACTCCCGAGGAAGAACGCATGGCGAGATGCGCGCGCGGGTTCCGATGGCGTCGAAGGAGACGCCCCATCTGGTCGAGGTGTCTCTTTACGATCCGCAGATGGGCATCCGGACGGTCTGCAACGCCGATACGCACATTGCCGTACGGGCACGTACCTCCGTGCCGCGCGAGATGGCAACCAACGCAGGGGCAGCAACAAGTATCCCGGGCGTCACGGTGGAAGACCTGGGCACGTCCACGATCAACAACGTCGACGTGCGGGGAACGCGGCGAACGGTGGTGATCCCCGCGACCAGGAACTCTACCGGCGCGCCCATCACCGTTGTGGATGAGTACTGGTACTCGGAGGACCTGCACGTCAACATTCTCCTGATCCATAACGATCCCCGCACCGGTGAACAGAAGATTGCGTTGACCAATCTGCAGCGCGCGGACCCCGATCCCTCGTTCTTTGAGGTTCCTGAAGGGTACAAGGTCGTTGACGTGACGCCTCCGCCAGGCGCGCCTGTGCTTCGCGGCAATGTCCGCGGCGCGGTCAGCCGTTAAGTGCAGCTTCGATGCAGAACACGGCTGACCGCAAGGTCTGCGGCGCGTCGCCAAAGTCATCCATCCAGTTGACCTCCGGCTCACGGCGGAACCAAGTGAGCTGGCGCTTGGCGTAGTTGCGGTGGCCCTGCTGGGCGGCTTCTAGCCCTTCTTCGGCGCTCATGGTCCCGGCCAGGACGGCAAGCGCTTGTCGGTAGCCTAGAGAGTCGAGAGCCTTTACGGGGCCGTATTTCTCCAGCAGGCCCTGCGTCTCCTCAATCAGTCTGTCGGAAAACATTTGGGCGCAGCGGCGGTTGAGCCGGTCGTAGAGCGCCTGCCGGGGCGGGTTCAGGCCAATGCGCAGCAGCCGGAATCCGGTCAGCGGATTTCTTCCCTCGTTTTCGAGCGTTTGAGACATGGGACGCTGGGTGGCCAGGCAAACCTCAATGGCGCGGATCAGCTTAGGCACGTCGTTGGGATGGATGCGCTCTGCCGTTGCCGGGTCCAGACGCTTGAGCACGGCATGCAGATGGGCCGGGCCTCGTTTGGCTGCGGAGGCGCGGAGGCGGTCGCGGAGTTTGTCCTGGCGTGCCGGGCCCTCGAAGAGGCCTTCAGTGAGCGCGCGCAGGTAGAGCCCGGTGCCGCCGGTGACGATGGGCATGTGGCCGCGCGCGGCGATCTCCCGCATGGCCTCCCGGGCCGCTCGCGCGTAGTCGCCGGCGGTGTAGGGGGCGTCGGGCGTGGTCACGTCGATCAGGTGGTGGGGCAGGCGGGCGCGTTCTTCTTTGCTAGGCTTGGCGCTGCCAATCTCCATGCCCAAATACACGGCAACGGAATCGCAGCTGACAATCTCGCCCTGGAAGCGCTCGCCCAGAGCCAGAGACAGCGCCGTCTTGCCGCTGCCCGTGGGGCCCAGCAACAGAATTGCCAGGGGTTCTTTCAGGCTGCTCCATGCAATGGTCATAGACACCACCAGCCGGTGGGGAAGATCCAGCCGGGATGGGTGTGCAGCAGGGTCCACAGGCAGATGAGCGCCGCCACCAGCACCAGACCGACGATCTGGTTGCGGCGGAAGAGCTGCTGCTGGCTCTGGCGGCGTGCGCGCTCGGCCTGCTGCTGCTTGAACGGCTTGATGCGGGTCTGGACCATCGGCTCCGGGGTGCGGCCCTCAAGCGGCCTGCACCTCGAACAGTATAGGGGAGTTTCCTTCTACCGTTGACTGCGGAAGAGCTTCCGCATCGTCCGAGCCGTCCGGTGGCGGAAAAGGCTCCAACCACGCAACACGGGATCATAGACGATAACTTCAATCGGTTCCGGTTCCACAACCAAATCCAACAGAACAAGGTGCGAAGGGAAGTGCGATACCAGTTCTGACCGGCTGGAAACCGATGTATCCACAAAACAGCGAACCACCACCAGCGACTGGCAAGGCTCGTTGCCGTCTGCTGTCGTTGTGAACTTCCAGTTCTGTAGCTGGGCGTTCACTGGGGATGCCAAGATCGGCAAACCTGCAACCGGCTGAGTGCTCACTACCGAACCATCGCCTGCGATCATCAACCTGCTGGCCACCGTGCCAGAAACATGCGCCAAAGCCGCAAATGGCGGATACTCCAGCTTGTTTGCAGTGTCCATTCCGGTCACGTCGCACCAGCGGGTTTCAGCCGATGCGGCGCCCGCAGCGGCCAGAATCACCACAACCAGCAGCGGAATTCTCTTCACCGCATCTCCTTCCACCCAATGAAACTCGCCCCCATCATAGAACCAATTGACTTTGCCTACCCAACTTTCCGACCATGGTTTGTTAGTTTGGGAGTAGCGGATTTGAAAGGAAGCGTTGATGAAAGTCCTGATTTTGGGTTCCGGTGGCCGTGAGCATGCTCTGGCCTGGGCGGTGGCGCGGTCCAAGCGTGTTTCAGAGGTGGTGTGCGCGCCCGGTAACGGTGGCATTGCCACGGTGGCGCGCTGCGTGCCGGTGGACCTGAAGGATGTGGCGGCGATGGTCCAGCTGGCGGAGGCGGAGCAGCCCGGCCTGATCATTGTTGGCCCCGAGCTGCCGCTCTCGCTGGGCGTGGTGGACGAGCTGGAAGCACGCGGCTTCCAGGCCTTTGGCCCCTCCAAGGCTGCGGCCATGCTGGAGAGCAGCAAGGGCTTTGCCAAGCAGTTTCTGCAGCGCCACAACATTCCTACCGCCAACTTTGCCGTCTGCGCCACGCTGGCTGAGGCCAAGAAGTCCATCGAGTGCTTCCATGCGCCGGTCGTGGTCAAGGCCGACGGGCTGGCCGCCGGCAAGGGCGTGCTCATCTGCGAGTCCCGGCACACGGCTGCGGAGGCGGCGGAAGGTCTTTTCAATGGAACACTGCTGGGCGAGAAAGCTGAGCAGGTCGTGGTGGAAGAGTTCCTGACCGGCGATGAGATCAGCTTCCTGTGCCTGAGCGACGGCCGGCACGTGGCCGCTATGGCTCCCGCGCAGGACCACAAGCGGATTGGCGAGGGCGATACCGGCCCCAACACCGGCGGAATGGGCGTCTACTCCACCGATGCCATGCTGACCGAGGAGATGAAGCACTGGGTGATGCGCCACATTGCCGAGCCCACCATCAAAGGCATGGCGGCGGAGGGAACGCCCTTCAAGGGTGTGCTCTATGTGGGGTTGATGATGACCGCGCGTGGTCCACAGGTGCTTGAATTCAATGCGCGGTTTGGCGATCCGGAGACCCAGGCGCTGCTGGTGCGCATGGACAGCGACCTGATGGACGCGCTGGAGGCTTGCATTAACGGCACGCTGGCCGATACCGAGATGCGCTGGAAGCCGGGCGCGTCAGCCTGCGTGATTGCCAGTTCCGGCGGTTATCCGGGCAGCTACAAGACCGGGATTGCCATTCACGGACTGGATCAGGCGGCAAAGATGGAGGACGTGGTGGTCTTTCACTCCGGCTCAACCCAGGCAGGGGAGCAGATTCTGACCGCTGGAGGTCGCGTGCTGGGCGTGACCGCCCGCGGAGAGACTCTTGATGAGGCGCTGGCCCGCGCCTACATGGCTCTCGCGGAGATATCCTTCGAGGGAATGTACTTCCGGCGCGACATAGGACACCGCGCGCTCAAGAAGGGGTAGAGTTAGCTTCAATTCCTAGACAAGTTCGGTGACAGGCACACTGGCCGGTTGGGGTAGCTGCTTCTGGAAACAGGAGCGGCACAGAACCGGCCTTCCCTGGGTGGGTTTAAAGGGCACTGTAGTTTCAGAACCACATTCAGAGCACGTTGTGCGGGTTTCAGGGCGAACACGGGCAGAGCCACGCGCACGTTTGGCTTTGCAGAGCTTGCAATGTTTTGGGTCATTCTTGAACTGTTTGTCCTGAAAGAAGACCTGCTCGCCTGCTGTAAAGGTAAAGTCCGTCCCACAATCTACACATTTCAAAACGCGATCAGCATATTCCATCTACTGCCTCCCCGCGACAGGGAAACAAACCGTGAGCGGCCAAAATGTGAACATTTGCCGTTCCGGGGTTCCCTGCTTCTCTCCTTGGATACAGCTAGGGCCCGGGGCCGCATTGAATGCGCGGCTAAAAATGCCACTCCAAGGGGGAGGAGGAGTGCATTTGAGTTGTCACGCACCTTGCATCGTGACGAGAAGTAATTCTATTAAAAACTGCGCTGCATCCCGTTCCGTTTCTACATTGAATTCCAATGGGCCCCCGGATTTTCCGGGAGCCCTCGGGAACGGAGCGTGTTGCTGTTGATTGTAAGAGTCTTAGTCCTGCTCTTTACGAGCCTTCTTGCGATTGCGCTTGCGCGCCAGAGCTGCCTTTACACGCTTCTTTTCGCCGGGCTTCAGGTAGTAGGAATGACGCTTTACTTCCTTGATGATGTCTTCCTGCTGTACCTTCCGCTTAAACCGGCGTAGAGCATTCTCTAGCGGCTCGCCTTCTTGTACGCGAACCTCTGCCAAAACCTATCCACCTCCAATCACGCCCAAATGGCTTCTCCAAGAATATCCCAATTGAGCTCATTCGAAGGGGTGAATCTCTCTGAAATGGGTCTTGAGGCGACCAAAGGGGCAAGATTCTTCCATTGAAGACGTTGCTGGCTGGCTGGATGCCGGAAGAAAACCTGAAATGCACCAAAGTTAGTGAGCTCGGTCTTTTCCACCAGTAGGGAGTCGAGCACGGCTCATGCTTTACCCTGTCTATGGGCTTGGCCCGGCACAGGAGATGCTTCCAAAACCATGATTCGCAGCTACCAGGGGCACACGCCCCAGATTCACTCCAGTTGTTATATTGACCTTTCCGCGCAGATTCTGGGCGATGTGGTTATCGGCGAGCGCTCGTCGGTGTGGATGAACGCGGTGGTGCGCGGCGACGTGAACGCCATCCGCATCGGCTCCTGCTCCAACGTGCAGGATTGCTCCGTGGTCCACGGCCAGCGCAACAAATACGCGGTGATCATTGGGGATATGGTGACCATTGGCCACAACGTGACCGTCCACGGCTGCACCATTGAGGACAATGTGGTGGTGGGCATGGGCGCGCGGGTGCTGAACAATGTGCGCGTGGGCTCGGGCTCCATTATTGCCGCCGGTGCCGTGGTGCCTGAGAATACGGTGATTCCGCCGCGCACGCTGTGGGCCGGGGTCCCGGCCAAGATGCGCCGCGAGATTTCGGATGCTGATTTCGCTCTGATCCAGACCTACGCCACCAACTACCTGGACTACGTAGGCTTCTTCAAAGAAGAAGAAAAGAACTGGCTATGAGCTTGAAGGGCCGACCAGATTACTGCGTAGTGGACGTGGAGACCGCCAACCACGGGCGGCACAGCATCTGCCAGATCGGCGTGGCCGTGTTTGCCGGTGGCCGCATGGTCGACAGTTGGCAGTCGCTGGTGGACCCCGAAGAAGATTTTTTCCACTTCAACATCGCCATCCACGGCATCAGCCCAGAGATGGTGGCCGGCGCGCCCAACTGGGCGGGTGTCCACTCCGAAGTGGCGCGTTTGCTGGATGGAGCCACCGTAGCCAGCCACACACCCTTCGATCGTGGCGCACTGGAGCTGGCCTGCCAGCGTTCCAGCCTGCCGCCCATCGCCTACCGAAAATGGCTGGACACCTGCACCCTGGCCCGCGCGGCCTTTCCCGAGTTTCCCAACCACAAGCTGCCTACCCTGGCCCGCTGTTTCGGTATTCAGTACAAAGCCCACGATGCTCTGGAAGATGCGCGCGTCGCAGGCGAGGTGCTCGCCCTGTCCCTGGCTCGCCGTGGCATCACCGTGGCGGAGCTTCTGGCCTCCCAGCAGCAGCACATTGGCTCATTTCCAAAGCTGACGGCCAAGGCGTAGCCCTCACTGGCGACTGGATGACAGCTTCGTGAGGGGGATTGCATCGCATTTGGAAAGGCCTCGCAGCATGAGTATGCTGCGAGGCCTTTTTCCCTACTCCCTGTCTTTTACACCGGCGGCGGATTGCGCTCGGTGAACTGGCGCTGGTGCCAGTAGGGGTAGGGCAGCGGGACGGTGCTGGCAGCGTCGAGCTTTGCTACTTGCTCCGTCGTCAGCGTCCAGCCGATAGCGCCCAGGTTCTGGCGGAGCTGCGCCTCGTCGCGTGCGCCGATGATCAGTGAGCTGATGGTGGACCGGGTGAGCAGCCAGTTCAGCGCCACCTGCGGGATGGTTTTGCCGGTCTCCAGGGCGACGGCATCGAGCGCATCCACCACATTGAACAGAAGCTCATCGGGAACCTGCGGGCCGTTGTCCACCGAGGGCTTGGAGTTCAGGCGGCTGACTGCGGGCTTCGGCTGGCCGCGGCGAAGCTTGCCCGTCAAACGGCCCCAGCCCAGCGGACTCCACACCAGCGCGCCCACCTTCTGGTCCAGG
>CAZYDF010000076.1:0-20300 GCA_964645855.1 uncultured Occallatibacter sp.
CGCTGCGCGGAAGTCCCTATGCTGGTTCACGCTGGTTTCAAATGCGATTGCCCTGACCATCCCCGGATCAGCTGTGGGTTACTGCTGGAGGCCGGAGTGCAGGTAGGTGAGGAGCGCATCGAGCTGTTCGGGGGTGAAACGAGAGGCGAAGGAGGGCATGTTTCCCTTTCCGGCGAGGATGGTCTTGCGCACTTGGGCGTCGGTAGCGGGCTGGCCGCTGGGCAAATTGGACCGGACAAAGACCTTGGTCAGGCCGGGTGGAGGGGGTTTGAGGGCCAGATCGTTCTCCTCGTGGCAGTGGGCGCAGCGACCCTGGTAGAGCCGTTGGCCGATAGCCTGCTCCGGAGTAAGCGATGGAACAGACTTGCATCCGGCCAGCAAGGCAGCGGCGGCAAGAGGGATCAGACAATGCGGAATGGAAAGCTGCGCGATGGAGACCTCCATGAGCGGAAGACGGGAGTCGTAGTGGAAGATAGAATGTGCCTGCCCCCTCAGCATGCTCGTCCAGATGTGTGCGGTCAAGACACAATGTGTGCGGTCGAGACACAGTGCCTCCGTTTATGCTCAGACAAGCAGAACTACGGACAATCCAGAAGCGAGGCGTGTGGAACCGAAGACGATGGAAAGCCAGGAAAAACTTACCCCGATGAAGCATGGCGGCCAGAACCTTTGCTTTGGATGCGGGATGGACAACGCGGACGGGTTGCGGCTGCAGTTCCATCTGAAGGAAGACCAGTCGGTGGTCTGCTTTGTGGAGGTGGTGGCGCGGTTTGAGGGGCCGCCGGGATATGTACACGGTGGCGTGATTGCGACCCTGCTGGATGAGGCTATGAGCAAATCTGTCCGTGCCCTGGGCGTGCCTGCCATGACCCGCTCCATGGAGGTAGACTACCGGCGACCGGTGCCGGTGGGTGAGCCGCTCCGTATTGAGGGCCGGCTGGTGGAGAGCCTGGACCGCAGCCACCGAACCGAGGCACGGATTCTTGACCGCGCCGGAACCGTTCTGGCCTCCGCTAAAGGCATTTTTGCGCAGGTGCGCGCCAGCAGGCTGCAGCGGCCCCGGCCCGAGCAGCAGGCCGCGGCAGAGTGAGAAGATGATGCCCCAAACGAGTGCATGCCCGGGTTGCCTCTTCCTACGGAAGCTGCAACCCGGGCATGCACTCAAGTTGGGCTGGTTTGCCCAGATTTTGGTTTAGCGGATGATCCCGATGATGTCCTGGGTGACCGTATCGAAGGTGGTGATGGACTTCGAGTTGGCCTCAAAGGCGCGCTGCGCGATGATCAACTGGGAAAACTCGCCGGAGATGTCCACATTCGACTGCTCCAGCGCGTCGTCCTTGATGGTGCCCAGCGCGCCGGTGCCGGCAATGCCGATGTTGGCGGTACCGCTGGCCAGGGTGGTTTTGTAGAGGCCGTTGCCGAGGGTTGTCAGTCCCTGCTCATTGGTCACGTCGGCCAGGGCCACTTGGCCCACCAACTGCGTTTGCCCGTTGGAGTAGCTGGCTTCCACCGAACCGTCGGAATTCACGCTGAAGCCGTTATAAGTACCGGCGTTGTAGCCATTGGCCACCGATGAGCTGGTAACCGAGTCCGAGTCGACCTGGGTCAGAATTTGGGCTCCGTTGGTGTTGAGCAGATTCCACTTCGTGCTCAGATCGGTGGCGCCGTCCGCCAGACCCGTAAAAGCGATCGGAATGGTGGAGACGTCGCCGGTGGCGGTGCCCACCGTTGAGGTAACGCCGCCCGAGGTTACCGAGGCCAGGTTGCCGCTGGCATCAAAGGTGAGGGTTCCGGTGATCGGGGTGCTGACGCCGGAGGTGAAGCTTGCGGCTGGCAACGCAACCGAATATCCCCAAGTGTTGTTGCCATTGTTGGTGTAGGTGACAGTTGCGTTGACTGCGGTGCCCAGCGAGTCGTAGAGCGGCACGGTGCTGGTGTAAGTGGAATTGGTTGCGGCGGCTGAATCCAGGTTGGCCTCAATGGTGAAGTTGGTGCTGGCCACTGGCGACATGACCTGGCCTGCGGTGGGAAGCGTGATGGCCGAAAGCGTGGTGGCACTGACGACGCCGTCGGTGGCCTGATACCCCATCAGAGTGTCGCCGCTGGCGGTCTCCAGATGGCCGCTGGTGTCGGCACTGAGCTGGCCGTCACGGGTCAGGAAGTTCTCGGAACCGTCATTGACCACAAAGAAACCATTACCATCCACCGCCACATCGGTGCTCGACATGCCGCTGGTGTTGTAGTCGCCCTGGGTAAAGTCCGTACTGGTGGAGGCGACCTTGGCTCCAGTGCCAACCTGAAGCTGATTGCCTGCATTGTTCTGCCCCAACGACTCGTAGAACATGTCAGAGAAGTTGGCGGTCTTGGCCTTGTAAGCCACCGTGCTCATGTTCGACAGGTTGTTGGCGATGGTGTTCAGCGCCTGCGAATCGGCATCCAGTCCGCTTACGGCGATGTAAAAATTGGGCATTGTCTCTCTCCTGATGGCTAAGGTTCGATGATCGATTTCGCCGGCCAACCTGCCGGTGGAACAGGCTTAGAGCGGTTCTCCAATCGATGTAGCCCTTGCAGATCTCGTGCGAGTAGCTCTTTCTTAAGGAAAAAGCTACTCGGCGGTTTCGGGTTACAGCAAGTGGAGAACCGCTTTACCGTAACGGGTTCAGCTGCCCCAAAGTCTTCGAGGTGCTGTGTCCATCAAGAGCATGGGCAACGGTCTGTGAGGAGCTGTTAACCTGCGCCAATCCCAGGTTGCCGCCCACCGTCGGCGTGGTGGCAGTGACGGAATTGGCCGTAAGGGCGTCTTGCGACTTCTGGAGCGCAGCAGCGGTCCCGGTCTGCGGGGTGGCGGCGGCTGCCTGGGCCGCGTTGGCCGCAGAGCTGGTTGAGGTGGAGGAGCTGGAAGAACCGTAGGCGGTGGTCAGCGTCTGGTTGATGTTCACCAGCTGCTCCAGGCTGTTCACGTTCACCAACTGATTGATGTACTCGTTCGGGTCGGCGGTCGAGGTCGGGTCCTGATTCTGCATTTCGGTGACCAGCAGGGTCAGAAAATCATTGGCCGAGATGGTGGACGAGGTCGAACTGCTTGAAGTTGAACTGGTGGAGCTGGCGCTCATCGCCGACGCCCCCGTTTGTGCCGAGCTGCCCGTAGCCAAGTACTGACTGAAGATTCCAGAGGTTGACATCCGTTGCTCCTTCCTTCCATCGAGAGCAGCTGCAAAGCCCTCCCGCCTTCTGTTTGCTCTCTGCCGCCGATCAGGCAACCAGGGAGATCAGCCTTCCCTCACCCGTAGTGGAGGAGTAGGCAAAGCTTTCAGAGCTTGTGCTGCTACTGTTCACAGAGGAAACCCGCGCCGAGGCAGCCGATCCGGTCTCCTGCTGGGCAGAGCTGTCAGCGGAATTGGCGTTCTGTCCAGAGGACTGAGCTCCTGCGCCCGAGCTTCCCTGCCCGTCCGGCGAGCTCATGGAGAGCGAACCGACCGGAGTATGTTGATCGTTGAGGTAGTTGTTCAGCCCGGTCATGTGCTGGCCAAGGGACTCAGCCGCCGAGGCCGAGGAGGGCACAATGGAGGCGTGGACGGTGCCGCCGGAGACCTCTGCGCGCACCCCCACCCAGCCCAGATTCGGGTCCTGGTAGCCGGCCTCAGCCTGGCGTGTGCCCGCGTGGACCCAGACAGTGGACGGCTGCGCGGAGCTGGAGTCTAGAGCCGCAAAAGTTTCCTGGGCGCTGTTGCCCGTAGAGCGGCCTGAGGCGCTGGAGTCCGTGCTGTGGCCCATGCCCTGCTCGGTGCGTGCCGCGGCCATCTCACGCACCACGCCGGTTGAGTCGGCGGTCGCGTTCTGCGCTGCAACGATGCGAACTTCAACGGCCGTGGCGCTGGTATCGGTGCTGGCACTGGCTGTGGCGGCGGTGGAACTGGACCGCTTGACCGACTCGATCTTGGCAGTACCTGGAGTGGAGGTGGCCTCCGCGCTCTGGATGCTGGCGTGAGCTGCCTGGGTTTGGCTGAGGTTGACGGCGTCGGGGCTCACCGTGGCATCCGCCGTCGCCTGCTGGGCAGAGCTTTGCGCCGCGACTGCTGCGCGAGCAACCTCGGTCTGCTGTGCCGAAGCCGTGGTCGAAGTTGTAGCCGAGCTCACCGCTGTCGGCTCAGGGGCTGCCTCCGAACCCTCGGCCAGATCTATCCCCATATGCAGCTGGGTCGTGGAATGCTGCGCCTTGACGGCTTGCTGGGTAGCGGCGGTCTGCGCCGTTCGTGCCCGGCTGGTTGCGGTGGCCGCCGTGGGGGTAGCCTCCGCCTCCGCATTCGAAGCCACAGAACTTGATCGTGCGGACTTCCCAGTGGCCGCCGCCGATTCAGATGTCTCGTCTAATGACTCCGGGCCGGAGGCAGACTGCGGATGCACCCCGCCCAGGATGGGCTTGGCTGGATTGCCCGAGAGTGCCAAAGTGGCGCCATCCGCCGTCAATGCGACGGAAGAACTACTGGCCGTGGTGCTAGCAGTGGTGCTGGCAGTGGTGAAGGAACTGCTGAAGCTCTCCGCGCTCGCCAGCAACTCAGAGTCGGTAGCGGTCGCGTTGTCCTGCTCGGCTTGTGCAGACGGGACCGGAACTGGAACCGGGTTCGGGACAACGATCTGGCCGGTCTGATTCAAAGCCAGTTGCGAGGGATCGGTTGCCGTGGCGCTGCTTGAGGCGTCCGATGTGGAGCTGGAGCTGCTCTTGGCCGTGCTCTCCTTCTGCTTGGAGACCGTTTCCTTCAGCGAACTCGCCTTGGCGTTCTCGGCGTTCGAGGACTCGGCATTCAGCGTCTGGACGTTGGTGAGGAGATTTGTGGCCAACTTGGAGGCTGCTAAGGACGACGCTGCTTGCGCTGTAGCAAGGGTTGCGCTTGCGGCTGCATTCTTGGAATTGTCCACAGTCGCCGCGCCAAACTCTGAGACCAAGGTGGCCGTCGAGGTGGTGGCCGCTGTAGAAGGGTTGGTCGTGCTGGTGGCCGCGCTGGCCGCGCGGTCCGCGCTGGTCTGCGGCGTTCCAGCGGCAGTTTGGCTGGCGTTGGCGTTCACAAACTTTGAGCTTCCGGTTAGCACCTGAGCGTTGGTGCCACGCAATCCCACCGAGGTGAGTGCGGATTGCCAGCTGGAACCAAAGCCGGATTCCGCGCCGCCACCGCTAGCCGCCGCGAACCTTGAGCCCACTGCGCCTGAGCTAATCTCTGACTCTGCCGGCAGAACCGATGCTGAAATTCCTGCTGCTCCGCTCATGCTGAGGAGAGAGTGCAGCCTGTGTGCCAAACCTGGACATTTATAGGTTAGAAGCTTGAAATCCGGCGATTTTCGTTCCAATAAATGGTCTATCTACAAGAAAATGTGAAATTTGCCCTAAAGATTCTTTTGGGACTGCCGATAATTATTTCTGTTTTTGCTCTGGATTGTCGCTCAGCGAGTCCTTTGCCTCCCGGCGATTGAGGAACCACTCATCCAATGCGCCCTGACGGCGGCGGCTGGCTTCGAGTTCTGCTTGAGCTTCTGCTGATTCAATCAGGGTCTCGGCCTGGCGACGCTCAATGCGCTTGGCCAGGAACTCCTCGCGACGCTCGAGC
The DNA here is from genome assembly GCA_964645855.1 of uncultured Occallatibacter sp. Classification (GTDB taxonomy): domain Bacteria; phylum Acidobacteriota; class Terriglobia; order Terriglobales; family Acidobacteriaceae; genus Telmatobacter. The sequence continues at coordinate 5,601 of CAZYDF010000076.1, forward strand.
GCCACGTGTGCGGCATCGGCAGCCCGCGGGGTGAGCACGTCCCGGATACGGAGGCCCGCGCGCGCCTCTTCCAGGCCAGCCAGCCGGTCTTCCAACTCGCCGGAGCGGGCGCTGGCGGTGATGAGCTGCCGGCCCCCACGCTCGCGCACGCCGGCCGCATCAATCGCTCGTTCCAGGCGGTGCAGTTCACCCAGCGCGGCCTGCAGCGCAATCTGGCGCTGCTCCTCTTCGAGTTCAAGAACATGAAGCAACCGTTTGAGGCTGCGTGCCACGGCCATGAGCTAGATCTCCGCGGCCAGCTTTGCCAGCCGGGCTACTGCGTCGTTGAAGTGCACCTCTTCATGCGAGTCCTGGGTCATGAAGGCGCGCAGCGCGGGCCGGGCCCGCAAGGCGCGATCCAGATCCGGATCGGAGCCCGCCTTGTAGGCGCCAATGCGGACCAGATCCTCGGAGCGCGCATAGACGGCCATCAGGCGACGGATCAGCGCAGCGCGTTCCCGATGTGCCTGGTCGGTGACCGCCGGCATGAGTCGGCTGATCGAGTCCAGAACATGAATCGGCGGGTACCAGCCCTCGGCAGCCAGGGAACGATTCAGCATGACGTGGCCGTCCAGCAAGGAGCGCACCGCATCGACAATCGGGTCCTGCTGATCGTCGCCTTCCATCAGCACGGTATAAAACGCCGTAATCGAACCATTGTTGAACTGACCGGAGCGCTCCACCAGCTTGGCGAGCTTGGTGAAGACGGAGGGGGTATAGCCTTTCGCCGTAGGCGGCTCGCCCGCGGCCAAACCAATCTCGCGCGCGGCCATGGCAAAGCGCGTCAGCGAATCCAGCACCAGCAGCACGTGCTTGCCCTGTGAGGCAAAATACTCGGCCACGGTGGTTGCGGCCATGGCGCCCCGCAGACGCTTCAAAGGCGACTCGTCCGAAGTGGAAACGATGACCACCGAACGGCGGCGTCCCTCTTCGCCCAGCGCATCTTCCAGAAACTCGCCTACCTCGCGACCACGTTCACCTACCAGCCCGACCACCGTCACGTCGGCTTCCGTGTTGCGGGTCATCATGCCGATCAGGGTGCTTTTACCAACGCCCGAGCCGCCAAAGATGCCCACGCGCTGGCCACGGCCCACGGTAAGCATGGAGTCCAGCACGCGAATGCCGGTGCCGAGCGGGGTGCGGATCGGCGTACGGTCCAGAGCCGCGCGGACGGCGCCATCGAGCGGCATGGAACTGGTAAGAAAGGGCGAAGGTCCGCTGTCGATGGGCTCACCGAGGGCATTGATCACGCGACCGAGCAGGGCCGGGCCCACATCGAGCGCCGCGCCACGGCCGAGCGCCGCCACGGTATCCCCAAAACGGATGCCTTCGGTACTTTCAATTGGCATGGAGAGGACGTTTGAACCCTGGAAGCCGATGACCTCGGCCAGATGGCGTCCGCCGTTGCGGTCAACGATCTCGCAACACTCGCCTACCGAGCAGAGGGGGCCGGTGGACTCGATGGTTTGACCGAGCGACTGGACGACCTGGCCGCTCCAGCGCCAGGGCTGGCCACGGCGCAGACTCTGAAAGTAGCGGCCTAACAATTCGCTCATTGGCCCGGCTCCGTTGGCGCAAACGTTGCCGAAGGTGATCCGGGAGCGCGATCGAAGAAGCCGCTCTCGATCTCCGCCAGCTGCGCGCGTACGCCCAGGTCCACCGATCCTAGGCCGGTTTCCACAATGCACTCGCCCAGCCGGAACCCCGGCTCGGCCACAATCTCCGGACGAATCTGCAGCTTGGGAAGATGCGCGATGGCCTCCTGCCAGAGCGCCTGATCGGCGGCCGGAATGCGCAGCCGCATGGTGGTGCTGGCCGCCAGTTGCCCCAGCGCCACGCGCACCGCGCCGGTCAACAGGAGCGGGTCCATCTGCGCTTCGCGGCGGAGGATGCGCGCCGCCACCTGCAGCGCCAAACGCACCACCTCTTGCTCGACATTGCTCAGATAGCGGTCCCGCTCGGCAAGGAAGCCGGCCAACAACTGTTCAGCATGCTGGCGGCGCTCGGCAATCAACTGCTGCAAGGCGGCGTTGTGCGCCTCCTGTTCCGTCTTCAGGCCCTGCTGACGGCCCGCCTCAAAGGCCCTGCGCGTCTCCTCCGCCAGTTGCTTCTCATATTCCGCACGAATCTCATCCACGGAGTGCGCAGGCTGCGCAGGGCGAACCGGCTCGGCCGAAACGACCTCTGGCTCAGCCACCTGCTCTTCGAGGATGCCTTCCAGATCGGTCTCTGGATAGGAGGCATCGCTCACGGCATAGACGAAGGCCTCAACGTGCCCGCCCTTGTTCGGATCCCAGATGACGCCGCTGCTGGTCAAACCTGTCCCCCTCCTGCTGCTCGCATCTGTTCAACCGCGCTCCGCATCCAAAACTTCTCTCACCCGCTACTACCGTGCTCCGACCACATGAAGGTGTGCCTTGGCTTCCCTGGTCTCAAAATCGAGTCCAGGGGCACCCGCACCCCTATTACGGCAGCTAAGCCAACATCTCGTCTCCGCCTTCAAGCTTCAACACTATCTTGCCTTCGGCCTCCAGGCGGCGGGCAAGATTCAGAATCTCCTGCTGGGCCTGGGCCACCTCACGGGAGCGAACCGGTCCGAGCACTTCCATGTCTTCCTTCAGCATCTCCACGGCGCGCGAACTCATGGCCTTGAAGATCTGTGCGCGGAGTTCTTCCTTGGCGCCGCGCAGGGCCATGGCCAACTGCCGCTTGTCGACGCCGGAGACCACCTCGCGAATCGAGGCCGGCGGAACCGTGACCAGATCGTCAAAGGTAAACATCAGGTTGCGGATGCTCAGCGCCAACTCCGGCTGGCCTTCTTCAATGGTCTCCAAGATGTGCTTGGACTCATCCGCATTCAGCCGGTTCAACAGATCCGCGACCGCCTTGAAGCCCGAGTAGCTCTTGCGGGCCGTATCGCCCACGCTCTCCAGCCGCCGGTGCAGGATGTGCGCCACCTTTTGTGCCATCTCCGGCGAGAACTGGCGCATCTCGGCCAGCCGCTGGATGGAAACCACCTTGTGTTCTTCGCTCAGGTTGTCGAGCACCAACGAGGCACGGCGGGGATCGAGGTGAGCCAGCACCAGGGCGATGGTCTGCGGGTGCTCGCTATCGAGCAGCTTGCCCAACTGCTGGGGATCGGTGCGCTGCAATTTGGCCAGATTGCCCTGCTGCGCCTCTTGCGAACGGCGGACCAGGGCCAGCATCTCATCGGCCCGCTCCTTGCCAAAGGTCTCAATCAACAGACGGCTGGCGTAGTCCAGGCCGCCATGCACCATCACCTGCTGGGTTTGCAACAGCTCCCAGAACTCCTCGACCACGCCGAGCGACATGTTGGGCGTAACGCCGCGCAGATCGGCCAGCTCCTCGGTGAGCCGCTGCACATCGCTCTCCGGCAGGACGCGAAGAATCTCCTTGGCCATTTCCTCGCCGACGGCGACCAGCAGGATGGCCGCCTTGCGGGGGCCGGCCATGCTGAGAACCAAGTCGCGATTCTTCGACGTATATGAACCTTGATCGAACGCCATCGTCTTTGTTCCCCGTCCCTAGAGCATTTTCCGAATACACGTAGACATTTTGAGGGTAATGAAAGGTGGCTTTTTCTTGAGGAAAAAGCCACTCAGCGCCGTGCTTCCGGACGACAGCAATTCAGGAAATGCTTTAGTCCGAGTGAATCCAGCTTTGCAGCAACCGCGAACTCTGGCCCGGATCTAGCTTGAGCTGTGCGGCCACCTGGTCGAAGATCTCCTGGGCGCGGGTGCGTTCGAGTTCGGCTTCGGGCGACTCCGGGGGCCTGAGAGCAGCCTGATACGCCTCGCTGTTTTCGAATGCTGCCTGTTCGGCGGCTCCCTTTTCTATCATGGCTGCAGCAACTCCCTTCGCATCCTTGCCCTTTACCTTGGCCTTTTCGTTGATCTTCTGGGGCTTGGGAACATGGGTCAGGCGATAGACCATGGGCACCAGGCCAAACACCATGATGACCAAAAGACCCAGCACCAGGGCAAGATAACGAACGACTACCGGCGAGCCTTCGGCCACATCGAGCAGCTGCCGATAGGACGGCACCGGCTGTTGCAGCCGATTGTCGTCAAAGGCCAGATCCTGCACCGTGACCATATCACCACGAGTCGGATCAAAGCCCACCGCGGCCTGGGCCAGGGCGGTGAGCGTGCGAATCTCGTCGGGCGAACGGGGTTGGTAGATGGCGCCTTTGCTGTTGGAGGCGGCCGAGAGCAGACGATCATTCACGATAATCGCTGCCGTCAGACGATGGACCCGGCCGGGCTGCTCCACCACGTGACGCTCGGTCTTCGAGGCCCCGTAGGTGCCGGACTCGGTCCGCGCGGCCTGGGGCGGCGTAGTCTGCTGCGGATAGACGGGCACGCTCTGCGAGTTGGGCGCATTCGATGCCGTCCCGGGAACCCCGGCGGCCACCTGCTGCGCGGAGGTGGTCTGCTCGCTGCGCTGCATGGAGAGGGTCACGGTCTTGTCCGGATCGTAGCTCTCCTGCACGGTATCGGTTGCGGCCTGCTCGTAGTCGACAGTAACCGAGGCGCGCACGTTACCGGAACCGGTCACCGGCTCCAGCGTAGCCACCAACTTCTCTTCCAGGGTCTGCTCGGCAGTCTGGCGTAGAGCGTCCGCCGTCTTAGGACCCAGGGGCTGATTGCCGGCCGCATCCACCAGCACCACCCGCTCGGGCGAGAGGCTGTCAACGGCCGAAGCCACCAGATTGCGAATGGCCTCCGGTTCGCCATCGGCCAGATTGCGATGACGGAGCTTGAGCACCACCGAGGCTTTGGCCGGCCGCTCCGAATCGCGGAAGAGCGAATCGTGGGCCATGACCAAATGCACGCGCGCCGAGGCTACGTCGGCCAGAGTACCAATCGTATGCTCGAGTTCACCTTCCAGGGCGCGCTGGAAATTGACCTGCTCGTCAAACTCGGAACCCACCCAGTTGGGCTTGTCAAAGAGTTCAAAGCCGAGACGACCGGTCTTGGCGCTGCCCTTGGAGGCAGTGATCATGCGCGCCTTGTCCAGCTGATTGGCGGGCACGCGGATGCCGGTGCCGTCCGGGGTAGGTTCAAAGGGGATCGCTGCCTGTACCAGCGCCTGGCCGGTGGCCCGCGCATCGTCCGGATCCATGCCGGAGTAGAGGGTCCGCCAATCGGTGCGCAGGGTGTACCAAAGCAGGAAGCCAGTGGCGATGGCCAGCAATGCGGCGGCCGAGACCGTGAGCGCGCGCTTTTGGGGCGGAAGTCCGGCCCAGCGCACCCGTGCAATCCCCAACAGGCCCTTGATGCGGCTCTGCCAGCCGGCCGGTTCGACCGGGATCGACGTCGGGCTCTTCTCCAGTTGTGTTGCCGTGGCCATTTTATCCGCTCATTCGTTCTTCAGAATCTGCTCCGGGGTGAACCCCGATCCCAACCAACTCGTCCGGCAGGGCTGCTCCGAACGCACCCGAGAGTCCGCCACAGGCTAGAACTGCATACCCATAACCGACTGGTAGGCCTGCACGGCCTTGTTGCGCACCGCCAGCACCATCTCAAAGGCCATGTCGGCCTTCTGGGTGGCAATCATGGCCTGGTGGACATCGACGCCGGTGCCAGTCATCAGGCCATCGACGGCCGATTTGGCCTGGGTCTCAAGGTTGTTCACCGAACTCACCGCATCGCTCATCAGATCGCTGAAGGGCGCGGCCCCCGCGGACGGGGTTGCTGCCGATGCGGCTGAGGGAATCCCGGTCGCTAGAGTGCTGGCCGTGGTTGCGATCGAGCTGATCGATTGAATTGCGTTCATTGATTCCTCCGCCTGTCGGTGCTTCACTTGCGGCCTTGATCCGGCCTGGTTCATGGGTTCGATCCCTGTACGAGCGGCAAGACTAACTCTTGGCAAGCTCCAGGGCGGAGCCAATCATGCTCTTCTCCGCCTGAACCGCCGAGCCGTTCAACCCGTAGGCGCGGGTGGCGCCCATCAGGTCAACCATCTCTGTAAGGGGATTGATATCCGGGTAGGCGACGTAGCCCTGCGCATCGGCGTCGGGATGGCCCGGGTCGTAGCGTTTGAGCGGAGCTGAGGAATCCTCGACCACCGCGGCGATGTGCACGCCGGGAGCAACCGCGCCGCCGCTCGCCAGACTGGCTGCGGAAAGCGTGCCGGTCGAGCTCGAATTGGCGGCCGTGGCCATCGAATCCAGAAAATTGGTGCTCTGACTCTGGTTGGCGGCAAAGACAACGTGCTGGCGGCGATAGGGGCCGCCCGAGGCCGTACGCGTGGTCTCGGCGTTGGCCATGTTGGCGGCCACCACCTCGGCCCGCATGCGCTCGGCCTGCATTGCGTCCCCCGAAGTCGACATCATGCCAAACAGATTCATTTGCCCCCCTCCCCTGCCTGCTTGAACCGCGCTCTCAGCGGGCGGGTTCTCTTACTGGTTCTTTGCTGCCGGTCGGTCAACGGGCAGATCGATCTCTGCGCGGGTTAGCGGTCAGATCGATCTACCCGCCGACTACCTGTCGGCGGCGTGAATAGCATTGAGGATCTTCTGATTCTCAATGTGCATCAGCGCCACGCCGGTCTTGAACTTCAACTGGGCCTCGGCCATGTTCAGGCTCTCGCGGTCCATGGAAACGTTGTTGCCATCGGGCCGGGTGATAAGCCCGTCCACCTTGGTCACACTCACGGCGCTGGCCGGCTGACCGTTGATAGCCTGGCTCATCGCCTTGCTCATCTCAGCCTCGAAGTCCATGCCCTGGGTCTTGTAACCGGGGGTGTCGATGTTGGCCATGTTGGCCGCCGTCAACTTGGCCTGATCGGTGGCCAGATCCAGATAGCGGGCGATCTGCTCGCCCATGGTGCTCTCGATCGCCAGGCTCATGGTGTCTCCTCATTACCCCAAAGGTCGAAGTCTTTTCTCTGTTGTTTCCCGGCCAACCGATGAGCTTGCTCTCTTCCCGGCCAACCGGTTTGCCCCGGTTAGTTGATCGAAAAGCCGAAGTCGATCTCGCGCGAGGTCAGTGACGGCTCATCGCCGGCCAGAATCACAGCCCGTTCCAGCACATGCGCCAGCTCGCGCACGTTGCCCGGCCAGTTGTGGCTGGAGAGCTTGGCCACCGCGCTCGGATCAATGCGCTTGAGCGGGGTATCGCGGCCCATCACGCCCAGAAAATAATCAACCAGCAGGGGCAGATCCTCGGCGTGCTCGGCCAGCGCCGGAGTACGAATCAGGAAGACCGCCAGGCGGTAGTAAAGATCGGAGCGGAACTCGCCCGAAGAGGCGCGCTGGGCCAGCGGCCGATGGGTGGCGGCGAGGATGCGAACGTCCACCTTGATGGTCTCGTTGTCGCCCACCCGCTGCAGCTCACCGCACTCCACAAAGCGCAACAGCTTGGACTGCAGTGCGAGCGGCATTTCGCCAATCTCGTCCAGGAACAAAGTACCGCCGTCGGCCGATTCAATGCGGCCGATCCGACCCTGCACGGCGCCGGTAAAGGCTCCGCGAGTATGGCCAAAAAGCTCAGCTTCAAGCAACGCTTCGGGAATAGCGGCGCAGTTGATGGCGACAAAGGGCTTGCGGCTGCGCAAGGAGAGCCGATGCAGGGCTTCGGCCACCAGCTCCTTGCCCGAGCCCGTGGGCCCTTCAATCAGAACCGGGGTCATGCGCGGGGCCACCAGACGAATGCGACGGCTGACTTCGAGCATGCAGGCTGCGTTGCCAATCAACTCCGGCAGCCGCTCGGCAAGGGTAAGATCGCTGCGCAGGGCAGCGGGCTCCATGTTGCGCGCGGTGGCCGCGGAGGCCACGGCTGGGGAGGGCATGGCGGGATGTGCAACCGGCAGCTCCATCAGCTCCTCGCCATCTTCCGCAACGGGAATCGGCCACGGCTCGCGATGCATCGGATCGGCTCCCGAAACCGGACGGCCCAGCGTAGGCGCGGTGTTCCAGATGGCGGTGTCGGTGTCCTGGCAGCGGCGCAGCGCATAGAGCAGCTCCTGACGATACGGGCCGCGCGGTCCATCCTGAGTGGTGGCGCCACCGGCCGAGACCAGATCGATCTGCGGGAAACGGCTCCGGAACTCAGAGAGAAACTCAACCAGCTCCAGATCCGGCAGCCAGGTATCGACAATGATCGCCTCCGGCGTCGATTCCTCCGCCTCAGCCCAGGCCTGCGCCCCACTACCGGCCTCCCGCACCTGCCAACGCAGGCCGGTGAGGATTTGCGTCAGACGCTGGCGGAAGCTGTGATCCGCACTGGTCACCAAAGCCGTGCGCGGATGAATGCGGGCGTGGGTCATGGTATTCGGGACTGAGACCGGAACTGGCTGCATGAGAAAACTCCTGCCCTCGGCGAGGGCGATGGTTCAAAGGGTGGTTAGTTGGCTTCCACAACAGCAGGCAGGGTGAGGGCGCGAGACTGGGCAAAGGCGGCCAACGGCGCAACCTCAGCGGCAGTGAGCGCAGCCAGTTCCGCATCGGAAGGCACCACGTAGCCCTGTCCGCGTACGGTGCGGATAAGCAGGCCCGGAGGTGGATCCTGGAGCTTGCGGCGCAGGTAGTTGACGTAGACGTCCACGATGTTGGTGGTCTGCGTCGGTTCCATGTTCCAGACCGACTCCAGCAGCTCGACCCGCGAAACACATTGGCCGCGGTTCAGCATCAGATGCTCGAGGAGTGCGAATTCCTTGTTGGTGAGCACCATCTGGCGACTGCCGCGACGCACGGAGTGATCCAGGCGATCCAGCTCCAGGTCGCCGGCGCGCAACTGCAGACGGGCTTCGCGCTTGCGCCGCAACAGCGCGCGGCAGCGGGCACGCAGCTCATGCAGGCTGAACGGCTTCAGCATCATATCGTCGGCGCCACGATCCAGACAGCGCACCCGCGCTTCCACTTCCTGGCGGGCGGTCAGTACCAGCACCGGCAGGTTGGCGTCCATGGCGCGCAGTTCCTCAAGAACCTGTTCGCCATCCTTGACCGGCATATTCAGATCGAGGATGGTCAGATCCGGCATCTCCTGCCGGAAAGCCTCTACTGCCGCGCCACCGTCACAGGCCAGACGGACGCGATGTCCATCGGCTTCAAGACCCCGGCACAAGAACATTCCCAGCGCTTTGTCGTCTTCTGCTACCAATAACCTCATGGGTGCCTTTCTGCTCCTTGGGCAATGTTCTACATGCCCCGCGATCATTGCTCTCTCGTCCAGAAGCTCTGCTTAGCAGAAGCTAAACAATTGCCTCCTCTCCAACATCCGCTGATGCGAAACGGAACTCAAGATTGGAAAGAAAAAATGACAGGGGGAATACCAGGGCTCAGTCCGCAATCGGGATTAGTCCCGAATTGGGGTGACCCGTTTGGGCCATGAAAAAGCCCCCGGTCAGCTCTCAACAGAGCCGTTCCGGGGGCTTCAGCGCCTGCACCTGCTCAGCGCTTGGTGTTGGCGGGCTTCTTGTTGTACATGGCCTTATCGGCGCGGTCCAGAAGGTCTTTCATCTTCTCGCCGCTCTGCAGTTCGGCAAGGCCCATCGATGCGTGAACACTGAGCGTAACCGCGCCGGCGGGGGACTTGAGCGTGTAGTTTCCGCAGACCCATTTCTCCAGCCGTTCCACCTGCGTGGTGGCCTCTTTCCAGGTGCCATCGAAGAGAATCACAAACTCGTCGCCGCCCCAGCGGCCCACAATGTCAGAAGATCGGGAGGCGGAGACCAGCTCGCTGGCGAACTGTTTGAGCAGCTCATCGCCGGCCATATGCCCATACTGATCGTTGACCTGCTTGAAGCTGTTGATATCGATGATGGCCACGCAGAACGTCGTGTTGGCGGCAATGCGCCGTTCCATCTGCTTTTCAATGCAGAGACGGTTCAGCAAGCCGGTAAGGCTGTCGCGCAGGGCCAGCTTTTCCGCCTCTTCGAGCTTGGTCTGGTAGGAGGTGACCTGGCCGCGCAGCTGCGCCACCGCTTGCTTTCCCTCTTCGGTCATGCGATCAATCGAGGTTCGGAGCAGTGCGGCCGAGCTCTCAATGGAGGCGCGGATCTCGGTGAGATCCTCCAGGCTGGCCACGGCCTTGAGCCGCTCGGTGACCTGATGAATCTGGCCCGCGGTGCGCTCGTCGCGCTGGCCCACGCCGTCGGCTGTGCTCAGCATGGCCAGCAGCAACTCCTTTACCTCGTCGCTTTTGTTCTGATAGTGGCGCGCGGCCTCAACGCCCCACTGCTCCAGCTGCTGGCAGGCCTGGCGGCCGGAGGCGCTCATCTTCTCTTCGCTCATCTCCACGTTCAACTCCCGTGCCAGCGCCAGGAGCTGGTCGCTGAAGGATGGGCCGAGTCCGGGGCAGAGATTGTTGCTGGAGTGGGCTATCTGCGCCAAAGCCGCGCGATATGCGGCTAAAGAGACCGCCAGCAGGCCGGCAGCCTCGGGGTTGACGCCGGAGTTCTTGGCATCCAGATACTTTTTAATCGAAATCATGCTTCCTCGCCTGCTGCCGCAGCCTTGTATCACACTGCGCGCCTTCGCCCGGTGTGCAAAGAGCGATCCAGCTATCGTATCGGCACGATTTACGATTTCCATCAATCCCCTCTTGGGGCAAGCACGAACCCTGGAGAGGCGAAAGCCGCGGATCTCCAATGAGGAAGCTATAGGAATAGCGATTCAAAGCAGGAACGGGAATTGGAGGTTACTCAAGTGTAGGTGAAATGTGTGCCTTTACTACGAAAGGGTTATGTCAATCTCATTGGAATCACCGATTCTATATCCAGGGCAACCTGTATCCAATATTTCAACGCGCCGGAGGTTACGAACACCCACGTGGTCGATTACAGCAAACTTCCCGATCTGGTTGCTATCGCGTTGCTGAGCTGCGCGTTTGCTTCCGTTGCACGCAAAAGCCACACGCCCGGAGCGGGATTGTGGCTCTCAGGGTGGATTCTGATCGCAGTACACTTCTTGGCGTTCATGTTCCTGCGGGTGCCGGGTGTGGTTGGCAGCGGGGCCATGTTCATCGGCCTGGCCTCGCTGCCCGCGGCTGCAGCCCTGTTTGTGCGGGCCTCCCTTCCCTATCGCGATGAACCGTCCAGCGGGTGGATGAGCGTGTCGTTCATCGCCTCGAGCAGCATTTACATTGGGGCGCTATGTTTTCTGCCCAATCACTCGGCATTTCTGTTTCCGGCGGCGCTGCTGTTTGGCCTGTTCCCGCTGGCGACGGCGGTGGTTGCGCTTCCCGATTTTCAGCATCCGTTGCGTTGGGGTTTGGTGGGCCTTCAAGCCCTTTTGACGATCTACCTGCTCCTGGTCCAGTATCGAGCCGGTAATGGCAGCGATCTGGCGTTGAACGGCCTTCTGTTCACCTCCTATTTAGCCTGTTGCCTCTACTTCTGGCAGACGCATGAGGAGTACTCAACAGGCAGTTTCATCACCTCTTTGGGATTTCTGGCCTGGTCGCTGGTGTTTCTGATTGCACCGCTGATGCTTGCCTTCCTGCCCGGCGTGCATGTGGAAAGCGAGGTTTGGAATCTGCCCAAGTACGTGGTGGCGACAGGCATGATTCTGCTGGTGCTGGAGCGGCAGATTGAGCACAACAAGTATCTGGCTCTGCATGACGAACTCACCGGGCTGCCCAATCGCAGGCTGTTCCAGGACCGTTTGCGCATTGCGCTGGAGCGCGCCCGGCGCAGTGGCAATGGCACCGCGCTGTTGCTGGTGGATCTGGACGGCTTCAAGCAGGTAAACGACTCGCTCGGTCATCATGTTGGCGATGGTTTGCTCCGCCAGGTAGGAACCACCTTTGCCAACCGGTTGCGCAGCTCGGACACCGTGGCGCGCACCGGAGGGGACGAGTTCTCCGTCATTCTCGAGGAGCCGGTCACCCGGCTGGATGCCGAGCGGGTTGCTCGCCAACTGGCCGAGCTGATCGAAAGACCCCTCGAAGTGGATGGACACATGGTTTGCATTGGCGCGAGCATCGGCGTGGCGCTGTATCCGGAGGACGGCGTCACGGTTGATGCCATATGCATTGCGGCCGACCTGCGCATGTACGACGTGAAGAACGGCACGCTGCGGGGCGTCGGCACAGACAAAACCTCGATTCTTCCCCACTCCGGCTTGCGACCTCAGGTTGCAGCCCGCAGCATGTAGACAACAGGAATAGCTTTCGAATCCCGTACCGCGCTCCCCTGGGGCGCGGTATCGCGTTTCAGTTCACCTGGATAGGGTCACGGCGGCAGCGTGCGTTTCTAGGGGCGTCAGAGCGCGATGCCGTGGCTGAGGATCTTCTCATCCGCGTTGCGGCAATCGGTCCAGAGTATTTCCGGAAGGGGTGAAGACCTGGATTTCATGGGTGTCCCACCCATTTCCGCAAAAGACGCGAAAGTGGATGGGGCACGGAAGTTTGGAGCGAAAGGAAGATGCGATAAAGGCAAAAGGGCCCGAATCCAGAGATTCGGGCCCTTCTTTTCTAACTTGCCAGTGATCGGCCTAAGCCGGTCCGCCCTGGCCCCGACGACGACGACGGCGACGGCGGTTGTTGGCGTCCGCAGTGCCTGCGGCAGGACGCGGAGCGCCAGCAACCGGAGCTGCAGCCGGAGTACCATCGGCACGGTTGAAGTTCGGCTCGTTGTCTTCGTCGAACTCTTCACTGTCGTCCTCGAAGTCGTCTCCGCCTTCGATGAAGATGGTGCTTTGGTTGGATGTCGGCTGACGATCATCAGCCTCAACGCGAGGCTTCAGCGGAGCGGCCTGCACCCGGGCAGGAGCCTCAGTCACCTCTTCGTCCACAACCACAGCGTCCTCAACGGGCTCAGCGGTAGGGGTGGAGACGGCGAGCTTGGCCTTCTGCTCCTTGATGAGAGCCTTGCGGCTGAGCTTGATGCGGTTGCCTTCGATGGCCAGAACCTTCACCATCACCTGATCGCCTTCGCTCAGCTCGTCCTTCACATCCTTGACGCGGTGCTCGGCAATCTCGGAGATGTGCAGCAGACCGTCAGTGCCCGGGAACAGCTCGATGAATGCACCGAACTCCGCCAGACGAACAACCTTGCCGAGATAGATCTTGCCCAGTTCCGGCACGGCGGTGATGTTGCTGATCAGCTCCAGAGCCTTCTTCAGGCCGTCAGCGTCGCAGGAGGCAACGCTGACCTTACCGGTATCGTCAACGTCGATCTTGGCGCCGGTCTGCTCAACGATGCCACGAATGGTGGCGCCGCCCTTGCCGATCAGGTCGCGGATCTTGTCCGTCGGGATCATGAGGGTCTCAATGCGGGGCGCATACTGCGAACGCTCCGTACGAGGACCACTGAGAGCGGCATCCATCTTGTCCAGAAGGTAGAGACGTCCACGACGCGCCTGCTCCATGGCCTGCTGCAGAATCTCGCGGGTCAGACCACCGATCTTGATGTCCATCTGCAAAGCGGTGATGCCCTTGCGGGTACCAGCCACCTTGAAATCCATGTCGCCGTAGTGATCTTCAGCGCCGGCGATGTCGGTAAGGATGGCGTAATCGTCGCCTTCCTTGACCAGGCCCATCGCAACACCGGCCACGGCAGCCTTCAGCGGAATGCCGGCATCGAACAGAGCCAGACTGGCGCCGCAGACCGAGGCCATGGACGAAGAGCCGTTGGACTCCAGAATGTCAGAGACCACGCGCATTGAATAAGGTGAATCCGCGATGGAAGGCAGAACCGCCGAGATGGAACGCTCCGCCAGAGCACCGTGGCCGATTTCGCGGCGGCCGGTGCCGTTCATGCGGCCCGTTTCGCCCACGCTGAACGGCGGGAAGTTGTAGTGGAGCATGAAATTCTTCTTCTGCTCGCCTTCGTAGCTCTCCAGGCGCTGGCCCTCATCGGCCGTGCCCAAAGTGCAGGTAACCAGAGCCTGCGTTTCGCCACGGGTGAACAGAGCGGAACCATGGGTGCGGGGCAGAACACCGGTCTCGATCGTGATCTCGCGGATCTCGTCAAAGGCGCGGCGATCGGGGCGGATACGATCCTTGGTGACCTGCGCGCGGAACAAGCGCTCACGCATCAGCTCGTAATAGGTTCCGAGCTTCTTCTTGGCGGTCGGATCGTCGGCGGGCAGGCCGGCGGCCAGCTCGTCCTTGATCTGCTTGACAAGCGAATAGCTCTCGATCTTGGCATGGGCCTTGGTGTCGAGGGCGTCCTTCAAGCGGTCGCCAACCTTGGCGAAGAGCTCAGAGTAGTAAGCCTCGTCGATCACCGGAGCCACAACCGTGCGCTTCGGCTTGCCAGCCAGGGCAACCAGCTCGGCAATGGCAGCAACAATCAACTTGATCTGCGCGTGACCGAACTCGATGGCAGCCAGGATGACGTCTTCCGTCTCTTCCTTGGCGCCGGACTCGATCATGACGATTCCGTCCTTGTGGCCTACCACCATGATGTTGACGGTGGTTTCCTTGCGCTCCTCGTAGGTCGGGTTCACGACGAACTCGCCGTTGATGCGACCAATGCGCACCGCGCCTACAATGGCGCCGAAGGGGATGTCAGAAAGCGCCAGGGCGCAGGCGGCGCCGTTAATCGCCACCACATCGGGATCGTTCTGCTTGTCTGCGGAGAAGACCAGCGCGATGACCTGGGTTTCGTTGCGGAAGCCAGCCGGGAAGAGCGGACGGATGGGGCGGTCGATCTGGCGGCAGGTGAGGACTTCCTTCTCGCTGGGACGGC
>CAZYDF010000077.1:0-19892 GCA_964645855.1 uncultured Occallatibacter sp.
AGATGTCTACTATGCCGCTGCGTAGCAATACTTCAGGGCCGGATCAATAATAGTCCCTTACGGGGCTGCATCAGTTGGCAGATCGCTCGGACAAATGGTGACCGGGAAGAAGTTTCCGCGACCTACTGTGGTTTTTCTAGATGGAGATCAATCGGATTCTAAGGGGTGCGTCATATTGCCGGGCGGGGATGCTCCTGAGAGGGTTGTATTCACGGCATTGGCCGAGGATGGTTTCTTAGACCTGGCTCAGCGCGTTGGTCGATCCCACTCAAAGGTCGTTGATGCATGCCAAAAAGCGATGACGGCAGACGATCACCATGAGTGGATTGGACTTGCAGCTGATGAACTACTACTCGGAGGGCAAAACCTGTGGCAGGCCTTATGTGCGATTTGGGCAGAGAAGAAACTTCCCGATCAGGCAGTCATTTCGATTGTGGATTCCATTAGAGAGACCTTGATGTGATTCTGCCCGTTACCCCGGTCTCGCCTTTGAGGTCGGGGACGCAGAACCCCCGCGCCGTAGGCGCAGCGCATGTTAGCCCCACGTTTCAACGTGGGGAAAGCTAGCCCCAGAAAGACCCCGGAGTGCCGTAGGCACGGAGCAAATCTCAGCACAAAGGCGTCTTGAGCATCGCGAAGCGGGCTGCAGTATGCAATGCGTAGGCACGGCGCAAAGGGCAAACGCCGCGCTCTAAAATGGGAGCGCCGCGGGGACGGCGCACATGGCTCACACCTACACGAGCAACTTCATCCACTGCATCTTCAGCACCAAGGAGCGGCTACCGCTCATTCCGGCGGATCGGCTGCCCGCGCTCTGCAGTTACTTCAGCGGGATAGCCACAGGCGAGGGCCTGGAACTGCTGCGCGCGGGAGGCACTGCCAACCACGTTCATCTGCTCTTTTCCTTGCCTGCAAACATCGCTCTCGCCACGGCTGTACAGAAACTCAAAGGGAGTTCATCACACTGGATGGGCAAGGGATTCACTTGGCAACAGGGCTACGGCGCATTCAGTGTGAGCCCGTCCCAGTTGCCCGAGGTAAAGGCATACGTTGACAGGCAGGAAGAGCATCATCGCCGACAGAGCTTTGAGGATGAATTTACCAGCCTGTTGCGGAGTTGCGGCATTTCCTACGATCCGCAATTTGTTTTTGGATAAGCACCTGCGGTGCGGCCAATGCGCTTCGCGATGCTCAAGACGCCTTTGTGCGGAGATTTGCGCCGTGCCTACGGCACTCGGGGGAATTTGTGGGTGCGGCTTTCCCCACGTTGAAACGTGGGGCTAACATGCGCTGCGCCTACGGCGCGGGCGGCTGAGGCGCAGTGCGGCTGAGTCAAGAACTATCCAAAGACGCCGCGAAGCGGGCTGCAGCACCGCAGGTGCCCGGCACTGAAAGAGCGCTATGCATTTCGGCTGGCGTAGTCTGTCTGCTGAATCAGGCCGTGTGCAGGGGCTGAAGCCCACCTCATTGTTGGCGCTTCGATGTCCTGGTTGAAGCCGTGCCCTTGTACAAGACCGCGCACAATACAAAACCAGTTTCAGAAAAATCGAGTCAGGCAGCGTTTGCGGTATGCTCGTTGCAAGCGCTCAGGAATATCTGCGGGGTCCAACTCTACGTGAAGCACCAGCCTTCCAACCAGTCAACGGCGGGAACGATATCTCCGCACAGTACGTGCCTGCGCCGCGGATGGGCGGGTGCATTCCGCGGCTGGTTGCTGTGTCTTCTTCTCGCGCTGGCCTCGCCCGGCTTGGCCTCGGCGTATCCCAACATCGAAGGCATCACCCATCATAGCTGGGGGATCGCAGCCGGCCTGACCGACCAACTGATCCTGGCCATTGCGCAAACCCCCGACGGCTACCTGTGGCTGGGCACGCCGCATGGATTGGTTCGCTTCAACGGCTTCCGGTTCGATCCTGTGGGCGGCAATGCCGAGCCCACGCTGGAGGAGTTTGGCGTTGCCTGCATTCTGGTGGCGCGCGATGGCTCGCTGTGGGCCGGCTCGGTGGGCGGCGGCGTCACGCATCTCAGTGCCGGCACGGTGACGCACTATGGCGTGGAGCAAGGGCTTCGCGAGCTGTCGGTCCGCGCACTCTACCAGTCAGCAGATGGCTCCATCTGGGCGGGCACGGATCGTGGATTGTTCAGGCTTCAGAGCGGGCAGCATTTTGAGATGGTGCGCGAGGCGGGCGAGCAAGGAATCATGTCCATCGTCTCCGACGGGGGAGGGGGTTTCTGGCTGGGGGGAATGGTTCTGCGCCATTGTGTGCATGGCCGCTTTGAAGCCGTGAAGTTGCCTCCGCTCAAGTTGCCGGTGCGCGCGTTGGTTGTGGCGCCGGATGGCGCGCTGTGGATTGGCTCCTATGGCAGCCTGCTGGAGCGCCAGCTGGATGGCAGCTATCGCGCGGCCCCCGATGTGCACACGGATGTGCGCACCCTGGCCTTGAACCCATCCGGTGGGTTGTGGATTGGCACCATTGGAGCGGGCGTGCTGCTGCGCCAGCCGGATGGAAGAATTGTGCAGGCGCTGAGCGCCAGCGAGCCGGGGGCCAAGGCTGTCCGCAGTCTGGCGCACTCCAGCAATGGCGATCTGTGGGTGGGCACACAGGAAGGGTTGCACCGGCTGAGCGCCACGGGCATCGATTTTGTGCGCGTGCCGCATAGCGCTGGCGCCGACTACAGCTCTCTCCTGCTGGACAGGGATGGAAGCGTGTGGCTGAGCTCGGGCAGCCTGACCCATTGGGTTAACCATGTGCCGCATCCCGTGGTGCTGAGCCAGTTGCCCAAGGTGACGATCCGCAGCATCTTCCGCGAGCGCGATGGGGCGCTGTGGGTGGGGACCATGGGCGATGGCGTGTTTCGCTTGATGGATGGTGTCATTGATCTTCACACCGTTTCCGGCCTTGGGTCGCATTCAGTGACGGGCTTTGCGGAGGGTCCGGACGGAGCCATCTGGATTGGAACCGATGACGGGCTGGTGCGCTGGGCCGAGCACCGGCTCACGGCCTACAGCGGGCGCGGCCAATATTCGCAGGGTGTGGGCACGGTGCGCTCCATGGCCTTTGGGCGCGGCGGGTCGGTCTGGATTGTGACGCCCTCGGGCCTGTACCAGTTCAACCACGGTTTGTATACCAAGCCGGAGGCCACACGGCAAACGGCGAAGATCCGCATCTGGTCGTTGCACGCTGATCCGGACGGATCGCTATGGATTGGCGCCGGGACGGGGCTTTACCTGTGGCGCAATGGCGTGCTGCGCCACATTCGGCTGCCGCGGCTGTCGAATGAGTCGCAGGCCGTGATCTCGATTCTTGAGGATACGAAGAAGCGCTTCCTGTTTGCGCTGGCAACCACCGTTTACCGCATCAGCCGCGAGGATGTGGAGCGCTCCGTGCAGAGTTCCGGCAAGCCGGGCAGCGGGGGCGTTGCGGAGGTTGTGCTGGGTGCCAAGCCGGAGATCTTTGCCGTGGCTGGGGAAACCGGCGCTGAGATCTATAGTGATCTGCCGCAACTGGCAGCCGCCGACGCTGAAGGCGGTGCTTGGTATGCCAGCTCGCAGGGACTGGTGCACATTGGGTCGCAAACTGTTACGCGCCAGGAAGCCGCGCCGCCGGTGGTCATTGAGCGCATTGTGGTGGACGGCGTGCCGGCTGCAACCCAGGGCCCGGTGATTCTGACGTCTACACTGCACAATATTGCCATTGAGGCCACGCCGATCCTGATGAGCGGCAGAACCGGTCTGGAGCTGCGCCGCCGTTTGATTGGCCTGGAGGACAACTGGAGCACCATCCTTCCAGGATCGTCGTCCAACTACGGCAAGCTGCCGCCGGGTACCTACAGGTTTCGCGTGGAAGCAGATTGGGGCGACGGCGGAGCGGCCTCGGCGGCGGAAGTTGTGATCGTTCAGCGGGCCTCCATCTATCGCCAAAGCTGGTTTCTGGGGGCCTGCTGTCTGGGGTTGGCGCTGCTGGTGGGTCTGTTTTACCGCCTGCGGCTGCATCAGATGCGGCTGCGCTTCCAGGCCGTGGCTGAGGAGCGGAACCGCATGGCGCGCGAGATTCACGACACCCTGTTACAGGGCTGCATTGGAGCGGTTGCGCTGCTGGAGGCGGTCGAAATCAGTCACGACCAGGCCGCGGCGCATGCTTCCGACGGGCAACAGAAGCGCTGGCGTTCCACCCTTGCCTATGTGCGGGAACAGATGACCGAGTGCATCAAGGAAGCCCGCGAGGCCATCTGGAACCTGCGCAGCAGCGACGCCCAGAAGCTGCTCCAAGAGGCACTGCGCGATGTGTTGGAACGGCTCACCAGCCGCGCCCAGGTGAGCACCTCGCTGGAGGTGGAGGGCGAGCTGCCGAGGTTGGTGGCGCGGGCGCAGCATGAGCTGGTGATGGCCGCTCGCGAGGCCATCCTGAACGCCCTGGCCCATGCCCGGCCCTCCGCCATCGATCTGCGGGTGCATGCAGGCAATGGACGGATCTCGATCCGGATCAGGGACGACGGCCAGGGCTTCGATGTGAACTCCGTGGATGCAGGCGATGGCGAACACTTTGGACTCACGGGCATGCAGGATCGAATGCGCAAGTTCGGTGGCGTCATGACCATTGAGTCGGAACCCGGCCGCGGAACGCTGGTACACTTGTCCTTGCCTTTGGGCGCGGAGCTGGTTCGCTCTGGCCTATGGGCGCAATGACAATGGAAGATGCCGCCAAGATCCGGATCATGGTAGCCGACGACCACCCTCTGGTACGTGCCGGAATCTGTGCCATCCTTGGTCTGCAGCCGGACATGGACGTGGTGGGTGAGTTTGAGGACGCAGGCGCGGCGGTGGCGGCGGTGGGCAGTTGTCGGCCCGACGTGGTGCTCATGGATCTGCGCTTTCCCGGCATGAGCGGGCTGGAGGCCATCCGCGCTCTGCAAGCCCGGTCCACCTCGCCCCGCGTCATCGTGCTCACCACCTACGAGGGCGATGAGGATATCCATCAGGCGCTGCAGGCCGGCGCCTCCGCTTATATTGTGAAAGGCATGAAGCACGACCGGCTTCTGCAGGCCATCCGTCGCGTGCATGCCGGCAAGACCTACCTTCCGCCGGAGGTTTCGCAACTGGTGCAGGAGCGTCCCCAGGACGAGCTGAGCGCGCGGGAGCGGGAAGTGCTGTTGCTGATGGCGGAAGGCATGAGCAATCGCAACATTGCCGGCGAACTCGGCATCTCCGAAAAGACGGTCAAATGCCATGTGGGCATGATCCTGTCGCGCTTTGGTGTGGTGGATCGGACCCAGGCGGTTCTGCAGGCCATTCGCCGCGGATACGTGCGTTTGTAGCCGCTTGCAGCGGGATTTCTCCTTTTAATACGACCCAGAAACTATTTCCTCCCCGGTAGGACTTTAGTCCGATGCCAGTTGTTGTTGGCCGCACGTAAGGTTCTCTGCGTACCGTTGTGTGTTCTTTTCCTCTGAGCCAATTCTTCTCAACTGAAACGACAATGCGATGGTACGGGGAAGCTCCAGCTCCTGTCTGGGGCGTAAGTCCAACAAAAAAGAGGAGATTTCATGAGGCCACAGAAGTTTGTATCGCGCTTTGCTGCTGTTCTTGCCATCCTGATGCTGGCGCTGTTCGCGCTGCCGGCAGGTGCGCAATCGGCAGGCACGGCCAGCGTTACCGGTACAGTGACAGACCCGACCGGCGCCATTGTATCCAATGCTACGGTTACGCTCACCAGCACCGAACGCAACACCACGCGTAGCGTGACCACCGACCAGACGGGCTTGTTCTCTTTGCCTAACGTCTCGGTTGGCCCGTTCTCCCTGAAGGTTGTAGCCGCTGGTTTTGAGACCAGTGTTCGCCAGGGCGTGCTGGAAGTCGGTAACGCTCTTTCGCTCAACGTCCAGCTTACGGTCGGCGCTGCAGCCGCCGAGCAGGTTGAGGTGATGGCCGCGGGCGCGGCCATTGAAACGGAAACCAGCACCTTCAAGCAGGTCATCGATTCAGCGCGCATCACCGAAATGCCGTTGAACGGTCGCCAGGCCACACAGTTGGTTCTTATCTCCGGCGGTGCCGTGAACGCTCCCGGCAACGACATGGTGGGTAGCAAGAACTACGCCTCCTCGGTGGTGATCAACGTTGCCGGCGGTCAGGGCAACTACAACAACTACATGCTGGACGGCGGCACCTACACCGATGTGTTCACCAATGTGAACCTGCCCTATCCGTTCCCAGACGCGCTGCGTGAGTTCTCCGTAGAGTCCAACAGCCTGCCGGCCCGCAGTGGCCTGCACCCTGGCGCGCTGGTCAACGGCGTTACCAACTCCGGTTCCAACCAGTTCCACGGCACCGTCTTCGAGTTCATCCGCAACAACATCATCAACGCCAACAACTTCTATTCCGGCCTCGACACCCTGCACCGCAACCAGTTCGGCGGCACCATTGGCGGCGCAATCAAGAAGGACAAGCTCTTCTTCTTTGGCGGCTACCAGGGCACGCGCGAGCGCAAGCTGAGCGCCCAAACTCACGTCTGCCTGCCCACGGCGGCGGAGTTGACGGGCGACTTCAGCCAGATGGGCGGCAACTGCAAGGTCAACGCCACAAACATCATTGACCCGGTCTCTGGGGTCAACATCGGCGCTACGGCCACCGGCGGCAACAACACTCGTCACCTCAGCGCTACGACCCCCATCAGCACCCAGGCGCTTAACCTGTTGAAGCTGGTGCAGGCCACCGGCAGCGATGCGAACGGCTACACCGCCGTCCAACTGGCTGCCAACTACAACGAAAGCCAGTACATCGGCCGCGTGGATTACACCCTCAACCAGAGGCAGTCCACCTACGTCCGCTACTTCCTGACCAACTACTTTGCACCGGCCTTCTACCAGCCCACCAACCTGCTGGTGACCACCTCCGCCGGCAACGACGAGCGCGTGCAGTCGGCCACGGCCGGCCACGTTTGGACCGTCACCCCGCACATCGTGAACACCTTCACGGCCACCTGGGACCGTCGCCGCGACAACCGCGGTCCGACCGCCGGCGGCGTCAATGCCGCTGGAGCACTGAACGTCGGCGTCTACGAATATGTGCCTGCCGACCTGCGTCTGGCTATCACCAATGGCTTCAGCGTGGGTTGCGGCACCTGCTCGCCGGGCCACTTCAACACTTGGTCGGACGGCTTCAACGACGACGTAGAATGGTCCCATGGCAAGCACGAGGTCGCTTTCGGCGCCGAACTGATTCGCGCTGGACAGAACGTGAGCGCCGGCTACCTGCAGAACGGCAACTTCAACTTCACCGGCACCGCTAGCGGCGCTGGAGGTTCCGGCGAGGGTATGATCGACTTCCTCACCGGTACCCTTTCCACCAACGGCACCACCTACGCCTACAGCCAGAGCGCCGCGCAGAAGAACAACTATCGCCAGTGGATCTTTGGCGCCTTCGCGCAGGACACCATCCACATCACCGGCCGCCTGACCGCCAACGTTGGCGTCCGCTGGGAGCCGAACCTCTTCCAGAACGACCAGAAGAATCGCGGCGCCAACTTCAGCATGCAGAACCTGCTTGCGGGCAAGACCAGCAGCGTGTATCAGAATGCCCCGGCCGGCGCCATGTTTGCCGGCGACACCGGCGTCTCCAACAAGTTCACCAACAACAACCTTGGTCAGTTCTCGCCGCGCCTCGGCCTCACCTTCGATCCCACCGGCAAGGGCAAGACCGTCGTCCGCGCTGGTGCTGCCATCATGTACGACAGTCCGGCTCTCTACACCACCCAGCGCAGCGCGGCCAATGCCCCATTTGCGACGGAAATCGATCTGACCGGCAACCAGTCGTTCGCCAGCCCCTGGGCCTCCAATGTGAACCCGGTTACCGGACAAGTGGGCTGGAATCCCTATCCTCTGAACTCGCCTGCCACCAAGACCGACGTCTTCCCGCTGTCGGCCTTCTGGGTCATGGTGCCACAGCAAGTCAAGATGCCTGTCGTCTACCAGTGGACTGCCAGCATCCAGCAGGAACTCGGCAAGGGATGGAGCCTCTCGCTCAACTACCTGGGTAACGAGAACGCCCACTTCTGGCTCGGCCAGGCCTTCAACCAGCCGGTCTACATCCCTGGCACCTGGGACGGCACGGCAACCGGTTGCGGCGGTATGCAGGTTACAGCGGCAATGAAAATGACCGTTGGTTCGGCCTGCTCCTCGACCCTTACTCCCAACTACTATGGTCGCAGCACACTGAGCCTGGCCAACAAAACCCTGAACCAGGGCAACCCCTGGGGCAGCTACTACGCTTACACCTCGGCGATGATCTACCCCTACGCGACCTCCAGCTACAACGGCGGCATTGCCGCCCTGCAGCACCGGATGAGCCACAACTACAGCGTGCTGGTCAACTACACCTACTCGCACGCCATCGATACCGGCGACGCACCGGGCGACATCGCCGCCAACACCTTCATGGTGCCCACCAACCCGCGTCTGGACCGCGCTGCCGCAGGCTTTGACATCCGTCACATCATCAATGCCTCGGTGGTTGCCCGCAGCGACTTCAAGACCACCAACCGCCTCCTGCGCATGGCCGCCAACGGCTGGGAACTGGCACCGCTCGTCCGCATCCTGAGCGGCTCGCCCTTCAACGTCACCTCGGGCTCTGACATCTCGCGGACCGGCATGGGCAACGATCGTCCCAACGTGGTCGCCGGACAGTCGTTCACCACCGGCAAGCAGGTGTATGCAAGCACCAGCACCGCGAACCCCACCAACCGTGCCTACTTCAACCCGGCCGCCTTCACCACCTCCACGGTGGCTATCGGCAGCTTCGGCAACGCCGGCCGCAACATCCTGCGCGGACCCAAGTACTACAACGTGGATGCTTCCTTGAACCGCACCGTCAAGGTCTACGATCGGCTCAACATGAACATCCGGCTTGAGGCCTTCAACCTCTTCAACCACCCGTTCTTCAACGCCTTCACCACCGCCAACCCGACCTCAAGCTCCTTCGGCTACGCCACTGGCGCCGCCGATCCCCGCCTGATGCAGGCTGCGGTCAAGTTCAACTTCTAACTCCAATCGGGCAGCCCGCGTGTCTCCGTCGGGCTGCCCGCTTTTTTGTAACATCCCCCCTCAAAACTTAGAAGACAGCAACCGCCCAATGGCTGGCCCGCAAAGCTGTGTCGATTGCATCGCACTGCCCGCAACACCTTCTCTAGACCAAAAAAAGGCAATCGGACGAGGATGTTCTCCGCCCGATTGCCCCTTTTTTCGACTAACTTGGCAGTTACGCCCCGCTTGCCTGGAACCCCATGCGAATCTCGCCTTCCTGCATCGGCTTCCTGGTCTTGAGCAGGATGCGATAGACCTCCGGCCCCCAAACATCCACCAGACCCGTATTGCTCAGCTTCATGGTTTCCACTTCAGCCGCCAGCAAGGCTGGGTTGAAGCTGACGCTCATGGCGCTCGATTGATCCTTCTTCCTCGGCAACAGAGTCAGCTTGCCTTCTGCCAGTTCCACTTTGCGGCAGGTCATCAAACTCCAAGCAATCCGCACCGGCTCAGCCTGCAGCGTAAACCGGTCGCGCACGGTGATGATGTTCTTGGCACGATCCAACTCCACACCGCGTATCCACTCGCGCAGATTTGCGGGATACGCCTCGGCAAGGTTCATCTCCAGCATGCTGGCATTGCCAGCAGCCATATACCGCAACTGGGTGGCACGATAGGCCGAGCCCACGCCCTGTTGCACGGAGCCAATCGTCGGCAGGTTATGGTACGCCGACTGCGTGGAGGGAATCTCATAGCGATGCGCATCAAAGCTCTGCTTCTGATAGGATTCCGCGCCCAGATCGATGATCACCGGCTCGCCATCCAGATAGATCCAGTAACTGCCCGTGTCGTTATGGCTATGGCTCTTGCCGTTGTCGGCGGCAATGCAGGCCAGGAACAGGCCCTTGGGGCTATCCTCCAGCATGCGCGCGGCCATCAGCGCCGTGTTGGGCAGCCACACATCCTTCAACAGCGGCGCGGTCTTCCGCGGCTCGGTGCGCAGCTGCTTCTCGCTGAAGATGGCAGGCAGCGTCTTCGGTACATAACTCTCCGGAAAGTTACCCGTCGCCAGTGCCAGCAGCATGGGGCTCTCCACGTGCTTGGCGTAGCGGAACAGCTTGTCGCGCTCCAGATCCTGCTCGGTATGCGCGTCCCCACTGTTCAAGTAGAGATTGCCCGCGATGCGCACCTTGGCAATAAAGTCTCCCATGCGGCGGAGCAGCGGCTCTTTCCAAATGTTCACGCGGCCATTGGTGGAGGACTCGAGCAGACACAGCCCTTCCAGCATGGCGCCGGCGGCCACATTCCAATAGGAGCAGCCCTCTTCGCATCCGCCATCGTCCGGATACGTGTCAATGAAGTTATCCAAGCAAATCATGGCCTTCTGCACGCTGGCCGTGCGCCGCGCGGCGTCAGTATCCAGCAACAGCGCGGTGGTCAGCCAGTTCCAGCAGATCCAGGCATCCCAGTTGTTGACCGGCTGCACCTGGCCCTCGGGCGTGGCGTCCCAGGGCAGGTCGTCGCGGCGCTTGGCATTGGGCAATCCCATCCACATGAAGTTTTGCTTCATCAGCGGATTCAGGACGCGATGCTCGGTTTCAAGCCGCACGCGTTCGGTAATGGTGGGATTGACGGCATCCAGTTGCTCGCCCAGCAAATACACCACCGTTGCAACTTCGGCCGCGGTTTGCGCGGCAAACAGATCCACAATAGGGTCTTCGGGATCCGGCAGGCCAAGGCCCTTTTTCTGGATGTAGAGATGTGCCGGAACGCCCCAAAAGCTCTGTTCGCAAATGGTCCACAAGCCGTTGACAATGTCATCCAGAAAGCGGCCCTGGTGCTCAACACACTCGGCATACGTCAATGTCAGCAGCGCGGTCAGGTTGGAGCCTCGTATGCGCTCGTAGTTGATGCGGTTCCCCACCCGCACATAACTCAGAATGAGGGTCGCGGAAGGGTTTTGATAGGCGTAGTTCAGATGCTTCTCACCGTCGGCAAGAAAGGCGGCACGGGTTTCCGCACGCAGAGCGCTCCAGGCAGGGTCGCCGCCCTTGGGATAGGGCCGGTAATGCTCCAGGGGGATCAGGCTTGCCGCGAGCGCCTCAGGGCTGCACTGTTTGGCCAGCAGGTTGCGAGCCGCACCGCGCGGGTACGCCCAGTTTTTGGTGGGCAAGGTGTGTACGTCCAGACCGTGCAGGGCACGTGTGCCCAGCACAGCCGCAGAGCCGGCAAGAAAGTTTCTCCGGGAGATGGAAAGGAAGGGCAGGGAATCGAAGTTCATGTGTGTGTCTTACCTCGGCAATCAAAATCAACAACAAAAATCGCGATGGTCCGTCGAAGTTGCGAATGAAACAGTGGGGGAGGCGCAGCTGCTGCGGCTGCATGCTCCCGGGCGAAAATACTCCATTGAACCACAACCAAGGTCACCCAGGGAGCGGCAGTTGGAGGCTTTGCTTTACGGAGATCCATTATAGGGGAGAAAACTTCGGCCATGGGGAGAGCCTATGCGTTCCACATGGCCGAACGGTGGTTAGAGCGTTTTCGATTCTGGTCTAAACAGAAAGCAGGATGAAGCGTGGCAACCTCCTCTAGAAATTGCCACCTTGCATGGCCCTTGCAAGGTCGACACTTGAATCGAAAACGCTCTAGACGTAGAGTTTGGTTCCCGGTTGGAGGATGCGGGCCGCCTATCCGCCAGGCTGTGGGTGCACGGGAAGTTGCGGCCAGCTCGCGAGGATCGGTCGGGAGCTGGCGCGTATTGAGCACCGGCCTATTTGATTTCGATCGTCGATTCGTGCAGGTTCCAGCCATGCAATCCCGGTGGTTTTTCCGGCCTCCAGATGACCCCATGGCGGGATGGGAATCTAGCTTCTATCGTCCTGTAAAAAGACCGGTTATGTGGAGTCGTTCCGGATGAGACTTCTATTGTTCCCCGGCAAATTCCAGTGCTTTCCTCACCCCGTCCGGGGCTAAACTAGAGGCAAGATGAACACGAATTCGCTTTCCTCTTCGATTGCGCCATACGCCCCCCACGGCGCCTATGCCAATGAGCCGTTTGTTGACTTCAAGGCACCGGCGGCGGAGCAAGACCTGCGCGCGGCGCTCGACGCGGTCCGCAGCCAGTTGGGCCAAACTTACAACCTGATCATTGGCGGCGAGCGTTTGCAGACCGCGGGCAAGATCAGCAGCGTGAATCCCGCGCGCCCGGCGCAGGTTGTGGGCGTGCACCAAAAGGCTGAGGCCGAGCATGCGGAGCTGGCCATGCGCGCCGCGCTTACCGCCTTTGCCGCCTGGCAGTATGTGGACCCCGCGCTGCGTGCTGGGCTGCTGGTGCGCATTGCTGCCATCATTCGTGCGCGAAAATTCGAGTTCATGGCTTGGCTCACCTATGAAGTGGGCAAGAACTGGGCCGAGGCCGACGCCGATGTGGGCGAGACCATCGACTTTCTGGAGTTCTACGCCCGCGAGGCCGTGCGCCTGGCCGCCTCCACCACCCCCATCCAGTTTCCCGGCGAGCGCGACGAGCTTCTCTACATTCCGCTCGGCGTGGGCGCTGTGATTCCGCCCTGGAACTTCCCCTTTGCCATCATGGCCGGCATGACGGCCGCGGCCATCGTCACCGGCAATACCGTCATCCTCAAGCCCTCCAGCGACGCGCCCACCATTGCCGCCAAGTTTATGGAGGTTCTGGAAGAGGCTGGCCTGCCCGCGGGCGTGGTCAACTTCTGCCCCGGCTCGGGCAGCACCTTTGGCAACGCCATTGTGGAAGACGCCCGGACGCGCTTCATCAGCTTTACGGGCTCCAAGGCCGTGGGCCTTCAGATCCACGAGAGCGCCGCCAAAACCCGTTCCGGACAGATCTGGATCAAGCGCACGGTGCTGGAGATGGGCGGCAAGGACTCCATCCTGGTTTGCGCCGATGCCGATCTGGACAAGGCTGCGGACGCCGTGGTTGCCTCCACCTACGGCTTCAGCGGCCAAAAGTGCTCGGCCTGCTCCCGCGCCATTGTGGAAGCGCCGGCCTATGACGCCTTTGTGGCAAAGCTCATCGAGAGAGCAGAAAAACTTACCGTGGGTGATCCGGTGGCCAACCACAATCTCGGCCCGGTGGTGAACCAGGCCGCGCTCAGCTCCATGCTCAACTACATTGAGATCGGCAAGCGCGAAGGCAAGCTCGTTCTGGGTGGCAAGGCTCCTGAGATCGAGGGCGGCTACTACCTTGAGCCCACCATCTTTGTGGACATTGAGCCCCACGCGGTGCTCGCGCAGGAAGAGATCTTTGGACCGGTGCTGGCGGTGATCAAGTGCGCTGACCTGGACGACGGCCTGCGCATTGCCAACAACACCGAGTACGGCCTGACCGGAGCCATCTGGAGCACCGATCGCGCCAAGCTGGACCGTGCGCGCCGCGAGTTCCACGTGGGCAATCTCTACCTCAATCGTAAATGCACTGGCGCCATGGTGGGCGCGCATCCCTTTGGCGGCTTCAACATGAGCGGCACCGACTCCAAGGCCGGCGGAGCCGACTACCTGCTGCTGTTTACGCAGGCCAAGAGCGTGGGAGAGAAGCTGTAAAGCAGGGAGTAGGGACTAGGGACTCGGGACTGAGGGACTCGGGACTGAGGGACTAGGGACTGAGGGACTAGGGATTAAGTTGCTAAGTGACTAGGTGACTTTATGCGCGCCCTGAAAGGGCGCAGTGCGAATAGCCCAGCACGGAGCAACGCGACGTGCTGGGACCAGGCCATCCAGCCAGGTGCGCCCCTCGGGGGCGCTGTGCGGCTCTGGCGCAAACGCCCGATGGGCGGCACGAAGAAACCGGAAGACCAACAACAAAGGAGCGAGCAGGGAACTCCCGGCTCGCTCCTTTGCTGTTTCTGCTTACAGATCCAGGCACTCAGTCACTCAGTCACTCAGTCACTTGGCACCTAGCACCTGCTTTTACGCCATCTCGCTCACCTTGAGGGCAATGGCGTTTTCAACGGCTGTTTCCGAGGTGCCGGAGACCGAGCCGACGCCGCTGACGGTCGCGGTGTATTCTCCGTTGGAGCTGGAGATGCTGCTGGCGTAGCTCTTGTCGCCCACCTTGAAGTTGTAGCTGGAGAGCAACTGCGCCAGGCTGGAGGCAACACTCACCCCACCGCCGCCACCCCCTCCGCCCGCGCCGCCTTTGCTGCTGGTGTTGCTGGTGGTCGTGGTGGTTGTTGTGGTTGCCGCCGTGGTGCTGGCGGTTGTGGTTGCCGTGTCGGTTGATGGGGTGGACTTTTTGGTGGTGGAAGTGCTGCCGGGCAACGTGAGCACGGTCATTGTGGACGAAGCAGCCGGAATTGCGCTGAGCTGCATGGCGTTCCCTCACTTTCCTGAGATTGGCCCGCCCAATACAGGGCACTTCAGCGGCCAAACTAGTACGCGGTTTGATTGGAATAGCCTCAAGGAAGAAGAAGTCGAACAAAGCGCGGAACGGGCCCAGCTTGCGCCGGACCCGCTCAGGTTTCTACACCCCGATTCGTCTAAACCCTGTTCCCAGGCTTCAAGCCACAGCACTGGCGCTTTGAGCGGCTAGCTCTTCGGCTTCCAGTTTGCTGCCCACTTCAGCCGCGGCCTGTGCCAGAACGCGGTGGTGGATGGTGAACAAGGCTAGTTCCAGCCGGTCGCCAACGCCCGTCTTGTCGTAGATCGAGCGCAGGTAATTCTTGATCACCTGCTCGGTCGTCTTCAGACGGGTGGCGATTTCGCGGTTCTTGCAGCCCTGGACGATGAGCGCGACAATGCGCATCTCTTTGGGGGTCAGCCGGTCGCGCACGCGCGTTCCGACCTGGTCCTCGTCGTGGGCCTCAGGCTGGGCAATCAGGGCTGGCTGCCAGATATCTCCAGCAGCCACGCGGCGTATACATTCAACCAGGGACGGGCTAGTTACGCTGCGGTAGACGACGCCACGATACCCTTGTTGCAAATAGGCGCCGGTGTTCTCGTTGTTTTCGGCAATCACGATTCCGCGGCTGCCCACTGTATCAATCAGCATGCGGAGACGTGGGAAATCTGGCCGGAGCGATGCGGCAAACAGGACAATCGACCCAGGGAAGGTGGAGACCGCGTGATACAGACGGTCCAGGTCAGTACACTGGGCAATAATGCGCAGGTCCTCGTCCATGGCCAGCACCTTTGCGGTGCCAGCTCTGAAGATTGCCTGTGAATCTGCCAAGATGATCTTATTCATGACGTTCGCCTCGTCCGCTCAAATCCGGGCTTGTGTCCCCTCAGCCTGCACACCCAATTTGCCGGTTTTGAACCGGTGTCGCGGGGCGGGCGGACGGAAAGACTGCTCTTGCCCAATATCGGCAAAATGGCGAAAATCTGGAACTGTCCTGATCCGCGACAATATTTGCTGCCTGAGCCCCGTAGATCAACCTCCCCAAGCCAGGGATCAACCGCCAACGCCAACTTTCCCTGAGTTGGTGATTATATTCAGTTTGACATGAACTCACCCAAAGTGAAACCTTCATCTTCACCATTTCGCGGCTCCCCGCCCCCTGCCCGGCAAAGGACATTCTGCTTACCAAAGTTAATCTGCGCGCGCTTTGGCCCGCGGAACCAAAGTGTGGAATTCGTAGCTACCGGAGCCCGTAAAGTGCACGCGCCAGTGGTAGGACCACTGGCCTCCAGCAGCGTATGATGATGGGGCAAGATCATCAGCCCATCTGAGAGGCAGAACCATGAACCGAATCGAATTCTTCATCAAACGACTTAGTGTTGGCGTGGCGGTATGCGCTTTGGCGGCCTTGGCTCACGCAACCACCACCTGCAATGTGCGCACCTATGGCGCCACCGGCGATGGCAAAACCAAGGACACCGCATCCATCCAGAAGGCCATCGACGAATGCGCGGCCAAGGGCGGCGGCACGGTGCTGTTTACCGCCGGAACCTATGTCAGCGCTCCCATCATGATCAAGTCCAACGTGACGCTCCATCTGGACAAGGACGCCACCCTGCTGGGCTCGCCCGACCATGCCGACTATCCCGAGAAGGTGGAGTTCCACACGCCGGACTTGCAGCCGCTGGTGGGCGCTGAGAACGCCACCAACATCGCCCTGGAGGGCGAGGGCACCATCGATGGCAATGGCCAGAGCTGGTGGGACGAAGCGCGCAAGGTGCATGGCGCCGGCATCCTCGGCAACCATCCCCGCCCCAAGCTGATCATCCTCGACCATTGCAAGAAGATCCGCATTGAGGGCATCACCATTCAGAACTCGCCCATGTGGCAGCTGGTGCCCTTCTATTCTTCCGACATTGTGATCCGCAACATTCGGGTGCTGGCCCCGCAACACTCGCCCAACACCGATGCCATCGATCCCTTCTCCAGCTCCAACATCGTCATCGAGCATGTCGTTGCCGACGTAGGCGACGACGACATTGCCATCAAGAGCGGCCCCATCAATTCGCCCGGCCCCGATGACCCGAGCAAGAACATCGTTATCCGCGACTGCGTCTTCAAGCACGGCCACGGCCTGTCCATCGGCTCGGAGATCTCCGGCGGGGTGCAGAACGTGGTTGCCGAGCGCATCAGCTTTGAGGGCACCGACAACGGCATCCGCGTCAAGGCCAACCGCGACCGCGGCAACGCCGACATTGGCAACTTTGTCTTCCGCGATATCACCATGAAGGATGTCAAGAACGACATCATCATCAGCGAGTACTATCCGAAGATTGCGCCTGAAGGCCCGGTGGAGACCGCCCCCGTGGGTCGGCTGACGCCCGTCTTCCACGACATTGTCCTGGAGAACGTGACTGCTACAGGAGACACCAACGCGGGAGCCATCTATGGCCTGCCGGAGTCCGTGGTGAAGAACGTGGTGCTCAAGAACGTGAACATCCAGGCCAAAACCCCGCTCAAGATCGGCTATGCCCAGGTGACGGCCACCAACCTGACCGTCAAGGTGCCGGAAGGCGAAGGCATCGTGAAGCTGGTGGGTGCGGATTTGAAGACGAAGTAAGGCAGGGAATAGGGACTAGGGACTCGTGCCTTGAGTCAGAAGCATGCATCAGCACACGCAGTCATCCTTGCGAACGGGGCCCCAGGCGTTCTCTGGGGTCCCCAAAGAGCGATTATGGCTCTTTGGGGCAGAGCCTGGGGGGGAGTCGAAGGATTTGCTTTTGTTCTTCAGGCGGCTTCCGACCCCATCTGCTGGCTGGCCCCACCGCAGGTGGCTGTACGCAATGCCGCAAAGCGTGTCTGCCGCACCGCAGGTGCTTTTGCGCTGGTGTAAGCGTCGGCCCGAAATGCCATCTGCCGCAGATGCAATCCCCACGTGGCGGTGCAAAATACTCCAAAATCACTTGGTCCAACAGAGTATTTCGGATCGGGACGCTCCGACCAATAGATGCCTGCGGTACTGTGGTCACAGGGACGATGTTTTGGCAAAATGAAGCTCAATTGCGAGGTGTGTATGACAACGTTACGTGTGGCCCAAAGGAAGGATCGGACGCTCGATAAGGAAGAGGCGCTGCGGGTTCTGGAGCTGGCGGACCATGGCGTTCTGGCCAGCATAGGCCCGGACGGTCAGCCCTACGCCGTGCCCCTGAACCACGTGTTGTCCGATGGCGTGCTCTACGCCCACAGCGCCCTCCAGGGTCACAAGCTGGACAACATCGCCCATGAACCGCGGGTCAGCTTCTGCGCCGTCGAGGGCGCCACCGTGGATCCCTCCATGCTCTCCACCTACTACCAGAGCGTCATTGTCTTTGGCCCTGCCGACCTGGTGGCCGACGATGGCGAAAAGTTCAAGGCACTGCAACTGCTGGTCAAGCGCTACTGCGGCACGGTGAGCGCAGAGAACGAGGCCTTTGTGGCCCGCATGCTGCCCAAGACGGCGGTGATTCGCATCCGCATGGACCAGATCAGCGGCAAAGCCCACCGCAAGGAGTAGGGCCAACTCTTGCTTGGTTCCGGGTTGCCTTCCTTGCCTGCAGACCCGGCATTCTGCCTTCTGAGGCCCGGCAGGTTGACCTCACTCACGATCAGAAGGCTTTTGCCCGCGCGCCCTTGAGAACGCCCGCTACCGTTTGGAAGAACTTGCACCGGCAAGCGTGCGCCCATGCTGAGCGCACCCACAAAAGACGCCGCGTACCCCAGGGAGCGCGGCGTCTTTTGTGGGCGCGGCGGAGTGGAACTACTTTGCGGCTGCGGCTTCCGCCAGCTTGTATTCCTCAAACTGCTTGACGGCGATGTTGACGCGATCGCGGGCGTAGCTGGCGTCGTGCCAGCCCTTCACCTCAACCCGCTTGCCTTCCAGATCCTTGTAGATGGCGAAGAAGTGGGTGATCTCCTTGAGCATGTGGGGGTAGATGTCGGTGTAGTTCCAGACGTTGGAGAAGCGGGGGTTGTTTTTGCCCACGGCGAGGACCTTTTCGTCGAGCACGCCCTGGTCGAGCATCTCCAGCAGGCCGATGGGGCGGACCTCCTGCACGCAGCCCACAAAGCTGGGGCTGGGCACCAGGACCAGCACGTCGAGGGGATCGCCGTCGTCGGAAAGGGTGGAAGGGATGAACCCGTAGTCGCCGGGATAGTGCACCGGGGAATGCAGGTTCCGGTCCAGCTTGAAGACGTGCAACTGCTTGTCGTACTCGAACTTGTTGGTGTTGTCCTTGGGGATTTCGATGACCGCTCGGAAGACCTCCGGAGCGCGTTCACCGATGGGGAGTTCAAGATAGTTGATCATAGTGCGGGTCATCTCCTTGGGTTTGGGGAAGGGCGTCCGGCCGAGGGAAATGCGTCGGCCAACTGGCAAAAACGGAGACCATTGCCGGGCTACAGGCCCAGACTACTATAATCAGCGTAATGAAGGCACACGTTTATGTCACTCTGAAGACGTCGGTGCTGGACCCCCAGGGCCAGACCATCCAGAACGCCCTGCGCAAGATCGGCTACACCTCGGTCACGTCGGTTCGGCAGGGCAAGTACTTCTCTCTCACGCTTGCTGACGGCCTTACCGCCGACCAGGCGCGCGCCGAGGTGGAGAAGATTGCCGCCGGGGTTCTGACCAACCTGATCATCGAAGACTACACCTACACCATCGAGCCGTAGCCAAAAGGGCCTTCCTGCCGTCTTCTGGCGGGAGCAACTGAGGCCTTCCGGCTTCGGCAGGCTCCTGTGTGCAAGCGGGGATTCGAACCGTTCTCCCATCCGCATGGAAGAACGGCTCGAATCCCCTGCCTTTTGGATGGGTGGGCGGAAGCAAGGGCGTCTTGCACTCCCCTGCGTCTGCCCGCCCGTCGCCGCGGCGCTTGGATTGCACCTACTGCACAATTACGGTGAGCGTGCCGGTGGACAGGGCCGTCGTGCCTGAAGTGCAGGTTACGGTCACGGTATAGGTTCCCGTCGTGGTTCCCGGAGTGCTGGGAGTCCCGGTGCTGCCTCCACCTCCGCCTCCGCCGCCACAGGCAACGATCCCGCCCGTGAGGATCAAGAAAAATCCCAGCATTGCGAAGATTGACCACCTGGCGCGGCGGCGCGCAGGAATGCCGAAGAGCAACAGACAAGCCAGAACCGCGCCTGTTCTTTGCCAGAACGGCCCGTGGTGCACGGGGTTCACGAGCGCGGTGCCGACAGTGGCCTGCGTCGTGGTGACGTAAAGAGTGGCCGTGGCCGCGCTGGCGCCGGTAATGCTCACCGTAGCAGCGGAACCAAAGCTCAAGGTGGGCAGGTACTGCGCTCCGGCGGGGCTGGAGGTGATGGCCGCCGTCAGGGTCACGTTGCCGGTAAACCCGTTGGCTGGAGTTACAGTAACTGCCGAGCTGTTCCCGGTAGTAGCTCCTGGAAGTACACTAACCACCGTGCCGCTGACGGTGACCGTGGGTTTTGTAGCACTGACAGGCAAGTA
>CAZYDF010000078.1:0-19715 GCA_964645855.1 uncultured Occallatibacter sp.
TGCAACTATCTCCGGTTTCGGAAATGTTGCACTTGGAGCTTGAATCCGCCTACCCCTCCGCCCATCGCTCGGGTTGCCCCACGGGGGCAACGTGCGAATAGCCCAAGTACGGAGCGCAGCGACGTGCTGGGAACCGCGCACCTCAAAACACAAGCGCCCTGAAGGGGCGCTGTGCGGCCCTCCCGAGATGCCGCGCCGCAGGGGCCGCCCACTCCGCTAACTCCGCTGAAGAACGAAACGACCGCCCCCCAGGCAAGAGATCCCCGGGAGAGCGGTCGAAATAGAGAAAAACAATTTAGCCGAGGATCGCGGCCAGGTCGGCCTCCACCGTGGTAATCGGCATCAGGTTGTAGTTGTCGGCGAGCAGCTTGAGCACGGTAGGCGACAGGAACGCTGGCAGCGTCGGTCCAATGCGGACGTTCTTCACCCCCAGCCAGAGCAGCGTCAGCAGAATCGATACCGCCTTCTGCTCATACCAGCTCAGCACCAGCGAGAGGGGCAGATCGTTCACCCCGCACTCAAAGGCCGCCGCCAGCGCCTGCGCAATCTTCAAGGCCGAGTAGGCGTCGTTGCACTGGCCCAGGTCGAGCAAACGCGGCAGCCCGCCCAGGGTGCCAAACTCGTCCTTGTTGAAGCGATACTTGCCGCAGGCCAGGGTCAGAATGATGCAATCCTGCGGAACCTTGTGGGCCAGCTCGGTGTAGTAGTTGCGGCCGGAGCGCGCGCCGTCGCAGCCGCCAATCAGGAAGAAGCGGCGGAGCGCGCCACTCTTCACCGCGTCAATCACCGTTCCGGCATGGCTCAGCACGGCCGCGTGGCCAAAGCCCACGGTGATGGTGTTGTCGGGGCCGTCCTCTTCAAAGCCCGGAGCCTCCAGCGCCGTGGCAATCACCGCAGAGAAGTCGTTCCCGGTTATGTGGTGCACGCCCGGCCACTCCACGGCGTTGATGGTGAAGATGCGGTCCAGGTAGCCCTTCTTCGGCTCCTGAATGCAGTTCGAGGTCATCAGGATGGCGCCCGGGAACTCGGCAAACTCGGTCCACTGGTCCTGCCATGCGCCGCCGTAGTTGCCCACCAGGTGCGAAAAGGCCTTGAGCTTGGGATAGCCATGCGCGGGCAGCATCTCGCCGTGGGTATAGATGTTGATGCCCAGTCCCTGGGTCTGGAGCAGAAGCTGATACAGATCGTGTAGGTCGTGGCCGCTGACCAGAATGGCCTTGCCTTTGACTGGATGCACGCGCACCTGGGCGGGCGTGGGCGCGCCAAAGGTCTCGGTGTGGGCCGTGTCCAGCTGTTCGAGGACTGAGTAGTTCAGCTCGCCTACCGCCAGAGCCAATCCCAACAGCTCTTCCATGGTGTGCTTCTCGGTCAGGGCGGCCAGAATCTCATGCACCTTGGCGTAGGC
Organism: uncultured Occallatibacter sp.; assembly: GCA_964645855.1. Classification (GTDB taxonomy): domain Bacteria; phylum Acidobacteriota; class Terriglobia; order Terriglobales; family Acidobacteriaceae; genus Telmatobacter. The sequence goes on from CAZYDF010000078.1 coordinate 1,406, forward strand.
CGCGGGAGCAGCCGAGCCCAGCATCATGGCGTGGTACGCGTAGGCCGCCACACCCTTCAGGCCGTAGACCACCAGCTCTTCCAGATTCTTCAGTTCCTTGGCGTCGGCTTGGACCCCGTTGCCGTTCAAATACACCAGCGGAATCAGCAGCTCACGAGCTTGTTGCAGCAGGGCCAGACGATCCGCGGCAGGCTCAAACAGAGCCGGTCCGGCCAGCGTCTCCACGGCGGTGCCAGCCTTCTCAGCGGCAGCCTCGTAGAGCGCGCGCGCCTGGTTGCGCAGGGCGGCAGCCTTGTACACCAGCCCGGCCACGCTGTCGGAGTCGAAGTTGACGTTGGTCAGGGTGGCAAAGACGGCCTCGATGGTGAAGGCGTCGATCTCCGCATCGGCCGAGCCCAGCAGGCGGGCGCGGTGGGCATACTGGCTCACGCCCTTCAGGGCATGGATCAGCAGATCCTGAAGAGCTGCGGTGTTCTCATCCTTGCCGCAGACGCCGATGGTCTGGCAGCCCTGGCCTTGTGAAGTCTGTTCACATTGAAAGCAAAACATGGCGGTTACTTCCTCCGGAATTTCGAACTGAAAGAAGATTAGATCGGTCCGGAAAGCAGGGAAGCGACTTAAGTCACAGGGGACAGGGAACAGGGAATAGGGGAGAAATAATGCCACCCGGCAAACCCTATGCCGGGTGCCGGCGGGGTCGTCGCATTTGAGGGGCCGGGAGCGAATGCGCGATCCCGCTGCCTGCCTTGCGCCGAAGGCGCGTCTAACGCACTGCGGAAGCCCGCAGGCAATGCCGCGCCGAGCGTCCCAAGTCGCCAAGTGGCCTTGTGATTCCTCTCCTTGCCAGCGCCAAGAAATCATGTAAAGATGTCAGGAATTCCAAAATTAAGTTAGCACCACGACCAAATACCGGAGGAACCATGAAGTTTGTTCTTTTCGCTGTTGGCCTTTTGGCGGCCATAACCTGTGCAGCTCCCGCTTATGCCGGAGATCAGGACTTTAAACTCGTCAACAAAACCGGCTATGACATCTCGGAAGTCTATCTTTCCACGATCAACGATAACAATTGGGGTGATGACGTGATGGGCACGGATACTCTCGAGAATGACGAGAGTGTGGATATCTCCTTCGCGCGCAGCGAGGATGCCTGCCACTGGGATCTCAAGGTCATCTACACCGATAAGGAAGTCGCCATCTGGCACAACGTCAACCTTTGCGAGATTTCCAAAATTACCATCCATTGGAACAAGAATTCTGGCGCTACCTCCGCAACCGCCGAGTAATCATTTCTAGCTTTATTCTTCAACAGCCCGCGGCAGAACAGGTTTTCACTTCCTGTCTTGCCGCGGGTTTTTTCGCGTCTGGGCCAGTAACTCTCGACTCGGTGCCTCTGTTGGAGGGCCGGATCAAGAGAAAGCAGGAATAACTCTCATGGCTGGCTCCCTCCCTGGCCCAGCTCGGTTTGCGCGGTGTGGATGTGGCAGATGGCAATGGCCAAGGCATCGGCGGTATCGGCCGGTTGGGGCGGCTCGGGCAGGTTCAGCAGCCGCGCCACCATGAATTGCACTTGCTCCTTTTTGGCCAGCCCGTAGCCCACCACGCTCTGCTTGATGCGCAGCGGCGCATACTCCACCACGGGCAGCTTCAGGCAGGCCGCGGCCAGCAGCGCCACGCCGCGCACCTGCCCCAGCTTCAGGGCCGACTTGGCGTTGACCGAGTAGAAGACCTCTTCAATGGCCACCGCATCCGGTTGCCATTGGGCCATGGCCTCGGTCAGTTCGTTGAACACTTGTTCCAGCCGGGCTGGCAGGGTCTTCTTTTTGGAGAGCAGGATGGCGCCCATGGCGCGGCAGATCAGCCGTGGGTTGAGGCTTTCCTCATCGCTGTCCACCACTCCGAAGCCGGTAATTTCTGTCCCGCAATCCACACCAAAGACCCGCATAGCCACCAAGTTTACCGTAAGCGGGCGGGGCATACGATTTTCCCGGACTCGGCTTCCCGATTCCAGCTCCTCTGTTGTTCGGCACTGCCCTTGTACCGATAAGTTCATCAGCAGCCAGCACGCCCCCGCCGGCCCACCCTAGCCCTTAGCCACCTAGCTAATTGACCTGCCTGTAAAGCACTCCAGGTCCATTCCGGAGATAATAGGAACAACTGTGATGACTCGGGAATCGGTTCGCCAACAACTCGTGGAATGGCTCCGGCAGGGCGTTACGCCCCGTCGCCTTGCCCTGACCCTGGCTCTGGGATGCGCCATTGGCTGCATTCCGGTGGTGGGCATCCCCACCCTGCTTTGCGGTGGGCTGGCGCTGGCGCTGCGGCTGAATCAGCCCGCCATTCAGGCCGCCAACTACGCGGTGATGCCGGCGCAGATTGGTCTTATTTTGCCCTTTGTCCGGCTGGGCGGATGGTTGTTCAGCTCCCCGGCCCGTCCGCAGATCTCTGCCACCCAGCTTCTGCACACCGCGCCCACGCACCTGGCGGGCGGACTGGGCGTGATGGCGGCTGAAGCTTTGGCAGCCTGGATTCTGGTGGCCATTCCCGTTGTTGCCCTTATGACCCTGACGCTGACCCTGGTGCTGCGCCGCATCCCCGCCCTGGCCGCCTGCGAAGCCGCTGACTAGAGAGTTTTCCGGAATGGAGCAGACCTTAAGTTCATGGGTCTCCCACACCTTTCCGCAAAAGACGCGGAAATGGATGGGGCACGGAAGTCCATCGCCAAGCCAGGATTCCCGCAGTCCCAGCGGGGCGGACGCGCGTTCTTCCACGCTCTCAGCGCAAAGGATGCGAAGTGGTCTGCCGCACCGCAGGTGCCTTGCACCGCAAAAAACACTTTCGGCCTTTTCCCAACCTCTCCCCAGTGGCATATACTGACCACCACCAACCCGAAGTTTCGGCTGTTTGGTTCATCCGGGCTTCGGGAGGGCAAGAGGGCGGAGCGCTCGCAAGCTGCGCGTCCCGCATACCAGAGTGCAGGGTAAAAGTCCGGATCCTTGTGAGCTGCCAGCGCGGGGAGACGGAGAGCGGAGGCTGACCATGGAAGTGGAGTTCACCGCCAGGCAAGGAAAGATCACCAAGGCACTACGCACACAGGCTGAAGAGGGATTGGAGCGGATCGGCAAACTGCTGGGCAAAACCGCAACCGCCAGCGTAGTTTTCAGCGTTGAACGCCACCTGCAGGTGGTGGAGCTCAACCTCAAGGCCCGTTCCCAAAAGATTGCGGCCAGTGGCAAGGGACCGAAACAGGACGCGGCTCTCAAGCAGGCCCTGGAACATGCTGAAAATCAGGTGTTGCGCGCTCGCGACCGCCGTTTGAGCAGCAAGCGGTTGCCCACGGAAGACAAGGTGGCGGCTGCCCCTCCTGTCTCGCGCACCAAAACCCGCGCTACCCAACCCCGGGAAGAGCCTCCGGTCAAGGTCACCAAGGCCCGCGCCCGCACCGTCATTCCGGTGCACACCTTTCCCGCCGCGCCCAATGTGGTTGAGCCGCACATTCTTAAATCCTCTCAAGCTATTGCCATCAAACCCATGACCGTCGAGGAGGCGGTCAAGGAACTGGAATTCCGCGATCGTGATCTGCTCATCTTCCGCACCTCAGCCGGAGCCACCATCGTGCTGCATCGCCGTCGCGATGGCCAGGTGGAACTGGTTGAAATGCCCTGAGTCCCTGATCACCCAACCGCTGCAACCCCGAGGGGACGGATTTCAGATCCGTCCCCTCGCTCATTTCTCCCGCATCCGGAGTCGACTGTCCGCCTTTGAGCCAACCACTGTCCCATTCGCTATCACCTTGTCCTGAAATGGACTTGAGGCGACTTTGGTGTTGAAAGGTAACCGTTTTAGGGGATAGCTGCAGCACCCCTCTCCGCTTACGATTCTGGCTATGGCAGCGCCGACTCTGCAGGTCTCCTTCGAGCCTGATTCCCACTACCCGCGAAGAGCCCAAACTGCATCGCAGAAGGAGTTTCCAGGCTTGAACCTTCCGGTCAATGCCGAGTGCAGCCAGCAGCGCGAGATTCTGGATGCCCTGCCCGTTCTGGTTTTCCTGGAGCGCTCCGGCCGCATTGTTCACGCCAACGCGGAGGCCCGCCGCCTGATCGGCCTGGGCGACGCGCCCTGGGTTGAGCGTCCCGTTGAAGACGTGCTCTGGGGGCTTTATCCCGGCACCGCCGAACCCCAGACCAGCTTGGCTGGAACCGGGAAGGGAAGTCCTTTTCATGCCACCATGCCCACCGTCGATGGGCAGCTTGTTCCGGTGGAAGGCACCTACAGCATTCTGGGTGCGGAAGGGCTGGAGGCGATCGTGGTTGCCCATCCTGGCGGCCGCGAGCGGGCCCCCAAATCGCGCATGATGGAAGACGTGCTGGCTAGCCTGCCGGAGGCCGTGGCCATTGAGCACGACAACCATGTTCTCTACACCAATCCCGCCTTTACCCGCATGTTCGGCTTTACCGCGGAGGAGGTGAGCGGCCTGAGCCTGCGCCAGCTGATTGTGCCGGAGACGCGCTGGAACGAGCTTGCCAGCCTGGAAAAGGCCGTGGATCTGCAGGGCCGCGCCATTGTGGAAACCGTGCGCGCCACCCAGTCCGGGGAGCTGATCGACGTCAGCCTGCAGTGCGCTCCGCTGCGCGTGGATGGGGAGCGCGTGGGCTACGTTTACACCTTCCGCGACATTGCCGAGCGCAAGCTGGCCGAAGATCGCCTGCAGCACGACGCCATGCACGACTCCCTGACCGGCCTGCCCAACCGCGCGTTGTTCATCGATCGCCTGGGCCAAGCCCTCAGCCGCCGCCTGCGCCACCCCGAGTTCAGCTGCGGTGTGCTCTTTCTGGATCTGGATCGCTTCAAGCAGATCAACGAAGCGCTGGGCCATGCGGCCGGCGACGCGCTGCTGGTGGGCTTGGCGGAACGTCTGGTGGGCGTGCTCCGCGCCCAGGACTCCGCCGCGCGGCTTAGTGGCGACGAGTTTGCCGTGCTGGTGGAAAACATTCTTTCCGCCGCTGACCTTGAGATCGTGGCCCATCGCATTGTGGCGGCCATGGAAAAGCCTTTTGACATCTTTGGCCACGCGGTGGGAGCCACGGCCAGCGTGGGTGCTGCCATGGCCGGTCCCTCCCACACCGCCCCTGACCTGCTTTTGCGCGACGCGGACCACGCCCTGTATCGCGCCAAACAGGCCGGCCCCGGCCAGTATGAGATCTTCGACAAACAGCTGGAGTTCTGCGTCACCCGCCAGCAGGAGCGCGAACGGGAACTGCGCGGCGCTTTGGAACGGCGGGAGTTCGAGTTCCGTTATCAGCCCGTGTACAGCCTGCAATCCGGCCGTGTGGAGTGTCTGGAGTCTACCCTTTGCTGGCAGCGATCCGGCGGAGAATTCGAGTACGCCGCCGACCTGATGGAAGTGGCCGAGGTCACGGGCCTGTCCATCGCTCTTGGTCAGGAGGGCCTGGCCGCGGCCTGCCAACAGCTCCACGCCGGCAGCGGTCCGCGCAACGGCGCTGCTGGCTGCTCGGTCAGCGTCAACCTTACCGCCCGCCAGTTCTTTCATCCCGATTTGGCCGCGCATCTGATGGAAGCCATTGCCGCCTTCGGCATTGATCCCACCCGGTTGTTGGTGGAGGTGCCGGAGACGGCACTCAACGACCGCGCCGATGCCTCTGTGGCCGTCCTGCAGCGGCTGGCTGACTCCCGGGTCCGCATTGTCATGGACAGCTTCGGTTCCTCGCTGGCTCCGCTCAACCACCTGGTCCGCCTGCCGGTTGACATGGTCAAGTTCGATGCGCGCCTGGTGGAGTCCGCGCCCACCTGCAACCGCCGGCAGGCCATGATGGAAGCTCTCATCCACCTGGCCCACTCGCTGGGTATCCGCGTTGGCGCCAACGGCATCTCCACCCCCGAGCAGTTGCAAACCCTCATCCGCCTAGGGTGCGACCTGGGCCAGGGACCACTGCTCGGTCAGCCCCTGACCGCCGCTCTCTCCCTCGGCCTGGTGGCGCAAAACCACGGCGATTGATGGTCGAATTGGGCAGGAATTGCCCTTATCGCCGAGATTTTTCCGCCCATCCGTTGTAGGATGAGCCCATGACGCCCACCAAGAAGGCACCGCGCGCCAAAACACCGCGCCCAAGCGCCCCCAAGAAGAAGACTGTTCCGCCCAAGAGCAAAGAGCTGGTCATCGTCACCGGAATCTCCGGCGCCGGCAAGGCCTCCGCGCTCAAGGCGTTTGAAGACCTTGGCTATCACTGTGTCGATAATCTGCCGCTGGAACTGCTGCCGGACTTCGCCGCCCTGGTGGTGAAATCGCCGGAGGTGGAAAGCGCGGCGATCGTGGTGGACGTCCGCGAAGGAACCACCCTCGACCAGTTGCCGCAGATCCTCAAGAAAGTCCGCCAGATGCTGGCCACCCGGGTGGTCTTTCTCGACGCCCAGGATGCGGTGCTGCTCCGCCGCTTCTCGGAGACCCGCCGCCCCCATCCCCTTGGCCGCCGGGAGACCATCTCCCGCTCCATTGTGGAGGAGCGCCAGCTCCTGGACCCCATCCGCAACGTCGCCGATACCCTGGTTGACACCTCCAACTTCAACGTCCACGAGCTACGCCGCCACATTCAGAGCCGCTTCAATCAGGAAGACCAGAAAGACCAGTCCCAGCACCTGCTGGTCAGTTGCCTCAGCTTCGGCTTCAAGAACGGCGTGCCGCTGGATGCCGACATCGTCTTCGACGTGCGTTTTTTGCCCAATCCCCACTTTGTTCCGGAGTTCCGCAAGAAGACCGGCCTGGATCCGGGCGTGGCCGGCTACGTGCGCAAGTTTGCCCAAACCCGCGAGTTCCTGACCCGGGTGAGCGAGCTGATGCTCTACCTTTTGCCCCACTACGTCAGCGAAGGCAAAAGCTACCTCACGGTCGCCTTTGGGTGCACCGGCGGCCAGCATCGCAGCGTCATGATGGCGGAAGACATGGCCAAACGGCTGAAGAAGTCCGGCTACACCGTCAAGGCCATCCACCGCGACATTCCCCGCCCAAGCTAACCGCGCGGATCTTGAGCATTTTCCGAAAGCGTGCAGACCGGAAGTTCATAGGTATCCCATCCATTTCCGCAAAGAACGCGGAAATGGATGGGGCACGGAAGTCTAGGTCAAAAGAGGAAATGTTCTAATCGAGTGGAGCGCTTTCAACAGGGTGGGTAGCAGAGCCGGAAAAGGTTCGTTAACTCGCGCTTTGCTGCTCCGCTCCTCCCATTTTTCAGAATGATGTCATGGCATCGCTGAAATACTAACTAATTTAGATTCAATCACGCCTAAAGAAGTGAAGTTGGTTTCGTTTCTTCAGATGCCTCTAATTTTCCACCCCAGAAAAACTTTCCAAATGCCTGATCCTCTGCCGATAACCAAAGTGTACTCGTCCGGTACTTGGGGCCGGAGGAGAGAGCTAGAGGTTTTTCTCACCCTACAAGAGAAGCACAAGGAGGCATTTGTGCCCATCGATGTTGAGCAGAACGCGCAGTTGAACACCCTACGTCTGGAAGGCCCCATCGAGATTGCCGCAGCCGCGGAGTTGAAGACCACTCTGCTGGAGGCCATCCGCCGTGGGGGTACGCTCCATCTCTCGCTGGAAAACGTAACCTGTCTCGATGTGACCGCCGTGCAGTTGCTCTGGGCTGCCGGGCGTGCCGCTCGGGCTGCCGGAATCCAGGTCCAGTTGGACGGCAAGTTGGCGGAGCCAGTGACCGCTGGTTTGACCGCCGCCGGATTCTCCGGTTTCCCCATTTCCTGAACCACCAGTTAGAGGATTACGGGCCATGCAGCAGACCAATCTGAGCAACAGTGAGCAATTCAAGCAGAGCTTCCGTGAGGAGGCGCGCGAGATTCTTGTGGATCTTGAAGCCGCACTGCTGGAGCTGGGCAATTCGCCCTCGGATACGGAGCTAGTGGGCCGTGTCTTCCGCGGCTTGCACACCATCAAGGGCTCCGGCTCCATGTTCGGTTTTGAGCAGCTGGCCTCCTTTACCCACAATCTGGAAAATGCCTTTGACGCGGTGCGCAACGGGCGGCTGGCGATTGATTCCGCGCTGATCGACATCACCCTGGGCGCTCTGGACCAGATGCGCGCCCTGCTGGATGAGGATGAGGCCGCCATTGACTCCGGCGCCCGCACCATGATTCTGGCGCAGTTGGCGGAGCTGACCGGCCAGCCCTCTGGGCCAAACAAGCCTGGGCCCGCCGCCAGCGCCCCGCCGGCCCCCGCTCCGGCCGCCGACGGCTTGCCCACCAGCACCTTCAAGATCCGCTTCCAGCCTGGCCCGGAGTTCATGAACAACGGCGCTAACCCGCTCTTGCTCATCCGCGAACTCTCCGAGATGGGCACGCTCCGTGCCGTGGCCATCATGGACCAGGTGGCCTCGCTCGAAGATCTCGAAGCGGAACGCTGCTATGTGGGCTGGGAATTGACGCTGGAAACCACAGCCTCGCTGGACGCCATCCGCGATGTGTTCATTTTTGTGGAAGACCTCTGTGAGCTGGAGATTGAGGCGCTGGACCCCCTTCCGGCCAGTCCCGTGGCGCAGCCCTTGCACCCCAAGCCCGCTAGCCTGGCGGATGCCCCGGCGCGCGGCCTGGAAGAGCCGCGCGGCTCCTCTGGCGGACGCCGCGCCTACGACAAGCCCGACAACGTCACCAGCCTGCGGGTTCCCGCCGCCCGCCTGGATCAGTTCATGGACCTGATCGGCGAGCTGGTTACGGTTCAGGCCCGGCTCAGCCAGGTGGCCGCCCAACTGGACGATCCGGAGGTCAGTGCGGTCTCGGAAGAGATTGAGCGGCTCAGCTCGTCCCTGCGCGAGACCTCCATGACCATCCGCATGTTGCCCATTCGCGGCACCTTTGAAAAGTTCCGCCGCCTGGTCCACGATCTGGCCCACGGCCTGGGCAAGGAAGTGGATCTCACCATTGAAGGCGCGGAGACGGAGCTGGACAAGACCGTCATCGATCAGCTTGGCGACCCGCTCATGCACCTGATCCGCAACAGCATGGACCACGGCATTGAGTCGGCCGAGCATCGCGTGGCGCGCGGCAAGCAGCCCACGGCGCGCATCCATCTGGCCGCCCGCCACTCCGGCGCCAGCGTCCATGTCTCGGTTGCCGACGATGGCCGGGGCATTGATGCGGCGGCCGTCAAGGCCAAGGCCATTGAGCGCGGACTCATCGCTGCCGACGCCCAGCTTACGGAGGCTGAGACCTTTGCTCTGCTCTTCGAGCCCGGCTTCTCCACCGCCAAAACCGTTACCGACGTCTCCGGCCGCGGTGTGGGCATGGACGTGGTCCGTCAGCGGGTTGAGAGCCTGCGCGGCACCATTGACGTGGTTAGCCACCCCGGCGAAGGCACCACCGTCACGCTCCGCCTGCCTCTTACCCTGGCCATTATCGATGGCCTCCTGGTGCGCATCGCCGACGGCATGTTCGTGCTTCCGCTGGCCTCCACCCTGGAGTGCATTGAGCTCTCCGCGGCCGACGCCCACGAGGATGATGGCCGCCGCATGGTCAACGTGCGCGGGCAGATTGTGCCCTACATCCGCCTTCGCGAGTACTTCAACATCCAGTCCCCGCGTCCCTCCATTGAGCAGATCATGGTGGTCGAAACCGAGGATGGCCGCTACGGCTTTGCCGTCGATGAGGTGCTGGGCGACTGCCAGACCGTCATCAAGAGCCTGGGCCGCTTCTATCGCCATGTGCAGATGGTCTCGGGCGCAACCATTCTCGGCGATGGTACCGTCGCCCTGATTCTGGACCCGCAGCGCATGGTGCAGGACGCGCTCAAAGGCGTGCGCGGAAGCTCCACGGCAACCACCGGGAGCAGACGCCCGAAAGACACTTCATCCTAACAAGTTTCCGTTTTTTCGTCGGTGCTGGCGAGAACGCTAGTGCCCGTCAACAACGATTGATCCAGCTGCGTCTCGTACATCTCGCGTTCCGGACCTTGGGGCGATCGGGGGGATGAGAACGATTTCAAGAGAAAGGTAAAGGCGGATTCGATGCCGAATATCAAGCTGACAGGTGAAGGCCGGAAGTCGCAGGGCACCGGCAAGGGTCGCGATGCAAACAGGCTGGGGGACAAAAGCCATTTGAGCAATGCCGGGGCAATTGAAAGGAACGACGCATTGCCCGTGTTGCAGGAGATTATGCGTCTGGTGGAAGCGTCCAAGGATGGCCGCCTCTCCGAGCGCGGCAGGGCAGCCGAGTTCGACGGCACCTATCGGGAGATGATCGAGGGCGTCAACGAGATGCTGGACGCCGTACTGCTGCCCATTGGCGAGGGGAATCGCGTTCTTGCCCAGATTTCAGACGGCAAAATCGACGAGCTGATTACCCAAACCTATAAGGGCGATCACGAAAAGATGAAGGTCGCCGTCAACAATGTCGCAACGGTCCTCCAAGGGCTGAAAAAGGAGCTGACGCGTTTGACCGACGCTTCCAGGGAGGGCCAACTCTCCGAACGCGGCAAGCCGGAGCAGTTCCAGGGTGCTTATGCCGAGATTGTGGGCGGCGTAAATACCATGCTGGATGCCATTCTGTTGCCCATTGGCGAGGGAAACCGCGTTCTTGCCCAGATTTCGAACGGCAAGATCGACGAACTGATTACCCAGACTTACCGGGGCGATCACGAGAAGATGAAGATTGCAATCAACAATGTCGCAATGATTCTCCAGGAGTTGGAAAAGGAACTGGCACGTTTGACCGACGCTTCCAGGGAGGGCCAACTCTCCGAACGCGGCAAGCTGGAGCAGTTCCAGGGCGCCTACGCGGAGATTGTGCGCGGCGTGAATACCATGCTGGACGCCGTCCTGCTGCCCATTGGCGAGGGAAACCGCGTTCTCGGCCTGATCCGGGGCGGGAACCTGCGGGAGAAGGTGGAAATCGCCTGCAAGGGCGATCACGCCAAGATGAAGGATGCTATCAACGGCGTGCATGGCTGGTTGACCGATTTGATTGCCTTCGTGACCAAGATTGCGAACGGCGATATGTCCGCCGCCATGGCAAAGGCCTCCGATGCCGACCAGATTCATGAATGGCTAGTGTTGATGAAAAGCAACATCCATGGCTTGGTCGGAGAGGTCGATGGGCTGGCCAAGGCGGCGGTGGAAGGCAAGCTGGCGGTACGCGCGGACGCGAGCAAGCATCAGGGCGAATACCGCAAGATTGTGCTAGGCGTGAACGAAACGCTGGACGCGGTGATTGGACCGCTAAACGCGGCAGCTCAGGACATTGCGCGGATCAGCAAGGGCGATGTCCCGGATTTGATCACCGACACCTACCACGGCGATTTTAACGTCCTCAAGAACAACCTGAACACGCTGTTTGTGGCCATGAACGACATCACCGCGGCGGCCGAGGAGATTGCCAACGGCAACCTGACGATGGAGATCCGGGAGCGCTCTCCGCAGGACAAGCTGATGCAGGCACTGGCCGGAATGGTCGGTGGACTGACGCGGACGGTCTCCGATATCCGCTCGATTGCCGGCGAGGTAGCGTCTGCCAGTCAGTCCATCTCGACGGCTTCGATTCAAGTATCGAAGGGCGCCAGCAACCAGGCCGCGGCGGCCGAGGAAGCTTCTTCTTCGATGGAGGAGATGGTCTCCAACATCAAGCAGAATGCCGACAACGCGCAGCAGACCGACAAGATTGCCAACAAGTCGGCCAAGGATGCGCAGGAAAGTGGCAAGAGCGTGCTGGAAGCCGTGGCCGCGATGAAGGAGATTGCCAGCAAGATCTCCATCATTGAAGAGATTGCCCGGCAAACCAACCTGCTGGCTCTGAACGCCGCCATTGAGGCGGCCCGCGCCGGCGAACACGGCAAGGGATTCGCCGTGGTTGCCGCTGAGGTCCGCAAGCTCGCGGAGCGCTCCCAGAAGGCAGCCGGAGAGATCAATCAACTCTCTGCCAACACCCTCCGCGTGAGCGAAAAGTCTGGCGAGATGCTGGATAAGCTGGTGCCCGACATTCAGCGTACCGCCGAGCTGGTGCAGGAGATCTCTGCCGCCAGCAAGGAGCAGGATACCGGTGCCGAGCAGATCAACAAGGCTCTGCAGCAGCTTGAAACCGTCATCCAGCAGAACGCCTCCGCGGCCGAAGAGATGGCCTCCACTACCGAGGAGCTAACCGGGCAAAGCGAGCAGTTGGTGAGCGCGCTCAGCTTCTTCCGCACCGGCGACGAGGACCAGGGGCGCGGCCGTCGTCCGCAAGCGCACGGCGTGCGCTCAGCGGCTCCGGCACGCACGATGGAGCGGCCTGCACCGGCGCGTCCGCAACCTTCCACCCGTGCCCAGGCCGCGGCCCGGCCATCGTCGGCCAACGGCGTGCGCCTGCGCATGAACGAACGCCACGAAGACTCTGACACTGAGTTCGAGCGGTACTGAAGCGTACGGGGAGCGGCAGCTCCGGCCGCTGCTCCCCGGCTCGCGTCCACAAGGAAAGGAGATATCCAATGAGTGTGAACGAGATAACAGAGACGCGCCAGTACCTGACCTTCAAGCTGGGCAATGAGATCTTTGCCACCGATGTGGCCAAGGTCCGCGAGGTGCTGGACCTGACCACCATCACCGCCATTCCCCGTACGCCGGATTTCATGGCCGGGGTGATCAACCTGCGCGGCAGCGTGGTGCCGGTGGTTGACCTGCGCCTGTGCTTCGGCATGAGCCGGACGGAGAGCACCCGCAACACCTGCATTGTCGTAGTCGAGGTGGTGCTGGAGAGTGAGCCGGTAGTCATCGGCGCACTGGCCGATTCGGTGGAAGAGGTGATTGACATGGAGCCCGACCAGATCCAGCCGCCCCCACGAATTGGTACCCAGATCCGGACCGACTTCATCAAGGGCATGGGCAAACGCGACAACCAGTTCGTCATGATCCTGGACATCGACCGGGTCTTTTCGGTCGATGAGCTCTCGGTAGCGCGCGGCGTGGAACAGCAGTCCCGCACGCTGGTTGAAGTAGCAGCTTAAGCAAAACCAGAGGATCTGTACCCAGAGGCAATGCTTTCAAGGGGCTTTTTCCTAAAGAAAAAGCCACCCTGAAGGCTCTCACCAAGGGCACGTTTGCTCTGGTTTTGCTCTAGAGCATTTTTTCTTTTGGTATAGATTTCCGTGCCCCATCCATTTCCGCGTTCTTTGTGGAAATGGGTGGGATACCGAAGAAAATCAGGTCTACACCATTCCACAAAATGCTCTAACCAACAACAGACGAGCGATCCGGCTCCCGCACCCGTAATTTGATCCGCAGTCCCACCCTCCCCACAGGTACGTAGCTGGGTCCGGGGGTGGGCCGGATTGTCTTTACGGCTTGCGCTCCAGATCGTCGTCGGCGGCGGCCAGCTGCCAGGATCAGGGCCATGCACACGGTTGTGGAAGAAAACCTGTCGACCAAGGACTTTCAGCGCTTGCGCGCGCTGATTCTTACCGAGGCCGGCATCCAATTGAGCGACGACAAGCGCACCATGCTGGAGGCGCGCGTCAAGCGCAGGCTGCGCGCGCTGAGCATGGAATCCTACGCGGACTACTGCCGCTACCTCTTCAGCCGCGAGGGCGGACTGAAGGAAATGGTTCCGCTCATCGATGTTGTGACCACCAACAAAACCGACTTCTTTCGTGAGCCGCGCCACTTTGACTTCATGCGCGAGCGCGCCATGGCGGAGATGGAGGAGCGCGCCGGCGGCCGGACGGCGCTCATCTGGAGCGCGGGCTGCTCCTCCGGCGAAGAGCCCTACACGCTGGCCATGGTGCTGAGTGAGTACGCCGCGCAGCGCTCCGGCTTCCGTTTCCGTATTCTTGCCACCGACATCTCTACCCAGATGCTGGACAAGGCCCAGCGTGCCGTCTATCCCGACGACGTGGTGGAGCCGGTCCCCGCACCACTGCGCCGCAAATATTTTCTGCGCAGCCGCGATCGCTCCGCTGGCCGCGTCAAAGTCGTCCCCGAACTGCGTCAGACGGTCGAGTTTCAACGGCTCAACTTCATGGACTCCATTTACACGGTCTGCGACCGCGTCGACGCCATCTTTTGCCGTAACGTGCTCATCTACTTCAACCGCGCCACCCAGCAGGAGATCCTCTCCAAACTCTGCCGTCACTTGCTGCCTGGCGGCTATCTCTTCGTTGGTCACTCGGAGAGCCTGCATGACATGATTCTGCCCGTGGTCCCCGTGGCCCCGGCCCTCTACAGGAGGACGAATGCAGGACAATGACGGTTCGGAGCTGCCGGAGGTCTATCTCCAGCCCGGTGATTCCCATCTGGCTACCGAGCCCTCTGTGCTGCGCACCCTGCTGGGTTCTTGCGTCGGAGTTGCCTTCTGGGTCCCGGGCTGGGACATCGGCGCGCTCTGCCATCCCATGCTGCCCCGCATTCCAGTGCGCGCCACCGCCCTGACCAGCCCCGCCAGCTGCCGCTACGTCGACTTCGCCATCCAGGACATGGCTCGTCGTCTGGATGCCCTCGGCGTACCCCGCGACGAGGTGCAGGTCAAGCTCTTTGGCGGGGCGGACGTGCTTCACGTCCTCTCCCAAAGCAGCCGACCCACGGTTGGCCAAATGAATCAGGACGTGGCCAACCAAGCGATCGCCAAAGAAGGCTTTCGCCTGGTGGCTTCCCGGCTGGGCGGCAACCACGGCATCCACATCACCTTCCACACCGTAACCGGCGAAGTGTTGCTGCGCCGCCTTAGCTGAGCAGGGGAGAGAGCAATGAAGAATGGCAAGATTCGCGTGCTGGTGGTCGATGACTCGGCGGTGGTGCGCCAAACCCTCCGCGAGGTTCTCAACTCCGATCCGGCCATTGAAGTGATGGCCGTGGCCGCCGACCCTTTTGCCGCCGCCGATCACATTGCCGCAGAGGTGCCCGACGTCATCACCCTCGACATCGAGATGCCGCGCATGGATGGCCTCACCTTCCTCAAACGGATCATGGTTCAACACCCGATCCCGGTGGTCATCTGCTCCAGTCTGGCGGGCGAAGGCACGGAAAGCGCCTTCAAAGCCCTGGAATACGGCGCGGTGGAGATCGTCACCAAGCCCCGGCTGGGCACCAAGCAGTTCCTTGAGGAGTCGGCCATTGAGATCTGCGATGTGGTCAAGGCCGCCGCGCACGTCCGGCCCCGTACCGCAAAGCCTGCCATTGTCACCGAGCCCAAGCTCACCGCCGACGCCATCCTCTCGCCCGCCACCCACGCCATGGTTGAAACCACGGAGAAGGTGATCGCCATCGGCGCCTCCACGGGCGGAACCGAGGCCCTCAAAACCCTGTTGGAAGCCCTCCCGGCCGATACCCCGGGCATCGTCATTGTGCAGCACATGCCGGAGCTCTTCACCCGCGCCTTTGCGGAGCGGCTCAACCAGGCCTGCGCCATCACCGTCAAAGAGGCGGAGACGAACGACACCATCCTGCGCGGCCAGGCCCTGATTGCTCCCGGCAACCATCACCTGCTGCTCAAGCGCAGCGGCGCGCGCTACTACGTGGAGATCAAGGAAGGCCCGCTGGTCTGCCGCCATCGCCCTTCGGTGGACGTGCTCTTCCGCTCCGCCGCCCGCTATGCCGGCCGCAATGCGCTGGGCGTCATCCTCACTGGCATGGGCGACGACGGCGCTCGCGGCATGTTGGAGATGAAGCAGGCCGGCGCCCGCACCATCGCCCAAAACGAGGCCACCTGCGTGGTCTTCGGTATGCCCAAGGAAGCCATCCGCATGGGCGGCGTGGATCACGTCTTGCCGCTCGAAGCCATCTCCGCAGCCATTCTCTAGTGGTGTGTATCATGTACAGGATCGTTTATGTAAGGAGGAGATGATGCCTGGATTGCAGGTGTTGGTACGTCGCATGATGCTGGTGCTCCCTATCCTTTTGCTGGCCATATTGATTGGATATGTCATTGAAATCTGGAAATGGTTGCCCGATCGAGTTGCCTGTCATTTCAATTTGGCTGGCGCTCCTGACGATTGGTCCAGCAAGGGCACTTTCGTGGCAATCTTCCTAATTGTCGAATCAGGCATCAGCGCATGGATCTACATCAAAATGCAAATGCACCAGAGGTGTGGGTCATTTGGTATTGAGTATTTCCTACTTGTGTTGACTAGTTATGCGTTTTGGCTATCTTTGCGCGCGAATGTTCAGGATGCCCACTTGCCAATCACGAGGGTATTGCCAGGGGTATTGTACGGGTTGGTGTGTGCGCTTCTTGCTTCAAGCCGAGTTCTTGCAGGCCCCGCAGGAGGGCCGTCCAACTAGCACCTCCCGCAAGTGCTCGACCAGACGATTCCGGCAGCGATCCTGAGAAGAGTAGGGAATTGCACCTCAGAGGATCGCGCCCTGGAATCGGCAGTTGCGGGGAAGCGCGTACTTAACTAGATGCGCGCTTTGTCGGGAAGGATTCCCTGTTTCTGGTAAATCGGCTTCACCACCCGCCGTACCGCTGCCAAGCGTGTGAAAAACCATAACGACCCAACCATCACCACGGTTCCATTCAGCATCACGGTCAACGGTGCTCCCAGGCGGTGCGCCATGGCTCCGGCCAGCAGGCTGCCAAAGGGCGCCATCCCCACAAACGCCACCGTGTAGTAGCTCATCACCCGGCCCCGCATCTCCTCGCTCACCAGCGTCTGGATCACCGTGTTGCTGGCCGCCATGCCCTGCATCATGCCCATGCCGGCAACAAACGCCATCGCCATCGACAGCCAGAAGTTGTGCGAGAGCCCAAAGCCGATCAGCCCCAGCCCAAATACCAGCGACGCCACCGGAATCATCCCGATCAGCCCCCGCACCGACTTGCGCGCCGCCAGCGACAGGGCCGAGACCAGCGCGCCCACGCCCATGGCGCCCATCAAAAAGCCCAGCGTGTGCGGCCCGCCATGCAGCACCTGCGCGGCGAAGATCGGCATCAGCACCACGAACGGCATGCCCATCAGGCTGACCACCGCAAACAGCAGCAGAATGGTGCGGACTGGCAGAAACTCCGTCACATAGCTCCAGCCCGCGCGCAGCTCGTCCACGGCCGACGCGCTCTTGCGGACGGCCTGCGGCCTCACCCGCATGGCCACCAGCGACGCAATCACCGCCACGTAGCTGATGCCGTCGATCAAAAAGCACCAGCCCTCGCCGGTAGCCGCAATCACCAACCCCGCCAGCGACGGTCCCACCAGCCGCGCCATGTTCACCATCGACGAGTTGATAGCGATGGCATTCGACAGGTCCGCCCGCTCCTCCACCATCTGGATCATGAAGGACTGCCGGCCCGGCATATCAAAGGCGTTCACCACGCCCTGCACCACGCTCAGAATCAGAATCCAGGGAATCGTGATGTGCCCGCTCAGGGTGAGCGCGGCCAGCAGCAGCGACTGCACCATGCTGATGGCCTGCGTCCAGACCAGCACCTGCCGCCGGTCCAGCCGATCCACCAGAACCCCTGCAAAGGGCGCAATCAGAAACGTGGGAATCTGCCCACAAAAGCTCACCGTGCCCAGCAACAGCGCCGACCCCGTGAGCCGGTACACCAGCCACGAGGTGGCCACCCGCGTCATCCACGAGCCCACCAGCGAGATGGTCTGCCCGGCAAAGAAGAGCTTGAAGTTGCGCGACCGCAGCGCCCGCCACGCATGGGAGATCCCACCGCTCGCGGCCAGGCCTGCGGGTTGGGTTGCTTTCGCATCCACGCTGGGTGGGGAAGATGTCAAAAGAATTCCTAGGGTCTGGAGTCGCGCTTGGGAGCTGCGCTCTCTCTATTCTAAAGAACCTGCCCCGATTGATCCGATCCGTGGGGAGATGCACCGTGCGCTGTCGATTGCGCAGGCGGTAGGGCGAATGGGTAGTTTACGGGTTGGGCGGTCTTGCGCCCTGGACCGTACAAATTTAGGATTACAGTCGCAAGGGCGACTTTCCAGGAGTAACATGTGTTGGCTGAGTTTTTGAGCTTTCCCAGGTCTCAAAATCGTGCCCTGGGATTTCATCGTAGTACAGGAAGGGTCGCTGAAACTTGGGCAACCCGTCGGAAATGGGGAGACTTGAAATACGCCAGGTTGAACAAGCGAAAGGATTCAATTCCGACGTTGCTGAAGAGTTACTTCGATGGGGCCAACAAGGCTGACAGCACGCAATACAAAGTAGTGACTCTAGCTTCTATTTCAGGAACGAAATACGACTGGGCTCCATTTGAAAGGGAGTGGCGGCAAACGCTCAAGAGGCATAAGGCCCCTTGCCTTCATCTAACCGACGCCATATCCTTCTACAATTATTTTACTGATCCGGCCCGTAATATATGCAACATCTATAGGTATTTCCCGTCTAAC